>DATKOR010000078.1:0-92212 GCA_035524495.1 Steroidobacteraceae bacterium
CGATTGGTAGAAAATCTCCGCGGCGTTCGGGCTGTCGGCGTGCGACCCTCACGGCCGCCCCTGCCGGCTCCCCGCCGGGTCGGCGGCCCGCAGTCCCGGCGGCCGATCGCCTGCCGTGCGGCCGGGACGGCGGACCCCATCTGAAGACTGGAGCAGCAGCAGTGAGCGAGTGCGAGAACAAGGCCCGGCGTTCCGGGCGCGAGGCGCGGCGGGCGCTGCGGGCCGGGCCACTGCCCGACAACCTGCGGCCGGTCTGGCCCGGCCTCGAGAGCGGGCGCTACCGGGCGCTCAGCGATGCGGACGTGCTCGCGATCCACCGCACGGCGCTGCGCCTGCTCGCCGAGGTCGGGCTCGCCGACGCCCCGCCGTCGGGGGTCGAGATCCTGACCCGGGCCGGCTGCACGGTCAGCGACCGCGGCCGGCTGCTGTTCCCGCAGGCGCTCGTCGAGGACACGCTCGCCAAGGCGGCGCGCCACTTCGTGCTGCACGCCCAGAACCCGCGCTTCGACCTCGAGCCGTGGGGCAAGAAGACCTACTTCGGCACCGCCGGCGCCGCGGTCAACATGGTCGCGGCCGACGGCAGCTACCGCGAGTCGAAGATCCAGGACCTCTACGACATCGGCCGCATCGTCGACGTCATGGAGCACATCCACTTCTTCCAGCGCGCGGTCGTGCCGCGCGACATCCCCGACCCCTTCGAGATGGACTTCAACACCTGCTACGCCGCGGTCTCGAGCACCGTCAAGCACGTCGGCAGCAGCTGGGTGCAGCCCGAGCACGTGACCGCATCGCTCGAGATGCTGCACGCGATCGCGGGCGGCGAGCACAAGTGGCGCGAGCGGCCGTTCGTGTCGCAGTCCAACTGCTTCGTCGTGCCGCCGATGAAGTTCGCGACCGACGCCTGCAAGTGCCTCGAGGTCGCGGTGCGCGGCGGCATGCCGGTGCTGCTGCTCTCGGCCGGCCAGGCCGGAGCGACCGCGCCGGCGGCGCTCGCCGGCGCGCTCGCGCAGGAGGTGGCCGAGTGCCTCGCCGGGCTCGTCTACGTCAACGCCATCAAGCCGGGCCATCCGGCGATCTTCGGCACCTGGTGCTTCGTGTCGGACCTCAGGACCGGCGCGATGTCTGGCGGCAGCCCCGAGCAGGCGCTGCTGTCGGCCGCCGCCGGCCAGATGGCCCACTTCTACGACCTCACCGGTGGCACGGCCTCCGGCATGACCGACTCGAAGATCGCCGACGGCCAGTCGGGCGCCGAGAAGGCGCTCAACCACGCCCTCGTCGGCAACGCCGGCGCCAACCTGATCTACGAGTCGGCCGGCATGCACGCGAGCCTGCTCGGCTACTCGCTCGAGAGCCTGATCATCGACAACGACATCATCGGCATGGCGCAGCGCACGATCCGCGGCATCGACGTGTCGGAGGAGAAGCTGTCCTTCGAGACGATCAGGGACGTGTGCCTGAACGGTCCCGGGCACTTCCTCGGCTCCGACCAGACGCTGCAGCTGATGCAGACGGACTACCTCTATCCCGCGATCGGCGACCGCAAGAGCCCCACCGAGTGGGCCGAGCAGGGCTCGATGGACGTGATCGCGCGGGCCGCGAAGAAGGTCCGCGACATCCTCGCCACGCACTACCCGAGCCACGTCTCCGAGGCGGTCGACGCCGCGATCCGGGCGCGCTTCCCGGTGCGGCTGCCGCGCGCCGGGATGCTGCCGGGCGGCGGGGCGCCGGCCCCGCGGGTGGTCGACCTGCAGGGCAAGCGCGCCTAGCGCACGGCCGTCAGCCGATCTCGTCGGGCATCGAGCGCTTGCGCCGCTCGATGTGGTCCCTGAGCGCCTCGTCGACGGCGGCCTCGAGCGGCGGCGGCTCGTAGGCCTCAAGGAGCGCCTGCCAGCGGCGGTGGGCGCGCGCGGGCTGATCGTGCGCGCCCTCCGCCTGCCACTGCTCGTAGGAGTTGTTGTCGGCGAGCTCGAAGTCGTAGAACGCCGTCTGGTAGTTGGCCAGCGTGTGCGCCGAGCCAAGGTAGTGGCGACCCGGGCCGATCTCGCGGAACGCGTCGAGCGCGAAGCCGTTCTCGTCGAGGCTCAGGCCGCGGGCGAGGGTGTGGAAGGCGCCGAGCTGGTCGACGTCCATGACGAACTTCTCGTAGGACATCGTCAGGCCCGCCTCGAGCCAGCCGGCGGCGTGCAGCACGAAGTTGGCGCCGCCGAGGAATGCCGGCCACAGCGAGTTGGCGCTCTCGGCGGCGGCCTGCGCGTCGGGCGACTTCGAGGCGCACAGGTTGCCGCCGCAGCGCAGCGGCACGCCGAGCCGGCGCGCGAGCTGGCCGATCGCGAAGTAGGCGAGCGCGGGCTCGGGCGTGCCGAAGGTCGGCGCGCCGCTCCTGAGCGACATCGACGACAGGAAGTTGCCGAGGATCGCCGGCGAGCCCGGCCGCTCGAGCTGGGCGAGCGCGACGCAGAAGGTGGCCTCGGCGAAGCACTGCGCGAGGGCGCCGGCGGTCGTGACCGGGCCCATCGCGCCGCCGAGTATGAACGGCACGCACACCGGCGCCTGGTTCGCCGCCGCGTAGGTGCGGATCACGCGGCTCGCCTCGCCGTCGAGCACGAGCGGCGAGTTGACGTTGACGTTGCCGAGGATCACGCAGTGCCCGGCGACGTACTCGGCGCCGAACAGGATCCGGCACAGCTCGATCGAGTCCTGCGCCCGTGCGGCGGTGGTCACCGAGCCCATGAACGGCTTGTCCGAGTAGCGCATGTGCGCGTAGACCATGTCGAGGTGGCGCTTGTTGACCGGCACGTCCACCGGCTCGCAGACGGTGCCGCCGGAGTGGTGCAGCCACGGCGACTGGTAGGCGAGCTTGACGAAGTTCTGGAAGTCCGCGAGCGTGCCGTAGCGGCGACCGCGGTCGAGGTCGGCGACGAACGGCGAGCCGTAGGCGGGCGCGAACACCGTGTGCGCGCCGCCGATCCGCACGCTGCGCGCGGCGTTGCGGGCGTGCTGCGTGAACTCCGCCGGCGCGGAGCGCCGTACGATCGCGCGCGCGAGCCCGGCCGGGACGTGCACCCGGCAGCCGTCGCGGACCGTGGCCCCGGCCTCGCGCCACAGCCTAAGCGCCTGCTCGTCGCCGCGGATCTCGAGGCCGATCTCCTCGAGCAGCTGGTCGGCGTGGCGCTCGATCGCCTCGAGGGCCTCCTCCGAGGCGAGCGCGTACGGCGGGATCCGCCGCGTCAGGTACGGCGGCGCGACGGGTCTGCGCGCGCGTTCCGCCTTGCGCGCCTCGCGGCCGCTCGGCCGGGCCCGGCGCCCGGGCGGGACCTCGTTCTCGGACATGCGCCTCGCCCCCCGCGTCCCGTCAGCCCCGCATCCGTGCACCGCCCGGATCGACCGGCGGCTCGCCGAGCACGACGCAGTCGCGCCGTTCGCCGACGATGGTGACCGCGAGCGCCGTACCGGCGCCGGCGGCGTCGCTGCGGACGTAACCCAGCGCGAGGCTGCGCCCGCAGGTGTGGCCGTACGCCGCCGAGGTCACGAAGCCGACGTGCTCCTCGCCCGCCCAGACCGGCTCGTAGAAGCTGGCGTCGGCGTCGCCCGCGGCGACCTCGAGCAGCACCAGCCGCCGGCGGGGCGGGGCGTCCCGGTCGCGCAGCGCCGCCTCGCGGCCGACGAAGCCGGGCTTGTCGTAGGCGACGAAGCGCGCGAGGCCGCTCTCCTCGGGGGTGTAGTCGCGCGAGAACTCCCGCGTCCAGATGCCGAAGCCCTTTTCGATGCGCAGCGACAGGAGCGCGTACATGCCGACGTCGACGACGCCGAGCTCGCGGCTCGCCGCCATCAGCCGGTCGTAGAGGCCGCCGAGATAGACCTGCGGCGCGTGGATCTCGTAGCCGAGCTCGCCGGTGACCGAGAGGCGCGCAACCAGCGCCTGGCACAGGCCGACGTCCATCAGGCGCGCCGCCATGAACGGCAGCGCGTCCGGGCCGACGTCCTCGGCCGTCACGCGCGCCAGCGCCTCGCGGGACCGCGGGCCGAAGATCGCGAGCCCGCCCCAGTCGTCGGAGAGGTTTCGGAGCGTGACCCCGGTCGGCGGCAGGTGCGCATGGAACCAGCGCAGGTGCCAGGCCTGCAGGTAGCCCGAACCCATCACCAGGAACCGGTCGTCGGCGAGGCGGATCGTCGTCAGGTCGCCCATCAGCCGGCCGCTCGGCGCGAGCATCGGCGTCAGGCGCGCGCGGCCGGGCGCCGGCAGGCGCCCCGCCATCAGCCGGTCGAGCGCGGCCTCGGCGCCGGGACCCGCGAACTCGTACTTGCTGAAGGAGCTCGCGTCGAGGACGCCGGCGGTGCTGCGCGCGGCACGGCACTCGGCGCCGACCGGCGCGAAGGCGTTCGAGCGCCTGAGGCTCGGCACCTCCGCGGCCGGCTCGCCCGCCGGCGCGAAGTAGAGCGGGTACTCGAGGCCGTAGCTGACGCCGTGCACGGCGTTGCGCGCGACGAGCCGGCCATAGAGGGCGGAGGTCTTCGACGGCCGGCCGGCAGGCCAGTACTCGTTCGGGTACGCGATCCGAAAGCGCCGCGAGTAGAACTCGCCGGCCTTGTCGAGCACGTAGGCCCGGGTGGCGTGCGGGCCGAAGCGCGCCACGTCGAGCGCGAAGGCATCGCCGTCCGGCTCGCCGGTCGTGAGCCACTGCGCGAGCACGCGGCCGACCCCGCCGCCCTGGCAGAAGCCCGCCATCACGCCGCACGCGGCCCAGTAGTTGGCGACCCCGGGCACCGGGCCGACCAGCGGGTTGCCGTCCGGCGTGAACGTGAACGGGCCGTTGACGATCCGGCGGATGCCCGCCGCGTTCAGCGTCGGGAAGCGCGTGAAGCCCTTCTCGAGCGCTGCGGTCAGGCGCTCGAGCGCCGGCGCGAGGAGCTCGTTGTCGCCGTACTCCCAGGGCGTGCCGCGGACCGCCCACGGGGTCGCCGGCGTCTCGTACACGCCGAGCAGCACGCCGCGGCGCTCCTGGCGCATGTACATCTCGCCGTCGAGGTCGACGACCACGGGCAGCTCGCGGGCCTGGCGGCCGAGCTCGGGCAGGTCCTCGGTGATCAGGTAGTGGTGCTCCATCGGCACCAGCGGCAGCTCGACGCCCGCCAGCTGCCCGACCTCGCGCGCCCACAGACCCGCCGCATTGACGACGTGCTCGGCCTCGATGTTGCCGCGCTCGGTGACCACCAGCCAGCCGCCGCGGCCGGTCGCGCGGAGGTCGACGACCCGCGTGTGGCGGTGGATCTCGGCGCCGAGCTGGCGCGCCGCCTTGGCGAAGGCCTGCGTCGCCCCGGACGGGTCGAGGTGCCCCTCCATCGGGTCGTAGATCGCACCGTACACGCCCTTGACGTCCATGATCGGGCAGAGCTCCTGGATCTCTGCGGGACCCACGAGTCGCGTGTCGAGCCCGAGCGTCCGGTGGCGGGCGACGTCGGCGCGCAGCAGGTCCCAGCGCTCGCGGGTGGCCGCGACGTTGAGCCCGCCGGGGTAGTGCAGACCGATGTCCTGGCCGGAGATCCGCTCGAGCTCGGGGTACAGGCCCACCGTGTAGGCCTGCAGCCGGGACATCGCGCCGTCGCTGTTGAGCGCGTGGAAGGCTCCGGCCGCGTGCCAGCTGGAGCCGGCCGTCAGCTCCTTGCGCTCGCACAGCACGACCTCGGTCCAGCCGGCCTTGGCGAGGTGGTAGAGGACGCTGCAGCCGACGATGCCGCCGCCGATGACGACGACCCGGGCGTGTGACTTCATCTGGGGTACCCGCTCGACATCGATGGTTCCCGCCGCGGCCCGGCCGGCCGCGCCCGGAAATGATACGCCGCGCCGGCCGTGCCGCCGCCGCAGAGCGTGTGCGGGCCCGGCCGGGACGCTAGAATGCGCGCCCCTTTTCCGGAGCGGGCAGCAGCGACGATGACGGCGCGAATCATTGACGGCAAGGCGGTGGCCCGCAAGCTGCGCGGCGAATACCAGGCGCGGGTGCGCCGGCTCGTGGCGACGCACGGGCTGCAGCCGGGCCTCGCGGAGATCCTGGTCGGCAGCAACCCGGCCTCGCGGCTCTACGTCAGCAACAAGGTGCGCGCCTGCGAGGAGATCGGCATCCGCTCCGAGCGCATCGAGCTGGCGGCCGACGTGCCGGAGGCCGCGCTGCTCGCCGAGATCGACCGGCTGAACGCAGACCCCACGGTGCACGGCGTGCTGGTGCAGCTGCCGCTGCCGCCGCACATCGCGATGCCGCGGGTGCTCGAGCGCATCTCCGCCGACAAGGACGTCGATGGCTTCCACCTCTACAACGTCGGCGGTCTGCTGACGGGCTCGACGGTGTTCCCGCCGTGCACGCCGTACGGCGTGCAGAAGCTGCTCGAGCACGAGCGCGTCGAGATCGCCGGCCGCAACGTGGTCGTGGTCGGCGCCAGCAACATCGTCGGCAAGCCGACCGCGATGATGCTGATGCAGCAGGACGCGACCGTCTGCATCTGCCACAAGCTGACCCGGGATCTCGCGATCTTCACGCTGCTCGCCGACATCCTCGTGGTCGCGGCCGGGGTCCCGAACCTGATCGTGCCGCAGATGGTGCGCACCGGCGCGGTCGTGATCGACGTCGGCATCAACCGGCTGCCCGACGGCCGGATCGTCGGCGACGTCGACTTCGAGGGCGTGCGCGAGAAGGCCTCGCTGATCTCGCCGGTGCCCGGCGGCGTCGGGCCGATGACCGTGACGATGCTGCTCTACAACACGCTGCGCTCGGCGGAGCGCAGCGTCGGGCTGCACAGCGGCGACGACGCGCCGCTCGCCGGCGCCTAGGGCACGAGCACGATCTTGCCGACGTGCGCCTTGGCGAGGAAGTCGCGCTGCGCCGCGGCGATCTCGGCGAGCGGGTAGGTGGCGCTGACCTCGGCGCGGATTTCGCCGCGCTCGATGTAGCCGATCAGGTTGCCGAACACCTCGGGCTCGAGGATCGTGCAGCCGAGCAGCTTGAGGTCCTTGAGGTACAGCGTGCGCAGGTCGAGCGCAACGCGCGGGCCGGCGATCGCGCCGGCGACCGCGTACCGGCCGCCGCGCCGCAGCAGCTCGAGGCAGTCCGCGAAGCCCGTGCCGCCGACCACGTCGACGACGGCGTCGAGCGACTCGCGGCCCAGCGTCGCGACCAGCGGTGCGTCGCGCTCGAGTACCTGCTCGGCACCGAGCGCCGCCACCGCCGCCAGCTTCGGCCGGCTCGCGATCGCGAGCACCCGCGCGCCGCGGCGGCGTGCGAGCTGCACCGCGGCGGAGCCCACCCCGCCGGAGGCGCCGGTGACGAGCACGGTCTCGCCGGCGGCGACGCCGGCGCGCGTCAGCATGTTCTCGGCCGCCGAGTAGGCGCACGGGAACGAGGCGAGCTCGGCGTCGGCGAGTCGGCTCGTGATGCGCCGGGCGTTCGCCGCCGGCACCGCGACGTAGTCGGCGAAGGCGCCGTTGCAGTCCGAGCCGAAGTAGCGCGCCGCCGCGAGCGATGGGTCGCCGGCCGGGCGCAGCACCGGGTCGACCAGCACCCGCTCGCCGACGCGGCCGGCGTCGACGCCCGCGCCGACCGCGACGATCTCGCCGCAGGCGTCCGCGCCCTGGATGCGGGGGAACGACAGCGCCGCGCCGCTCCAGCCGGCGTCGGCGGCGACCGCGGCGTCGGCCTTCGAGTACCAGCCGGTGCGCAGGTTGATGTCGGTGTTGTTGACGCCGGCGGCGCGCACCCGCAGCAGCACCTCGCCGGCGGTGGGCGCGGGGACCGCGACGTCGTCGCGGTACTCGAGCTGCTCGAGGCCGCCGTGCCCCTTGAGCAGTACCGCGTGCATCTGGCTCGGGATCATCGGGGTTCGCCTCGGTAGGGCCTGCCGGCCCGGCGGATTGTCGCTGAAGTCCGCCGGCCGCCGGCGGCCCTCTCATGAAAAATGGCGAGGAAATTTCATGCTGGTGAAAGCCCCGGCCGATTCGGCTATATTCGTGAAACAACCGCGGCGGCAGGCGTCAGTCGGTCCCATGGCCACCAGAACCACAGCACACGCGCGCCAGCGCGCACCGGCCGCCCGGGCGGGGCGTGCCGCCGCGCGCCCGGGCCCCGGCCGCGGCCCGGCGCCGAGCCCGCTCGGCAGCCAGATCCGCGACCTGCGCGAGGCGCGGCGCATGAACCTCGCGGCGCTGGCGAGCGCGATCGGCAAGTCGATCGGCTACGTCAGCCAGATCGAGCGCGGCCGATCGGAGATCTCGATCTCGACGCTGAAGGCGATCAGCGAGGCGCTCGGCGTCCAGATCAGCTGGTTCTTCCAGGGCTACGACCCGAGCGTGCCGGACGAGCATGGCTACGTGGTGCGGCGCGAGCACCGGCGGCGGCTCGACTTCCCGGGCACCGGCATCGAAGAGGAGCTCTTGTCACCGACGCTGAGCGGCGAGGCCGAGCTCATCCTCTCGACCTTCGCGCCCGGCGCGCGCAGCGGCGACGAGCAGGTGTCGCGGATGGCCGAGCAGTCCGGCTACGTCGTCGAGGGCGAGCTCGAGCTCGAGCTCGGCGCGCGCCGCTTCACGCTGCGGGCCGGCGACAGCTTCCGCATCGGCCGCGGCGAGTCGTTCAGCGCCCGCAATCCCGGCCGCGTCACCTCGGTCTCGCTGTGGGTCGTCGCCCCGCCGCGATACTGACGGCCTGCCTCATCGCCAAGGATGCAACGGATGCCAGTCCCCAGTCGCGCAAGCGTGGTCATCGTCGGCGGCGGCGTCGCCGGCTGCTCGGTGGCCTACCACCTGACCAAGATCGGCGTCACCGACGTCGTGCTGCTCGAGCGCAAGCAGCTCACCTGCGGCACGACCTGGCACGCCGCGGGGCTGGTCGGCCAGCTCCGGGCGACGCGCAACCTGACGGAGCTCGCCAAGTACACGGCGGACCTGTTCCACTCGCTCGAGGCCGAGACCGGCCAGGCCACCGGCTTCAAGCAGAACGGCTCGATCAGCGTCGCCAAGACCGTCGAGCGCCTCGAGGAGCTCAGGCGCGGCGCCTCGATGGGCAAGACCTTCGGCCTGGCGGTGGACCTCTTGTCGGCCGGCGAAATCAAGGAGCGCTGGCCGCTGCTCGAGGTCGGCGACATCGTCGGCGGGATCTTCCTGCCGAAGGACGGGCAGACGAACCCGATCGACACGACCCACGCGCTCGCCAAGGGCGCGAAGCAGCGCGGCGCGAGGATCTTCGAGAACACTCCCGTGCGCCGGATCCTCGTCGAGCGCGGACGTGCGGTCGGCGTTGAGCTCGCCGATGGCGACATCCGCGCCGACACCGTGGTGCTGTGCGGTGGCATGTGGTCGCACCGGCTCGCGGCCGAGGTCGGCGCCGCCGTGCCGCTGCACGCCGCCGAGCACTTCTACATCGTCACCGAACCGGTCGCGGGCCTTCCGGGCAACCTGCCAGTGCTGAGGGTCCAGGATGAGTGCGCCTACTACAAGGAGGACGCGGGCAAGATCCTGATGGGCTGCTTCGAGCCGGTCGCCAAGCCGTGGGGGATGGACGGGATTCCCGAGGACTTCTGCTTCGACACGCTGCCCGAGGATCACGAGCATTTCGAGCCGATTCTCGAGGCGGCGGTGCGACGTGTGCCGGCGCTCGCCAATACCGGAATCCAGCTGTTCTTCAACGGGCCGGAGAGCTTCACACCGGATGACCGCTACTACGTCGGCGAGACGCCCGAAGTGCAGGGGCTTTACCTCGCCACCGGCTTCAATTCAGTCGGCATCGCCGCGAGTGGTGGCGCCGGCAAGGTGCTCGCGCAGTGGATCGTCGATCGACACCCGCCGATGGACCTGTGCGATGTCGATGTGCGGCGCGTGCAGCCGTTCCAGGCGAACCGCCGCTACCTGCACGACCGAACCGTCGAGACGCTCGGCCTCCTGTACGCGATGCATTGGCCCTACTACCAGTACCGCACGGCGCGCGGCGCGCGGCGCACCCCTCTGCATGACCGGCTGGTTGCCGCCGGCGCCTGCATGGGGGAGACCGCGGGCTGGGAGCGGCCGAACTGGTTCGCGGCGCCGGGATCCACGCCCGAATATCGCTACTCCTACGGGCGCCAGAACTGGTTCGACGCGTGCCGCGCCGAGTGCGAGGCGGTGCGCGATCGCGTGGCGCTGTTCGACCAGACGTGCTTCGCCAAGTTCATCGTCCAGGGTCCCGACGCCACGCGGCTGCTGAACCGGCTGTCGACCGCCAACGTCGACGTGCCGAAGGGTCGCATCGCCTACGCGCAATGGTTGAACGATCACGGCGGCATCGAGGCGGACCTGACGATCACGCGGCTCGCCGAGCACGAATTCATGGTCGTGACGTCGGCGATCTGCCAGACGCGCGATCTCGCCTGGCTGAGGCGCCACCTCGGCGCCGACGAGGGCCTGCGCTGCACGGTGACCGACGTGACGCCGGGCATCGCGATGCTCGGCGTCATGGGGCCGCGCAGCCGCGCGTTGCTCGAGAAGGTCAGCGGCGCGGACTTGTCGAACGCGGCGCACCCGTTTGGCTGGTCGCGCGAGGTCGAGATCGGCTACGCCCGCGTGCGCGCCAGCCGGATCACCTACGTCGGCGAGCTCGGCTGGGAACTGTACCTGTCGGCCGAGCACTGCCTGGACGTCTACGAGCGGCTGCTCGAGGCGGGAGATGAATTCGGGCTCAGCCACGCGGGCTACCATGCCATGGGCGCGTGTCGCGTCGAGAAGGGCTACCGCCACTGGAGCCACGACATCGCCGACGAGGACACGCCGCTCGAGGCCGGGCTCGGCTTCACGGTCGCGTGGGACAAGCCGGGGGGATTCATCGGGCGCGACGCGCTCCTCGCGCAGCGTGCGCGCGGCGTCCAGCCGAAGCGGCTCGTACAGGTGATGCTGGACGACGACTCGGCGACGGCGCCGCTCCTTTACCATGAGGAGCCAATCGTCCGTGACGGCGCGATCGTCGGCTCGATCAAGTCGGGCGCCTGGGGTCACCGGCTCGGGAAGTCGCTTGGCCTCGGCTACGTCGCATGCCCGGACGGCGTGTCGAAGGAGTGGCTGCAATCCGGGCGCTGGGAGGTCGAGGTCGCGTGCCGCCGCCACGCCGCGCGCGTACAGCTGGAGCCGTGGTACGACCCAAAGAACGAGCGGATCAAATCGTGAGCGGAGCGTCGCGGCAGCGGCCGGATCGCGTGACAGCGGAGAATCAAGGACCATGAAGACGCATGCGCGGGTAGTCATCATCGGCGGCGGAGCGGTGGGCTGCAGCGCCCTCTATCACCTGACCGAACTCGGCGTGACCGACGCGGTGCTCGTCGAGCGTGACGAGCTGACCGCGGGTTCGACCTGGCACGCCGCCGGCAACGTGCCGAATTTCTCGAGCTCGTGGAACCTGCTGAAGATGCAGCGTTACACGACGCGCCTGTACGCGGACCTCGCGCGGCGCGTTGCCTACGACATCAACTATCACGTGACCGGCAGCATCCGGCTCGCGCATACGCGGGATCGCGTCGACGAGTTCCGCCACGTCGTCTCCCAGGCGCGCGCGCAGGGCACTGAGTTCGAGATGCTGACGCCGGCCGACATCAAGGCGCGCTATCCCTTCATCGAGACCGACGGCCTGCTCGCGGGCCTGTGGGATCCCTACGACGGCGACATCGATCCGGCGCAGATGACGCAGGCCCTCGCCAAGGGCGCGCGCGACCGCGGCGCCGAGGTGTACCGCAACACGCGCGTCACCGCGATCGAGCGCACGAGCTCGGGCGAGTGGCGCGTCGTCACCAACCGCGGCACGATCCAGGCGGCGGCCGTCGTCAACGCCGCCGGCTACCGCGGCGGCGAGGTCGCGGCGATGGTCGGGGCGTACCTGCCGATCGTCACGATGTCGCACCAGTACCTGGTCACCGAGGACATCCCGGAGCTGGTCGCGCGCGGCGCCGCGCGCCTGCCGCTGCTGCGCGATCCCGACGTCAGCTACTACCTGCGCCAGGAGCGGCAGGGACTCCTGCTCGGACCCTACGAGTGGCAGGCGACCGCGCACTGGCGTGACGGCATCCCCGAGGAGTTCGCGCACCAGCTGTTCGGTGACGATCTGGGCCGGCTCGAGAAGTACATCGAGGCTGCCTGCGAGCGCGTGCCGATCCTGGGCTCGGTCGGGATCAAGACGGTCATCAACGGGCCGATCCCGTACGCACCGGACGGCAATCCACTGATCGGCCCGGCGCCGGGGCTCCCGGGCTTCTTCCACTGCTGTGCGTTCACCTTCGGCATCGCACAGGCGGGCGGGGCCGGCAAGGTCATCGCCGAGTGGGTCGCGAACGGGCGGCCGGAGTGGGACATGTGGCCGCTCGATTCGCGGCGCTACCTCGAGTATGCGAACGACCGCTTCGTGCTCGCCAAGGCCATCGAGACCTACCAGCAGGAGTATGCGGTCGGCTATCCGGTCGAGGAGCGTCCGGCGGGCCGGCCGGCGAAGACCTCGCCGGTGTACCAGCGCCTCAAGGACAAGGGCGCGCGCTTCGGCGCGCGCGGCGGCTGGGAGCGCGCAGTGTATTTCCCGGATTCCGCGGATCCTGCTGGCGCCGAGACCTCGTTCCGCCGGCCCGCGTGGCATGCGGCCGTCCGCCGCGAATGCCAGGCGGTCGCCGAGCGCGTGGCGGTCCTCGATCTGCCGGGGTTCACCAAGTTCGAGGTGACAGGACCCGGCGCGCGCGCCTGGATCGATCACATGGTCGCGGGCGTCGTGCCGCGTCCCGGGCGTAGCGCGCTCAACTACTTCTGCGCGCCGCACGGCGGCATCGTCACCGAGATGACCGTCACGACGCTTGCGGACGAGCGCTTCTGGCTGATCAGCGCGGCCGCGGGCGAGCGGCACGACGAGCACTGGCTGCGCGAGCACCTGCCGGGCCGGCTGGCCGTCCGGCTCGAAAACCTGTCGGCGCGCCACGGCTCGTTGATCGTCGTCGGCCCGCGCTCGCGCGAGCTGCTCGCGCTGCTGACGCCGGCAGACCTCTCGAACGCCGCCTTCCCCTGGCTCGCGGTGCGCACGATCGAGGTCGGCTATACGAGGGCGATCGCGATTCGCGTCAATTACGTCGGCGAGCTCGGCTGGGAGCTGCACATTCCGGTTGAGCACCTGTTGTCGGTCTACGACCTGCTGTGGGAGGCCGGGCAGAAGTTCGGCATCGCGGACTATGGGCTCTACGCGATGGACAGCCTGCGGCTCGAGAAGTGCTACCGGTCGTGGAAGGCCGACCTGACGACGGAGTACACGCCGCTGATGGCCTCGCTCGACCGGTTCGTCAAGCTCGAGAAGCCCGGCGGCTTCATCGGTGACGAGGCGCTCAAGCGCGAGGCCAGCGCCGGGCCGCGCGAGCGCTTCGTGCCGCTGATCGTTGATGCCGGCGATGCCGACGCCGCGGCGGTGTCGATCGTCTACCAGGGGCCGAGCGTCGTCGGGCTCGTGACTTCGGGCGGCTATGGCTACCGGCTCGGCAAGAGCATCGCGCTCGCCTACGTGCGCAGCGATCTCGCCGTGCCCGGCGCGGCTCTCGAGGTCGAGATCCTCGGCGAGCGCCGCCGCGCGGTCGTCGGCCGCGAGCCGCTCTACGACCCGGAGAATGCGCGCCTGCGGGGCTGAGCGCGCGCCGCCGATCGAGTGCGGCCCTTCAGTGCGCGGTCTTGACGCGCGTCCACACGCGCGTGCGCATGCGCTCGGTGGCGGCGCTGACCTCGCGCGTGATGTACAGGCGCTTTGAGATTTCCGGCGTCATATACAGAGTCGGGTCGTTGAGGATCGCCGGGTCGACTAGCCGGTTGGCGGCGAGGTTGTCGTTCGCGTAGTGGGTCTCGTTAGTGATCTTCGCGATCACTTCCGGCCGCAGCAGGAAGTTGATGAACGCGTGCGCCTCCTCGACGTGCGGCGCGTCGACGGGGATCAGCATCGCCGAGTACGTGGCATTCGCGCCCTCGATCGGGACCGTGAAGGCGAGCCGCGCGTTGATTCCCGCCTCGCGCATCCGCGCCATCGACACCGCGTAGTCGCTCGACCAGCTCATCGCGATGCAGGTCTCCTGGTTCGCGAGGCTGTTCAGGTACTCGGCCGAGTCGAAGGTCCGGATGTAGGGCCGCACCTTCAACACCTGGGCCTCGGCCTTTGCGTAGTCCGCGGCGCTCGTCGTGTTCGGATCGAGGTGCAGGTAGAGGAGCGCGAGCTGCAGGACGTCTTCCGCCGAGTCGAGGAAGGTCACGCCGCAATCCGCGAAGTGCCTGAGGTTCTCAGGCTCGAAGATCAGCGCCAGGCTCTCGACCGGCGCATTCGGCATCCGCTGCCGCACCATGTCGGGGTTGTAGGCGAAGCCGTTGATCGCGTGCAGGTAGGGGACGGCGTACTGGTTGCCGGGATCGGCCTCGGCCATCAGTGCCAGCGTCTTGGGGTCAAGGTTGGCCCAGCCGCTCAGCTTCGATCGGTCGAGCTTGCGAAACGCACCCGCCTTGATCTCGCGGCTGAAGTAGTTGGTCGCGGTGGACACGACGTCGTAGCCGGAGCCGCCCGCGAGCATCTTCGCCTCGAGCGTCTGATCGGAGTCGAAGGTGTCGTAGTCGACCTTGATGCCGGTCGCCTGCTCGAAGTCGGCGACCGTGGTCTTGCCGATGAAGTCCGCCCAGTTGTAGACGCTGACGACGCGCTCGGGCTGCGCAGGCGTGCCGGCGCCGCCGCAGGCGGCAAGCGTGGCGACGCCGAGCAGCGCGAGCAGCGCGCGTCCTGGCCGGCAGCTCCGATGACAGTCGATTCTCATCGCTTCGCAGGCCCTCCCGAGGGCACGATCACAACGCCGTCTTGATGCGTGTCCAGATGCGCGTGCGCAGCCGCTCGGACGATGCCCTGATCTCGCCCGGAATGAACGCTCCGGCGCGCAGCGCGGGCGGCGGGTAGAGGGTCGGGTCGTTCAGGATCGAGGGGTTCAAGTACGTGCGCGAGGCCGGGATCTCGTTCGGATAGTGCGTGAAGTTCGTGACCTTGGCGATCACGTCCGGTCGCAGCATGTAGTTGATGAACTCGTGCGCCTCGGCGACGTGTGGCGCGTCGAAGGGGATCAGCCAGCCGTTGAAGGTGTTGCTCGTGCCTTCCTTCGGGATCGTGAAGGCGAGCTTCAGATCGACGCCGGCGGCACGGGCCCGGTCGACCGCCACCGCGTAGTCGCTCGACCAGGCCATCGCGAGGCAGGTCTCGCCGGTCGCGAGCGCATTGATGTAGTCCGAGTCGAAGTGCTTGACGTAGGGGCGGACCTTGAGCACGACCGCCGCGGCCGCCTCGAAGTCCTCGGGCCGATCGCTGTTGGGGTCGAGCCTGAGGTAGCGCAGCGCGAGCTGCAGCACGTTGTCCGGGGAGTCGAGGAACGTGACGCCGCAGTCCGCAAAGCGCTTCACGACGTCGGGCTTGAAGATCATGTCGAGGCTGTCGACCGGCGCATCCGGCATGCGTGCGCGGATCATCGGCACGTTGTAGGCGAAGCCGTTGAAGGAGTGCAGGTACGGGACCGCGTGCGCGTTGCCGGGGTCGAACGGCTCGAGCGTCCTCAGCACCTCGGGATCCAGGTTCTTCCAGTTGGTCAGCCGGCTCCGGTCGACGACCTGGTAGGCGCCGGCCTTGATCTGCCGGCTGAAGAAGTTCTCGGAGGTGCTGACGACGTCGTAGCCGGCGCCGCCCGCGAGCATCTTCGCCTCGAGCGTCGAGTCGGCGTCGAAGGTGTCGTACTCGACCTTGATGCCGGTCTCGCGCTCGAAGTCGGCGATCGTCGTCTCGCCGATGTAGTCCGACCAGTTGTAGATCGCGACGTGCCGCTCCGCCGGGGCCGGCGTGCCGCCTCCGCAGGCCGCGAGGCCGAGGGCCGCGATGGCCAGTCCGGCCACGGCACGGCGCCCGGTCACGCGGGCCGCTCGAGCGCGGTCTCGGCCAGGTGAGCGACGACGTACTCGGCGAACGAGCGCCACACCTCGATGCGAAACGCATCCCGGGCGGTGCGCCACAGCAGGACCTCCGCCTTGACGAATACGGTGCGCGTGCACATGCCGACCGGGAACGCGCCGACGTCGAGGTCGAGCGGGCAGCCGCTGCCGAGCAGCCACTCGGCGTGCGGGCCCTGGACGGCGAAGGCGACCTGGCGATGACTGACGTCGACCAGCGAGTGCGGCACGACGGCCAGCGCGGCGGCGAGCGCAGCGGCGAGGGCCGGGCCTTCGGGCTCGGGCGCGATCAGGAGGTGCTCGTCCGGTCCCAGCCAGAGGGCCGAGCGGCCCCCGGCGCTCGCCGCGCGGCACGCGGACGCCGGCAGTTCGACGCCGAAGGCACGCGATGCCGCGAGTCGCGCTTCGTCCCCGCCGCGCAGGCTGAAGCGGGTCGCCGCGGGCAACGGCTCGAGCCAGCGGCACGCGTCGATCCGAGGGGGCTTGCGGGCGATTGCGTCAGCCATTGAGGCGCGCCCCTTCGCGATCGTAGAACACGGGCGAGACGACCTTGGCCGGAATGTCGCCGGTCGGCATCGGGATCCACAGCGTCTGGCCCATCCGCGCCCGGCCGCCCGCCACGGCGCCGAGCGCGATCGAGCGCCCGAGCGCCGCGCTGAAGTACGAGGAGGTGACGTGCCCGATCATCTTCATCGGCGGCGACTGTCCCGGGGTTGCGACGACTTGCGCGCCCTCCTCGAGCACGACGGCGGGATCCTGGGTCTCGAGCCCGACGAGCTGCTTGCGGCCCGGGTCCTTCATCCTCGCGCGCTCGAGCGAGCGCTTGCCGACGAAATCGGGCTTCTGCTTGCCGATCGCCCAGGCGACGCCCGCGTCGTCGGGCGTCATCGTGCCGTCCGTGTCTTGCCCGACGATGATGTAGCCCTTCTCGGCGCGCAGAACGTGCATGGCCTCCGTGCCGTACGGCACGATGCCGAGGGGCTCGCCGGCGGCGTGGATGGCCGCCCACACGTCGCTGCCGTAGTCGGCGGGTACGTTGACCTCAAAGCCCAGCTCGCCGCTGAAGCTCACGCGGATCAGCATCATCGGTACGCCGCAGATCGTTCCGCGCGCGACGCCCATGTGCGGCAGCGCCCCCGCGGACAGGTCGACGCCGGCCACGAGCCTCGCGAGCACCTCGCGCGCGCGCGGCCCCTGGACCGCGACGACGGCCCACTGCTCGGTCGTCGAGGTCGTCCACACCGAGAGGTCGGTCCACTCGGTCTGCAGGTAGTCCTCCATCATCGCAAACACGCGCGCGGCGCCGCCGGTGGTCGTGGTGACGTGGAAGCGGTCCTCGGCGAGGCGCGCGACCACGCCGTCGTCGTACACGAAGCCGTCGTCGCGCAGCAGGATCCCGTA
Source organism: Steroidobacteraceae bacterium (assembly GCA_035524495.1). GTDB lineage: Bacteria > Pseudomonadota > Gammaproteobacteria > Steroidobacterales > Steroidobacteraceae > CAIKZZ01. The sequence goes on from DATKOR010000078.1 coordinate 17,378, forward strand.
GCGCGACCGGTTCACGGCGAGGTTCGACCAGTTGTTGACGTACAGGCGGTTCAGAAACGTCGCCGCGTCCTTGCCGACAACCTCGATCTTGCCGAGCGTCGATGCGTCGAACATCCCGACGCCGCGCCGCACCGCCAGACACTCACGGTTGACCGCGGCATGCATGTCCTCGGCGCCGATCGGGAAGTAGCGGGCGCGCTTCCACAGCCCCACGTCCTCGAACACCGCGCCCCGCGCGCGCGCCCACTCGTCGCTCGGCGTGCGCCGCACGGGGTCGAAGAGGTCGCCGCGTGCGGGACCTGCGAAGCTGCCGAAGGTGACGGGCGTGTACGGCATCCGGAACGTCGTCAGGCCGACGTCCGGGATGCGTCGCTCCGACTCCGCCGCGACGAAGCCGAGCGCATTGAGGCCCGAGGTCTTGCCCTGGTCCGTCGCCATGCCGGTCGTCGTGTAGCGCTTAATGTGCTCGATCGACTCAAAGCCCTCGCGGCGTGCGAGCGCGAGGTCGCGCGTCGTAACGTCGTTCTGGAAGTCGACGAAGGCCTTCGCCGGCGGCGTGAGTCCCGCCGGCTGCGGCAGGGCGCCGGGCTGGCCGGCGATGCCGGCATCGAGTGCCTGCGCGGCGTAGCGCGTGGCGGCCGCCCGCCCGCCCGCGGCCGCGGCACCGGCCGCGGCACCGTCGTCGAGTACCGCCGCGAGCCCGTTGACGCCGCGCGCGGCGCCGGCCGAGCGTGTGCGCTCGGCCGGCGCACCCGGCACGAACGCGCCGAGCGCGTCGTCGAAGCTGAGCTTGCCGCGCGACTGCGAGTGCAGGTGCACGCTCGGCGTGTAGCCGCCCGACATCAGGAGCACGTCGCAGTCGTGCGTGGCGCCGGCCGTGACGCGGCCATCGGCGGCGACGCGGCCGAGCGTCACGGCGCCGATCCGGAGCCGCCCGCCGGTGGCGAGCACGGTCGCGCCGGCATCGATCGGCAGCGCGGCGCGGCGCGCCGCGCTCTCGGCCGGGCCCGGCGCGTGGCCGGCGGGGCGGACGTCGGCGATCGCGGCGATCGTGATGCCGGCGGCGGCCAGATCGAGCGCCGCGCGGTAGGCCGCATCGCAGCCGGCGGCAACGACGGCGCGCGTGCCGACCCGCACCCCGTAGCGCTGCAGGTAGGTCCGCGCCGCCGAGGCAAGCATCACGCCGGGCCGGTCGTTGCCGGGAAAAATCAGCGGGCGCTCGATCGCGCCCGTCGCGAGCACCACCTCACGCGCGCGCACCTGCCACAGTCGCTCGCGCGGCAGGTGCGTCGGGGGCAGCGGCAGGTGGTCGGTGACGCGCTCGACGAGCCCGATCAGGTTGTGGGGGAAGTAGCCGAACGCCGTGGTCCGCGGCAGCAGCGTCACGCGCTCATGACGGGCGAGCGTCGCGACCGTCGCCGCGACCCAGTCGGCGGCGCGGCCGCCGTTGATCGTGGCGTCGCTCGCGTCGAGCAGCGAGCCACCGAGCTCCGCCTGCTCATCGCACAGTATCACGCGCGCACCGGCTGCTGCGGCCTCGAGTGCCGCCGCGAGCCCCGCGGGCCCGCCGCCGACCACGAGCACGTCGCAGTGCGCGAAGCGCTGGGCGTAGCGGTCGGGGTCGGGCAGCGTCGGCGCAACGCCGAGGCCCGCGGTGGCGCGGATCTTCGGCTCGTAGAGCGCCTTCCACGCGCCGCGCGGCCACATGAAGGTCTTGTTGTAGAAGCCCGCCGGGATCAGCGGCGACAGCAGGTTGTTGATCGCACCGACGTCGAAGGCGAGGCTGGGCCAGCGGTTCTGGCTCTCGGCGATCAGCCCGTCGTAGAGCTCGACCTGCGTCGCGCGCAGGTTCGGCGTGCGGCGCGCCGCGTCCCGCAGCACCGCGACGAGCGCGTTCGGCTCCTCCGGGCCCGCACCGAGCACGCCGCGTGCGCGGTGGTACTTGAACGAGCGCCCGAGGAGATGCACGCCGTTGGCGAGCAGTGCCGAGGCGAGGGTGTCGCCGGCGCAGCCGAGGTAGGTGCGCTCGTCGAAGCGGAACGAGACGGGGCGCGAGCGGTCGATGCGCCCGCCGCTCGCGGTGCGAAAGCTGCTCATGGCGCGCTCCGGCCGGCGGTCGCCGGCGGCGCCTCGCCGCTACGATAGGTGGCGACGAACTGGTCGGTGGTGGTGTCGCGCAGCGCGTTGAAGAAGCGGCCGCAGCCGCGCGCGTGGCGCCAGCGCTCGGCGTACACGCCGCGCGTGTTCTTGCGCAGGTAGAGGTAAGCGGCCCACTCGTCGTCGGAGACGCTCGCCGGGTTGGCCGGGCGCGCGACGTGCGCCTGTCCGCCGTGCGCGAATTCGAGCTCGGGGCGCGGGCCGCAGTACGGGCAGTCGATCAGCAGCATGCGAAAGCCTTCAGTGCGCGACCGCCGCCGCGGCCGCCTCGTCGATCAGGAGCCCGTCGCGGAAGCGCTCGATCGTGAACGGCGCGTTGATCGGGTGCGGCTCGTCCTTGGCGATGGTCCACGCGAACAGGTGCGCCGAGCCCGGCGTCGCCTTGAAGCCGCCGGTGCCCCAGCCGCAGTTGACGTAGAGCCCCGGCACCGGCGTCCTGGCGATGATCGGCGAGCGGTCCGGGGTCACGTCGACGATGCCGCCCCAGTTCCTGAGCATCTTCATGCGCCGCACCATCGGAAACAGCTCGCAGATCGCCTCGAGCGTGTGCGTGTTGATGTGCAGCGCGCCGCGCTGCGTGTACGAGTTGTAGGCGTCGGTGCCGGCACCGATCACGAGCTCGCCCTTGTCGGACTGGCTCATGTAGGCGTGGATCGTGTTCGACATCACGACGCAGGGCATCAGCGGCTTGACGGGCTCCGACACCAGCGCCTGCAGCGGGAAGCTCTCGAGCGGCAGCGCGACGCCCGCGTAGCCGAGCACGACGCTGGTGTGGCCCGCGGCCGACACGCCGACCTTGCGCGCACGGATCGGGCCGCGGCTCGTCTCGAGGGCCTCGACCGCGCCCCGGCCGTCGCGCCGGATGCCGGTGACCTCGCAGTTCTCGATGATGTCGACGCCGAGCGCGTCGGCGGCGCGCGCGTAGCCCCAGGCGACGGTGTCGTGGCGCGCCGTGCCGCCGCGGCGCTGCAGCGCGGCGCCGAGCACCGGGTAGCGGATGTTCTTCTCGATGTTCAGCATCGGGCAGAACGCCTTGGCTTCCTCCGGCGTCAGCCACTCGTTGTCGACGCCGTTGCCGCGGTTGGCGTGCACGTGGCGCTTGATGACCTGGGTGTCGTGCACCGTGTGCGCCAGCATCATGACGCCGCGCGGCGAGAACATCACGTTGTAGTTGAGGACCTGCGACAGGTCGCGCCACAGCTTGAGCGAGTGGTCGTAGAGCGCGGCGCTTTCATCGAACAGGTAGTTCGAGCGGATGATCGTCGTGTTGCGGCCGGTGTTGCCGCCGCCGATCCAGCCCTTCTCGACGACCGCGATGTTCGTCAGCCCGTGCTCGGCCGCGAGGTAGTACGCGGCGCCGAGCCCGTGGCCGCCACCGCCGACGATGACGGCATCGTACTCCGGCTTCGGGGCCGCACGGCGCCACTGCGGCCGCCAGCCGAGGTGGCCCCCGAAGGCCTCGCGCAGCAGCGACCAGGCCGAGAACTTCTGCATCAGCCCCTCAGATCGTTGTTGTCCGGATCGTACGGCGACTCCACGAGCACCGTCGCCTTCCGGCGCTCGCCGAGGATCTCGACCTCGAGCGCCGTGCCGGGTGCTGCGTAGTCAGGCTTGACGTAGCCGATCGCGAGGCTCTTCTTCAGGAAGTGGCCGTAGTAGCCGGACGTCGCGCGGCCGATCATCTGGCCGCGGGTATCGAAGATCGGCTCGTTGCCGAGCGGATCGGCGTCGACGACGCCGTGGACCTCAAGCGTGATGAAGCGGTTCGGCACGCCCCGGGCCTGCTGCTTCTCGAGTGCCTCGCGGCCGATGAACGGGCCCTTGTTCATGCGCACGAAGCGGTCGAGCGAGCACTCGAAGGGCGTGTAGTCGCGGGTCATGTCGCTGCCCCACATGCGGTAGGACTTCTCGAGGCGCAGCGACTCCATCGCGCGCATGCCGACCATGCCGATGCCGTACTCGGCTCCGGCCGCGAAGATCGCGTCGAACAGGTGGTGGGCGTACTCGATCGGGAAGTGCAGCTCCCAGCCGAGCGCGCCGACGAAGTTGACCCGCAGCGCATACACGTCCGGCGCGAGACCCACCTCGATGATCTGGCTGGTCAGCCAGGGAAACGAGGCGTTGTCGAGCTTGGCGTCGGTGAGCTTCGCAAGCAGGTCGCGGGTGCGCGGACCCGCGAGCACGAAGCAGCCCCGCGCGCTCGTGATGTTGCGCAGGTTGACCGAGCCGTCCTTCGGCACCAGGCGCCTCAGATAGTCGCTGTCGTAGCGCTCCGCGGCGCCGGCGCTCACCACGTAGAAGCGCTGCTCGCCGAGCTTGGTGATCGTGAACTCGGAGCGGATGCCGCCGCGCTTCGTCAGCGCATGGCAGAGCGCAATCCGGCCGATCTTGGTCGGGACCTTGTTTGCCACCAGGTGGTCGAGCCAGGCCTCGGCGCCGGGTCCGTCGACCTCATGCTTCGTGAACGGCGTCAGGTCGATGACACCGACCTTCTCGCGCATCAGGCGCACTTCGTTGCCGACGTGCTCGAAGTAGTTCGTGCGACGGAAGCTCCACGCGTCGCGGCGCTCGACGCCGGGCGGGGCGAACCAGTTGGCGCGTTCCCAGCCGTAGCGCTGGCCGAACACGGCCCCCATGCGCGCCAGCTTGTCGTAGACCGGGCTCGTTTTCGCGGGCCGCGCGTCCTCGCGCTCCTCGTCGGGGAAGTGGATCGTGAAGACGTTGCGGTAGGTCTCCTCGTTCTTCGTCACGACGTAGCGCTTGGAGGTGTACGGGCCGAAGCGGCGCGGGTCGACCGCCAGCATGTCGATGCCGGGCTCGCCCTCGACGATCCACTCGGCGAGCTGCCAGCCGGAGCCGCCGGCTGCGGTGATGCCGAAGCTGTGGCCTTCGTTGAGCCACACGTTGCGCACCTCCCAGGCCGGACCCACCAGCGGACTCCCGTCGGGCGTGTACGAGATCGGGCCGTTGACGATGTCCTTGATGCCGCAGTGCTCGAGTGCCGGCACGCGGCGCTGGGCGGCCTCGACGTGCGGCAGCAACCGCTCGAGATCGCCTTCGAACAGGCTCTTCCCGAACCAGTCGGGCACGCCGTCCGCAAATCTCGCCGGGGCGCCGGCCTCGTAGGGCCCGAGGATCCACCCGAGCCGCTCCTCGCGCAGGTAGTAGGACTTGTCCGACTCGCGCAGCACGGCAAGCTCGCGCCCACCGCCCTGACGATAGGCCTTCAGCTCGGGCGATTCGTCGTAGACGATGTACTGGTGCTCGACGGGGATTGCGGGCACGTTGATGCCGAACATCCGCCCGGTCTCGAGGGCGTAGTTGCCGGTCGCGCACACGACGTGCTCGCAGGTGATCTCGCCCTTGGTCGTCGTCAGCCTCCATTCGCCGCTCGGCAGGCGCTTTGCGCCCGTGACGGCGGTCTGCTCGTAGATCTCCGCGCCGCCGGCACGGGCGCCCTTTCGCAGCGCCATCGTGAGGTCGGCTGGCGCGATGTGGCCGTCGTCCGGATGGTAGAGCGCGCCGATGATGTCGGGCGTGTCGCCGCCGTTGCCGAGGCTGACGAGCGGCCACAGCTCCTTGACCTCGCGCGGCGAGATCACCTGGAACGGCACGCCGATCGTGTTGGCCGTGCCGCAGTACTTGTAATACTCGTCCATGCGCGCTTTGCAGGTCGCGAGGCGCAGGTTGCCGGTCACGTGGAAACTGACGTCCTGGCCGGTCTCGGCCGGCAGGCGCTTGTAGAGGTCGACCGAGTACTTGTGCAGTTGGCCGACGGTGTAGCTCATATTGAAGAGCGGCAGCAGGCCCGCCGCATGCCAGGTCGAGCCCGCGGTCAGTTCGGAGCGCTCCAGCAGCACGACGTCCGACCAGCCCTTCTTCGCCAAGTGATAGAGCGTGCTGACGCCGACCGCGCCGCCGCCGATCACCACTACCCGGGCATGCGTCTTCATCGTGGGATTCTCCGTTGCGGCCGCGCGCACGTCCGGCGGTTGCCGGAGCGGCGCGGGCGGTCGATCGCCGCGAAGTGTAACCGCCGGTCTGGCAACGACATCTCCATTTGCGACAATGTCTGACGCAAATGCGCCAGCCGGTCGTATACTTCGGTAGACCCTTAAACGGTCGCCGCCGGGGATGGTCCGTGAAGCCCGCGCCGCAGATCCGCAAGAGCCGCTTCGCCTTTCTGACGTTGCCGAATTACTCCGCGATCGCCGTGTCGAACGCGGTCGAGCCGCTGCGCATGGCCAACAGCGTGTCGGGGCAGGCCGCCTACGAGTGGGTGATCGCGAGCCTGGACGGTCAGGCGGTGCCGGCGAGCAACGGGCTTGCGCTCTCGCCGACGGTCGCGCTCGCCGACGTCGGTCGCGCCGACATCGTGTTTGTGTGCGGCGGGATCAACGTGCGCGAGGCGGTGTCGCCGGGACTGCTGGCGGCGCTGCGCCGGCTCGGCGAGCAGCGCCTCGCGCTCGGCGCGCTGTGCACCGGCGGGTACGCGCTCGCGCGCGCGGGGCTCCTCGATCGCTACCGGGCGACGATCCACTGGGAGAACCTCTCGGCGCTGCGCGAGGAGTTCCCGCGGGTGCTGATTTCCGACCAGCTGTTCACGATCGACCGCAATCGCTACACGTGCTCGGGCGGCGTCGCGCCGCTCGACCTGATGCTGAACCTGATCGAGAGCAAGCTCGGTACCAGGATCGCGCAGCGGGTCTCCGAGCAGTTCATCGTCGATCGCATCCGCAGCGATCGCGACCGGCAGTACGTGCCGCTGCGGGCCCAGGTCGGCGTGTCGCACCAGAGCCTGATCAAGGTCGCCGAGCTGATGGAGGCGAACATCGAGAAGACGCTGTCGCTCGAGCGCATCGCCAAGGAGACGGGCCTGTCGCGGCGGCAGATCGAGCGGCTGTTCAAGCGCCACCTGAACTGCGTCCCGAAGCGCTACTACCTCGAGCTGCGCCTCAAGCGCGCGCGCGAACTCCTGCTGCAGACGGCGATGCCGATCATGGACATCACGACGGCCTGCGGCTTCCAGTCGCCGCCGCATTTCTCGAAGTGCTACCGCAAGCAGTTCGGCTACCCGCCGAGCGTCGAGCGCCAGACCCGTCCGCGCGGCGCGAGCGGGGTGGACGAGGAGCGTCGAACGCCGGCGTAGGTCCCGGGTCCGGTTGTCGGAATGCGACGCGGCGCGTGGCGCCGCCGGGCGGCGGGCCTTGGCCGTCCGGTCAGATTTGCGCCCGGTCCGGAAAAGCAAATTTACTCATGGAGCCAGCGAATAAAGGCACGCGGGCGCCGGCGTCGGTCCCCGGTTGACAGCCCGGGCCGGCACGGGGAAGGATGTCGTTTTGGGGCATGTGCCGGTCGCGAAACCGCCACCGCGCCCGGTCGCCAGCCCGTACCATCGCGAGCCAGCCGGGTCCACGTGCAAGTGGAGGGCGCGGCTCGCAAAAAAGCCTCGGGAGCACGTCGATGTCCGACGATCAGAACGAAGCATTCGATCTCAACAGCCTGAACGATCAGGAGCTGACCGAGCAGGTGCACGACGACCTGTACAACGGCCTCAAGAACGAGGTCGAGGAAGCCACGCACATCTTCCTGAAGCGCGGCTGGGGGGCCGAGAAGATCCTCAACGACGCGCTCGTCGAGGGCATGCGCATCGTCGGCATCGACTTTCGCGACGGCATCCTGTTCGTGCCCGAGGTGCTGCTGGCCGCCAACGCGATGAAGGGCGGCATGGAGATCCTGCGCCCGCTGCTCGCGGAGACCGGCGTCGAGCCGATCGGCAAGATCGTCATCGGCACCGTCAAGGGCGACATCCACGACATCGGCAAGAACCTCGTTGGCATGATGCTCGAGGGCGCGGGCTTCGAGGTCATCGACCTCGGCATCAACAACCCGGTCGAGAAGTACCTCGCGGCGCTCGAGGCGCACCAGCCGGACATTCTCGGCATGTCGGCGCTGCTGACGACGACGATGCCCTACATGAAGGTCGTGATCGACACGCTCAAGGAAAAGGGCATCCGCGACAAGTTCATCGTGCTCGTCGGCGGCGCGCCGCTGAACGAGGAGTTCGGCAAGGCGGTCGGCGCCGATGCCTACTGTCGCGATGCGGCGATCGCGGTCGAGACCGCGAAGTCGATGATCGCCACGCGCCGCGCGGCGCGCTGAGCGCGGAGGCGACGGCCGTGGACGGCGCCGGCCGCGTGCTCGTCATCGCCTGCGGAGCGCTCGCGCGGGAGATCACTGCGCTCAAGCGCGCCAACGACTGGAGCGTGCTCGACGTGACGTGCCTGCCGCCGGAGCTGCACAACCGCCCCGAGCGGATTCCGGCGAGCGTCAAGGACGCGATCGACGCGGCGCGCGGCCGCTACGAGCGCATCTTCGTCGCCTACGCAGACTGCGGCACCGGCGGCGCGCTCGACCGGCTGCTCGAGGCCGAGCGCATCGAGCGCCTGCCGGGTGCGCACTGCTACGAGTTCTACGCGACCTCGCCCGGTTTCGCGGCGCTGAGCGAGGCCGAGGTCGGCACCTTCTACCTGACCGATTTCCTCGTGCGGCACTTCGAGCGGCTGGTCTGGGCGGGCCTCGGACTCGACGCCCACCCCGAACTGATCCCCGAGTACTTCCGGCACTACCGGAAAGTCGTCTACCTGGCGCAGGTCAGGGACGCCGAGCTCGAGCGCGAGGCGCGGGCCATCGCCGCGCGGCTCGGCCTCGGCTTCGAGTGCCGGCTGACCGGCTACGGTGATCTCGCGCGCAGCCTCTCCGACGTCGCGCGGCGCGCCGGCGCGCGGATCGTCGTCGAGCCCGCCGACCGGCCGGCGAGGGGGCGCGCATGGGCCAATTGATCATCATCTCGTGGCGCGACATCCCGGCGCAGGTGCTGGTGCGCCGCGGCCGCGAGGTCGCCAAGGTGCAGCTGTCGCAGCGCTTCCAGGAAGCCGTCGATCGCGCCGCGATGCGCGCCGGCAAGGGCAGCTCGGATGCCTACCTCGCCGACTGGCAGCGCAGCGCGCCGCGGGCCTGCGGCGATGACCTGAAGGCGGTCGCGGCGGCCGAGGCCGCGACGCTCGAGGCACGCTACAGCGACGCCGACCTCGACCGCATCATCCGCAACAAGGGCGTCGACGAACGCATCGAGCGCCCGGCGCCGGGCGATGCGCCGGAGGCCGGCTGATGTACAGCGTACGGCTGTGGTCGGTGCGCCACGCGCGCGGGCTCAACGGGTTCTACAACGCCTTCGAGCGCACGCTGCTGGCGCTCGCGCCGCTGCTGCGCGCGATCGGCTATGCGCGCCTGGAGCGGCCGGTGGCGGCGCTCGAGCGCGGCGTCAAGGGCCTGCTGTTCGACTGCAAGATGTGCGGCCAGTGCGTGCTGAGCTCGACCGGCATGTCGTGCCCGATGAACTGCCCGAAGAACATCCGCAATGGCCCGTGTGGTGGCGTGCGTGCCAACGGCAACTGCGAGGTGAAGCCCGAGATGCGCTGCGTCTGGGTGCAGGCATTCGCCGGGGCCGAGCGCATCCCGGGCGGGCTGGCCAAGATCCGCGTCGTGCAGGCGCCGGTCGACCGGCGCCTCGAGGGCCGCTCGGCGTGGCTCAAGGTCGTGCGCGACAAGACCGAGCCGCCGGCGGAGGGCAAGAAATGATCTTCGAGGACGAACCGGTTCCCGGCTATCCGCTGCCGATCCTCTCGGGCCACGTCTCGCCGGGACGGTTCGAGCGGGTGCTGCGCGCCGGCACGTTCGCGGTCACGACCGAGCTCGCGCCGCCGGACTCGGCGGACCCCGAGGACGTCTACAAGCGCGCGCGGGTTTTCGACGGCTATGTCGATGCGATCAACGCGACCGACGGCTCCGGTGCCAACTGCCACATGTCGAGCGTGGCGGTCTGCGCGCTTTTGACACGGGTCGGCTATGCGCCCGTGATGCAGATCTCCTGCCGCGACAAGAACCGGATCGCGATCCAGGGCGACATCCTCGGCGGCGCGGCGATGGGCGTGTGCAACATGCTGTGCCTGTCGGGCGACGGTGTGCAGGCAGGCGATCACCCGCAGGCGAAGCCGGTGTTCGACCTCGACTCGCTGTCGCTGCTCGAGATCGGCCGCACGCTGCGCGACGAGCACCGCTTCCAGAGCGGCCGCAAGATCACCTTCGCGCCGCGCGTGTTCTTCGGCGCCGCCGAGAACCCGATGGTGCCACCGCTCGAGCACCGCGCACTCCGGCTCGGCAAGAAGATCGCGGCCGGCGCACAGTTCATCCAGACCCAGTACTGCTACGACCTCGACCGGCTGCGCGCCTTCATGCGCGCGGTCGAGGACCTCGGGCTCCTCGACAAGGTGTTCCTGCTGATCGGCGTCGGGCCGTTCAAGACGGCGAAGGGCGCTGAGTTCATGCGCAACAACGTACCCGGCCTCTACATCCCCGACGCGATCGTCAAGCGCCTCGCCGGTGCGCAGGACCAGGCGCGTGAAGGCCGCCGCATCTGCATCGAGCTGATCCAGGAGATCCGGACGATCAAGGGCATTCACGGCGTTCACGTGATGGCCTATCGCCAGGAAGAGAGCGTCGCCGAGATCATCCGCGAGTCCGGTGTCCTCGAAGGCCGGGTGCCGTGGTTTCCGGGACGCGACCAGAATTCTGCCGACAGGAAGGCATCATGACCGATACCGTAATCAGTTCCGCCACGCGCGAAGTCGTCATCGGCTTCGAGCGTCCGTTCGTCATCATCGGCGAGCGCATCAACCCGACCGGTCGCAAGATCCTCGCCGCCGAGATGGCCGCCGGCGACTACAGCCGCGTCGAGAGCGACGCGCGCGCGCAGCTCGAGGCCGGCGCGCACATGCTCGACGTCAACGCCGGCATCCCGCTCGCCGACGAGCCGGCGATCCTCGCCAAGGCAGTGCAGCTCGTGCAGTCGATCACCGACGTGCCGCTGTCGATCGACTCCTCGATCGTCGCGGCGCTCGAGGCCGGCCTCAAGGTCTATCGCGGCAAGGCGCTCGTCAACAGCGTCACCGGCGAGGACGAGCGCCTCGAGTCGGTGCTGCCGCTCGTGAAGAAGTACGGCGCCGCGGTCGTCGCGATCTCCAACGACGAGACCGGCATCTCCGAGGACCCGGACGTGCGCTTCGCGGTGGCGAAGAAGATCGTCGAGCGCGCGCAGGACTACGGTATCCCGGTCGCCGACGTCGTGGTCGACCCGCTGGTGATGCCGATCGGTGCGATCAACCTCGCCGGGCGCCAGGTCATGCGCCTCGTGCAGCGCCTGCGGACCGAGCTCAAGGTCAACACCACCTGCGGCGCCTCCAACATCAGCTTCGGGCTGCCCAACCGCAACGGCGTCAACGCCGCGTTCCTGACGATGGCGATCGGATCGGGAATGACGTCGGCGATCACGAACCCGTTGCACGCCGAGGTCATGCAGGCAGTCATGGGCGCCGACATCATGATGGGCCACGACCCGGACTGCATGCGCTGGATCCGCAAGTACCGCGAGGCCCCGCCGGCGGCAGTCGCCGGCGTGCCGGGCCAGGCGCCCGCCGAGGCGCCGCGCGGGCGGCGCGAGGGTGGCCATCGCCGTCGCGCGACGCCGTCGGCCTGAGTACCCACGTGACCGACCCGGTCGCGCTCGTCGTCTTCACCCCGTCGGGGAAGCGCGGCCGCTTCCGCCACGGCACCTCGCTCCTGTCCGCCGCGCGCACGCTCGGCGTCGACATCGATTCGGTGTGTGGCGGCCGTGCGATGTGCACGCGCTGCCAGGTGCTGATCGCCGAGGGCGAGTTCGCCAAGCACGGGGTGCGCTCCTCGGCCGAGCACCTGTCGGCGATGTCGGCCGCCGAGCAGCGGCTCGCGAATCGCCGCGTGCTGGCGGAGGGGCGCCGGCTGTCCTGCCAGGCGCTCGTGCAGGGCGACGTCGTGGTCGACGTGCCGGCGACCAGCCAGGTGCACCGGCAGGTCGTGCGCAAGGCCGCCGAAGCGCGCGACATCGAGCTCTATCCGGTCGTCACGCTGCACTACGTCGAGGTGCACGAGCCCGACATGCACGACCAGGCCGGCGACCTGGTCCGGCTCGAGGAGGCGCTCGCACGGGAGTGGAATCTCCACCAGCTCGGCTGCGACCTGCTGGTACTGCAGGCGCTGCAGCCGGTGCTGCGCGCCGGCGGCTGGAAGGTCACGGTCGCGGTGCACGACCACTCGCGGATCATCGCGATCTGGCCGGGCTTCCACGAGCGCATCTTCGGCATGGCGGTCGACATCGGCTCGACGACGATCGCGGCGCACCTGTGCGACCTGACGACCGGCGAGGTGGTCGCTTCCGCGGGCCTCATGAACCCGCAGATCCGCTTCGGCGAGGACCTGATGAGCCGCGTCTCGTACGCGATGATGAACCCGGGCGGCGCCGCGCAGATGACGAACGCCGTGCGCACCGCGATCAGCGAACTCGCCGCCGACGTCACGCGTAGCGCCGGCGTCGGCCCGGACGCGATCCTCGAGGTGACGCTGGTCGGCAACCCGATCATGCACCACCTCGTGCTCGGCCTCGATCCCGTCGAGCTCGGCGGCGCGCCGTTTGCGCTTGCGATTGACCGCGGACTCACGGTCTGGGCCTCGGAGATCGGCCTCGCGCTGCACCCGACCGCGCGCGTGTACGTGCTGCCGTGCATCGCCGGGCACGTCGGCGCCGACTGCGCGGGCGTGATCCTGGCGGAGCGGCCGGACCTCAACGACGAAGTCACGCTGCTCGTCGATGTCGGCACCAACGCCGAGATCGTGCTCGGCAGCAAGGCGAAGCTCGTGGCCTGCTCGAGCCCGACCGGTCCCGCCTTCGAGGGCGCGCAGATCAGCTGCGGGCAGCGCGCGGCCCCGGGGGCAATCGAGCGCGTGCGCATCGATCCCGCGACGCTCGAGCCGCGCTTCAAGGTCATCGGTTCCGACGTCTGGTCGGACGCCGCGGGGTTCGCCGACTCGGTGCAGAAGACCGGCGTCACCGGCGTTTGCGGTTCCGGGATCATCGAGGTGATGGCGGAGATGTACCTCGCCGGCATCATCAACCAGGACGGCGTCATCGACGGCGCACTCGCGGCCAGGAGCCCGCGGATCGTCGCCAACGGGCGCACCTTCGCCTACGTCCTCTACGCAGGCGAGCAGCGGCTCGCGATCACGCAGAACGACGTGCGCGCGATCCAGCTTGCGAAGGCGGCGCTGCACGCCGGCATCCGGCTCCTGATGGAGCGCCTCGGCGTCGAACAGGTCGAACGGATCCGGCTCGCCGGCGCCTTCGGCAGCCACATCGACGTCAAGTACGCGATGGTGCTCGGCATGATCCCGGACTGCGACCTTGCCAAGGTCGGGTCGGCCGGCAACGCGGCCGGCACCGGGGCGCGGATCGCGCTGCTCGATTCCCGCTCGCGCGCGACGATCGAGGAGATCGTGCGGCGCGTCGAGAAGGTCGAGACGGCGATCGAGCCGCGCTTCCAGGCGCACTTCGTCGAGTCGATGGCGATCCCGCACAAGACGGCCTCCTACCCGCACCTGCGCAAGGTCGTCGACCTCCCGGAACCCAAGCCGGCGACGCAGGCCGAGGGCCGCGAGCGGCGCGGCCGGCGCGCGCCCGCGCGAGTCTGAGGCGCCTCGGCCCCTTCGATGTACGAGAAGGTGCTCCTGTGGGCGACGCCGGCGTTCATCGTGCTGATGCTCCTCGAGTGCGCGATCGCCAGGATTCGGCGCTATCGTGAATACCGGCTCGCCGACGCAGTGACGAGCGTTAGCCTCGGCGCGCTGTCGACGTACCTCGGGGTCTTCACGCGTCTGCTGTCGTTCGGCATCTACGTGCTCGTCTACAACGAGGCGCGCGTCGCGACCCTCGATGCGGCTCGCGTCTGGGTCTGGCTCGCGGCGCTGCTCTGCTACGACTTCCTCTACTACTGGAACCACCGCCTCGGCCACGAGGTGAACGTGCTGTGGGCCGCGCACGTCGTCCATCACCAGAGCGAGGAGTTCAACCTGTCGACGGCGCTGCGCCAGACCGGGAGCGGCTTCCTGCTGTCCTGGATCTTCTACCTGCCGATGGCCGTGCTCGGCTTCCCGCCCGGGCTCTTCCTGTTCGTCAGCCTCATCGACCTGCTGTACCAGTTCTGGATTCACACCGAGCAGATCGGCTCGCTCGGCCTCTTCGACCGCATCTTCGCCTCGCCGTCGAACCACCGCGTGCATCACGCGGTCAATGACGTCTACGTCGACCGCAACTACGGCGGCATCCTGATCCTGTGGGACCGGCTGTTCGGCACCTTCCAGCCGGAGCTCGCCACGGTGCCGTGCGTGTACGGCACGCGCGACCCGCTACGCTCCTGGAATCCGCTGTGGGCAAACCTGCACACCTACGCGGCGTTGGTGCGTGACAGCGTGCACACGCGCTCGTGGGCGGACAAGCTGCGGGTGTTCGTGCGGCGCCCCGGCTGGCGGCCGGCCGACGTCGCCGCGCGCGATCCCAAGCCCGCGTTCCGGCTGCCGCTCGAGAAGTACGCGCCGCCGCTGCCGGCGGCACTCGGCGGCTACTGCCTCGCCCAGCTCGCGCTCGTGATCGGCGCCGGCGCCTACTTTCTCGCCCTCGAGCCGAGGCTCGAGCGCGCGGCGGCGCTCGCGGCGCTCGCCGGCCTGACGCTGACGCTGTGGATCATCGGCGGACTCGCCGAGGGACGCCGCGGGTTCGCGCGCCTCGAGGCGCTGCGCCTCGTCGTGCTGGCCGCGATCGCGGTCGTGCTGGCGGGGCTGCGCGACGCGGCACTGGCGGAAGCCGGTGCCGCGGTCGTGGCCCTCGCCGCGATGGGCGCGTGGCTGTACGTCGCCGGGCGCGCGCTGCCTCGGCCCGTTGCCGCCTGAATGGGAGAACCGACGATGGCAAGGGTCCTCAGCGACGGCGTGGTCGACAACGGCCTCGTCAAGGCGTTTCGCGCCGATGGAGCCGTGTGCCTGCGCGGCGTGCTGAACGGCTCCGAGCTCGAGGAGCTGCGTGCCGGCATCGATGCGAACCTCGCGAAGCCGAGCCCGCGCGCCAAGGTCGCGAGCCGCCCGGAGGATCCGGGCTGGTTCATCGAGGACTTCTGCAACTGGTCCGAGAACCCGCACTACCGGCGCTTCATCTTCGAGTCGCCGCTTGCCGAGGTCGCGGCGCGCCTCACCGGGAGCGCGCGCGTGCGCCTCTACCACGATCACATGCTGACCAAGGAGCCCGGCACGCGTCAGCGCACGCCGTGGCACCAGGACCAGCCTTACTACAACATCGAGGGGCGCCAGAACGTCAGCTTCTGGATCCCGGTCGATCCGGTCAGCCGTGCCTCGACGCTCGAGTTCGTTGGCGGCTCGCACCTCGGGCCGTGGCTGATGCCGCGGGCGTTCATGTCGAACGAGGCGAAGTGGTTCCCGGAGGGGAGCCTCGCGGACCTGCCGGACATCGAGGCGCAGCGCCCGAACTACCGGATCCTCGGCTGGGCGCTCGACCCCGGTGACGTCGTCGCATTCCAGATGCTGACGCTGCATGCGGCCGCGGGGGTCGAGGCGGGGCGGCGGCGGCGGGTGTTCTCGCTGCGCCTCGTCGGCGACGACATCCGCCATGCGCCGCGCCCGTGGGTGACCTCGCCGGCCTTTCCGGGTCTCGAGCAGGAGCTCCCGGCGGGCGCGCCGCTCGATCACCCGCTCTTCCCGGTGCTGTGGGCCGCCTGAGCGGGGGATCGCCGAGTCCACGCAGTCGGGTACTCTTGGGCGTGTGGCAGACCGCCAGGGGATGACGCAGGCCCGCGGTGCGGCGCCGCGGGAGTCGATTCAGCCATGGCCGATTACACGTTTGCGTTCGAGACCTCGACCACTCACCCGGGCTTCCTGAAGGCGCCGCCGCTGGCCGCCCGGCCGGACGCGCCGTTCGTCGTCGCCGGCATCCCGTGGGACGGGTCCACGACCAACCGTCCCGGAGCGCGCTTCGGCCCGTACCAGATTCGCCGCGCGAGCCACATGCTCTGCGACGGCATCCATCCGCTGTGGGGCGTCTCGCCGCTCGACTTCCTCGCGGACGTCGGTGACCTGACGTTGCCGAACACCTCGCTGGCCTCGATGCGCGCCGCGCTCGCGCCGCAGGCGGCCCGGCTGCTCGACGCGCACCACGTCGTCTGGCTCGGCGGGGACCACTCGGTGACGCTACCGCTGCTGCGCGCCTATCGCGAGAAGTTCGGGCGTCCGCTCGCGCTCGTGCACTTCGACGCGCACTGCGACACCTGGCCCGACCACTTCGGCGAGCCGTCGGGCCACGGGACGTGGGTGCACGAGGCCTTCGTCGAGCGCCTCGTCGAGCCGGCGCTGACCGTGCAGTTCGGGATCCGCTCGGCGGCGAGCCCCGAGATCAGCCGCTACGTTGCTGACCGCGGCGGACTCATCTATACGGCGCGCGAGCTGCGCGGCCTCGAAGGCCTCGCGCAGCTCGCCGCAGTCGTCGCGAGCGTGCGGCAGCGGTTCGAGTCGGCCGGTAGTCCGCCCGTATACCTGTCGCTCGACATCGATTGCCTCGACCCGGCCTTCGCGCCGGGCACCGGCACGCCCGAGCCCGGCGGCCTCACGTCCGCGCAGGTGCTGACGCTGCTCGAGGAACTCGCCGGGCTCAACTGGGTCGGCATGGACCTCTGCGAGGTCGCGCCGGCCTACGACCAAGCGGAGCTGACCAGCAACGCAGCAGCCAACTTCGTCTGGACGTACCTGTGCGGGCGCGTGCGCGGCGGCTGAACGCGGTCTAGACGTTCGAGTCCGCGAACGAGGCCTTGCGCCGCGCCATGTAGTCGAGCAGCGCCTCGTCGATCGCGGGATCGAGCGGCGGCGGCTCGTACTCGGCGAGCTGGCGCTTGAAGAGCGCGTTGGCGCGCTTCGCCATGTCCTGGGCGCCTTCGGCCTCCCACTGCTCGTAGCTGTTGTTGTCGGCGAGCGGCGAGCGGTAGAACGCGGTCTCGAAGTTGGCCTGGGTGTGCGCACAGCCGAGGAAGTGCTTGCCGGGACCCACCTCGCGGATCGCGTCCATCGCCTGGCCGTTGTCCGACATGTCGACGCCCGACAGGAACGTCTGCATCATGCCGGCCTGGTCGACGTCCATCATGAACTTCTCGTAGCCCATCGCGAGGCCGCCCTCGAGCCAGCCGGCGGTGTGCAGCACGAAGTTGACCCCGGCGAGGCAGGTCGGCAGCAGCGTGTTTGCCGACTCGTACGCGGCCTGCGCGTCGGGGATCTTCGAGGCGCACAGCCCGCCGCCGGAGCGGAACGGGACGCCGAGTCGCCGGGCCAGCGCCGCCATCACGTAGAGCACGAGCGCGGGTTCGGGCGTGCCGAAGGTCGGCGCACCGGACTGCATCGAGATCGAGGACGCGAAGCTGCCGAAGATCACCGGCGCGCCCGGGTTGATGAGCTGCGCGAACGCCATGCCGGCGAGTGACTCGGCGAGCGTCTGCGCCGCGGTGCCCGCCACGGTCACCGGCGACATCGCGCCCGCGAGGATGAACGGCGTGACGATCGTCGCCTGGTTGTTGCGCGCGTAGACCTTGAGTGCCCCGAGCATCGTCGCGTCGAAGGTCATCGGCGAGTTCGCGTTGATGAGGCTCGTGAGCACGGTCTTCGGCTGGCCGCTGGCCGGGTCGGTGAACGCATCGCCGAAGGCGATCCGCGCCATGGCGACCGTGTCCTCGGCGCGTTCCTGCGCCGTGACCGAGCCCATGAACGGCTTGTCGCTGTACTTGATGTGGGTGTAGATCATGTCGAAGTGCCGCTTGTTGACCGGCAGGTCGACGGGCTCGCAGATGGTGCCGCCCGAGTGGTGCAGCGACGGGGCGAGGTAGGCGAGCTTCACGAAGTTGCGGAAGTCCTCGATGCGCGCGTAGCGGCGACCGTCGTCGAGGCTGCGGATGAACGGCGAGCCGTAGGCGGGCGCGAACACCGTGTGCTTGCCGCCGATGACGACGCTGCGGGCGGGGTTGCGGGCGTGCTGCACGAACTCGCGCGGCGCGCTGCGCTGGACGAGCGTGCGGCACATGCCGCGCGGGAAGCGCACGCGCTCGCCCTCAACGTCGGCGCCGGCGTGCTTCCAGATCGCGAGCGCCTCCGGATCGTCGCGAAAGTCGATGCCGACCTCGCACAGGATCGTCTCGGCGTTGCGCTCGATGGTCGCGAGGCCTTCCTCGTCGAGCACCTCGTAAGTCGGAATCGAGCGCGTGATGTAGGGGATCGTGACCGCCGAGCGCGCGGCGCGGGCGGCGCGCTTGGCTTCGCGTCCGCCACCGCGGCTGCGCCGCGCCTGATTCGCCTGCTGCTCATCCATGGGGGCCCGCTCTCCTGCCGCAACAATTCAGTATGGTCACGCCGACTGCCGGCGGCTGATCAGTTTGCGGCATTGGCTTGCTTGGCCGCGCCATCCGCGGCCGCCAGCGCCCGGATCACGTCGGCCGACCCGCAGGCGCCGCAGAACGCGGCCCCGTCGGTCAGCAGGACCGGGTGCCCGGACTGGCGCAGCAGCTGGATCAGCGACTTGAGCGGCGTGTCGGCCGGCGCGACGGCGAGCCCCGCGCCGCGGCCATCCGGCGTGAGCGGCACCGGGCTCCCGGCGACGAAGGCCGAGGCCGGCGCGCCGTCGGCCGCGAGCACCAGCCGGTAGCGGCCCTCGGCATCGAGCGCGATTGCGCCGTCGCGGGTTTCGAGCGCGCTCCGGCCCGTCATGATCATGCGGCCGGTCAGCACGGTAAGCGGGTTCATGTGCTGCACGAATTCGGCGACGTAGGCGTCGGCCGGCCGCAGCACGATGTCCTCCGGAGTGCCGGTCTGGACGATGCGCCCGCTCTCGAGCACCGAGATCTGGTCGCCGAGCTTCAAGGCCTCGTCGAGGTCGTGCGTGACGAACAGGATCGTCTTCTTGACCCGTTCCTGCAGCTGGATCAGCTCGTCCTGCAGCTTGGTGCGGATCAGAGGATCCAGCGCCGAGAACGGCTCGTCCATCAGCAGGATGTCGGCGTCGGTTGCGAACGCGCGTGCGAGGCCCACGCGCTGTTGCATGCCGCCCGAGAGCTCGCTGACGTGCCGGTCGGCCCACTGCGCGAGGCCCACGAGGTCGAGTTTCTCGTCGACGATCCGGCGCCGCGTCGCGGCCGGCTCGCCGCGCAGCTCGAGCCCGAAGCCGACGTTGTCGCGCACCGTGCGCCACGGCAGGAGCCCGAACTGCTGGAACATCATCGCGATGCAGCCGCGGCGCAGGCGTCGCAGGGTCGCCGCGTCGCAGCTCGCGACGTCGACGACGGTCTCGCCGTCGTGCAGTAACACGCGGCCGCGGGTCACGGGATTGAGGCGGTTGGCCGCGCGCAACAGCGTCGACTTGCCGGAGCCGGAGAGTCCCATCAGCACCGAGATGTGGCCGCGCTCGACGGCGAGGCTGGCGCCGGCGACGCCGACGACCACGCCGCTTTCGCCCGCGATCTCGCTGCGGGTGCGGCCGGCGTCGAGCGCCGTGAGCGCCGCTTTGATGCGCGCATCGCCCGCGCGGCCGCGCTCGCGCGCGAACAGGATGTCGACCTTCTGAAAATCGAGCGCAACGCTCACTGATTGTCTCCGTGTTCGGCGGGGCGGGTCATGCGGTCGAGGATGATCGCGAGCAGCACGATCGCGAGGCCGGCCTCGAACCCCATGCCGACCTGCACCGTATTGAGCGCGCGCACCACCGGCACGCCGAGGCCTCCGGCGCCGACCAGCGCCGCGATCACGACCATCGACAGGCTCAGCATGATGCACTGCGTGATGCCGGCGATGATCGTCGGTGCGGCGCTCGGCAGCTCGACCTTCACGAGCCGCTGCAGCCGGGTCGCGCCGAAGGCATCGCCGGCTTCGATGAGCGCCGTCGGCACCGACGAGATCCCGAGGTGCGTCAGCCGGATCGGCGCCGGCAGCGCGAAGATGACCGTCGAGATGAGCCCCGGCACGACGCCGAGGCCAAAGAGCACCAGCGTCGGCGTCAGATACACGAAGGTCGGGAGCGTCTGCATCAGGTCGAGCACCGGGCGCATGACGGCGTAGAACGCCGGCCGGCGGGCGGCCACGATGCCGAGCGGCACGCCGAGCGCGGTCGAGACGAACGCCGCGACCAGCACCAGCGTCAGCGTCTCGAGCGTGGCGGCCCAGTAGCCCTGGTTGACGATGAAGAGGAGCGCCGCCGCGACGAAGAGCGCGAGCGGCCACGAGCGGCGCAGCCACAGCGCCGCGAGCGCGATGGCGGCGATCAAGAACGGTGCCGGGACGCCGGTCAGCAGCGCCTGCACCGCATCGGTGCTCGCGCGCACGACCGTCGAGAGGCCGTCGAACACGCCCATGCCGTGGTGCTTGACGTAGTCGACCGCGCGCGTGACGGCGTCGCCGACCGGGATCTTGTGCGAGGTGACCCAGGCCTCGAAGGCGGCGACCGGCTTCGTGCCGGCGTGCTGAGCGAGCAGGTCGCGGGCCGGGGCGCCGTCGAAGTGCGTGACGCCCTCGAGCCACGGCGCGACCCAGTCGGGGTGCTTCTTGATCCAGCCGGCGGCGGCATCGTCGGGCGACTCGTGGTCGTCCAGAATGCGCGCCTCGAGCTCGCTCAGGCCATCCACGGTCAGCTTGAAGTTCTTGAGCAGTCGCCCGACGTTCGGGCACGCCTCGACATAGCCGGCCCGGGTGTTGGTGTAGATCGCCGCGCCGCCGTAGTTCGGTCCGAAGGTGTCGTCGCCGCCCGTCAGGTAGCGCAGGCTGAAGCGCATGTTCATCGGGTGCGGCGCCCAAGCGAGGAACACGATCGGCTGCTTGAACCGCACCGCGCGTTCGACCTCGGCGAGCATTCCCTGCTCGCTCGACTCGACGAGCTTGAAGTCGCCGAGTCCGAAGCGGTTCTCCTGGATGAGCTTCAGGATCAGGCGATTGCCGTCATTGCCGGGCTCGATGCCGTAGATCGTCTGCTTGAGTGGCGCCGCGAAGCGGTTGATGTCGGCGAAGTCCTTGAGGCCCGCGTCGAAGGTGTAGTCCGGCACCGCCAGCGTGTACTTCGCGCCCTCGAGGTTGGCGCCGACGACGTCCACCGAGTGATCCGCGACGTACGGACGCCGGTCCGCCTCCTGCGAGGGCATCCAGTTGCCGAGGAAGATGTCGAGGTCCCGGTTCTTCAGGGACGCGTACGTGACCGGTAGCGACAGCACGGTGATCGCCGGCTGGTAGCCGAGTTCGTGGACGAGGTGACCGAAGAGGGCGGTGGTCGCGGTCGTGTCGGTCCAGCCGATGTCGGCGAGCCTGACCGCGCGGCAGCTTTGCGGATCGACGGCGAGGGCGCTCGCGGGGCCGAGCGCGACCAGGATCGAGAGGACCACGAGCCCGCGGCGCGCCGCGGCGATGAAGGCCGCGCGGCGCGGCGGCGCACAACTCATGCAGTCTCCCTTGACCCCGCCGATGCCGGATCGGCATCATCGGCCGACGCCCGACTGAATAGCTGTTCAATCGCCTCGCTGTCAAGGGCGGGGCCGGGTAGTAAGTCATTGATAGACAAGAGCGGAATTCCCACGATTGGCGGCCTTGGCAACCGGTTCCGGACGCCATCGGCGATCGGCCGGAGCGCCTGAGGACGGGCCGGGAGCAAGACGCTGAACACCCAGTCAAACAAGCCCGGCGAGCCGGCCACGCCGGAGGCGGGTCGCGGTGCCGCCGTCGAGCGCCTCGAGGAGGACCGGCGCGACCAGCTGATCGAGGTCGCGATCGATTGTCTCGCCGAACTTGGCTTCGTGGGAAGCACGCTCGCGCAGATCGCGGGGCGCGCCGGCGTCTCGGCCGGGCTGATCGCTCACTACTTCGACGACAAGGACGGGTTGCTCGAGGCGGCATTTCGGCGCCTGAGCCGCCGCGTGCACGCGAACGTGCGCGCCAAGCTCCGCCAGGCCCGCACCCCGCGCGGCCGCGTGCAGGCGATCATCGATGCGAACCTCGCGCCGGAGGAGTTCAACCCGCGCACCGCCTACGCCTGGCTCGCGTTCTGGGGACAGCTGCTGCACGTCGAGCGCCTGCGCCGCGTCCAGACCGCGTACCAGCGCCGGATGCTCTCGAACCTCAGGCACGCGCTCAGGCAGCTCCTGCCGGACGCCGAGGCGACTGCGCTCGCGGCGATGATCGCGGCGATGATCGACGGCGTGTGGCTGCGCGCGGCGCTCTCGAACTGGCGGGAGTCCGACAGCGAGGGGGCGCGGGCGCTGCTGACCGCGTTCGTCGAGGGCCGCCTCAAGGAACGCGCGCTGCCCCCCGCAGCCGAGCGCACCGGCGCCGCGCCCGCGGCCAGCGCCGCGCGGCCGGGGCACTTTCGCACGATCAATCCGGCGACCGGCGCGACGCTCGCCGAGATCCGCATTGACGGCGCCTCCGAAGTCGACACCGCGGTCGCGACCGCGGTCGAGGCCCAGCGCCGCTGGGCGGCGATGACCGGGACGGACCGCGGCCGCATACTGCGCCGTGCCGCCGACCTGCTGCGCGCGCGCAACCGCGAGCTCGCCGAGCTCGAGACACGCGATACCGGCAAGCCGATCCAGGAGACGAGCGTCGTCGACGTGATCTCGGGCGCCGACTGCCTGGAGTATTTCGCGGGCGTCGCCGCGACGATCGCCGGCGAGCACCTTGATCTCGGACCTGCTGCCTTCGGCTATACGCGTCGCGAGCCGCTCGGCGTCGTCGCCGGCATCGGTGCATGGAACTACCCGCTGCAGATCGCCTGCTGGAAGTCGGCGCCGGCGCTCGCCTGCGGAAACGCGATGCTGTTCAAGCCCGCCGAGCTCACGCCGCTGACGGCGATCGAGCTTCGCAAGGTCTACGACGCCGCCGGGCTGCCCGCGGGCGTGTTCCAGGTCGTGCAGGGCTTCGCCGACACCGGCCGGCTGCTGACGCGCCACCCGGCGATCCGCAAGGTGTCGCTGACCGGCGAGGTGGGGACCGGCAAGGCGGTGATGGGCGATGCGGCCGGAACTCTGAAGTACGTGACGCTCGAGCTCGGCGGCAAGTCGCCGCTCATCGTGTTCGACGACGCCAAGCTCGACAACGCCGTCGGCGGCGCGCTGCTCGCCAACTTCTATTCGGCGGGCGAGGTGTGCTCGAACGGCACGCGCGTGTTCGTGCAGCGGCGCGTCAAGGCGGCGTTCCTCGAGCGCCTGAAGGCGCGCGTCGCGGCGATGCGCGTCGGCGACCCGCTCGACCCGCGCACCCAGGTTGGCGCGTTGATCTCCGAGGCCCACATGGAGAAGGTGCTGGGCTACATCGCCCGCGGCCGCAGCGAGGGTGCACGGGTGCTCATCGGCGGTCGCCGGGTGACGAGCGGCGACCTCGCCAACGGCTTCTTCGTCGAGCCGACGGTGTTCGACGGCTGCCACGACGACATGGCGGTGGTTCGCGAGGAAATCTTCGGGCCGGTCATGACGGTGCTTGAGTTCGACGACGAGGACGAGGTCGTCGCGCGCGCCAATGCGACCGAGTTCGGGCTCGCGGCCGGCGTGTTCACGAGCGACCTGACGCGGGCGCACCGCGTGATCGCGCGCCTCGAGGCCGGCACCTGCTGGATCAACCACTACAACGTCACGCCGATCGAGCTGCCGTTCGGCGGCTACAAGCGCTCGGGCCTCGGTCGCGAGAACGGCCGCGCGGCGATCGAGCACTACACGCAGCTGAAGAGCGTCTACGTCGCGATGGGCGACGTCGAATCGCCGTACTGACGGGTCCGGACGTGGACGAACAGACCTTCGACTACGTGATCGTCGGCGCGGGCTCCGCCGGCTGCGTGCTGGCCAACCGGCTGACCGAGGACGGGCGGCACACGGTGCTGCTGCTCGAGTACGGCGGCTCTGACGCCTCGATCTTCATACAGATGCCGTCCGCGCTCGCGATCCCGATGAACCGCGAGCGCTACAACTGGTTCTACCACACCGAGCCCGAGGCTGGCCTCGGCGGGCGCGTGATGCACACGCCGCGCGGCAAGGTGCTCGGCGGCTCCTCGTCGATCAACGGGCTCGTCTACATCCGCGGCAACGCGCTCGACTACGAGCGCTGGGAAGCCGAGGGTGCGCGCGGCTGGGGCTACCGGCATGTGCTGCCGTACTTCAGGCGCGCCGAGCGGCGCGAGGAGGGCGGCGACCGCTATCGGGGTGGCGACGGCCCGCTCGGCACGCGCTACGGAACCGTCCGCAACCCCTTGCACGCGGCCTGGCTCGAGGCCGCGCGCCAGGCCGGCTATCCGCTGACCTCCGACGTCAACGGCTTCCAGCAGGAAGGCTTTGGCCGCATGGACATGACCGTCGACCACGGCGTGCGTGCGAGCGCGGCGAACGCCTACCTGAAGCCCGCCCGCAGCCGTCCCAACCTCGCGATCGAGACCGGAGCGCTCGCGAGCGCCGTCGCGTTCGAGGGGCGCCGCGCCGTCGGCGTGCGCTACCAGCAGGGTGGCCGCGAGCGCACGGTGCGGGCGCGAAGCGAGGTGCTGCTGTGCGCGGGTTCGATCGGCTCGCCGCAGCTCCTCAAGCTCTCGGGCGTCGGCGCTGCCGCGGAACTCGCCGCGCTCGGCATTCCGGTGGTGCACGACCTGCCCGGGGTCGGCGAGAACCTGCAGGATCACCTCGAGGTCTACTTCCAGGTCGCCTGCAAGGAGCCGATCACGCTCTACTCGGCGATGAATCCGCTCGCCAAGCTCGCGATCGGCGTGCGCTGGATCCTGTTCAAGGACGGGCTCGGCGCCACCAACCACTTCGAGACCTGCGGCTTCATCCGCAGTCGCGCCGGCGTCCGGTTCCCGGATATCCAGTACCACTTCCTGCCGATGGCCGTCAGCTACGACGGCTCCTCGCTCGCGCGCGAGCACGGCTTCCAGGCACACGTCGGCCCGATGCACTCGAAGAGCCGCGGCTGGGTGCGCCTCAAGTCGCGCGATCCGCACGACACGCCGCGCATCCTCTTCAACTACATGAGCCATCCCGACGACTGGGTCGAGTTCCGTGCCGCGGTGCGCCTGACGCGCGAGCTCTTCGCGCAGCCGGCCTTCGACCGCTACCGCGCGCGCGAGATCGCGCCCGGCGCCGATGCGCAGTCGGACGAGCAGATCGACGAGTTCATCCGGCAGAAGGTCGAGAGCGCCTACCATCCGTCGTGCTCCTGCAAGATCGGGGCGGCGGACGACCGCATGGCGGTCGTCGACCCGGAGGCGCGCGTCTACGGCCTCGAGGGGCTCAGGGTCGTCGACTCCTCGATCATGCCGTCGATCACGAACGGCAACCTCAACGCGCCGACGATCATGCTCGCCGAGAAGTTGAGCGATCACATCCGCGGCCGCTCGCTGCCGCCCTCCGACGCGCCTTACTACGAGGCGCCGAACTGGCAGACCAGGCAGCGCTGACGGGCTAAGCGCTCGCGTCGAGGCCGACGTCCGCGGCCGCCGCGCGGCGCACCTCTGCGTCGATGTCGAGCGAGCGGCACGCGATGAGGTACACGACGGTCGACACCGGCAGGCCGACGAGCATCGCGAGGTCCGCGCCGCCGAGCGCGCGGGCGACGGGACCTGTGTAGATGCCGGTACTGAAGAACGGGATCATCGCCACGAATCCGACGCCGTAGGCGACGAGGCCGCGCCAGTTCCAGCGGCCGTACAGGCCGCGCGGGTTGAAGATCTCGCGCACCGAGTAGTGGCCGCGTCGCACGTAGTAGAAGTCGACCAGGTTGATCGCGGTCCACGGCGTGAAGAGGTACAGCAGGATCGACAGGAACTCGCCGAACTCGTGCGCGAAGTCGCGCGAGGCGGTCATCGCGATCGCGCTCGCGACGACGAGGCACAGGATGATCGTCGCGATGCGCTTGGCGAGCGTCGCCTTGATGGGCTTCAGCGAGTCGGCGACCGACAACAGCGTCAGCGACGCGCCGTAGAAGTTGAGCGTCGTGATCGTGACGAGCCCGAGCAGCGAGGCGATCAGGAGCGGCGCCCCCGAGCCCGGCAGCATCGCGTCGGCGGCGGCCTTGAGTGCCGGCGTCAGCTCCAGCTTGGGGAACATCGCGCCGGCCACCGTCCCGACCAGCATCGTCCACGTGCCGCCGATGAAGGCGCCGAGATAGGTCCACCAGAACGAGGCGGCGACGCCCACGTCCCGCGGCAGGTAGCGCGAGTAGTCCGAGACGTAGATCGACCACGACAGCTGGTAGGCCGCGGCCGCGAACAGCTGGGTCAGGAACGGTACCAGCCGAAAGTCGCCGAGGTCGAGCTGCGCGGCGGGAAAAGGCACGCGCGCGACGGCGACCGTCATCACCACGAGCCCGGCAATCAGGATCGCGGCCAGCACACGCTGCGCCCGGTGGATCCAGTCGTAGCCGACGATCGCGAGGATCGCGGCCAGCACGCCGATGATCGGCATCGTCGAGGCGGGATCCGTCTTGTAGAGCGTCTCGAGCGTGTCGGCCGCGAGCACCTGGTTGAAGGCGTTGAAGCCAACGTAGGTCACGAGCGCGACGCCCCAGACGAGCAGCGCGCCGACGTACCCGAACTGCGGCCGCGACTGGATCATCTGCGGAAGCCCGAGTTGCGGCCCCTGCGTCGAGTGGAAGGCCATGAAGAACGTGCCGAAGGCGCTGCCGATCGCGACGGCGATCGCCATCCAGATCAGGTTCCCGCCGAGCGCGACGCCGACGAAGCCGGTCGCGATCGTCGCGAGGTGGGCGTCGCCCGTGAACCAGACCGGCCACAGGTGCCAGACCTTGCCGTGACGCTCGGCGAGCGGCACGTAGTCGATGGAGCGCTTCTCGATCAGCGGCCGATCAGCCACGACCGGATCCGCGAGCGACGAGCCGGCGGTGCCAGCATGCCCGCCGATGTGCGTCGCGCTTCAACGGGCTGGCCGCTGCGAAGCGACGCAGCCCGCCGCGGCGCGGGCGCGCCGCCGCCTCACGCCGACGCCCGCAGTCGCGTCGCTCATGCACTGCCCACCGGCGCACGATCGGGAGTCTGCGATGACTGAGCTTCGCTAACGGCGTTGCTCAAAACTTGTAGCCGATCGTGACACCCACGACGCGCGGTCGCAGCACCGTTTCCGCCTGGATGAACTGGTCGCTGTTGGTGTTGACGCTGGCATTCGAGTTCGTGAGGTTATCGATGTGCACGGCGGCGTTCCACGGCCCCCTGCCGACGCCGAACGACGCATCGCACGTCGTGTACGCCGGGTTTTCCCAGCGAAGTCGGCCGCTGATGCCGCCGCCTGCGGCGACTGACTCCTCGAGGGTATGCGCCGATCCGGTCTGGGTGAACGAATGGCCGACGTGCACCGCGCCGGCCTGCGCGAACCAGTCGTAGTCCCCGGTCGTCCAATCGTAGCGCGCGCGCAGGCTGAACTGGATCGGCGGCGAATTGGCGCTCGGAGAGCCCGCCGGACCGAAGGGGTTCTGCAGATTGTCGCAGGTCGCTCCGCAGGTTTTCGTGATGGGCTGGCCGAAATTCGCGCTGGCCGGGTTGGTGTCCGTCAGCGACGGCGAATTGGTCTGCTCGCTGTGGTTCCACGCCGCGGCGCCCTGCAGCGTCAGGCCGCGGTAGAGACGCGCGATCAGCGAGGTCTCGACGCCCCTGATCAGGAAGTCCTGGCCGTTCGTATTGAAGTAGATGTTCGTCAGATTGATGCCCGGATCGAAGAAAGCGATCTGCACATCCTTCCAGGTCTCGCGGTAAACGGCGCCGTTCCACTGCAGGCGCCGACCGAGGAACTCCGTCTTCCAGCCGAACTCGTTGTTCGTCATCTTGTCGGACAGGTAAGCAGAGGGGACCTGGTATTGCCACTGTCCGTCGGGTCCCGGTATGCCCTGCAGTCCACCGATCTGATTGAAGCCGCCCGGTCGGAATCCCTGCGAGAACGTGTAGTACACCATCGCGTTCGGTGTTATGTGCCACGTGAGGTTGGCGCGACTGCGCCAGCCCGATTCCGTATCGCTGAGGGGCGGCTGGTTGAGGTCGTGCGAGGACGCGCCCTGGCAGCCGCCCGCGGGTGCCCCCTGCTCGAAGCAGTAGAAGCTGCTGAGGACGCTGCCGGCGTACGAATTCTCGAAGCGGTAATGTCGCGTGCCGACCGTAAGCGTCAGGACCTTCGGCACAAGGTCGAAGTCGACCGAGGCGAAGAACGCCGTCTGCTTCGTCTCGCGGATCGTGTCCTGATAGAACGACGTCGTGTCCGGCTGCACTCCCGGATTCTCGACGCTGCTGTCCGCGTACGTCCCGACGTCCGAGATGCACCCGGTGTTTCCCGGCGTTCCCGCCGCGCCGTTCGATGTGCAGGCCGGAATGCTCTTGTAGGCCCAGGTCGTCTGCTCCCAGACCTTGTTGTCCTCCCAGTACGCGCCGGCGATGCCACGCAGCCGCCAGTCGTCGGGTGTGCTCAGTCGAAGCTCGTGCTGCTGGTGCTCGTTGCGCTCCAGCGAGCGCCAGATCGCGCTCGGCGAGAAGCAGGTGGAGGGCAGGTTCGGGTTGGCGCCGGAGGCGGGTCCGTAGCACTGGTAGTAGTCGGCATAGACGCCACGCGCGTAGTTCGTGTAGTCGCCGACCTGCTCGACGTGACGCGTCAGGTAGCCGCCGGTGTAGACGGCTTTCAGCGCGCCGATCCGGCCATTCAGAGTCCAGGCCGTGTTCGAGAACCGGTCGCGATTGTATGAGTCGTTGAACAGCGTCACCTGCAGCGGTGACAGGGCCTGACCGTCGGAGGCGAACGGCTGCTGATAGAAGACCCCGTCCGTGTTGAGGTTCTGGTACATCTGGCTGAGCAGCAAGTCCCAGTCGTCGTTGAACTTGAACAACGCCTCGAGGCGCACGCCCTGGTAAGTCGTCGGGTTGATCGCGCGCTTTGCGATCGCGTAATTGTTGATGACCGGGCTTCCGGGCGGCGGCCCGAAGCTCGTCGGCGTGCCCGCCCCGCACTGGCCGTTGACCGGATTGCCGACCGAGCATGCGGTCGCGTACTGGGCGTAGTGGATTCCGAGGTCGCTGCCATTGCGGGTAAACGTCGCCGGAACGTTGTCGATGTAGCCGCCGCGGTGGTCGTTGTAGAACACGCCGCGCACCGCTGCCCGATCCGTGATCAGCGGAAGATTGATCACCGCCGTGAGCTCGGAATTCGGGTCGCCGTGCGCCGTGGTTCCGTAGCCGGCTTTGAAATTGCCCTCGGTGACGTTCAGCTTCGGCTCATTCGTGATGTAGCGGATCACGCCGGCCTCGGCGCCGGCGCCGAACAGCGTACCTTGCGGGCCCTCGAGCACCTCGATGCGGTTGAGGTCGGCCGCGTAGATGTCCAGATTGCGATTTGGCAGCTGGGCCGACTGGTTGTCGAGATAGATGGCGACGTTCGGGAAGAACGCGGTCGAGCCGCTGCCTTGGCTACCCTGCGCGCCGGCACTCAGTCCGCGCATGAAGACTTCGTTCTGGCCCGGTCCGTTGTTCTGGGTCGTCAGGTTCGGCAGGTATTTCACGTAATCGTCGAACGTCGAAATATTGAGCTGATCGAGCGCCTGGGCCGTGAACGCCTGCATGGCGATCGGCACGTTCTGCATGCTTTCCGTGCGTCGCTGAGCAGTGACGATGATTTCGCCGAGCGAGTCGGCAGACGCCTCGGCGGTGCTGCCCGGCGCCGCGGCGTGTGCGCCGATGGTGGCGCCGCCCAAGACGGCCGCGATCGCGAACGAAAGCTTCGGGTTGATTCGGCTCCCCATAGCAACTCCCCTTAGGTGCCTGTGCCTGGCCGGATTAGGGGGTGGCGCAGATTGAATGCGCAGTCAATGCGACCCCCCACGACGTTCGCTGCGAGTTTGTCGCAACGACACCGCCGACGCAAGATTCGGAGTTGGGCGCTGCATAGATTCAGGGCATCAATGACTTATAAATGCTGATCGCCATCCCCCGGCCGGGCGTGTCGACGCAGCAACAGCTTTGAACGCCTGTTCAGCCACTGTGGTCGGGTGCGTTCGGCGGAGCGTGCGCGCGTTGAGCGGCGATCCACGCGTGGACCCGTTCGCTCAGCACATCAAGCGGTATCGCGCCGTTGCCAAGCACCGTGTCGTGGAAGGCGCGGACATCGAAGCGCTCGCCGAGCGCCTGCTCGGCCTCGGCGCGCAGCTCGAGGATCTTGAGCTGCCCGATCTTGTAGGCGAGCGCCTGGCCGGGCCAGCCGATGTAGCGGTCGATCTCGTTGACGATGTCGGTCTCGGTCTTCGCCGCGTTGTCCTTGAAGTAGTCGATGGCCTGCTGGCGCGTCCAATGCTCGGCGTGGATCCCGGTGTCGACGACGAGCCGCACCGCGCGCCACATGTCGTAGGTCAGCTGGCCGAATCGCGAGTAGGGATCCTTGTAGAGGCCTAAGTCGTAGCCGAGCCGCTCGGAGTAGAGGCCCCAGCCCTCGACGAACGCGGTGTAGCCGGCGAGGCGCCGGAACTTCGGCAGCTCGCCGAGCTCCTGCGCGATCGCGATCTGCAGGTGGTGACCCGGCACCGACTCGTGCGCAGTCAGCACCTCGATCTCGTACTTGGGCCGCACCTCGGGCCGGTAGAGATTCACGTAGTAGTAGCCCGCGCGCCGGCCGTCGGCGGACGGACCGCTGTAGTAGGCGGTCGTCGTGTTGGGCGCCGAGATCGCCGGAATCGGCCGGACCCCGAACGGCGTGCGGTAGAGGTGCCCGAAGAGTTTGGGAAGCTCCGGCTCGATCTGCTTGGCGGTGACGATGTAGGCGCGAAACAGCTCATCCGGCGTCGCGTAGTAGAACTGCGGGTCGCTGCGCAGCTTCTCGAAGAATTCCGCGAGCGTCCCCTTGAATCCGACCTCGTCCATGACCGCCTGCATCGCCGCGCGGTTGCGCGCGACCTCCTTGAGGCCGATCGCATGTATCTCGGCCGCCGTCAGCGTCGTCGTCGTGTGGTGCGCGATGCGGTTGCGGTAGAACGCCTCGCCATCCGGCGTGTCCCAGATCCCGACGCTCGTGCGGCACGCCGGCAGGTAGCGCTCGCGGAAGAACGCGTCGAAGCGCCGGTACGCGGGCACGACGGCCGTGCCGATGACCTCGCGCGCGGCCGCCGCGAGCCGCTCGCGTTCGGCCGCCGGGATCTTGTCGGGAAAGGTCCGGAAGCGCTGGAAGAACGGACTGTCCTCGGGCTTGGCGACGACCTGCATCGCGAGCTGCGGCACCACGCGCTCCATCAGCACCCTCGGCTGCGTGCGCTGGTCGCGCGCCGACTCCTCGAGCAGCGCCGCGGTCTGGTCGAGGAACCTGGGCAGCGTCGCCATGCGCTTCAGCCACGTCTCGTAGTCGGCGACCGTCTCGAACGGCATGATCTCGGAGAGCTCCGAGAGCGTCTGCACGCCGCCGCGGGCGCTGATCTCGTACGCCTCGGCGTGGAACGGCCATTCGGCGAGGCGCTCGTCGTACTCGCGCTTGAAGAGGTCGTAGTTGAGCTGCTCGGCCGGTGGCAGCGAAGCACGCGGGACCTTGCGCAGCTGCCCGAGCGTCGCGATGTCGTGCGCGTGGCCGCGATCGAGGCCGGAGCGGCTGACGTCCGGCCAGCGGTCGTTGAAGCGCGTCTCGCCGTAGTAGGTCGCGGCGAGCGGGTTGTCGACTAGATCCTGCTCGTAGGCGCGGTCGAAAAGTTCGTGCAGCGCGATGACTGCCGCGGCCGGTCGCGGCGCGGCGAGTACAGGCGGGGCGCTGATCGCAAGTCCGAGGGCGGCCAGCAGGCCGACGAAACGACGGGAATGGCCCATGGGATCTCCGGCGGTGGCGGTCGACGGGGGCGGATTATTGCGCGGCCGGACCCCGGCAAACATTCCTGTTGGGCGCCGGCCCGCCTCCGGCTATGATGCGCGCTTCGCGACAAGGTCTGACCGGAGAGACCGCGCGGTACCGGGGCTACGGCCACGGCGCTGCGCGGCGCCGAAGGCGCAACCCGCCCGGAAACGCTCAGGCACCCGTACGGCACGACCTCGCGAGCTCTGGAGAGCGGCACGGCGCCCTGGCGCCGGCCCACCGAAGGGGTGCGGCGCAGCGTAGGCGGCGCTTGATCTCTCAGGTCACAGGACAGAGGGGCGACAGGCGGTGGCCTGTCGCCCTTTTTCTTGGGGCGACGGTCCGCCGGTAGTGTCCGCAGCGGAGAGCCGGATGACCCGCAAGACGCCCTTGAATGCGCGCCACGTCGAACTCGGCGCGCGCCTCGTCGACTTCGGCGGCTGGGACATGCCGCTGCACAACGGCTCGCAGCACGAGGAGCACCACGCGGTGCGCCGCGACGCCGGCATGTTCGACGTCTCGCACATGCGCGCGGTCGATATCGACGGCCCGCGCGCGCAGGAGTTCCTGCGCCAGCTGCTCGCCAACGACGTCGCGCGGCTTCGCAGCCCCGGCAAGGCGCTCTACAGCTGCATGCTCAACGAGCAGGGCGGCGTGCTCGACGACCTGATCGTCTACTTCCTCGAGCCCGGCCGCTACCGCCTGGTCGTCAACGCCGGAACCGCCGACAAGGACCTGGCGTGGATCGGCGCGCGCGCCGCTGGCTACGGCGCCACGGTGCGCTCGCGCGAGGATCTCGCGATGATCGCCGTGCAGGGCCCCAACGCGCGCGGGAGAGCGACTGGGCTCCTGCCGGCGGATGATGAGGCGCGCGCGCTCGCGCTCGAGGGCTTCTACGGCACGCCGCTCGGCGTGCTCGACGGCCGGGCATTCATCGCCCGCACCGGCTACACCGGCGAGGACGGCTTCGAGATCATGGTGCCGGCCGAGCACGTGGTCTCGCTGTGGAACCGGCTGCTCGACGCGGGCGTTCGCCCGTGCGGCCTCGGTGCACGTGACACGCTGCGCCTCGAGGCCGGCATGAACCTGTACGGCAACGACATGGACGAGCGCACGACGCCCCTCGAGGCGGGGCTCGCGTGGACGGTCGTGCTGGACGCCGGCCACGACTTCATCGGCCGCAGGGCACTCGAGGCGCAGCGCGCCGCCGGCGTCCCGCGCCGCCTCGTCGGGCTGCTGCTCGAGGACAAGGGCGTGCTCCGCAGCCACCAGAAGGTGTACGCCGGAGCGGCCGGCGAGGGCGAGACGACGAGCGGCAGCTACGCGCCGACCCTCGAGCGCTCCATCGCGCTCGCGCGCGTGCCGGCAGCAACCGGCGCAGCCGTCGAGGTCGACGTGCGCGGCAAGCGCCTGAAGGCCCGCGTCGTCAAGCCGCCGTTCGTGCGCCATGGCCGCGCGCAGATCGAACTGTGACCGCGACCAACCCACATCCCTCCCGACCACAAGCCGAGGACCCTAGATCATGAGCAGCACGATCCCCGCGGAGCTTCGCTACACGCAATCGCACGAGTGGGTGCGCAAGAACCCGGACGGCACGCTGACCATCGGCATCACCGACCATGCGCAGCATGCGCTCGGGGACCTCGTGTTCGCCGAGACGCCGGAGACCGGCCGCACCGTGACCGCAGGCGAGGCGTGCGCGGTCGTCGAGTCGGTCAAGGCGGCCTCGGACGTCTACAGCCCGGTCGCGGGCACCGTGCTCGCCGGCAACTCGGGCCTCGCCGATGCACCCGAGAAGATCAACGCCGATCCCTACGGCGAGGGCTGGCTGTGGACCCTCAAGCCCGCCGACGCGAGTGCCATCGATGCGCTGCTCGATGCGGGCGGCTACGAGAAGTTCCTGGCCGAGACCGCCGAATAGCCCGTTCCGGAGCCCCCATGGCATTCATCCCGCACACCGACGACGACGTCCGGCAGATGCTCGCGACGATCGGCGTCAAGCGCATCGAAGACCTGTTTGACGAGATTCCGCGTGCGCTGCGCGCCGGTCCCTTGTCGGCGATCCCGCCGGCGGCCTCCGAAATGGAGATCGGGCGACTGATGTCCGAGCGCGCCGCCGAGGACGGCCGGCCGCTCACCTTCATCGGCGCCGGTGCCTACGAGCACCACATCCCGGCGGCCGTGTGGGCGATCACGACGCGCGGCGAGATCTACTCGGCCTACACGCCGTACCAGGCCGAGGCCAGCCAGGGCACGCTGCAGACGATCTACGAATACCAGACGATGATCGCGAGCCTGACCGGCATGGAGGTCTCGAACGCGTCGCTCTACGACGGCGCCTCGGCGCTCGCCGAAGCCTGCCTGATGGCGGTGCGCGCCAATCGCCGCTCGAAGTCGCTGCGCATCCTGATGCCGCGGGTGGTCAACCCGACGTACCGCAAGTGCGCGCGCGCGATCGCCGGCAACCAGAACCTGCGCTTCGAGGAGATCGGCTTCGACCCGGCGACCGGGCAGACGGCGCTCGCGGCGCTCGAGGCGCACGCCGCCGAGGACGTGACCGCGCTCGTGATCCAGCAGCCGAACTTCTTCGGCATGCTCGAGGACGTCGATGCGCTGACGACGTGGGCGCACCGGCGCGGGGCGCTCGTGATCGCGGTCGTCAACCCGACGTCGCTTGCGCTCCTGAAGCCGCCGGGCGAGTGGGGCGAGCGCGGCGTCGACATCGTCGTCGGCGAGGGCCAGCCGCTCGGCGTGCCGCTCGCGGCCGGCGGTCCGTACTTCGGCTTCATGACGACGCGCATGGAGCACGTGCGGCAGATGCCGGGGCGCATCGTCGGGCGCACGCTCGACGTCGACGGCCGGCCCGGCTACACGCTGACGCTGCAGGCCCGCGAGCAGCACATCCGCCGCGGCAAGGCGACCTCGAACATCTGCACCAACCAGGGGCTGCTGATGAGCGCGGCGACGATTTACCTCGCGATCATGGGTCCGGCGGGGCTCGAGCGCGTCGCGGGCGCGTCGATGGCGCGCACCGCCGAGCTCGTCGAGGCGCTGACGCGCATCAAGGGGGTGCAGAGCGCATTCGGCGGCGCGCGCTTCCACGAGGCGCTGCTGAAGCTCGAGCGCCCGGTCGCGCCGGTGCTCGATGAGCTCGCGCGGCGCCGCATCGCGGGCGGCTACGACGCCTCCGCCGACTACCCCGAGCTCGGCCACGCGCTGCTCGTGTGCGCGACCGAGACCAAGACCAGCGGCGACATCGCCGCGTACGCCTCCGCGCTGCACGCCGTGCTCGGCGACGCACGCGCGGCGTGATCGGGAGAGGACGATGACTGACACGCCCACGACCAGCGCCGCGCGCGAGCCGACGATCTTCGACCTGTCACGAGCCGGACGCACCGCGCAGGCGCAGCTGCCGCCCGCGCTCGCGGCCGAGGTCCCGGCCGAGCTGCGGCGCCGGCGCCGCCCGCTGCTGCCCGAGGTCTCGGAGCTGCAGGCCGTGCGCCACTACACGCGTCTCTCGCAGATGAACTTCTCGATCGACACGCAGTTCTACCCGCTCGGCTCGTGCACGATGAAGTACAACCCGCGCGGCTGCAATCAGTACGCGATGCTGCCGGAGTTCCTCGGGCGCCATCCGCTCGCGCCGGCAGCGCTTGGCCAAGGCGTGCTCGCGTGCCTGTTCGAGCTGCAGGAGATGCTGCGCGAGGTGACCGGCATGCAGGGCGTGTCGCTGACGCCGATGGCGGGGGCCCAGGGCGAGTTCGCGGGCGTGGCGATGATCCGCGCGTACCACCGCGCGCGCGGGGATCTCGCGCGCAACGAGATCATCGTGCCGGAGGCCGCGCACGGCACCAATCCCGCGACGGCCTCGATGTGTGGCATGAAGGTCATCGAGATCCCGTGCAACGCCGAGGGCGACTGCGACATCGAGGCGTTGCGCCGCGTCGTCGGCCCGGCGACGGCCGGCATCATGCTGACCAACCCGTCGACGCTCGGCGTGTTCGAGCGCACGATCGCCGAGATCGCGACGCTGGTGCACGACGCGGGCGGGCTCCTCTACTACGACGGCGCGAACCTGAACGCGATCCTCGGCAAGGTCCGGCCCGGCGACATGGGCTTCGATGTGATCCACATGAACCTGCACAAGACCTTCTCGACGCCGCACGGCGGCGGCGGACCGGGCGCGGGCGCCGTCGGCGTCGGGACGCGCCTGCTGCCGTACCTGCCGATCCCCGTCGTCGCTCGCGACGGCGGGCGCTACCGCTGGCTCGACGAGCGCGACCTGCCGGAGTCGATCGGCCGCCTGTCGGGCTTCATGGGCAACGCCGGGGTGCTGCTGCGTGCCTACATTTATATGCGCATGGTCGGACGGGAGGGCATGCAGCGGATCGGTGAGTTCGCGACGCTGAACGCGAACTACCTGCTCGCGCGGCTGCGCCAGGCGGGCTTCGAGCCCGCGTATCCGACCCGGCGCGCAACGCACGAGTTCATCCTGACGATGAAGCGCGAGGCGCGCGAGCACGGTGCCACGGCCATGGATTTCGCCAAGCGTCTGCTTGATTTCGGCTACCATGCGCCGACGACCTACTTCCCGCTGCTGGTGCCGGAGTGCCTGCTCATAGAGCCCACCGAGACCGAGGCCAAGGAGACCCTCGACGGCTTCGTCGAGGCGATGGTCGCGATCCAGCGCGAGGCCGCCGAGAATGTCGAGCGGCTCAAGGGCGCGCCGTACACGCTGCCGGTGCGGCGCCTCGATGATGTGCGCGCCGCCAAGCACCTGGACCTGACCTGGAAGCCGGCCGCATGAATGCTCCGGACGGGACGAGCGGCGCGGTGCGCCCCGGCACCAAGCCGCGCGGGGCGGTGCGGCTCTTCAAGGCCTTCGCCAACACCTGGAAGGGACTCGTCGGCTGCTGGCGCGAGGAGGAGGCGTTCCGCCAGGAGTGCCTGCTGACGATCCTCGTGGTGCCGGCAGGGCTGTGGTTCGGCAACTCGGGCGTCGAGCGCGTGCTGCTGGTCGGGCCGATGCTCGTGATCCTGATCGTCGAACTTCTCAACAGCGCGATCGAGACCGCGATCGACCGCATCGGCACGGAGCGGCATGCGCTCTCGGGCCTCGCCAAGGACCTCGGCTCCGCGGCGGTATTCATGTCGTTCGTGCTGCTGGCCTTGAACTGGGCGCTCGTGCTGCTCGGGCACTGAAGGGTTCCCCCGACATCCGTCACGTTCCGTGTGCGAGCGGCTGGCGGCGCGCCCCGCCGGCCGGTATGGTGGCCGCGTTCTCGGGAGGCCCGCTTCGATGACAGTGATGATCTGCGGTTCGCTCGCCTACGACACCGTCATGGTGTTCGACGGGCGCTTCAAGGAGCACATCCTGCCGGACCGCATCCACATGCTCTCGGTGGCGTTCCTCGTGCCGCAGCTGCGCCGCAACTACGGCGGCGTCGCCGGCAACATCGCCTTCAACCTGGGCCTGCTGGGTGTCAAGAGCCAGGTGCTCGCGACCGTTGGCGATGACTTCGATCCTTATGAAACCTGGATGCGCCGGCGCGGTCTGAGCACCGAGTACGTGCGGCGGATCGCCGACACCTATACGGCGCAGGCCTTCATTACGACCGACCTCGACGACAACCAGATCACCGCGTTCCACCCGGGTGCGATGCAGCACTCCGGCGAGCTTGACGTGCCGGTGGGGGCCGGGATCGCGCTGGCGCTCGTCGGCCCCGACAGCCGCGACGGCATGATCCGCCACGCGGAGCAGTTCGCCGCGGCCGGCATCCCGTTCATCTTCGACGTCGGCCAGGGCCTGCCGATGTTCAGCGGCGCCGAGCTTGCGCGCTTCATCGAGCAGGCGAGCTGGGTCATCGTCAACGACTACGAGGGCCAGCTGATCCAGGATCGCACCGGCCTCGCGCCGGAGGCGATCGCGGCGCGCTGCCGCGCCTACGTCGTGACGCGCGGCGGGGAGGGCTCACGGATCTACGCCGACGGCGCTCTCACCGAGATTCCGGCGGTGCGCGCCGAGCGCGTCGTGGACCCGACCGGCTGCGGCGACGCCTATCGCGCCGGATTCATCTATGGGCTGACGCGCGGCTTCGACTGGCCGACGACCGGCCGTCTCGCCTCGCTGATCGGCGCGATCAAGGTCGCGCACCACGGCACGCAGTCGCACCACTTCACGCTCGCCGAGATCGGCGAGCGCTTCCATACCGCCTTCGGCTACCGCTTTTGAGCGCCTCGAGCGGCCCGATGCGGTTTAGGGACCTCGCGCGCGTCGCGCTGCTGGCGTTGCTCGGCGTCGCGGCGGGCGGGGCCGGCGCCGAGACCTCGGCGGTGCACGCCGAGGTGGCTGCGCCCGCGCCGGCGGCGCCGGACACCGTCGAGGAGCGGCCCGAGTGGGCGCGCACGCTCGAGCGCATCGCCAACGGCGTCGTCGCGATCCAGCTCGACGAAACGCGCGCGTTCGACACCGAGTGGAACACCTCGGCGCAGGCGACCGGCTTCGTCGTCGACGCCAAGCGCGGCCTGATCCTCACGAACCGCCACGTCGTGACGCCGGGACCGGTGACCGCGCAGGCGGTGTTCATGAACCGCGAGGAAGTGCAGCTCTACCCGGTCTACCGCGACCCGGTCCACGACTTCGGCATCTACCGCTACGACCCCGCCAAGCTCAAGTTCATCCAGCCGCAGCAGATCCCGCTCGCGCCCGAGGCGGCGAAGATCGGCACCGAGATCCGCGTGGTCGGCAACGACGCCGGCGAGCAGCTGTCGATCCTCGCCGGAACGCTCGCGCGACTCGATCGCGACGCGCCGGCCTACGGCGTCGGCAAGTACAACGACTTCAACACCTTCTATTACCAGGCCGCGTCCAGCACCTCCGGCGGCTCCTCGGGCTCGCCGGTGCTCGATGTCAAGGGCCGAGCGGTCGCGCTCAACGCGGGGGGGTCGAGCCAGGCGGCCTCGAGCTTCTACCTGCCGCTTGACCGGGTGGTGCGCGCGCTGAAGCTGATCCAGGACGGCAAGCCGGTTTCGCGCGGCACGCTCGAGATCGTGTTCGAGTACACGCCCTACGACGAGCTGCGCCGGCTCGGCCTCAAGCCCGACACCGAGGCGGACGTGCGCCGCGCGTTCCCGAGGCAGGTCGGCATGCTGGTCGTCAAGGAAGTCCAGCGCGGCTCGGCCAGCGACGGCGTGCTCGAACCCGGCGACGTGCTGGTGCGGATCGACGGGCGCTACGTCACCGAGTTCCTGACGCTCGAGTCGATTCTCGACGACTCGGTGGGGCACAGCGTGCGGCTCGAGGTGCAGCGCGGCGGCCAGGTGCTGACCCGCGAACTCCCGGTCGAGGACCTGCACGCCATCACGCCGGACGAGTACCTGGAGTTCGGCGACGCGGTCGTCAACCGGCTCTCCTACCAGATGGCACGGCACCTCAACGTGCCGATCAGGGGCGTCTACGTCGCGAACCCGGGCTACGTGTTCGGCGCCGCCGGAGTTCCGCGCGGCGCCGTGCTGACGGCCTTCAACGGCAAGTCGCTCAAGGACCTCGACGACTTCGAGAAGGTGCTTGCCGACCTCGCGCAGGGCGACCGCGCGACGGTGCGATTCTTCACGCTCGAGGACACGCGCTCGCAGCAGGTACGCGTCGTGCGCATCGACCGCCAGTGGTTTCCGGCGCAGCGCTGCAAGCGCGACGACGTCCGCGGCTACTGGCCGTGCCGCACGCTCGATCCGGGGCCGCCGCCGACACCGCCGCAGCCGGCGAGCACGACGTTCGGCGCGAGCGGCGATGCGCGCGCCGACAAGATCGCGCCGTCGCTGGTCGTCATCAACTTCGACATGCCGTACTCGGTGTCGGGCGTGACCGAGCGCAGCTACCGCGGGACGGGCGTCGTCGTAGACGCGGCGCGCGGCCTGATCGTGACCGACCGCAACACGGTGCCGGTCGCGCTCGGCGACGTGCGCCTGACCTTCGCCGGCACCATCGAGGTGCCGGGGCGCGTCGAGTACATCCATCCGCTGCACAACCTCGCGGTGATCTCCTACGACCCGGCGCTGATCGGCACCACGCCGGTGCGGGCGGCGCGCTTCTCGACCAAGGAGCTCGCGCCTGGCGACGACGTCTGGGTCGTGGGACTGCGAGCCGACCAGCGCCTCGCGGCGCTCGAGAGCAAGGTCGCGGCGGTCGAGCCCGCGCAGTTCCCGCTGTCGCGGACGCTCGCGTTTCGCGACTCGAACCTCGAGGTCGTGACGCTGGTCAACGGACCGACCGATTTCGACGGCGTGATCGCCGACAAGTCCGGCGACGTGCGCGCGCTGTGGTCGAGCTTCGCGTTCGACAGCGGCCGCGAGCTGCAGCAGCAGAACTTCGGCGTCCCGGCCGAGGTCGTGACCGCGATGCTCGACGTCGTGCGCAGCGGCCGCCCGCTGCGGTCGCTCGAGGCGGAGCTGCAGACGGTGCCGTTGTCGGTCGCGCGCAAGATGGGCCTCAACGACGACTGGGTGCGGCGGATCGAGGCCCACAGTCCCGGGCGGCGCCAGGTGCTCGGCGTCGGCCGCCTGGTCGCGGGCTCGCCGGCTGCCGAGCAGTTGCAGACCGGCGACCTGTTGCTCGCGATCGATGGCGTCGTCGTCAACCGCTTCCGCGAGGTCGACCAGGCCTCGCAGCGGCCGATGGTCCGGGTGACGGTATGGCGCAACGGCGCCGAGCTCAGCCTCGAGGTTGCGACCGCAGCGCTGGGCGGTGGCGACATCGACCGGATTCTCGTCTGGGCCGGTGCGATCCTGCAGGCCCCGCACCGGGCGCTCGCGGCGCAGCGCGGCGTCGCGCCGAACGGCGTGTTCGTCGCCTTCTTCCTCTACGGCTCGCCGGCGACGCGCTACGGGCTGTGGGCCGGGCGGCGCATCGTCGAGGTCGACGGCAAGGCGACGCCCGACCTCGATGCGTTCCTCGCGGCGGTCGGCGGCAAGGAAGACCGCGCATCGCTCAGGCTTCGGACCGTCACCTGGAACAACTCGGTCGAGGTCATCACGCTCAAGCTCGACAAGAAGTACTGGCCGACCTACGAGCTGCGGCGCGGGCCGGGCGGCTGGGAGCGGCGCTTGCTCGACTAGGCCCGGCGGCCGGCCGCGCGGCCGCCACCGGCGGGCGTGACGTGGTCGGTTGCCGCGGGGGCCGCCACTCTTTAACTTGAGGCCACAGCGCGCGAATTCTGGCCGTGATTCCCGATCCCTCCACCCAGTTCGAGTTGTTCACAGCGGGCGCGACGGATGCCGACCTGATCGGCACGGCGCCGCCGCCCGCGGACCTGGCCGCGGCTGCGGCGCAGCTGCCGCCGGGACTGCGCCTCGGGACCTCGAGCTGGTCGTTTCCGGGCTGGGCCGGCATCGTCTACGCGAACCGCGTCGGCGAGCAGCTGCTCGCGCGCCAGGGACTCGGCGCCTACGCGCGGCACCCGCTGTTGCGCGCCGTCAGCCTCGACCGCACCTTCTACGCGCCGCTCTCGGCCGACGAGTTGCGCGACTATGCGCGGATGGTCCCGCCGGAGTTTCGCTTCGTCGTCAAGGCGCACGCGGCGCTGACGACGCCGATCGACCGCCAGGCACGCAACG
Organism: Steroidobacteraceae bacterium; assembly: GCA_035524495.1. Lineage (GTDB taxonomy): Bacteria > Pseudomonadota > Gammaproteobacteria > Steroidobacterales > Steroidobacteraceae > CAIKZZ01. The sequence continues at coordinate 58,966 of DATKOR010000078.1, forward strand.
TCGCCGTGACGCCGGACGTCGATCGCTTCCTCGATCTGTCGTATGCGCTCGAGCGGGTCGTCGGGCCCGCGGTCGAGGGCCTCGGCGAGCGGCTCGGCGCGTTGCTGTTTCAGTTCCCGCCGCTCGGCCTGCCGTACGCGCGCGATCCGCAGCTGTTCGCGCAGGCGCTCGGCGCATTCCTCGACGCCCTGCCGCGCGGACCGCAGTACGCGGTCGAGCTGCGCAACCGCGAGATGCTGTCGCCCGCCTACAGCGATGCGCTGGCACGCAACGGCGTCACCCACTGCTTCAACGTCCACCCGCGCATGCCCGGCGTGCTTGAGCAGGCCGAGATCCTCGGCGAGAGCGCATGGCTGTCGGGCACGGTCGTCTTGCGCTGGATGCTGCATCCGCAGCAGGACTACGAGGCCGCGCGCGAGCGCTACTTCCCCTTCGACCGCATCGTCGACCCCGATCCCGCCAACCGCGCGGCCGTCGCGGCGCTGCTCGCGCGGATCCTCGGCTGTGGCAACGAGGCGATCGTCATCGCGAACAACAAGGCCGAGGGCTGCGCCCCGCTGACGCTGTTCGGGCTCACCCGCGAGCTCGAGCGCCGCGCGCGCGAGAGCGTGCCCGCGGCATGACGGCGAGCGCCGACATCGCGCACGCGGTGTCGCTGCTGCGCGCCGGGGAGCTCGTGGCCTTCCCGACCGAGACGGTCTACGGGCTCGGTGCCGACGCCCGCAACGCCGGCGCAATCGCCCGGATCTACGCGCTCAAGCGCCGGCCGAGCGGGCACCCGCTGATCGTGCACCTTGCGGCAGCGACGGCGCTGCCGGCCTGGGCGCGGCAGGTGCCAGTGGCGGCCGATCGTCTGGCGCGCCGCTTCTGGCCGGGCCCGCTGACGCTGATCCTGCCGCGCGCCGCCGGCGTCGCCGACGCGCTGACCGGCGGCCAGGACAGTGTTGGCCTGCGCGTCCCGGCGCACCCGCTCGCGCAGGCGTTGCTCGTGGCGTTCGGCGACGGCATTGCCGCGCCGTCCGCGAACCGCTACGGCCGGGTGAGCCCGACGAGCGCGGCGCACGTGCGCGAGGAGTTCGGCGGCGAGACGCCGTTCGTGCTCGACGGCGGCGAGTGCGCCGTCGGGCTCGAGTCGACGATCGTGAGCTTTGTCGGTGAGCCCCTGCTGGTGCGCCCGGGCGGCATCTCGCTGCCCGAGATCGAGGCCGTCATCGGGCCGCTGCGGCGCGCCGCGGACGGGGAGGGCCCGCGTGCGCCCGGCACGACGCGCGCCCACTACGCGCCGGCCACGCGTCTGACGATTGTCGCACCGGAGGCTCTCGAGGCGGCGGCGGGGCCGCGCAGCGCCGTGCTCGCGCGGCGGGCGCGGCCGGCCGGCTACGCCGGCGCCCTGTGGCTCGACGGCGGCGAGGACCCTGCGCGCTACGCGCACGACCTCTACGCCAACCTGCGCCGCCTCGACCACGCGGCCGCCGATGCAATCGTCGTCGAGGCCGTGCCCGCCGATGAGCGGTGGGACGCGGTGCGCGACCGCCTGCGGCGCGCCGCCGCCGCTTGCGGCGCCGAGGATTCGGCCTAGAATCCGCGCCTCCTCTTCCGGGAGTCTCAGCGTGCCGAAGCTCGCCACGTCCGTCCGCCATCGCGATCCGTCACCGGCGACGCGACTGGCCGCGCCCTACACGCGAGCCGATCTCGAGGCGCTGGTCGCGCGCTACGGATCGCCGCTGATGCTGATCGACTGCGACGTGATCCGCGCCCAGTACCGGCGCCTGCAGGCCGCGCTGCCGGGCGTCGACATCCACTACGCCCTGAAGCCGCTGCCGGACGCCGCGGTCGTCACGGCACTGAAGGGCATCGGCGGCTGCTTCGATCTTGCGAGTAGCGGCGAGGTCGAGCTCGTGCGCGCCGCCGGCGTCGCGCCGGAGCGCTGCATCCACACGCACCCGAACAAGCGCGACACCGACATCCGCGACGCGCTGCGGTTCGGCATCCGGACCTTCGTCGCCGACAACGTCGACGAGCTCGGCAAGTTCGTCCGCCACCGGCGCCGGGTCGGCGTGCTGCTCAGGGTCGCCTTCAGCGCCGAGGACGCCCTCGTCGACCTGTCGCGCAAGTTCGGCTGCGACATCGGCGCCGTGCCGCAGCTGCTCGCCGTCGCACGTCGGCTCGGCGTGCCGATCGCCGGCTTCTCGTTCCACGTCGGCTCGCAGACGCCGACCCCCGCGATGCACGTCCAGGCCATCGAGGCCTGCGGGCGGCTGATCGAGGCGGCCCGCGCCGCCGGCCACGAGCACGTGACGACGCTCGACATCGGGGGCGGCTTCCCCATTGACTACCGCGAGCGCGTGATGCCGATCGAGGAGTTCTGCGCGCCGATCCGCGCGGCGCTCGAGAAGCTTCCGCCGCGGCTGCGCATCCTCGCCGAGCCCGGCCGCTTCATCGCGGGGCCCGCGGGCACCTGCGTCGCCACCGTGGTCGGCCGGGCCGAGCGCGACGGCCGCTGGTGGTACTACCTCGACGACGGCCTGTACGGGTCCTTCAGCGGGCAGCTGTTCGACCACGCGCGCTACCCGGTCGCGGCGCTGCGCGAGGACGGGCCGCGGCTGCCGGCGGTGCTCGCCGGACCGACCTGCGACAGCATCGACGTCATCGACGATCACCTCGCGCTGCCGCTGCTCGAGGCCGGCGACCTGATCGTCGGCCGCCAGATGGGCGCGTACACGAGCGCCTGCGCCACGGACTTCAACTTCATCAAGCGCGCGCGGATCGTCGCGCTCAACCTCGACCCGCTGGACGCGACCGGCGTCACAATCGCGGCATCCTAGCCGCGGCGCTTGCTTGAGTTTCGTGTGCCGCTCAACCACACTCGGCCCATGGTCCGCGATCACCACTCCCGGCTGAACCGGCGCGCGGCGCTCAGGGCGCTCGGCCTCGGCGGCGCGGGCGCGCTCGCCTGCCTCGCGGCGCCGCGCCGGGCGCGCGCCGATGAGTCCGCGAACCGCCAACTCGTGCTGCACAACACGCACACGCTCGAGTCGTTGCGCGTCACGTACTGCGCCGGCGGCTGCTATGACGGCAGCGCGCTCGCCGACGTCAACCGGGTGCTGCGCGACCACCGCAACGGCGCCATCCACCCGATCGACCCCGCGCTGCTCGACGTCCTGCACGGAGTCGCGAGCCGCTGCGGGCGCGACGCGGAGTTCGAGGTGATCTCGGGCTATCGCTCGCCGGAGAGCAACGCGGCCATGCATGCGCGCTCGAGCGGCGTCGCGGCCCACAGCCTGCACATGGAGGGTCGCGCCATCGACGTGCGGCTCGTAGGCTGCGACCTCGCGCGGCTGCGCGACGCCGGACTTGAGCTCGCGGCCGGCGGCGTCGGCTACTACCGCGGTCCGCAGTTCGTGCACCTCGACACCGGGCGCGTCCGCACCTGGGTCGGCTGAGGCGAGCCCGCGCCTTCCGCCGCGATGATCGCGCTGCCCGCCCGCGTGCTGGCGCTCGCCGGCGCAATTGCGCTGGCCGGTTGCGGCGGCGGTTCGGAGCCACCGAGCCCGGGCGCGCGCCTCTACATCAACAACTGCCTGGCGTGCCATCAACGCGGCGGCGACGGTGTTCCGGGCGTACAGCCGCCGCTGCACGGGACCCCGGTGCCGGTCGGCGATCCGGGCGAGCTCCTGCGGTGGGTGATGTACGGCGAGCGCCCATCGACGCTGCCGCGCGGGGCCTACAGCGGCGTGATGCCGCAGTTCGGGTACTTGAGCGACGGCGACCTCGCGACGCTGCTCAGCTACGTGCGTTCGAGCTTCGGCAACACCGCCCCGCCCGTCACGCCGGCGATGGTCGCCGCGGTGCGCGCCGCGCACCGCGGCGGCTGAGCCTGCCGTGCGGGTCGAGTTCCTCGACTTCGTCAGCGGCGCCCGCGCCGCGCGCGGCAGCGTCGTCGTCATCGACGTGTTCCGCGCGTTCTCGACGGCCTGCTACGCCGCGGCCGGCGGCGCGCGGCTCGTGCCGGTCGCCGACATTGACGTCGCGCGCGCGCTTGGCGCGCGCCACCCCGACTGGCTGCTCGCCGGCGAGCGCGGCGGCCGCGATCTGCCCGGCTTTCACTTCGGCAACTCGCCGACCCGGATCGCGGCGGCCGCGCTCGGCGGGCGCACGCTCGTGCACACGACGCACGCCGGCACCCAGGGCCTGACGCAGGCCGAGGCCGCCGACGAGGTGCTGACCGGGAGCCTGGTCAACGCGGCCGCGATCGTGCGCTACCTCAAGCGCCGGGCGCCGGCCGTCGTCTCGATCGTGCGCATGGGCCACGAGGCGCGCACGCGCTGCGTCGAGGACGACCTGTGCGCCGAGCTCCTCGGCGCGCGCCTCGCCGGCGAGCGCTACGATACGAGCGGCATTGGCGCGCGGCTGCGCGCCTCGCCCGCGGCCGCCAAGTTCTTCGACCCCGCCGCCACCTGGGCTCCGGAAGGGGATTTCGCGCTGTGCGCGGCGCTCGACCGGTTCGACTTCGTGCTCAGGCTCGGCACGGCGGACCACGAGGGCGTGCGCGCGCTCGAGCGCGTCGAGGTCTGATCGACTGTCACGGAGGGGATGCGATGCCGGTGCTCGCCCGAACCATCGTGCTCTTGACGCTGTCGAACGTGTTCATGACGTTCGCCTGGTACGCGCACTTGAAGACCCTCAGAAGTCGCGCGTGGTGGATTGCGGCGCTGGTGTCGTGGGGGATCGCGTTGTTCGAGTACCTGCTGCAGGTGCCCGCGAACCGCATCGGCTACACGGTGCTGAGCGTGCCGCAGCTCAAGATCCTCCAGGAGGTCATCACGCTCGCGGTGTTCGTGCCGTTCGTGCTGCTGTACCTGCGCCAGGGGCTCAAGCTCGACTACCTGTGGGCGTCGTTCTGCATGCTGGGTGCCGTCTATTTCATGTTCCGGAGCCAGGGATGAGCGCCGGGTCGACGGCGATACACCGACGCGTCGCGGCCCTCAGGCGCGGCGCGGAGCCGACGGCGATCGCGCGCCTCGCGAGCGGCTGGGTCGTGCTCGGCGATCCGCAGGTGATCGCGGGCTACTGCCTGCTGCTGCCGGACCCCGTGGTGCCGGACCTGAACGCGCTCACAGGTCCCGCGCGCGCGGCGTTCCTCGCGGACATGGCCGCGGTCGGGGACCTGCTTTTGAAGGAGATGGGCGCGCTCAGGATCAACTACGCGATTTACGGCAACCTCGAACCCGCACTGCACGCGCACCTGTTCCCGCGACGCGCCGACGAGCCACAGGCCCTGGCGACGGCACAGCCCTGGGCCTGGGACTGGTCGGCGGCGGCGCGCTTCAGCCCGGCGATCCACGGCGCGCTGCTCGCGCGCCTGCGGGGCGCCGCTCAGGCGCTGCCGGGCAGGCGCTAGGACGCACGGATGCCGTCGCGCAACCGGCGCACCAGCGCCGGCAGCGACGAGAGCGGTGCCTCGCAGACCGTTCCCTTGCACAGGTACGCGAGCCCGCCCGGCGCCGCGGGCTTGGTCGCGAGTGCCGCGGGGAGGTCCGCGGCGCTCTCGGGGATCGCGAGCAGCAGCCGCCCGGGCGCGTAGAGCCGCGAGAGCTCGCGGTGCCAGCCCGCGATCACGGCCTCGGGGCCCCGCAGCACGACGATTTCGGTCGGCTCGAGCTGTTCCTCGAGCGCATCGAGGAGCGAGGCGTGGGCGGGTGGGTATCGATCCAGCGCGCTCCAGGCGGCCCTGAGCGTCGCCTCCGCCGCGGCGAGGTAGCGCGGCTCGCCGAGCAGATAGCCGAGACGACCGAAGAGCCGCGCCGCGACGCCGTTGCCGGCCGGCAGCGCCTCGTCGGCGAAGGACTTCGAGCGGTGGATCAGCGCCTCGGCGTCGTCGGCCGTGAACCAGAAGCCTCCCGCCGGGTCGGCGAAATGCGCGAGCGCCGCGTCCGCGAGCGCGACCGCGAACTCGAGGTCCGAGCTGCGCCAGCGTGTCGCGAGCAGCTCGAGCAGCGCCTCGGCTAGGAACACGTAGTCATCGAGGTAGGCGGCGAGGCGCGAGCGGCCGTCCTTGTGGGTCGCGAACAGCCGCCCGTCGCGCCACATCTGCGACTTGAGGAAGTCGACCGCGCGTGTCGCGGCGACCGCGAGCTCGGGCCGCTCGAGTGCCCGGGCCGCGATCGCGAGCCCGCGGATCATCAGGCCGTTCCACGCGACCAGGACCTTGTCGTCGCGGCCCGGGCGCACCCGCTGCGCGCGCGCGCTGGCGAGCTTCGCGAGGGCTGACGCGAGCCGCGCCTGTGCGACCGGGACCTCGAGGCCGGCCGCGGCAGCGACGTCGGCGACGCTTCGATAGGCGTGCAGGTGCCAGTGGCGCTGCTCGAAGTTCGCGTCGCGATCGAGCCCGAAGCGCGGCGCGAGCACCGCGTACTCCTCGGCCGTCACCAGCGCCTCGACCTCCGTGCGGTCCCAGACGTAGTAGCGGCCTTCCTCGCCCTCGGAGTCCGCATCGAGGCTCGAGTAGAAGCCGCCGGAAGGCGACTGCATCTCGGCGCGCACCCAGTCCGCGGTGCCGTTGGCGGCGTCCCGGTAGAGCGCATCGCCGGTCGCGACGGCCGCCTGGGCGTAGAGCGCGAGCAGCGGCCCATTGTCGTAGAGCATCTTCTCGAAGTGCGGGATCATCCACCACGCGTCGACGGAGTAGCGCGCGAAGCCCCCGCCGACGTGATCGTAAAGACCGCCCTCGGCCATGCGCGTCAGCGTCAGCGTCGCCATGTAGAGCGCCTGGAGGTCGGGCGTCGCGCCGAGCTGGCTCGCCGACCAGTGGCGCAGCAGGCGCTCGATGTAGCCGGGGTGCGGGAACTTCGGCGCGCCCGTGAACCCGCCGAACTGCGCGTCGAAGTCCGCCTCGAGCATCGCGCGGGCGCGCGCGATGGGTTCGCGTCCGAGCCTGGTCTCGGGCGCCGGCGCCGCCGGCGCCAGGTCGGCGAAGACCGCCGCGAGCCGGCCGTTCTGCGCGCGGATCTCGGCGCGCTGATCGCGATAGTACGCGGACACGCGCCGCAGGAGGTCGGCGAACGACGGCATTCCGTAGCGCGCCTCGCGCGGGAAGTAGGTGCCGCCGAAGAACGGCATCTGGTCCTCGGGCGACAGGAACATCGTCAACGGCCAGCCGCCGCCGCGCTGGGTCAGCACTTGCTGCGCGATCTGGTAGATCCGGTCGATGTCCGGGCGTTCCTCGCGATCGACCTTGATGTTGACGAAGAGCGCGTTCATCAGTGCCGCCGTCGGCTCGTGCTCGAACGACTCGTGCGCCATGACGTGGCACCAGTGGCAGGCGGAGTAGCCGATCGACAGCAGGATCGGCTTGTCCTCGCGCGCGGCGCGCGCGAGTGCCTCCTGCGACCAGGGGTACCAGTCGACCGGGTTCGCCGCGTGCTGCAACAGGTAGGGGCTGGTCTCGGCCGCGAGTCGGTTGCGCGGGCGGTCGGGCGAGGGGTGCATCGGGAGCGTTCCGGGCGGGCGCGTCGGATAGAATGCCGACCCCGCGACTATACGCGCGCGCGCTGGCAGGCCGAAGTGCCGATGAACGACGAACCCGGACTCGAAGTCGATGCGCCCGCGGCGCCCGCGGCCGACGTCCCGGTGCTGCGCCTGAAGCGCCACGAGGAACGGCGCATCGCGGCCGGGCACCTGTGGGTGTTCTCGAACGAGGTCGACACGGCGGCGACGCCGCTGACTGCGCTCGCCGCCGGCGAGATCGTCGCAGTGCTGTCCGATCGTGACCGCTTCCTCGGCTACGCCTACGTGAACCCGCATTCGCTGATCGCGGCCCGGATCCTGAGCCGCGAGCGGGGCTTTGCGCCGGGTCCCGGGCTCCTCGTGCACCGGCTCAGGGTCGCGCTCGCGCTGCGCGAACGGCTGAGCGATGAGCCCTACTACCGGCTGGTGCACGGCGAATCCGACCTCCTGCCGGGCCTCGTTGTCGACCGCTACGGCGACCTGCTCGTCGTGCAGATCGGCACCGCCGGCATGGAGGCCCAGAAGGACGCGATCGTTGCCGCGCTCGACAAGGTCGTGCGTCCGCAGACCATCGTGTTCAAGAACGACTCCGGCGCGCGCGAGCTCGAGGGGCTGCCGAAGTACGTCGAGGCGGCACGCGGCGAGCTGCCGGCGAGTGTGAAGGTCGTCGAGGCGGCGCTCGACTTCGAGGCGCCGCTCGCGAGCGGGCAGAAGACGGGCTGGTTCTACGACCAGGCCGAGAACCGGCGCCAGTTCCTGCCGCGGCTGCGCGGCGCGACGCGCGTGCTGGACGTCTTTTCCTACGTCGGGGCCTGGGCGGTCCCGGCGGCGCGCGACGGGGCGCAGGTGACCTGCGTCGACGCCTCAGGCGCGGCGCTCGAAGCGGCGGTGGCCAACGCCAGGCGCAACGGCGTCGAGCTCGCCACGATCAAGGCCGATGCGTTCGCGGCGCTCGAGGAGCTGCACGCGGCGCGCGAGCGCTTCGACGTCGTGATCGTCGACCCGCCGGCGTTCATCAAGCGGCGCAAGGACGCCGCCAAGGGCGAGGCGGCCTACCGAAGGCTCAATCAGCTCGCGATGCAGCTCCTGCCGCGCGACGGCCTCCTGGTATCGTGCTCGTGCTCCTACCACCTCGCGCCCGAGGCGCTCACCGATGCGCTGCAGAAGGCGGGCCGCCACCTGGGACGCTTCGTGCAGGTGCTCGCGAGCGGCGGCCAGGCGCCCGACCATCCGGTCCACCCGGCGATTCCCGAGACGCGTTACCTGAAGGCGTTCCTGTGCCGCGTCACGCACGACTGAGCGGGCGCCGTGGACGCTGACCTCGCGTTCCGGGCGCTCGCCCGCGCGCTGGTGCTGCCGCCCGGCGGGCCGCTGCTGCTCGGCGTGCTCGGCCTCGCGCTGCTCAGGCGCTGGCCGCGGACCGCGCGGCTGTGCATCGCGACCGCGATCGCGGTGCTCCTCCTGCTGTCGCTGCCGGTCGTCAGCGACGTGCTGACGCTCGCGGTCGAGGAGTACCCGCCGCTCGGCGCCTCGCAGCCGGTACCGGTCGGCGCGATCGTCGTGCTCGGCGGGGGCATGCGGCACAACGCCGCGGACCCGTCGGGCGCGGCGCTGCTGCCCGCCGGCCTCGAGCGCCTCGCCGGCGGCGCGGTGCTCGCGCGGCGCACGGGCCTGCCGCTCGTGCTCTCGGGCGGGCGCGTCGAGCCGGGTCCGGCCGAGGCCGAGGTGATGCAGGCCACCTTGAAGCGCGACTTCGGCCTCGAGGCGCGCTTCCTCGAGACCCGCTCGCGCACCACGCGCGAGAATGCGCGCGAGACCGCGGCGCTGCTCGCGCCGGCGTGGATCAAGAACGTCGTGCTCGTGACCTCGGCCGTGCACATGCGCCGCGCGGTCGCCGAGTTCGAGGCGGCGGGGATCACGGTGATCCCGGCGCCGGTAGGGGGCACGATCGCGGTCGGGCGGGGCCTCGGCGCCTGGTTGCCGAAGGCCTCGGCGCTCGCGCGCAGCACCGAGGCGCTCTACGAGCTCCTCGGCGAGCTCGTGGCGCGCATCGATCGCGGCTGAGGGGCGCGGATTTCGCTAAACTCGCGCGATGCTGAACTACCCCGCGTTCGATCCGATCGCGCTCAAGATCGGGCCGGTGACGCTGCCCTGGCTCGGCGCGGTCACGCTGAAGCTCCGCTGGTACGGGATCATGTACGTGGTCGGGTTCCTGGCCGCGTGGGCGATCGCACGCCAGCGCGCGCGCCGCCCGGGCTCCACGTGGACGACGATCGACGTCGACGATTTCCTGTTCTTCACGGTCTTCGGCGTCATCATCGGCGGGCGCCTCGGCTGGCTGCTGTTCTACGGCCACGACGCGCTCGCGAGCGATCCGAGCTACTGGTACAAGATCTGGGAAGGGGGCATGAGCTTTCACGGCGGCCTCGTCGGCGTCATCGTCGCGCTCGCGATCTTCGCCGTGCGCCGCGGGCGCCGCATCGTCGACGTCTGGGACTTCGCGACGCCGCTGCCGGCGATCGGCTTCGGCGCCGGGCGGATCGGCAACTTCATCAACGGCGAGCTGTGGGGCAAGCCGACCGACCTGCCGTGGGGGTTCGCGGTCCGCCAGCCGGACGGCACGGTCGTCGGGCTGCACGCCTCGCAGCTCTACGAGGCGGGGCTCGAGGGCGGGCTCCTGTTCCTGATCATGTGGTGGTTCACCTCGAGCCCGCGACCGCGGTGGGCGCCGTCGGGACTGTTCCTCGTCAGCTACTCGAGCTGCAGGATCCTGGTCGAGTTCGTGCGCGTGCCCGACGTGCAGCTCGGCTATCTCGCCGGCGGCTGGCTGACGATGGGCATCGTGCTGTCGCTGCCGATGCTGGTCGCCGGGATTGCGATGCTGGTCTACGCCTATCGCAGGCGCGAGCCCTCCGGAAACTACCAGGCGGCCTGAGCCCGATGCGGCAGTACCTCGACCTGCTGCGCCACGTGCGCGACAACGGCGCCCGCAAGGAGGACCGCACCGGGACCGGGACGCTCGCGGTCTTCGGCGCGCAGCTGCGCTTCGACCTCGCGGCGGGCTTCCCGGTCGTGACGACCAAGAAGCTGCACCTGAAGAGCATCGTCCACGAGCTGCTCTGGTTCCTGCGCGGCGAGACCAACGTCCGCTCGCTGCGCGAGCAGGGCGTCACGATCTGGGACGAATGGGCCGACGAGAACGGCGAGCTCGGGCCGGTGTACGGCAAGCAGTGGCGCGACTGGGTCGCGGCGGACGGGCGCCACATCGACCAGATGGCGGCCGCGGTCGCGACGCTGCGCAAGAACCCGGACTCGCGGCGCATCATCGTCAGTGCCTGGAACGTCGGCGAGCTCGAGCGCATGGCGCTCCTGCCTTGCCATGCGTTCTTCCAGTTCTTCGTGGCCGGCGGCCGGCTCAGCTGCCAGCTCTATCAGCGCAGCGCCGACCTCTTCCTCGGCGTGCCGTTCAACATCGCCTCCTACGCACTGCTGACGCACATGGTCGCGCAGCAGTGCGACTTCGAGGTCGGCGACTTCGTCTGGACCGGCGGCGACTGCCACCTGTACCTCAACCACCTCGAGCAGGTCGAGCTGCAGCTCGCGCGCGAGCCGCTGCCACTGCCGCGGCTCGAGATCCGCCGCCGCCCGCCGACGCTGTTCGAATACGTCTACGAGGACTTCGCGGTCCTCGACTACCGCCACCACGCGCCGATCAAGGCGCCGGTGGCCGTCTGAACCCGAACTTGCAGAGGCCCCAGATGAGCCCGTCGAGAGCCGCCCCGCCGTTTCGCGTCCTGCAGTCATCGATCCACGGCAGCGGCGTGTTCGCGACGCGGCCGATCGCCCGCGGAACGCGCCTCATCGAGTACGTCGGGGAGCGGATCTCGCACGAAGAGGCGGACCGCCGTTACGAGCACAAGGCCGACGACGACAACCATACGTTCCTGTTCACCGTCGATGCGCACACCGTGATCGACGGCGGCGTCGGCGGCAACGAGTCACGCTACGTCAACCACGGCTGCGATCCGAACTGCGAGACCGTGGTCGACGACGGGCGCATCTACATCGAGGCGATCCGCGACATCGCCGCGGGCGAGGAGCTCGCCTACGACTACTGCCTCGAGCGCGATGCCGACGACCCGCCGGACATCGAGGCGGTCTTCAGCTGCCGCTGCGGCGCCGCGCGCTGCCGCGGCACGATGCTGCTGCCGCCGCAGCGCGCGACGCTCCGTCCGCGCCGGCCGCGGCGACTCGAGCGGCGGCGGGCCTGAGCCGCGGTGGGCGCGACGCTGATCGAGGCACTCGCCGGGCCTGGCTACGGCATCGACGCGGCTTTCGTCGACGCAGCGCTCCTCAGCGCGCTGCGCGCCGCGGTCGCGCGGCGCGAGGCGGCCGGCGGCTTTCGGGCGGCGGCGGTCGGCGCCGGCGGGAACCGCGCGGTGCGCCCCGACATCCGCGGCGACCGCACCTGCTGGCTCATCGACACCGAGTGCGAAGCGGAGTCGGCGCTCCTCGAGCGCTTCGAGGCGCTGCGCGTCGCGCTCAATCGCACGCTGATGCTCGGCCTGAGCGACCTCGAGTGCCACTACGCGATCTACGCGCCAGGCAGGCGCTACGCGCGCCACCTCGACCGCTCGCCGCAGGGCGCCGAGCGCGTCGTGTCGGTGGTGCTGTACCTCAACGAGGACTGGCGCGACGGCGACGGCGGCGAGCTCGTGATCGCGACCGACGGTGGCGAGGTCCGCGTCACGCCGCAGGGCGGCACGCTCGCCGCCTTCCTCAGCCAGCGCTTCGAGCACGAGGTTCGCGCCGCGCGCCGCGAGCGCATCAGTCTCACCGGCTGGTTCCGGCGCCGTCCGCCCTCGGGGCTGCCGCTCTAGGCGGGTCCGCGCTCGGCGAGGCCGTCGAGGAAGCGGCCGAGCGCACCGCCGTCGCAGTGCGCGACGTTGAAGCGCCAGTACGGCGTCGCGCGCCCGTCGGGACGGAAGAGCTCCCCGGGGGCCAGCAGCACGCCGGCGGCGACCGCTGCGCGCCACAGGCGCCCGACCGTTTCGCGCGAGCGCAGGCGCCCCCACACGAACATGCCGGCCGCCGGCCGGAACGCGAGCTCGACGCCGTGGCCGAGCAGCGCAGCCTGCACGCGCTGCTGGGTTGTCGCGAGTCGCCGGCGCAGCGCCTCGAGGTGGCGCCGGTAGTGCGGCTGCATCATGACCTCGAGCACGAGGCGCTCGGCGAGCTCGCTCGAGGCGAGCGCCGACAGCGCCTTCAGCCGGGCGAGCCGTGGCGCCGCCTCGGGCGGGGCGACGACATAGCCGACGCGCAGCGTCGGCGAGATCGCCTTCGAGATCGAGGAGACGTAGACGACGCGCCGGCACTGGTCGAGCGTCGCGAGCGTCATCGCCGGCGTCGGCGCGAGGTCGGCGAAGATGTCGTCCTCGACGACCAGCAAGCCGTGGCGCTCGGCGAGCTCGAGCACGCGGCGCGCGACCGGCAGCTCGGTCGTCGTGCCGGTCGGGTTCTGCAGCGTCGTGTTGGTGAACAGCGCGCGCACCGGCCGGCGCTTCAGCGCCGCGGCGAGCGCATCGGCATCCGGCCCGTTCGCGAGGCGCGGGATCCCGACCAGCCTGACGCCGCGCGCGCGCAGCAACTCGAGCGTCGGCGGGTAGCCCGGATCCTCGACGGCGACCCGGTCGCCCGGCGACAACAGCGCCCGCACGATCAGGTCGAGCGCCTGGCTCGCGCCCTGGGTCAGCAGCAGCTGGTCGGTGGAGAGCGCGAGTCCGCGGCTCGCGAGCTGCGTCGCGAAGTGGGCGCGCAGCGCCTCGAGCCCGAGCGGCGAGCCGTAGCCGTCGGTCGGCAGCGGCCGGCGCGCGAGGCTGCGCAGTCCCGCGCGGATGCCGTCGCCGTACTGCCACGCCGCCGGCAGCCAGCCGCCGCCGGCGTCGACGAGGATCGGCTGGGCGCGCGCCTCGAGGCGGCGCTCCCAGAGCGCGTCGGCGGTGGCACTCGCGGACCGCGGCGGAGGCGCCGGGCGGGGGCCGGCGACGAAGTAGCCGCTGCCGCGCCGCGCCTCGATGAGGCCGGCGGCGGTCAGCACGTTGTAGACCTCGGCGGCCGTGAAGGCGCTGACGCCGCGCTCGCGGGCGAGACGCCGCACCGACGGCAGCGCCATGCCGGCGGCCAGGCCGCCGGAGGCGATCTGCGCCCGCAGCTCCTCGACCAGGCGGGCGCGCAGCGAGCGCGGACCAGAGATCTGTACTGCCATTGTAATCAATACAGTATAGCGAAATTCGCCGGTCACCGTGTCTGGCCCCGTCCGGCCGATCGGCGCAGGCTGTCCACCTGCGCGTCCCTGTGCGCGCGCCCTTCGACCCCGCATGTCCGGGCGCCGCCCGGCGAGGAGAGGCCCTTGAGCGCCGTCAGTCACCTGCACCCTGAGTCCCGCGAGGCCGAGCTGCGCGCCTGGTGGATGCCGTTCACGCACAACCGGATGTTCAAGGCGGCGCCCAGGCTGATCGCGTCGGCCAAGGGCTGCTACTTCACGCTCGCCGACGGCCGGCGCGTCTTCGACTGCCTGTCGGGCCTGTGGTGCTCGCCGCTCGGCCACTCGCACCCGCGCGTCGTCGAGGCGGTCAAGCGCCAGGTCGAGACGCTCGACTACGCGCCGTCCTTCCAGATGGGCCACGAGCCTGCGTTTCACCTCGCGACGCGCATCGCGGCGCTCGCGGGCCGCCCGCAGGACCGCGTGTTCTTCGTGAACTCCGGCTCCGAGGCCGTCGACACCGCGATCAAGATCGCCGTCGCCTACCACCGCGCCCGCGGCGAGGCCTCGCGCACCCGGATCATCGGCCGCGAGCGCGGCTACCACGGCGTCGGCATGGGCGGCATCTCGGTCGGCGGCATGGTCGCGAACCGCAAGATGTTCGCATCGCTGATGATCAACGGCGTCGACCACCTGCCGCACACCTACAACCCGAACGAGACGCGCTGGACGCGCGGCCAGCCGACCTGGGGCGCGCACCTCGCCGACGAGCTCGAGCGCCTCGTCGGCCTGCACGATGCCTCGACGATCGCCGCGGTGATCGTCGAGCCGATGCAGGGCTCGACCGGCGTCATCCCGCCGCCGAAGGGCTACCTCGAGCGGCTGCGCCAGATCTGCACCAAGCACGGCATCCTGCTGATCTTCGACGAGGTCATCACCGGCTTCGGTCGCCTCGGCACGCCGTTCGGCGCCGACTTCGTCGGCGTGCAGCCCGACCTCACGACGTTCGCGAAGGCGGTCAACAACGCGACGGTCCCGATGGGCGGCGTGATCGCCCGCGACGACATCTACCAGGCGTTCATGACGGGCCCGGCCCACATGATCGAGTTCGCGCACGGCTACACCTACTCGGCGCACCCGCTCGCGGTCGCCGCGAGCCACGCGACGCTCGACGTGATGGCGGACGAGAAGCTGATCGCGCGCGCCGCGGAGCTTGCGCCCGTGCTCGAGCAGAAGGTGCACTCGCTCAAGGGCGAGCCGCACGTCGTCGACATCCGCAACCTCGGGCTCGCGGCCGGCATCGACCTCGCGCCGATCGACGGCCAGCCGGGCCTGCGCGCGATCAAGGTGTTCGAGCGGGCGCTCGACGAGGGCTTCCTGGTGCGCTTCAGCGGCGAGACGCTGGCGATCGCGCCGCCCTTCGTGAGCTCGGCGAGCGACGTCGAGGCGATCGTCGAGGGCGTGCGGCGCGCGCTGCGCGCCGTCCCGGCCTGAGGAGTCAGCGATGAGCGCCCAGCTGCAGAACCGCGTGCCCGCGGCGCCGACCGCGCTGGTCGGCCACTACATCGACGGACGGGTCGTGAACGGCAGCGGCGCGCGCCGCTCGCCGGTGTACAACCCCGCGCTCGGGCGCGTCGTGCGCGAGGCTGCGATGGCCGAGCGCGCCGACGTCGACGCCGCGGTCCGCAGCGCGCAGGCGGCGCAGCCGGCCTGGGGACGCACCACGGCGCTGCAGCGCGCGCGCGTGCTGTTTCGCTTCAAGGAACTGCTGACGCAGCACCAGAAGGCGCTGGCGCGCACGCTGTCGGAGGAGCACGGCAAGACGCTCGCCGACGCCGAGGGCGAGCTGACGCGCGGCATGGAGGTCGTCGAGTTCGCTTGCGGCGCGCCGCAGCTCCTCAAGGGCGAGTTCAGCGAGAGCGTCGGCACCGGCGTCGACAGCTTCGGCATCCGCCAGCCGCTCGGCGTCGTCGCCGGCATCACGCCGTTCAACTTCCCGGCGATGGTGCCAATGTGGATGTTCCCGGTGGCGCTTGCCTGCGGCAACGCGTTCATCCTCAAGCCCTCCGAGCGCGATCCGTCGGTGTCGCTGATGCTCGCGGACCTGCTGAAGCAGGCCGGGCTCCCGGACGGCGTCTTCAACGTCGTGCAGGGCGACAAGGCGGCGGTCGATGCGCTGCTGGAGCACCCCGGCATCGCCGCGGTCAGCTTCGTCGGCTCGACGCCGATCGCGCGCTACATCCAGGCCGAGGGCGTGCGCCACGGCAAGCGCGTGCAGGCGCTCGGCGGCGCCAAGAATCACGCGATCGTGATGCCGGACGCCGATCTCGATGCCGCCACCGAGGCGATCATCGGCGCCGCCTACGGCTCGGCCGGCGAGCGCTGCATGGCGATCTCGGTCGCGGTCGCGGTCGGCGAGGCGACTGCCGATGCACTCGTCGGCCGGCTCGCCAAGCGCGTTCAGGCGCTCAAGGTCGGCGCCGGCGATGGCGCCGGCGTCGACATGGGGCCGCTCGTCAACGGCGCGGCGCGCGAGCGCGTGCGCGGCTACATCGACGATGGCCAGAAAGCGGGCGCCACGCTGGTCGTCGACGGCCGCGGCGTCCAGGTGCCCGGCTGCGACGAGGGGTTCTTCGTCGGCCCGACGCTCTTCGACCACGTGCGGCCCGACATGCGGATCTACCGCGAGGAGATCTTCGGGCCGGTGCTGTCGGTCGTGCGCGTGCCGGACTACGCGGCGGCGCTCAAGCTCATCAACAGCCACGAGTTCGCGAACGGCACGTCGGTCTTCACCTCGAGCGGCGCGATCGCGCACGCGTTCACGCGCGACGTCGAGGTCGGAATGGTCGGCGTCAACGTGCCGATCCCGGTCCCGATGGCCTTCCATAGCTTCGGCGGCTGGCGCCATTCGCTCTTTGGCGACCATCACATGCATGGGCCGGAAGGCGTGCGCTTCTACACGCGCCTGAAGACGGTCACGCAGCGCTGGCCCGAGCCCGAGGCGGTGCGCGCCGACTTCGTGATGCCAACGATGAAGTAATTGCGCCCTGACACGAAGTGATGGGGCGTCGGTGCCTTCCGGTGGTACCGTAAGCGCAACAGGATGATTGCGCGCGAAACCCGACGGAGCTAGTCTGTCCGAAACGGGTGTTGCGACGACGCAACGCATCTGCACGCAACAGGGCTGGGGCTGCTGGTATCCGTTCGCGCGCGCGGCGGTGGCTCCTCGTCGCGGCGCGCACGACCGGAGCACCCCATGAACCGCGGAACACCGCTCTGCATCGCCTTCTCGATCGCCATCGGCGCAACGCTCGGCATCGCCCGCGCCGACACCCCGCCGAGCAAGTCGACCGCCGAGCCCGGCAAGCTTGAGGACGTCATCGTGACCGCTCAGCGGCGCGAGGAGTCGGCGCAGAACGTCGGCATCGCGCTCTCGGTGCTGTCGCCCGACACGCTGAGGGACACCGGCGTCGAGAAGGTCAACGACCTTCAGAATGTGACGCCGAGCCTCGAGGTCGAGCCCGCGTTCTCGAGCGGCCAGCCGCAATTCCGGCTGCGCGGCGTCGGCTTCATCGACTACACCTCGAACAACACCGCCGCGGTCGGCGTCAGCGTCGACGAGGTGCCGCTGCGCTTTCCGATCCAGACGCAGGGCGCGCTGTTCGACCTCAGCCGCGTGGAGGTGCTGCGCGGCCCGCAGGGGACTCTCTACGGGCTCAACACCACCGGCGGCGCGGTCAACTTCATCATCAACCGCCCGACCGCCGAGACCCACGCCGGCGTCAGCGTCGACTACGGCTCCTTCGGCGCGCTCAGCGCCGAGGGCTTCGTATCGGGCTCGCTCGCGCCAGGCCTCTTCGGCCGGCTGTCGCTCGCGACCGAGCAGGGCGGGGCGTGGCAGTGGAACCGCACGACCGGGCAGAAGCTCGGCGACAAGGACAAGATCAGCGGCCGCGCCCAGCTCGAGTGGCTGCCGACCTCGGGCGTCAGCGCGCGCCTGACGCTTTATTCCTCGATTGATAAGTCCGATGCGTATGGCACGCAGCTGATCGCGCCGTTCCAGCCCTCGCCGTACTCGCCGACGCCGCCCGGGCCGGTGATCCCCGCCGACACGAGCCCGTACGTCACCGGCTGGAGCCTGACGCCGGCGTTCGCGCAGACCGTCGGTATCTCGCCGAACACCAAGCCCGGCGTCGACAACTCCAACAACGGCGCCAACCTGCATGTCAACGTCGACCTCGGCGCCGTCAAGCTCACGAGCATCACCTCTTTCGACAAGTTCGTGCGCCGCGAATTTGTCGACTGGGACGCGACGCAGTACGACGAGTCCGACGTCTACTTCCACGACGACGTCACGGTCTTCTCGGAGGAGGCGCGCCTCGCCTCGACCGGCGTTGGCCCCTTCAGCTGGGTCGCGGGCGTCTACTACGCGAACGACAAGCTGGTCGAGAACTTCTTCGGCGACTTCAGCGCGATCTACGGTGCCTCGGCGCTGACCAACTACACGCAGTTCAGCCATTCGCTCGGTCTGTTCGCGCAGGGCACCTACCAGTTCACGGACCGCCTGAAGGGCATCCTCGGCGTGCGGCCGGACCGCGAGACGCGGGACCTCGAGAACCTGCAGACGCTGTTCGGCGGCGGCGTCGCGTCCGGCCCCGAGTCGCAGTCGATCGAGAGCACCAACGTCTCCGGCAAGGCCGAACTCGACTTCGAGGTCCAGAAGGGCACGCTCGTCTACGGCAGCATCAGCCGCGGCGTGAAATCCGGCGGCTTCACCGCCCACAACCTGACGGCGGCGAGCCCGCCGTTCGCGCCCGAGAAGCTGCTCGCCTACGAACTCGGCATCAAAGCGGATGTGACGCCGGCATTTCGCGTGAACGGTGCGCTCTTCTATTACGACTACACTGATCAGCAGGTGCTGTCGAAGTTCCTGACGCTGAACGGCTACATTGGCTCGTTCATCAACGCGCCGAAGTCACACATCGAGGGCGGCGAGGCCGAGATCACCTGGGCGCCGGGCAACGGCTTCGAGCTCTCACAGTACCTCGGCTACAAGGAAGGCAAGTACACGGCCGACGTCTTCAACAGCAACGGCTCGAACTTCAACGGCCGCGACATCGACTTCCCGAAGCTGAGCTACGGCGGCGAGATCGCCTACGGCCTCCCGATCGGCGGCTACCGGCTGCGCGGCGAAATCAACTACAGCTACCACGACAATTACGACCAGGTGTTCCTGCTTGAGACCGCGGATGCGACCGGCCACCTGCAGGGTCCGCCACAGTTCCAGATCGACTCGTACTGGCTCGCGAACGCGAGCATCGCGCTGTCGCCGGACTCGGGTAAGTCCTGGAGCGTCTCGATCTGGGTGCACAACGTCACGAATCAGCGCTACTTCCTGACGAAGAACTTCTTCCTGACGAGTCCGACGCCGCCGGTGTTCAGCAATAACATCGGCGCCGCTGGCCAGCCGATCACGGCTGGCCTGCACTTCGACTGGTCGTTCTGAGGGAGCGCGTGGTGCGGCGCGGACTGATGATCGCGCTCGTGGTAGTGGTCGCGGTCGTCGCCGCGGCCTGGCTCGCGCTGCGCGGCCCGGACATCCCGTACGCGACGCTCGAGGCGCGCTACGGCGGCACGAAGTCCGGCTATCTCGACGTGCCCGGGGGCCTGCGGCTCCACTACCAGGCGAGCGGCCCGGCCGGGACGCCGCCGCTCGTGCTGCTGCACGGCTACGGCGACTCCTTCACCACGTGGGACCAGTGGCTGCCGGCGCTCGCGACCGAGTACCGCGTGATCACGCTCGACCTCCCGGGCCATGGCCTCACGCGCGCGCCGGAGGGCTACGTGCTGAGCGCGCCGGGCCTCGTTGCCGCGGTCGATGCGCTCGCGACCGGGCTCGACCTCCCGCGGTTCGCGCTGGCCGGCAACTCGATGGGCGGCGGCGTCGCGTGGCATTACGCGCTCGCGCACCCCGAGCGGCTGTCGGCGCTGATCCTCGTCGATGCGGCCGGCTGGCCGCTGCCGCCGCCCGACAAGCTCCCGCTTGCGTTCCGGATCCTGCAGTACTCGGCCGGCCGCTGGCTGCTCGCGCACATCGACAACCGGCCGCTGATCGAGGACGGCCTCAAGAAGGACGTCTACGACCCCGCGGTGATCACCAAGGCCCTCGTCGATCGCTGGGCGGAGCTGCAGCGGGCGCCCGGGCACCGCG
This sequence comes from Steroidobacteraceae bacterium, assembly GCA_035524495.1. Classification (GTDB taxonomy): domain Bacteria; phylum Pseudomonadota; class Gammaproteobacteria; order Steroidobacterales; family Steroidobacteraceae; genus CAIKZZ01. The sequence goes on from DATKOR010000078.1 coordinate 78,945, forward strand.
CGATCCTGATGTCGCCGGACTTCCGCTCACTCAGCGATGCCTCGACCGAGAAGCTCGCCGCGATCCACGTGCCGACGCTCGTGCTGCACGGCGAGGCGGACGCGCTGGTCCCGGTCGAGAGCGGCCGGCGCTTCGCGAGCGCGATCGAAGGCGCGCGACTGATCACCTACCCGAAGGTCGGGCACCTGCCGCAGATCGAGATCCCGGCGCGCTCCGCCGCGGACGTCGCGGCGTTCCTCAGGGACGCGGCCGCCCGGCCCTAGCGGCGCGCCCGCGCGGCCGCCTCGGCGGCCTGCGCCGGGAGCCCGAGCTCGGCGTAGAGCGCGGCGAGCCGCCGGTTGAGCGGCACGCCGTCGGGCTCGAAACGCCGGCGTTCCTCGAGGAGCTGCTGGGCGGCGACGCGGGCGCCCGTGCGCAGCAGGCTGTCGAGGTAGATCTGCTGGAAGAGGTCGCGCTGCGCGTGGCTGCCGCCGACCTCGATCATCCGGCCGAGCGTCGGTCCGAGCGCGCGGCGCGCCGTCGCATGGTCGCCGCGCGCGTGCGCGAGCAGCCCGTGCGCGGCCGGCAGCGCCACCTCGGCCCAGGTCGCCTGCAGCGGGCCCGGCGCGCTCGCGGCACGTGCCGCGACCGCGGCCAGCAGCGCATCGGCCTCGGGGCGCTCGGCGCGCGCGAGGCCGTAGAGGTACTGCAGCGTCAGGAAGGGCTCGACCGTGTCGGCGTGGCGCGCCTTCAGGTGCTCGCCGAGCGAGTGCCAGCGCGTGCCGACGGGATGGCCCGCGAGCTCGAGGCGCGCAAGCAGCGACACCGCCCCCACCTGGTCCTGCGAGTAGTTGCGGTCGCGCGCCCACACGTGCGCGTCGTAGATCGCGAGCGCGTCCTCGCCGCGGCCCTCCGAGATATAGAAGAGCGCGAGGTGCCACCAGTTGTGGGTGTCCATGAACGAAGTGAGCCCGGCCCAGGTGTGCGACACGGACTCGAGGAAGCCGATGCCCTCGAGGATGCGTCCTTGCGTCAGCATCACGTGCGCGAGCGCGTGCTGCGCCCAGGGCTCGCGCGGCAGCATCGCAAGCGCGCGGCGCGCCGCGGCCTCCGCATCCCCGAGCAGGTGGCACTGCTCGTAGGCGAACGCGAGCATGCCGTGCAGCTGCGCGACGTCGCCGGCTGACGGCAGCGCCGCGAGCGCGATCCTGAGCATCTCGGGGCTCGCGCCGCGGTTGAAGTTGAAGTACTGGTGGAGCTTGAGCGCCGCGAGGTCCCGGGGCGCCTGCGCGAGCATGGCCTCGGCACGGGCGATGGCGGAGTCGACATCGCCCCCGGCCCAGGCCCGGAGCAGCTCGGTCGCGAGCTGCTCGCGCCGCGTCGCACCGGGGCTCGCCGCGGTGGCCCGGGCAAGGTAGGTGGCGGCGCGCGCCGGCGCCTCGGGCGACTCGAGGAACATCCACAACCACCCGGCGTAGGCGTTCACGAGGCAGCTCGCGGGATCGGCATCGGCGGCCGCGACGATGCGCAGCATGCGCTGCTCGTAGCCGAGGAAGCCGCCGACGAAGTCGTCGATCGCGGCGAGCGTCGCGGCCGACGTCGGGCTCAGCGCATTACCGAGGTAGTCGTGCGGCATCGGCGGCCGGCCCGCTCACGGCGGGCACAGGATCATCCCGGCGATGATCGCGGCGATGCAGGCGTACTGCAGCACGCTGATGCGCTCCTTGAGGACGATCGCCGCGAAGGCGATCGTCACGACGGGGTAGGCGGCGGTCAGCGGCGTCACGATCGAGAGCTGCCCGTAGCGCGTCGCGGTCAGGACGCCGATGTTGCCGCCTGCCATCATGCCCATCGGCACGAGCGCGTGCGCGTACTCGCGCAGCGAGTGCGGGCCGTGGCGGCCCTTGAGCCAGCCGTAGATACCGAGCGTCAGCACGCCGCCGATCGTGCTCGAGACGAGCACGTTGATTTCGTTCGCCGCCGGCAGCGAATAGGCGTGCTTCAGGATCGTGCCCGAGGTCGCCCAGCACATGAGCGCGAAGAACGCGAGCGGGATCCAGCGCCGGCCCTGGACGCGCCCGTCGCCGCCGCCCGGCGACCAGGAGAGGCCGATGCAGCCGCCGATCACGAGCACGACGGCGACGTACTGCATCGCGTTCAGCTGCTCGCCGAGGAAGAAGTGCGCGAACACGATCGTCAGCGCCGGGTAGGCCGCCGACAGCGTGCCGACAATCGTGATTGGCCCCGCGATGATCGACTCGAAGTACAGGATCCAGCCGGTGCCGTCGAACATGTAGGCGACGACGCCGGTCTCGAGGAACTCGCGGCCTGCGGGGGCGAGCAGCGGCGGGTGGTCGTGGGTGACGAACCAGAGCGCGTTGCCGACGACGTTGGCGAGCAGGTAGTAGAGGCAGAAGCGCGCCGGCGAGACCTCGCCGATGTACTTCTTGACGAGTCCCTGACCGATGCCGTACAGGAACAGCGCGACCAGCGACGGGGTCAGCCAGACGTAGAGCGGCGATGCGGCGGGCATCGCCCATTCTGCCGTGCCAGGCGCGGCGCGCGCCACTCACAGCGCTCAGGCATCATAGTCGCCCGCGAACGACGGGGAGGGCGCGGCGTGCACCAGATCCTGATCAATGGCGCGTGGGTGGATGCGCAAAGCGGGACGTCGCGGGAGATCAAGAACCCGGCGACGCTCAAGCCCCTCGGCACGGTCGCCGACTGCGGCGCGGCCGACGTCGCGCGCGCGGTCGCTGCCGCGCGCGCGGCGCAGCACGCCTGGTGGAAGGTGCCCGGCGTCGAGAAGGCGCGGCTGCTGCGCGAGGTCGCTGCGCGCATCCGCGCGCGCGAGCATGCGCTCGCGACGCTGATGACGCAGGAGACCGGCAAGCCCCTGTGCGAGGCCACCGACTGCATCGACTGGGTCGCGGCCTGCTTCGAGTACTACGGCGAGGTCGCGCGCTCGAGCTACGGGAATTCCGTGCCGCCGGTCGCGCCGCACCAGCTCAACTTCACGATCAAGGAGCCCTACGGCGTCGTCGCGGCGATCGTGCCGTTCAACTTCCCGCTGCTGCTGATGGCCTGGAAGGTCGCGCCGGCGATCGCCGCCGGGAACACCGTCGTCTGCAAGCCGCCGCACCAGAACCCGCTCTCCAACCTCAAGCTCGCCGAGGTCTACGAGCTGCTGCCGCCCGGCGTCGTCAACGTCCTCACCGGCGGGCCCGACACCGGCCAGGCGCTCGTCGAGCACCCGGACGTCGACCTCGTTGCGTTCACGGGCTCGACCGCGGCCGGCCGCAAGATCGCCGCCGCCGCCGGCGCCCAGCTCAAGAAGGTCAACCTCGAGCTCGGCTCGATCGACCCGTTCATCGTGTTCAAGGACGCCGACCTCGAGGTCGCGGTGCCGGGCGTCGCCTGGGCGCGGCTGCTGAACGCGGGCCAGGTGTGCACCTCGAGCAAGCGCATCTACGTGGAGCGGCCGATCGCCGCCGAGTTCGCCGAGCGCATGCACGAGTACGTCGCGTTCCTCGAGGTCGGCGACCCGATGAAGCCGGACACCGACCTAGGTCCCCTGATCTCGCTCGAGGCCGCGCGCCGCGTCGAGGACCAGGTCGCGCGCGCGGTCAAGGACGGTGCGACGCTCCGGCTCGGCGGCCGCACGTTCCGGCCATCGGGGCTGCCGGGGCATTTCTTCCAGCCGACGATCCTGAGCGACGTGCGCCACGGCAGCGTCGCGACGCGCGAGGAGATCTTCGGGCCGGTCGTGTCGATCACGACGGTCGCCGATGCCGACGAGGCGATCAGGCTCGCCAACGACTCCGAGTTCGGCCTCGGCGCCTCGATCTACACCAACGACCTCGGGATCGCGATGCGCGCCATGGAGTCGATCAAGGCCGGGACCTTCTGGATCAACGATCCGCTGACCGACAACGACGCGGCGCCCTTTGGCGGCATGCGCCACAGCGGCATCGGCCGCGAGCTCGGCGCCGAGGGGCTCGACGCCTTCCGCGAACCCAAGCACGTGCACCTCGACTACGTCATGGAACGAAAGCCGTGGTTCTTCCCGTACCGCGCGCGGCGCCCGCCCGGCGGCCACGGCTGATGTACGCCGACGACTACGCGGCCGACTGCTACTGGACGCTCGACGCGCCGCTGCCGGTTGCGGCCGAGGAGCCGCTGCCGGAGCGCTGCGACGTCGTCATCGTCGGCAGCGGCTACACGGGACTGTGCGCGGCGCGCGAGACGGCGCGCGCCGGGCGCTCGACGCTGGTGCTCGACTCCGGGCCCGTGGGCGGCGGCTGCTCGGCGAAGAACGGCGGGCAGGTCGCCTTCAGCATCAAGCCGAGCCACGCAGCCTTGAGCGCGCGCCACGGAGAGGCGATCGCGACCCGGATCTACGAGGAAGGGCTCGAGGCGGTTGCGGATCTCAAGCGCCTCGCGAGCGACGAGGGCCTCGACTGCGACTGGCGCGACGTCGGCTGCTTCGTGGGCGCGCACACGCCGCGGCTCTACGGAGCGCTCGTGCGCGAGGCGGAGGCGCAGCCCAAGGGGCTCGAGGTGCCGTACCGCCTCGTGCCGCGCGCCCGGCAGGACGAGGAGATCCTGACCCCGTTCTACCACGGCGGCGTCGTCTACCCCGGCGACGCCGCGGTCCACCCGGCGAAGCTCGTGCGCGCGCTCCACGCGCGTGCCGCGGCGGCGGGCGCGGGCTTTCGCGCGCACTGCGCGGTCGGGTCCATCGCGCGCACTGCGGAAGGCTTCGCGGTGGCGACGACGCGGGGCGTCGTCGCCGCGCGCCAGGTGCTCATCGCGACCAACGGTTACACCGGGCGCTTCGCGCCGTGGCACCGCCGCCGGATCCTGCCGATCGGCAGCTACATCATCGCCACCGAGGCGCTCGATCCCGCGCTCGTCAGGCGCCTGATCCCGCACGCGCGCAACGTCGGCGACACGCGCCGCGTCGTCGTCTACTACCGGCCCTCGCCCGACGGGCGCAGGATCCTGTTCGGCGGCCGTGCGGCGGCCCGCGAGACGGACGCCTCGCGCTGCGTGCCGCGGCTGCGCGCGATGCTCGGCGAGATCTTCCCGGAACTCGCCGCGGTCAGGGTGAGCCGCGCCTGGATGGGCTTCGTGGGGTTCACCTTCGACACGATGCCGCACCTCGGAGAGGAGCGCGGCCTCTACTACTGCATGGGCTACTGCGGGCAGGGCGTGCCGAGCGCGACCTACTACGGGCGCAAGATCGGGCTCGCGATCGCCGGCCGGCCGGGCGGCGAGTCGGCGCTCACCGGACTTTCGTTCCCGGCGCGGCCGTTCTACACCGGCGACCCCTGGTTCCTGCCGGCCGCAGTGCTCGGCTACCGGCTGCGCGATGCGCTCGGAATCTGAGCGGGGGCAGGGCGATGGCTGAGCCCAAGCGCCGCGCGGCGACGCTGCACGCCGACGGCCGCTACCGCTGCGGCTGGTGCGGTACCGATCCGCTCTACGTCGCCTACCACGACACCGAGTGGGGCGTGCCGGTGCACGACGAGCGGATGCTCTTCGAGATGCTGTGCCTGGAGGGTGCCCAGGCCGGCCTCAGCTGGATCACGGTGCTCAGGAAGCGCGAGCACTACCGGCGCGCGTTCGACGGCTTCGACGCCGCCAAGATCGCGCGCTACACGGCGCGCCGCCACGCCGCGCTGCTGAAGGACCCCGGCATCGTCCGCAACCGGCTGAAGGTGCTGGGCTTCACGCAGAACGCGCGCGCCGAGCTCGCGCTGCTCGATGCCGGCGAGAGCCTCGATGAGATCGCCTGGTCGTTCGCGCCGCGCGGCAGGCGCCGCCGCCCGCGCACGCTCGCGGACATCCGCGCCTCGACGCCCGAGAGCGATGCGCTCAGCAAGGCGCTGAAGGGCCGCGGCTTCACCTTCGTCGGCACGACGATCTGCTACGCGTTCATGCAGGCGGTCGGCATCGTCGACGACCACCTCGAGCGCTGCTTCGCGGCCGGCGCGCGGCGCTAGTGCCCCTTGAGGTTGTCGGTGCGGCGGATGAACGCCGCGGCCGAGTCGTGCAGCGTCTTCAGCGACGCCTCGTGCGCGTACACCATGTGCCCGGACTCGTAGAACTGGTACTCGATGTTCTTCTGCAGGCTCGCCGCCATCGGCAGGTGCTGCATCTCGTAGACGCCCTGGAAGTAGGGCGTGGCGAGGTCGTAGTAACCGGCGTGCAGCATGACCTTCAGGTTCGGGTTGTTCTTCATCGCGTTCGCGAGGTCGGGCAGCACGTTGGTCGCGTGCGGCGCCGGAAACGTCGAGCCCGGCGGCTGGTGCGCCCCGACCCAGGTCCGGTAGAACGGCACCGACGGCTTGAAGGTCCTGCCTTCGCCGTACTTCAGCTCCTTGCGCACGTAGTCGTTGAACGCCGAGACGTAGGCCGAGCGCAGTGCCGAGGCCTGCGGGTCGTAGTCGGCGGTCTTGGCGAGCGGGTCGAGCGTCGGGCCGTTGAAGCGCGTGTCGAGGCGCCCGGTCGTCGTGTCGCTGTCGGCCTGCAGCGTCTTCCTGAACTCGCCGCCGTTGACCCTGAGGTTGGCCTTCTCGATGTAGTCCTCGGGAAGCCCGGTGTAGCGGTGCAGCTTCTGGACGATCGCGCGCCGCGCCTCGGGACTGAGGCCCGCACCCTCTGCGAGCGCGAGCGCATAGTCGGTCATCGCGAAGTGCTCGACTTCCTTGAGCAGCGGCGCGAGCGTCGCCGGCGCGTCGGCGAGCCGGTGGTGGTACCAGGCGGTCGCGGCGTAAGTCGGCAGCGCGAGCTCGTAGGGGAGGTCGACGCCCGGGTTTGACTCGGCGCGGTCAACGCTGCCGTCGAAGGACAGGATCTGCGACAGCAGCATCACGCCGTTGAAGTCGATCGAGCGCTCGGTTTCGAGCACGTTGACGAGCGCCGCGGAGCGGGTCGTGCCGTAGCTCTCGCCGAACAGGTACTTCGGCGAGTTCCAGCGTCCGTACTTGGCGAGGAACTGGACGATGAAGTCCGCGAAGGCCTGCGCGTCGGGATCGACGCCGAGGAAGGCCTTCTCGCGGTCCTTGCCGGCGATGCGGCTGAAGCCCGTGCCCGGCGCGTCGATGAACACGAGGTCGCTCGCATCGAGCAGGCTGTAGTCGTTGTTGACGATCCCGTAGGGCGCGGCCGGCGTGTGCGAGTCGTCGGCGGTCACGACGCGCTTCGGGCCGAAGGCGCCCATGTGCAGCCACACGGTCGCCGAGCCCGGCCCGCCGTTGTAGATGAACGTGACGGGGCGCGGCCCGCCCTTCGGGTCCGAGGCGAAGTAGGCGACGTAGAACATGCTCGCCTCGGGCGGGCCGCCCGCCTTGTCGTCCTTCTCGGCGTTCTGCGGAACGTCGTCCCAGTCCTTCGGGTGCACGACGAGCGTCCCGGCGACGGCGTCGTAGTCGATGCGCCGCCCCTCGACGACGACGCTGCCCTTGCTCGTCTGCTGCTCCGGCTTGAACGCTTCGCTCTTCGCGCCCTCGGGGCGCGCCGCGGGCTTGTCGGGGGTGGGCGCGTCGGCGGCCTGCGCGAGCGCCGGCAGCAGGAGCGCGACCAGGAGGGATCGGCGGGTCAGTGAGTGCATCGCGAGTCTCTCCACGGTGGGCGGCGCACGGGTCGACGGCGCCGCGGGCGGGCGGCAGCGTACACCGGATCGCGGCCGCGCGATCACGCGGCCGGCTTCTTGTCAGTTCTTGACCGGCGGCTCGGCGCGGTGCTGGCCCTGGAATTTGAGCATCCAGCCGGGGTACTCGGGCGGGAGCGCGCTGACCTCATCGAGCGCCTTCAGCGCCTCGGCGTCGAGTGTCAGGCGCGCGGCGCCGAGGTTGTCGTAGAGCTGCGCCATCGACTTGGCGCCGATGATGACGCTCGTGACGGCCGGCCGGCTCAAGAGCCATGCGAGCGCCACCTGTGGCACCGTCGCGCCGTGCCGCTCCGCGATCGGCCGCATCGCCTCGACGCAGCGATACGCCCGCTCCTTGTCGACCAGCGGGAAGTCGAAGGTCGTGCGGCGCGCGCCCTCGGGTCCCGGTGCGCCCGCGCGGTACTTGCCGCTCAGGAGGCCCCCGGCCAGCGGGCTCCAGACCATGAGCCCGAGGCGCTGGTCCTCGATCAGCGGCACGAGCTCGCGCTCGAGGTCGCGGCCGGCGAGCGTGTAGTAGGCCTGCACGCTCTCGAAGCGCGACCAGCCGCGCTGCTCGGCGATGGCGAGCCCCTTCATGACCTGCCAGGCCGCCATGTTGCAGAGCCCGATGTAGCGGACCTTGCCCGAGCGCACGAGGTCGTTGAGCGTCGCGAGCACTTCGTCGAGCGGCGTCAGTGGATCGAAGCCGTGCAGCTGGTAGAGGTCGACGTGCTCGAGCTGCAGGCGCTTGAGGCTCGCGTCGAGCGCGGTCATCAGGTGGTGGCGCGACTGGCCGCGGCCGTTAGGCGACTCGTCCATGGTGCCGGTCGCCTTGGTTGCGACGACGAGCTCATGGCGCGGGAGCCCGAGGTCCTTGAGCGCCTGGCCGAGCAGGCGTTCGGACTCGCCCTGCGAGTAGACGTTGGCGGTGTCGATGAAGTTGACGCCGGCCTCGACGGCGGCCTTCACCTGCTCGTTGACGGCGGCCTGCGGCAGCGTGCCGATCTGCGCCCAGAAGCCCTGGCCGCCGTAGGTCATCGTGCCGAGACACAGCTCGGAGACATAGAGGCCCGTTCGTCCCAGCAGTCGATAGCGCACGTCCCGCTCCTGTGTCGAGGGAGCGGCCATCGTAGTACAGGGGCCGGGCCTTAACGACCGCGTCGGGGTCAGGCGACGTCGCGGCTGGCCAGCGGTTCGGCGCGCGCGGCGATCCGCTCCCAGGTCGTCGCCGCGAGGCTCGGGCGGGCGTTCATCCGCGCGAGCCAGGCGGCGAGCGCCGTGTGCCCGGCGCTGAGCGTCGCCCACTCCGGCGTCGCACTCAGGAAGTCGAGCTGCGGGGCGAGCAGGATGTCGGCGAGGCTCGGCGCCTCCCCCACGAAGTACGTCTGCGCGCCGAGCTCGCGCGCGAGCGCATCGATGACCTGCTGGGCGCGCGGCATCGCCGCGGCGATCAGTGCCTCGTCGGGCGTCAGCCCCCGCAGCCGCGGGCCGACGATGCGCTGGAAGGCGATGACGTTGGCGACGCCCTGGAACAGGTACCAGTCGTTGACGTTCATCAGCGCGTCCATGCGTCCCGCGGCGCGTGGATCGGCAGGGGTCAGCGCGGGGTCCGGCAGCACGCGGTCGAGGTAGCGCAGGATCGCCTGGGTCTCGTAGAGCCAGTAGTTGCCGTGCTCGAGAACCGGGACCCGTCCGAACGGGTGGCGCGCGAGGTGCTCGGCGGCGCGCAGCGTGCCCGGGTTCACGGCCGCGATCCGGTAGGCGGTGCGCTTCTCCTCGAGCGCGATGCAGACGGCGCGGCCGAAGGGGCTGCCCGGAACCGAATGCACGATGAACTCGTTCATGACCGCGCTCCTCCTGCGGCGATTTCGCGCGCGTAGAGCTCGAGAATGCCGGGCCAGCCGCCGTCGACGCCCTTGCGCATCGTCTCGCCGCCCGCGGCGCCCATGCGCTCGAAGTCGCGGTGCTCGAGCTCGACGCGGGTGCGATCGGCCTCGGCGATGAAGCGGACCTCGACCTCGGAGGCGAGCGCGACGCGCGGCTCGGGCTTCCAGTCGGGGCTGATCTCCCAGCCGACGATGAAGCGCTCGCCGGGCTGCCAGACGCGCACGTGGCCGACGACGACCTCGGCGCCGTCCTCGTGCTTCGTGTACCAGCGCCCGCCGACGAACGGCTCGATGACCGAGGCGACGACCGGCGTCTTGCCCAGTCCGTGCGTCTTCGGCCACCAGCGGTCGATGCCGGCGGTGAACACCTCGAACGCGCGGGCGGGGCTCGCGGCGACGGTCAGTGACTTGCGCACCGGCGCGATCTTGATCTGCGTATTCAAGGGTTCGTCCTCCTGCCCGGATCCTGAGGTTTTTCGACTTCGTTCTTGAAGGCCTCGAGCGCCTCGTCCCAGAAGCGGTCGAGCCAGCGGCGCAGGGGCCCGAGTCCGTCCGGGTCGATGTAGTAGACGCGCCGCGTGCCCTCCGATCGCTCGCCCACGAGGCCTGCGTCCTTGAGCGCCCTGAGGTGCTGCGACACGGCCGGGCGGCTGACGGGCAGGCCCTTCGCCAGCACGCCGACCGACTGCGGCCCCGCGCGCAGCCGCTCGAATACCCGTCGCCGGGTCGGATCGCCGAGGCAGTGCAGGGCCTTTGCGTAAGTCATGGCTTACGGTAAGCACAGACTTACCGATTGTCAAGACCGCGAGCCCGTGCGCGCGGGCGCTCTAAAGCCGCACGTGAAGGCCGACCGTGAGCGCGAAAGGCGCGGCCGGGGCCGCGAAGCGCGGATCGACGCCGCCGGGCGCCACCGAAACCCCGGGGGCGCCGACGCCCGTCGGGTCGGCGTAGAGCCCGTAGGTCGCATAGCGCGCGTTCGTGACGTTGGTTGCCTCGAGCGCAAGCTGCGTGCGCCGGCCGAGGGCGAGCCTCGCGTGCAGGTCGAGGCGCGCATAGCCGGGCAGCGGCGCGTTCTGGTTCGACTCGTCGCCGTGGTATGGGGACGCACCGACGGCGAGCAGCGTCGCCCCGAGCGTCAGTGCCGCGCCGGCGCGCCAGTCGAGTGCGGCGGTCGCGCGCAGCCGCGGGATGCCCGGCAGCCGGGCCCCGTCGCGCACCGTGATGTCGCCGTTCGCATCGGCGAGCGGGTTGAACGGCGAGGGCATCAGCAGCGTCGAGCGAAAACGCGCATCGACGAGCGCGGCGCCAGCGCTCGCGGCAAGCCGCCCGCGCTCGTAGCGCAGGTCGAGCGAGAGCCCCGCGCGCCGCGTCGCGCCGATGTTCGCGTAGTAGCCGGCGGCTGCCCCGGTCGCGATCCCGTAGATGTCGTCGCTGAGATCGGCGCGGAACGCGCTTGCGTCCAGACTGAGGCCGGTGGGACCGAAGAGCGGCGCGTGCCGCACGCCCACCTCCCAGGTCCGCGCGACCACCTGGCGCAGCCGCGGCGGGTCGCCGGCCAGCGTCGAGGGCAGAAGGCACGGTCGCGTCGGGTCCGAGCACTCGATCTCGCTCGGCGTCGGCGCGCGCGTCGTCTCGGCGTACCCGGCATAGAGCGTGGCGCCGCCGGCCCGGTAGCTCGCGCCGAGCGCCGGATTGATTCGCCGGTAGCGGCTGAGGCCGTCGAGTGCGCCGCCGCGCTGATCTTCGAGCTCGATGCGCTCGTCCCCTGCGGCGACGCTCGCCGTGACCGCGAGCGCCGGTGTGAGAGCCACCGCGTCGGTCAGGTGCGCCGTGATCCTTCGCGTCGCGACGCCGAGCGCGACCGGGGTCGCGGGGAACGCGCCGCCTTCGGGCGTCGCGACGACGGCTCCACCTGCGGCCACCTGCAGCGCCGGATCGATCGCGCCGGGCGCGGCGCTCGCGCCAAAACCGACGTTCGCCGTCGCGACCGAGAGCCCGAGCGCGAGCCCGTGGCGCCGGCCGAGCAGCGTTGCCGGTCCCGCGACCTCGAGCTGCGCGCCGCGGCTCGTCGCGGCGATCGACTCGGCGTCGATCTCGCCGAGCGGCCGCACGCCGCCCGACGGGTCGGTGATCGGCGCGCCGTCGGTGCCGAGGAGCGCCGTGAGGCCGTCGCTCTGGCACAGCAATCCCGGCGTTGCGACGCACGGGGCGTAGGTGGTCGTGTTGCCGTTGACGAGCGACTGGCGAAAGCGGCGCAGGTAGGCGAGCGCCGACAACGAGCTCTCCGTTCCGAGGCGCAGCTCGAGGCTTGCAGCGACGTGCAGCAGCCGGTTCCGGCTCTGCTGCGGCCCGGTGAACGTCAGCGCGCGGTCGACGGCGAGCTCCGCGAGCGGCGCGGCGCCGGGCCCGTTCAGCCGGTCGTCGGCGGCGCCGAGACTCATCGCGTACACGGCGCGGCCGGTCCTGCCGCGCAAGTCGGCATAGAGCGTGCGCAGCGAGTTCGAGGAGCGGTCGCGCCAGCCGTCTTCGTCGAGCGCGCGGGCGCCGAGGTAGAGGCCGAGCGCACCGGCCTGGATGCCGTACTCGGCGGTCGCGGCGCGCTCGCCGAAGGAGCCTGCCTCGACCGCGAGTCCGCCGCCCGGGTCGCTATACGCGTTTTTCATCGTGAACATCACCGCACCGCCGAGCGCGCCCGGCCCGAACACCGGACTCGCGCCCGCGACGTCGATGCGCCGCACCGCGAATCCCGGCACGAGGTCCCAGTTGACGACGTCGCCGAAGGCCTCGTTGATGCGCACATCGCCCTGGAAGACCGCGAGTCCCTGCGGCGTCCCGAGCACCGGGGACGCGCCGTAGCCGCGAAAGCTGAGGCTGCGCTGCCAGGCATCGGACAACGTGTCCTCGAGCGCGATCCCGGCGACGTGGTCCGCGAGCGCTGCGGCCGGGTCGGCGACCAGCGAGTCCCCGGGGGCCTCGAGCGCGTGGATCTCGGCCGGCAGCGCGTCCAGCGCAGCAGCGGTTCCCGGGAGTGGCGCCGCGCCGACGATGACGTCGGGCAGCGTCGCCGGCCTGACCTCGGCGCGAAGCGGAGCGCTCATCGTCAGCGCGGTCGCGAGCGCGGTCGTGACCGCGAGGGCCGCGGGACGCCGCCGCCGCACGCCGGGTGCGGGCCGGGCGACCCAGGCGGCGGTGCTCGTCGGCGACATGCGGCGCAGATTCTAGCGGTTGGTCCGAAGGCTAGCGCGCGCCCGCCTGCACGAGTACGGCGGCGATCGCCGAACGGCCCGCCGCGCGCGCGACGGCGAGCGGCGTGCGTCCGTCTGGCGCGCCGCGGTTGGGGTCGGCGCCATGCGCGAGCAGCACGCGCACGCTCGCAAGATCGCCGCGCTCGACCGCCACGAGCATCGCCGTGCGGCCATCGACGTCCACCGCATCGACCGCGGCGCCCGCGGCCAGCAGCCGCTCAATGCGCGCCGCATCGCCCGCCGCCGCGGCGGCGAGCAGCGCGCTCGGCTCGCTCGACTGCGGGAACGGCGACGGTCGCGCGGCGGGCGCCGCCAGCCTGGCCCGCGCCGGCGCGCCGGTCACGGCCGTCGCATCCGCGGCGGCTGCCTTCGCGCTTGGCGCCGGCTGCTCCGCGGGGAAGCTGCCCGCGGCGTTCTCCCTGAGGGCACCGCGTGCGGGCGCGGCTGATTCCGCAAGCTGCGCCGGCGGGGCCGGGACCGTGAGCGCAGGTGCGGGCGGCG
>DATKOR010000079.1:0-19729 GCA_035524495.1 Steroidobacteraceae bacterium
GGGGGCGGCGGCGGCGCAGCGATCGGCGCGGGAGCCGGCGGAGGCCGCATTGCGACTCGCGGTGGTTGCGGCGCCTCGACGCGCGGCGGCGGTGGCTCGAAGCGCGGCGGCGGCGGCGGCTCGACTCGTGGGGGCGGTGAAGGTTCGAAGCGCGGCGGCGGCGGCGGCGCGGCTCGCGGAGGCGGTGATGGTTCGAAACGCGGTGGCGGCGGCGCGGCTCGCGGCGGCGGCGGTGGTTCGAAGCGCGGCGGCGGCGGCGGCGCGGCTCGCGGCGGCGGCGCCGGCATGCGTGGCGGCGGCGGTGGCGGCGGCTCCGGCGCCGCGACCGGTTCAGGCGGCAGCGGCGGGGGCCGCATCTCGCGCGTGGGCTCCAGAATCGTGCGCGTCTGCGTCGAGGTGCTCGTCAGGGGCGACAGCGTCGATTGCGTCTGACCGAGTACCTCGCGATTCTCGCGCTCCGGTTCCGCCAGCGGGATGAAGCGCTCGATGTTCTGCACGCCGACGAGATTTGCGAGGAACGCCATCAGTTCGAGCGCCTCGGCGAACCCGGTGTCCTGCGCCGCGACCCGTTCGGCGACCTGGCGCTTGAGCTCGCGCGCGCGCACGTGCGCGAGGTCGAGGATCCAGCGCGCGGGTCGCTGGTGCCGCGGCCACGGCTGCACCTGCCAGTACGCCTCGTCCGTCAGCGACACGTACCGCAGGTGCAGCTCGAGACTCGCGACCCACTTGTCGACGAGTTCGGTGATGCGCTGGTCGGCCGGGTTCATGTCAGGTCCATCGTGACAGGCTTCGTCGCACCCTAGCCAAATCGCCCCGCGGCCGCCAGCGATCAGGTCCCGGACAGGAAGATTGCGACGGCGCTGCCGATGCCGACGGCCCAGACGACACTGCGCAGCAGATGAAGATCAGCGAGATACGCGCCGAGGTATGCGATGCGCGCCGCCACGAACACGAGCGCGAGCGCATCGACTCGGCCCTGCGGCGCATGCAGCTGGTGGGCGACCAGCACCGCGGCGGCGAACAGCGGAAACGCCTCGAACCCGTTCTGCTGCGCCGCGTGCGCCCGCGCGCGCCAGCCCGTCTGCAGTGCGAGCCAGGCTCGCGGGTTGCGGTTGTCGAAGCGGGCGCCGCCCTTCGCAGTTAGCGTCGCCGCATAGGGCAGCAGCCCCGCCGCCAGCACGCACCACAGTGCGATTGTCATGTGCATAGCTCCCACAGTTCGCCGCGAGGCCGCCATTTTGCGCAATCGGGGCGGCCGTGGATACGCCCGGGAATTGCCTCGTCCCGCACCCAGGCGTAGCCTCCGGAACATGGCCCAGTCACGACGTCCGGGCGCGCGCGCGCGCGCGGCGCGCCGCTCGAAGGCGAAGGCGCTGCATGGGGAGTTCGGCGCGCGCCTCGCAGGGTTTCGCACGGCTGCGTCTCTGACCCAGCGCGAGCTCGCCGACCGGCTGGGCGTCACGCGGCGCCAGATCGCGTACTACGAGAGCGGCAGTGGCCGCCCGCCGGGCGCACTGCTCGGGCTGCTGGCCGACCTGTTCCGCGTCTCGACCGACGTGCTGCTCGGGCGCGCCGTGTCGAAGGCGCCGGCGAGCCGGCTGAGCGGCGCGGTGCTCGGGCACCTGCAGCAGATCGAGCGCATGGGGGCCGACGTGTGCCGCCGGCTCGAGGCCGCACTCGAGCAGTTCATCAGCGTCGAGAGCGGGCGTCGCAAGCCCCGCGGGCGGCCGCGCCCCGCGTCGCGTCGCCGCTGAGGCTCAGCGCCGGGCGCCGTCCTGGTAGCCCGGCCCGCGCAGCACCTTGCCGGGACGAGCGCCGCTCAGGCGGCCGTCATCGACGACCGGCACGCCATTGACCAGCACCCACTGCATGCCGGTCGCGAGCTGATTCGGGGCCTCGAAGGTCGAGCGGTCGGCGACGGTGTCCGGATCGAACACGACTACGTCGGCCCACATGCCGCGCTTCAGCACGCCGCGGTCGGCGAGGCGCATGCGCGCAGCCGGTAGCGCCGAGAACTTGCGGATCGCATCCTCGAGCGTCAGCGCGTGCTCCTCGCGCACGTACTTGCGCAGGATCCGCGGGAACGTACCGTAAGCGCGCGGGTGCGGGTGCTCGGCCCCGAGCACGCCTTCGGTGGAGGTGCCCGAGCTGTCGTTGTTGACCGAGGTCCACGGCTGCTGCAGCGCGAGGCGGATGTCGGCCTCGTTCATACCGAACACCGCGCACTCGGTCTCGCCGTTGTCCTCGACGAGGATGTCGAGCAGCGTGTCCATGGGGTCGGTGCCGCGCGCCGCGGCGATCTCCTTGATCGTCTTGCCCTGCAGCACGTGCAGCGCGGGGTTCTTGACGACGCCGATCAGGACCGCCTCCGGGCCGTCGATCTCGGACCACTCGTTGTCCCAGGCCGTGCTCGGCGTGCGCATGTCCTCGCGGATCCGCGCGCGCTGCGCCGGGTCCTTGAGGCGCGCGACCAGCGCAGCCTTGCCGCCGACGTGCGCCCACGGCGGCACGAACGCCGACATCTCGTTGAACCACGCAGGATAGGCGTAAGTGTCGGCGGCGACGTCGACGCCCGCGGCGCGCGCCGCGCTGATGCGCGCGACGACGTCCGGCATCTTCCCCCAGTTCTGGCGGCCGGCGACCTTGAGGTGCCAGATCTCGACCGGGATCCTGGCCTCGCGGCCGATCCGAAACGTCTCGTCCAAGGCCGCGACGATCCCGTCGCCTTCCGAGCGCATGTGAGTTGCGTAGATGCCGCCGAACGGGGCGGCCTCGCTGGCGAGCGCGATCAGCTCCTCGGTGCTCGCATAGGGCGCCGGTGCGTATTCGAGCGAGGTCGAGACGCCGACGGCCCCTTGCCGCATCGCCTCGCGCACGAGCGAGCGCATGCGCGCGAGTTCGGCGTCGCTCGGGGGGCGGTTGTCGCCGCCGATCACGATCGCGCGGACGGTGGTCGCGCCGACGTACGAGGCGAGGTTGATGCCGATGCCCTGGCGCTCGAGGCGCGCGAAGTAGCCCGCGAAGTCGGTCCAGTCCGGGGTGATGCCCAGATGGTCGAAGGTCGGCTGCCGCTCGCGGCGGTAGAAGCCTTCGAGCGGCGCCGGCGAGTCGCCTTCGCCCGTGATCTCGGTCGTGATGCCCTGGTAGACCTTCGACGGCAGGCGCGGGTCGACCAGGATCGTCAGCTCCGACTGGCCGAGCATGTCGATGAAGCCTGGCGCGACGATCCGGCCCGCCGCGTCGATGCGCCGTTTCGTGGGTGCGTCCGCGAGGCGGCCGATCGCGGCAATGCGCCCCTCCCTGATGCCGACGTCGGCGGCGTACCACGGGGAGCCCGTGCCGTCGACGACGTGACCGTTCGCGATGACGATGTCGAACGGCTGGACGGCGTGCGCGGCGGCCGCGAACCACGCGCAGGCGGCGAGGGCGACTCGGATCAGGGTCATGGGCGGACCTCGCGCCCTACCGGGGCGCGCGCGCAAGGCTAACACCGGCGGCGCTCCGGGGCTCAAGGTCGGGTCGCGCCGGCCGATGACTTGGACGATTCCCCGGAGGAGCGTCCCGTGTTCGTCGTCGATGCCGTTGCGCGCTGGTCGCTGGCGCAGAAAGTCGTGGCCATGGTTGTCGCCGGGCTGGTGTGCCTGAGCGTCGTACTGCTCGCCGCGGTCAGCGTCGAGCTCGGGCGCTACGCCGAGCACCTGGCGGTCGACCGCCAGGAAGCCAACATGCGCGTCGCGTGGCGCGTGCTGCGCTCGCACGGGACCAGCTTTCGCGTCGACGGCGACAAGATGTACGCGGGCGACCGGCTGCTGAACGGCTACTTCGAGCCGGTCGACGAGATCAAGACGCTGGTCGGCGGCACGGCGACCGTGTTCATGGGCGATGAGCGCATCGCGACCAACGTCCTCAAGCCCGACGGCTCGCGCGCCGTCGGCACCCGGCTCGCCGCAGGCCCCGTCTACGACCGGGTGTTCAAGGAAGGCCAGCCGTTTCGCGGCGAGGCGATGATCCTCGGCCAGCCGTACTTCACCGGCTACGACCCGATCAAGAACGCGGACGGCAAGGTCATCGGCGTGCTCTACGTCGGCATCCCGCGCGCCGAGTTCTTCTCGGTCGTCGACGCCCTGCGCCTCGAGAGCGCGGTCGTGACGCTGGTCGTGACCGCCTTGATCGTCGTCGGCTGCCTCTACGGCGCGCGACGGATGTTTCGCCCGCTCGATGCGCTGCGGGCGTCCGCCGAAGCGCTGAGCCGCGGCGAGCACGCGTCCGCCGTCCCGTATGCCGAGCGCCGCGACGACCTCGGGCGTCTCGCGCAGGCGCTCGCGGCGCTACGCGACGCGAGTCGCGAGAAGGCGCGGCTCGAGGCGAGCGCCGCCGAGCAGCAGCGCGGCCGCGAGCTCGAGCGCCGCAGCGAGGAGCAGCGGCGCGCGCACGAGGCGAACGCGCAGCAGCAGGTGGTCGGCGAGCTCGCCACCGGCCTCGCGCGGCTCGCCGCGGGCGACCTGACCGGCGGCATCGAGACGCCGTTCGCGAACGACTACGAGAAGCTGCGCGCCGACTTCAATGCCGCGCTCGGCACGCTGGCCGAGACGCTCGGCGCGATCGCGACGTCGGCCGATGGCATCCGCGCGGCGACCGCGGCGATGAGCTCGGGCTCGGCGGATCTTCTCGAGCGCACCCGCACGCAGACCACGAGCCTCGAGTCGACCGTCGCCACGCTCGGCCAGGTGGCCGGCAAGGTCAGCGAGTCGGCGACCGCGGCCGACGCGACGCGCGCGACCGTCGATGCGGCGCGCGACCGCGCCGAGCAGTCCGGTGCGATCGTCCGCAAGGCGATCGCGGCGATGGGCGAAATCGAGGGCTCGTCGCGCCAGATCCAGCAGATCATCGGCGTCATCGACGAGATCGCGTTCCAGACGAATCTCCTGGCGCTCAACGCCGCGGTCGAAGCGGCGCGCGCCGGCGATCAGGGCCGCGGGTTCGCGGTCGTTGCCGGCGAGGTGCGCAGCCTCGCCTCGCGCAGTTCCGAAGCCGCCAAGGAGATCAAGGGTCTGATCCTGCGTTCCACCGAGCAGGTCGCCGCCGGAACCGCGCTCGTCGGCGAGACCGGCCAGGCGCTCGAGCGCATCGTCGCGCAGGTCAACGAGATCACCTCGATGGTGCGCGACATCACGCAGTCCTCGATCGCGCAGGCCAGCGAGATCCGCGAGCTCGACGCCGCGCTCAGGGAGCTCGACAAACTGACGCGCGAGAGCGCGGCGATGGTCGAGGAGTCGACCGGCGCGAGCCACGCCGCCGCGGGCGCGGCGCTCGAGCTCATGGAGCGGATCGGGCGGTTTCGGATCGAGCCGTCGTCCGAACCGGCGAGGCGGCGCGCTGCGGCACGCGGCTGAGCCGTCACTCGCGGCAGCGCCGCGACCGGGGACGAAAGTGGCGCTCCCAGAGGGATTCGAACCCTCGTACCAGCCTTGAGAGGGCTGTGTCCTGGGCCTCTAGACGATGGGAGCGGGGGCCGGGCCGGGAGGCGCCGGCGCACGGTAGCCTGCTATTATACGATGCTCGGATCCAACAACAAGCCAAGCGAGGCCGGTACCTGAGCACCTCTTCGACCCGCGCCACGCCGCCCGACGGCGGCAGTGCTTCGGCGGCGCGGCCCCGCCCGGTGATCATCCCGCGCGCCGCGCACCCGATATCCCGCGCACAGATCTCCCCGCAGGCCCTGAAGGTGCTGTATCGCCTGAAGGACGCCGGGTATCAGGCGTTCCTCGTGGGCGGCAGCGTCCGCGACCTGCTGCTCGGCATCGTGCCGAAGGACTTCGACGTCGCGACCGACGCGCTGCCCGAAGAAATCCGGCGGCTCTTCAGGAACTGCCGGCTGATCGGCCGGCGGTTCCGGCTGGCGCACGTGCACTACGGCGACGAGATCATCGAAGTCGCGACCTTCCGCGCCGCCGCGGCCCCGCCCGAGGTCGACGACGACGATCACCGCGAGGCCGACGATGCCCGCGCCCACGACCAGAGCGGCCGGATTCTCCGGGACAACATCTACGGGACGATCGACGCCGACATCTGGCGGCGCGACTTCACCGCGAACGCGCTTTACTACAACATCGCCGACTTCTCGGTCTGGGACTACGCGGACGGCGCCGAGGACGTGCGCAACCGCGTGCTGCGCCTGATCGGCGACCCGGAGGTGCGCTACCGCGAGGACCCGGTGCGCATGCTGCGTGCCGCGCGCTTCGCGGCGAAGCTCGGCTTCACGCTGCATCCGGCGACGCGTGCGCCGATGAAGGAATTGGCCGCGCTGCTCGCCGGCGTTCCGGCCGCGCGGCTCTTCGACGAGACGCTGAAGCTCTTCCTGTCGGGCCATTCGGTTGCCTCGCTCGAGCGGTTGCGCGAGTTCGACCTGCTGCCGCAGCTGATGCCGGCGGTGGCCGAGGAGCTCGCGCGCGACCCGGACGGAGGGCCCGCGCGGCTGCTCCGGCTCGGGCTTGCCAACACCGACGCGCGCGTCGCGGCGGACCGGGCGGTGACGCCGACATTCCTGTTCGCGGTGCTGCTGTACGGACCGATCCTCAGGCTGGCCGCGGAGCGGCGCGCCGCGGGGCAGCCCGAGCCGCAGGCGCTCCTCGAGGCGACCGACAGCGTCGTGCTCGCGCAGGTGCGCCGCGTCGCGGTCCCGAAGCGCTTCACGCTGCCGCTGCGGGAGCTCCTGCTCCTGCAGCCGCGGTTCGAGCGGCGCGAGGGGCGACGGGCGCTCGCGCTCCTGCACCACCCGCGGTTTCGCGCCGCCTTCGACTTCCTGATGCTGCGCGCCGAGGCCGGGCTCGTGCCGGCCGAGCTGGCGACGTGGTGGACCGAGGTCCAGACGCTGTCGGCGGACGAGCGCGCCGAGCGCGTCGCGCAGTTCGCGCCCGAGGCGCCCGCGGCCGACGATGCGACCGCGCCGCGTCGCCGTCGCCGTCGCCGCGGCCGGCGCGGCGGCGGCCCGGCGGGCGGTGCGCCGGCGGGCGGCGCCGCGACCTGACATGGACGCGACGGCGCCGTGGACGCCGGCGTGGATCGGCCTCGGCAGCAATCTCGACGATCCGCCGTGCCAGCTCGACGCGGCGATCGCCGGCCTCGGCCGGATCCCCGAGACGCGACTCATCGCGGTCTCGCGCCGGTACTGGTCGGATCCAGTCGGGCCGCAGGACCAGCCGCGCTTTCTGAACGCGGCCGCGGCGCTGCTGACCCGGCTCGGCGCCGTCGAGCTGCACGCCGCGCTGCGTGCGCTCGAAGGCGCGCTCGGCAAGACACCGCCCGCCGTGCGATTCGGTCCGCGGCGCATCGACCTCGACCTCTTGGCGTACGGCGCGCTGACGCTGTCGACGCCGACGCTGGAGCTGCCGCACCCGCGCCTGCACGAGCGCGCATTCGTGCTGTATCCTTTGTCGGAACTTGCGCCCGAGCTGTGGATTGCGGGCCGCGGCCGCGTGGCCGCGCTCAAAGCCGCGGTCGCGGGTGACGCTCTGTCGCCGCTGTGACCGCCCACGCGTGAGTACCGCCCCCGCACCGCCGCCGCCGGCCTTCGCACATCGCTACGTCGTCATCGAGGGACCGATCGGCGTCGGCAAGACCAGCCTCGCCCGGCGCCTCGCGGCGCAGCACGGCGCCGAGCTCGTGCTCGAGCGCGCCGAAGAGAACCCGTTCCTCGAGCGCTTCTACCGCAGCCCGCGCACCGGCGCGTTCCCGGCGCAGCTCTACTTCCTGTTCCAGCGCGCGCGCCAGATGCAGATGCTGAGGCAGAGCGACCTGTTCGCACCGGTGCGCGTCGCCGACTTCCTGCTCGAGAAGGACCGGCTGTTCGCGCGCGTGACACTCGACGACGAGGAGTACGCGCTCTACGAGCAGGTCTACGAGCGGCTCGCGATCGATGCCCCGGTGCCGGACCTCGTCGTCTACCTGCAGGCGCCGGCGGACGTGCTGCAGGAACGCGTCGCGCGGCGTGGCATCCGCTACGAGCAGGGCATGGAGCGCGAGTACCTCGAGCGCCTGGTCGATGCCTACACGCGCTTCTTCCACCTCTACGACGCGGGGCCGTTGCTGATCGTCAACGCGGCCGAGGTCGACTTCGTCGGCAACGAGGCCCACTTCGCGCAGCTCGAGGCCGAGGTCAATCGCCCGCGCCGCGGGCGCCACTACTTCAACCCGTTCCGGGGCTGACGTGGAAACCGTGACCCGCATTCACTCGGTCCGCGAACGCGTCGCCGAATGGCGCGCGGCCGGCCAGACGGTTGCGCTCGTGCAGACGATGGGCTGCCTGCACAAGGGCCATCTCGCGCTGATCGCCGAGGCCCGCAGCCGCGCCAAGCGCTGCGTCGTCACGGTGTTCGTGAACCCGCTGCAGTTCGGCCCGAGCGAGGACTTCAGCCGCTACCCGCGCACGATCGAGCACGACAAGGAGCTCGCCGCCGAGGCTGGCGTCGACCTGCTGTTCTTGCCGACGACCTTCGAGATGTTCCCGACGGGATTCGAGCGCTCGACGCGCGTCGACGTCCCGGAGCTGTCGCAGATCCTCGAAGGCCAGTTCCGCCCCGGCCACTTCGAGGGCCTGGCGACGATCACCACCAAGTTCCTGCAGATCGTGCAGCCCGACGTCGCGGTGCTCGGCGAGAAGGACTACCAGCACCTCGTGATCGTCAGGCGCCTGGTCGCGGACCTGTGCATGCCGGTCGAGATCGCCGCGGTACCGGTGGCACGCGACCACGACGGGCTCGCGTTCAGCGCGCGCAACCGGCTGCTCGCGCCGCGCGAGCGCAACCTCGCGCCGCGGCTCTACGAGGCACTCAAGAGCGCCCGGCGCCGGCTCTCCGACGGCGACCGCGACTTCGCGACGCTCCAGGAGACCGGGCTGCGGGATCTGGAGCGCGCCGGCTTCGCGCCCGACTACTTCTCGATCCGCCAGGCGGCGGACCTGCTGCCGCTGCGCTTCGAGAGCCGCGAGGTCGTCGTGCTCGCGGCGGCGCGGCTCGGCACGACGCACCTCTCCGACTGCGTGCTCGTGCACCTGCCGCCGCGCACGCGCACGCCCTAGTTCACGCGCCGGCCTTGCGGCGCTGCTCGGCGAGCGCCCACGCGACGTGCTCGCGCACCAGCGCCGAGGCATGGTCGCGCCGCGCCTCGAGCGCGGCGACGACTGCGCGCCCGGGCGGGGCGTTGCCGAGCGCGACCGCGATGTTCCTGAGCCAGCGCGCGTGGCCGATCCGGCGGATGGCGCTGCCGCGCAGGTGCAAATCGAAGTCGCTCTCGCTCCAGCCGAACAACGTCGTCAGCCGCTCGCCGTCGAGGCCGTGGCGCGGCTCGAAGGCGAACTCGCGCGTGGCGCGCGCGAACTTGTTCCACGGGCACGCGAGCTGGCAGTCGTCGCAGCCGTAGATGCGGTTGCCCATCGGGCGGCGCAGCGGCTCCGGGATCGTGCCCTCGAGCTCGATCGTCAGGTACGAGATGCAGCGGCGCGCATCGAGCCGGTACGGCGCGACGATCGCGCCGGTCGGACACGCCGGGATGCAGGCCGTGCAGCTGCCGCAGTGCTCGCTGGCGGGCGCGTCGATCGCGAGCGGCAGGTCGGTGTAGAGCTCGCCGAGGAAGAAGTACGAGCCCACGCGCGGGTGGATCAGGTTCGTGTGCTTGCCGATCCAGCCGAGCCCGGCGTTGCGCGCGAGCGGCTTCTCGAGTACGGGCCCGGTGTCGACGAATACGCGGTGGCCGAACGCCCCGACGCGCGCCTCGATCGCGTCGGCGAGGTGCTGCAGGCGGTTGCGCATCAGCCGGTGGTAGTCGCGCCCGAGCGCGTAGCGCGACACGTAGCCCGCGGCCCCGTCGGCGAGCGTCTGGGTCGCGTCGCGCGCCCGGCCGGGCCAGTAGTCCAGGCGCACCGAGATCACCCGCAGCGTGCCGGGCCTGATCGCGGCGGGGCGCGCCCGCCGCGCACCGAAGCGCTGCATGTAGTGGAGCTCGCCGTGCAGTCCATCGGCGAGCCACTGCATCAGGTGGGCCTCGTCCTCGGCCAGGTCGACGCCCGCGATCCCGACCTCGTCGAAGCCGAGGCCGAGGGCGAGCCGCTTCAGCTGCGCGGCAAACTGCGGGGCGCTCACGTCCATCATGGTTTTCCCGGCAGTATAGGGCGCCCCGCTACGCGATAATCCGCGCATGGAACCACTGCCCGCACTCGTTTACTCGACCGCCGCCATCCGCGCCGCCGACCGCTACGCGATCGAGACGCTGGGGGTTCCCGGCTACACGCTGATGACGCGAGCAGGCGAAGCGGCCCTGTCGGCTCTGCGCAGCCAGTGGCCGCTGGCGCGGCGGCTGCTGGTGCTGGCCGGGCCGGGCAACAACGGCGGCGATGGCTACGTTGTGGCGCGTTTCGCACGTGCCGCCGGGCTCGAGGTCACGGTCGCGGCGCCGGCCGGAGAGCCGAAGGGCGGCGATGCGGCGCGCGCCGCCGCCGACTGGCGGGCGGCGGGCGGCACGACGCAGCCGTTCGCGCCGAATCTCCTCGCCCAGGCCGACCTCATCGTCGATGCGCTGCTCGGAACCGGGCTCGTCCGCGACGTCGAGCCCGGGCTTGCGGCGCTGATCAGCGTCGTCAACGCGAGCGGCCGGGCCATCGTCTCCCTCGACGTGCCCTCCGGGCTCGACACCGACACCGGGCAGGTGCGCGGCGTCGCGATCCGTGCGGCGCTGACGGTGACGTTCGTGGGCCTGAAGCCCGGGCTGTTCCTCGGCGCCGGTCCCGAGCACATCGGGCGGCTGGTCTGCGACGACCTCGAGGTCGCGCCGGCGGCCTTTGCCAACGCCGTGCCTGCGCTTCGGCGGATTCCGGAGCGCGAGATGCGCGCACTCCTGCCGCGGCGCGCCCGCACGGCGCACAAGGGCGTGCACGGCCGCGTGCTGATCGTCGGCGGCGGCGCGGGGATGCCGGGTGCCGCGCGCCTGGCGGGCGAGGCGGCGCTGCGCGCGGGCGCGGGGCTCGTGACCGTCGCAACCTGGCCCGCGCATGCGGCCGCGCTCGCCGCCGGACGGCCGGAACTCATCTGCCTGCCGGTCGAGAAGCCGGCCGACCTCAACTCGGCACTCGCGGCCGCCGACGTCGTCGCGATCGGCCCGGGACTCGGCCGCAGCAGCTGGGCCGAGGGTCTGTGGCGCGCCGTGCTCGCGACCGACGTGCCGCTGATCGTCGACGCCGATGCCCTCAACCTGCTCGCCGCCGCGCCGGCGCGTTCGGCCCGCTGGTGCCTGACGCCGCATCCCGGCGAGGCCGGGCGCCTGCTCGGCTCGAGCGCGGAGGAAGTGCAGTCGGACCGGCTGTCGGCGGTGCGCGCGCTCGCCGCGCGCTACGACGGTGTTGCGGTGCTGAAGGGGGCGGGGACGCTGGTCGCGGCGGGCGACTCCGCGCCGTGGGTCTGCGAGCGCGGCAACCCCGGCATGGGCGCGGCGGGCATGGGCGACGTGCTGACCGGCGTCATCGCCGCGATCGCGGCCCAGCAGGCCGACCCGCTCGCGGCGCTGGGACCCGCGGCGGCGGTCGCGGTCCTGGTGCACGCGCAGGCCGGCGATCTCGCGGCGCGCGGCGGCGAGCGCGGCATCCTCGCCTCGGACCTGATCGCGCAGCTGCCGGCATGCGTGAACCCGGCCGGCTGACGCGGCCACTCGCCGACGAGGCCGCGACGCGCGCGGCGGGCGCCGAGCTCGCCGCGGCGTTGCAGGCCGCCGGCTGCGCGTCGGCGTTCATCACCGTCGCGGGCGAGCTCGGCGCCGGCAAGACGACGCTGGTCCGCGGCCTCCTCGGCGCGCTCGGCGTCGCAGGTCCGGTCCGAAGCCCGACCTTCACGCTGATCGAGAGCTATCCGGTCGGCCCCGGGCGCGTACACCACCTCGACTGGTACCGGCTGGCCGGTCCCGAGGAACTCGAGGGACTCGGCTTTCGCGAGCTCCTCGGGTCCGGACAGTGGGTGCTCGCCGAGTGGCCGGAACGCGCGCCCGACGTCGCCGCGCAGGCGGACCTTGCGCTCGCGCTGCGCTACGCACCCGTCGGCCGCGAGCTCGCCGTGACGGCGCGGACCGCGACGGGACAGGCGGTGCTTTCGCGCTGGATGCGAGGCAACGCATGAGGTTGGCGACGTAGGTTATTAATCCAATTTGAGTTTTCGTCGCATGCCGGTTACAGTCGGCGCATGTCGTACGGCTGGCGTCCCGCGTCGTGGCTCGGCTGGGGGCTCCTCGCACCGGCCGCTTTGACCTTCGCGCTCGCATCGCGCGGCGCCGAGGTCGTCGATGTGCACCTCACCGGCGCCGCCGACGGGGCCCGACTCGAGGTCGCCTTCACCGGCCCTGCAACCTCATCGGTCTTCACGCTCGATCACCCGTCGCGCGTCGTCGTCGATCTCAAGCCCGCGACGCTCGATCGTCATCACGTTCGCCTTCCGGCCGGCGCCGGGCCCGTCCGCAGCCTGAGGGCCGGCCCGCGGGGCGGAACCATTCGGCTCGTGCTCGACCTCGAGCGGCCGCTCGCGGTGCACGCCCAGCCCGTCGCCGACGGCTCCCCGAGGCGCCTCATCGTCGATCTCGGCACCGTCGAGCCCGCGCGTGCCCCGGCGCCGGTCGTCGTCGAGCGCGCGGCACCGCAGGCGCGCGAGCTGCTGGTCGCGGTCGATGCCGGCCACGGCGGCGTCGATCCGGGCGCGACCGGCCGCGACGGCACGCACGAGAAGGACGTCACGCTCGCGATCGCGCGCGTGCTCGCGCAGCGCCTGAACGCCGAACCCGGGCTCAAGGCGATGCTGACCCGCAGCAGCGACACCTTCGTGCCGCTGCGCGAGCGCGTCGAGCGCGCGCGCGAGGCGCGCGCGGACCTGTTCGTCTCGGTGCACGCCGACGCGATCGCCGATCGCAGCGTCGCCGGCTCCTCGGTCTACGTGCTCTCGGCGCGCGGCGCGAGCAGCGAGGCGGCGAAACGCCTCGCGGAGCGCGAGAACGCCGCGGACCTGATCGGTGGCGTCTCGCTCGACGACAAGGATCCGGTGATCCGCTCGGTGCTGCTCGACCTCTCGCAGTCGGCGGCAATGAGCGCGAGCATGGTGGCCGCCGAGAAGGTGCTCGGCGAGCTCGAGGAGGTCGGCGAACTCAGGAAGGGACGCGTGCAGCAGGCGGGCTTCGTCGTGCTGAAGGCCCCCGACATCCCGTCGATGCTGATCGAGACCGCGTACATCACGAACCCGAGCGAGGAGCGGCGCCTCAAGGATCCGCGCTACCAGGCGCGGCTCGCCGACGCGATCCTGACGGGGATCCGCAGCTACTTCCGCGAGAACCCGCCGCCCGGTACGCGCGTCGCCGCGCTCGAGGGCCCGGCCGAGGCCGCAGACGGCACGTCCACGCGCGGGATTCGGCGCTGAGCGACTGCTAGACTGGCCGGGCGCCGCGGTTCCCGCGGCGCGCCCCGCATGCCGATCCGCGTCCTGCCCCCGCACCTCGTCAACCAGATCGCCGCCGGCGAGGTCGTCGAGCGCCCGGCGTCCGTCGCGAAGGAACTCGTCGAGAACGCGCTCGATGCGGGCGCGAGCCGCATCGAGGTCGCCGCCGAGCAGGGCGGTGTCGCGCTCCTCGCGGTGCGCGACGACGGCACCGGAATCCCGGCGGCCGAGCTGCCGCTCGCGCTCGCCTCGCACGCGACCAGCAAGATCGACCGCGTCGAGGACCTCGCGGCGATCGCGAGCCTCGGCTTTCGCGGCGAGGCGCTGCCGAGCATCGCGGCCGTCGCCCGCGTGCGCCTGACCTCGCGCCACGGTCACGCGCCGCACGCCGAGCAGATCGACGTCGACGGCGGGCGCGCGGCTCCGCAGCGCCCGGCGCCGCATCCGCCGGGCACCTCGGTCGAGGTGCGCGACCTGTTCTACAACGTGCCGGCGCGCCGCAAGTTCGTGCGCAGCCCGGCGACCGAGTTCCAGCACGTCGAGCGCATGCTGGTCCGGCTCGCGCTCAGCCGGCCGACGGTCGGGTTCCTGCTGACCCACAACGCGCGGCGCGCGATCGCGGTCGAGCCCGCCGCCGGCCGCGCCGCCGAGGAGCAGCGGCTCGCGGCGCTGCTCGGCGAGGAGTTCCTCGCGGGCTGCCTTTACGTCGAGCACGCCGCGCTCGGCATGCGGCTGCGCGGCTGGCTCGGGCTGCCGACCTACTCGCGCGCACAGCCCGACCAGCAGCACCTGATCGTCAACGGCCGCGCGGTGCGCGACCGGCTGCTCGGCAACGCCGTCAGGCTCGGCTATCGCGACGTACTGTTCCACGGCCGGCACCCGGCGTACGTCCTCTACCTCGACCTTGATCCCTCGCGCGTCGACGTCAACGCCCACCCGCAGAAGCTCGAGGTCCGCTTTCGCGACGCGCACACGGTGCACGACTTCGTCAGGCGCAGCGTCGAGACGGCGCTCGCCGCGACGCGGCCGGGGGCGCAGGCGGCGGCGCCGATCCCGGCGTCGGCGCTCGCCGGGCCGGTGGCCCGCCAGGCGCCGATGCCGCTCGAGAGCGAGGTGCCCGGCCGCCTCGACTGGACGCGGCTGGCCGCGGCGGCCGAGGCCGCGCCGGTCGCGGCGGGCGGCGCCATTCCGCCGCTCGGCTTTGCGCTCGGCCAGCTGCACGGCATCTACATCCTCGCCGAGACCGCCGACGGGCTGGCGCTCGTCGACATGCATGCGGCGCACGAGCGCGTGATCTACGAGCGGCTGAAGGCCGAGCTCGCCGCCGGCGGGCCGCCGCGCCAGCCGCTGCTGGTTCCGGAAGTCGTCGAGGTCGGCGCCGCCGAAGCCGAGCTCGCCGCCGAGCTTGCCGAGCCGCTCGCCGAGCTCGGCATCGTCGTCGATCGCGTGGGGCCGACGCGCCTCGCGCTTCGCGAGCTGCCGCTCGCGGTCGGTACGCGCGACGCGGGCGGCTTCGTGCGCGGCGCGCTCGCCGAGCTCGCCGAGCGCGGCACGACGCTCGCGGTCGAGGCGCGCCGCGAGCGGATGCTCGCGACCGTCGCGTGCCACGCGGCGGTGCGCGCGCACCGCCGCCTGACGCTGCCCGAGATGAACGCGCTGCTGCGCGAGATGGAGAAGACCGACCGCGCCGACCAGTGCAACCACGGCCGGCCGACGTGGGTGCGCCTCACGCTCGAGGAGCTCGACCGGCTGTTCCTGCGCGGTCGCTGAATGGCGCGCGCGATCCTGCTGATGGGGCCGACCGGGGCCGGCAAGACGGACGCGGCGCTGGCGCTCGCCGCGCGCCTGCCGGTCGAGATCGTCAGCGTCGACTCGGCGATGGTGTACCGCGGGCTCGACATCGGCACCGCGAAGCCGGACGCCGCGGCGCGCGCGCGCGTGCCGCACCACCTGATCGACATCCGCGATCCCGCCGAGCGCTACTCGGTCGCCGAGTTCGTACGCGATGCGACGCAGGCGATCGCGGCGGTCGCGGCGCGCGGCCGCTCGGCGCTGCTCGTCGGCGGCACGATGCTCTACTTTCGCGCGCTGCAGTCCGGGCTCGCGGCGCTGCCGGCCGCGGACCAGGGGTTGCGCGCCGAGCTCGCCCTGCGCGCGCGCGCCGAGGGCTGGCCGGCGCTCCATGCCGAGCTCGCGCGCGTCGATCCGGCCGCCGCGGCGCGCATCCGGCCGAACGACGCGCAGCGCATCCAGCGCGCTCTCGAGGTCTACCGGCTGACCGGCCGGCCGTTGAGCGAGGCGCAGCGGCAGGACCTCAAGGGCGCGGCGGGCGGCGGGTTCCTGAAGCTCGTGCTCGCACCGCCGGAGCGCGCGACCTTGAGCGCGCGGCTCGAGGCCCGCTTCGATGCGATGCTCGCCGCCGGGCTGCTTGCCGAGGTCGAGGCGCTGAAGCGCCGCGGCGACCTCGATGCCGAACTTCCGGCGCTGCGCGCGGTCGGTTACCGGCAGCTGTGGGCGCACCTCGAGGGCGCCTGCGACCTGCGGACGGCGCGCGAGCTGGCGATCCGGGCGACGCGCCAGCTCGCCAAGCGCCAGTACACG
This sequence comes from Steroidobacteraceae bacterium, assembly GCA_035524495.1. Lineage (GTDB taxonomy): Bacteria > Pseudomonadota > Gammaproteobacteria > Steroidobacterales > Steroidobacteraceae > CAIKZZ01. Next base: position 16,056 of record DATKOR010000079.1, read on the forward strand.
TGGCTGAAGTCCGAGCCGGCGGCCGAGTGGGTGTACGGGGAGGGCGCGATGGACCGGCTCGCACGCGCGATTGAGCATTTCGCGGGCAGTTGATGCCGGGGGGCCGGGGGACCCCATGTGCTAGTATTTTTCCTTACTGACCCCATGTCCGGGCTACAGGTGCCCGGAGCTGCGGTCCCGGGCCAGGGAAGGCGTGGACCGAGACTGCATTTTGTTGACTAAAAACAAGGAGATATGAACATGGCCAAAGGCCAGTCCCTGCAGGACCCCTTCCTGAATGCATTGCGCAAGGAGCGCGTGCCGGTGTCGATTTACCTGGTCAACGGCATCAAGCTGCAGGGTCATATCGATTCCTTCGATCAGTTCGTGGTGCTCCTTCGCAACAGCGTCAGCCAGATGGTCTACAAGCACGCGATTTCGACGGTGGTCCCGGCCCGCAACGTCCGCCTGCCGAGCGCCGAGGGCGAGGCCGCCGGCGAAGAGCCGGTCGTCGAGTGACGCGATGGGGTGCCTAATTGTTTGATCGCCCGCGCAGCGGTGAACGCGCGCTGCTTCTGCGGATCGGCCTTGGTGCACCCCCTTCGCAGGCTGAACTCGCCGAGTTCGAAGCGCTCGCCGAGTCCGCGGGAGCCGTCCCGGTCGGCTTCGTGACGGGCTCGCGCCAGCGTCCCGATCCGCGCTACTTCGTCGGTTCCGGCAAGGCCGAGGAGCTGAAGACCCGCGCCACCGCGAGCGACGCGGCGCTGATCCTCGTCGACCATCCGCTGAGCCCGAGCCAGGAACGCAACCTCGAGAAGCTGACCGGGCGGCGCGTGCTCGACCGCAGCGGGCTCATCCTCGACATCTTCGCGCAGCGCGCCCGCAGCCACGAGGGCAAGCTGCAGGTCGAGCTCGCGCAGCTCAAGCACCTGCAGACGCGCCTGGTGCGCGGCTGGACGCACCTCGAGCGCCAGAAGGGCGGCATCGGCCTCCGGGGCCCGGGCGAGACGCAGCTCGAGACCGACCGGCGACTGATCAACAACCGCATTCGCACGCTCAACCGGCGCCTCGAGCGCCTCGCCCAGCAGCGCGACACCGGCCGCCAGACGCGCAAGGAAGTGCCGGTGCCGAGCGCCGCGATCGTCGGCTACACCAACGCCGGGAAGTCGACGCTGTTCAACGCGCTCACGGGCGCCGGCGCCTACGCCGCCGACCAGCTGTTCGCGACGCTCGACCCCACCGTGCGGCGCCTGAAGCTCGAGCACTGCCCGGAGATCGTGCTCGCCGACACCGTCGGCTTCGTGCGCGACCTGCCGCACGAGCTCGTCGCGGCGTTTCGCTCGACGCTGCTCGAGGCGCGCGAGGCGGACCTGCACCTGCATGTCATAGACGCCGCCGACGCCGAGCGCGTCGAGCGCATCCGCCAGGTCAACGAGGTGCTCGCCGGCATCGGCGCGGGCGAGGTGCCGCAGCTCGAGGTCTACAACAAGGTCGACCTGATCGGCGAGACGCCGCGGATCGAGCGCGACGCCGAGGGCGTCGTGCGCCGCGTATGGCTCTCGGCGCAGACCGGCGCCGGGATGTCGCTGTTGCGCGAGGCGCTCGCCGAGCGCTTCGGCGCGCGCCTGACGCGCGTGACGCTGACCCTCGCGCCGCGCCACGGACGGGCGCGTGCCGAGCTCTTCCGGCGGGGCGCGGTGCTCGCCGAGCGCGCGCTCGCCGACGGCGGCTGGGCGATCGAGGTCGAGCTCGGCGAGCGCGACCTCGATGCACTGTGCCGCCGCGAGGGTCTCGAGCGCCCGGTTAACGCGCCTTGTGTCACCGGGGGCGGGTTCCTACAATCACGGCCCGCCGCGGCACCCTCGCTCTGACCGCCGCGGCCTTCGGCTGATAACGGAAGTCCCCATGTCCTGGAACGATTCGGGCGGCAACAAGAACCCGGGTCCGCGTAACCCCTGGGATCGCAAGCCCGACGGCGGGCCGCCCGACCTCGACGAGATCGTGCGCAACCTGCGCCGGCGCGTCGCCAGCCTGTTCGGCGGCCGCCAGCCGCCGCGCGAGCCGGGCTCGGGTGGCTCGGGTGGTGCCGGTATCGGCGGCATCTCCTACGCGGTGGTCGCGGCGCTGATCGGCGCCGGGTGGCTCGTGAGCGGCATCTACACGGTCGGGCCGGCCGAGAAGGCGGTCATCACGCGCTTCGGTCGCTTCGACCGCATCGAGGAGTCGGGCGGCCACCTGCGCCTGCCGTGGCCGGTCGAGTCCAAGCAGCTCGTCAACACCCAGGAGGTGCTGTCGGCGACCGACCACACCCGGATGCTGACCCAGGACGAGGCCCTGGTCGACATCAACATCGCCGTGCAGTACCGGCGCGCCGACCCCAGGGCTTTCGTCTTCAACGTCGTGCGCCCCGAGCAGACGCTCGGCGAGGCCTCCGAGAGCGCGATCCGCGAGATCGTCGGCCAGAGCACGCTCGAGTACGTGCTCGCGTCCGGTCGCCAGGACATCGCGCTCAAGACCCGCCAGCTGATCCAGCGCACGCTCGACAGCTACAAGGCCGGGCTCGAGGTCATCAGCGTGAACCTGCAGGACGTCAGCGTGCCCGAGCAGGTCGCGCCCTCGCAGAAGGACGCGATCAAGGCGCGCGAGGACAAGGACCGGCTCAGGGTCGAGGCCGAGACCTACTCGAACGACATCCTGCCGCGCGCGCGCGGCACGGCGCAGCGCCAGATCCTCGACGCCGAGGCCTATCGGCAGCGCGTCGTCGCCGATGCCGAGGGCGAGAGCTCGCGCTTCGCGCAGCTCGCGCAGGCCTACGAGAAGGCCCCGGCCGTGACGCGCGAGCGCCTCTACCTCGAGACGCTCGAGACCGTGCTCGGCAACGGCGGCAAGATCTTCGTCGACACCAAGGGCACCGGCAACATGCTCTACCTGCCGCTCGACAAGCTGCTCGAGAAGCGCGCGGCCGGCGAGCCCTTGCGGGCGCAGCCGACGCTGCCGGAGGTCACCGTGACGCCGGCGCCGGCGCGCGGCGAGGCGGTGGACGCCGCCGCCGATGCGCGCAGCCGCGCGCGGGGGAACCGCTGATGCACTCGCGCCCGCTCGTGCTCCTGCTCGCGCTCGCCGTCGCGCTCGTGCTCCTCTGGCAAAGCGCGTTCGTCGTCCGCGAGACCGACTACGCGATGAACCTCGACTGGGGCGGCAAGATCATGCGCGCCGACTACGGCCCGGGCCTGCACTGGAAGCAGCCCTTCGTCGAGTCGGTCAAGAAGTTCGAGAAGCGCCTGATGACGCGCACCTATCCCGCCGAGCAGTTCCTGACGAGCGAGGGCAAGATCCTCAACGTCGACTTCTACGTGAAGTGGCGCATCGCCGACGTCGCGCAGTACTACCGCTCGACCGGCGGCAGCGAGGACGTGGCGACCGCGCGCCTCGCCGAGAGCGTCAAGGACGGCCTCAAGGGCACGATCGCCAAGCGTACGATCCAGCAGGTCGTCGCCGCCGAGCGCGCCGAGCTCATCGGCGACGTGCTGGCCTTCGCCGGCACCAGCGTCAAGCAGCTCGGCATCACGCTCGTCGACGTGCGCGTCAAGAGCATCCTGCTGCCCGAGGAGGTCAGCGACTCGGTGTTCAACCGCATGCGCCAGGACTTCGCGCGCCAGGCGGCGCAGCTGAGGTCCGAGGGCGACGAGCAGGCG
>DATKOR010000080.1:0-92753 GCA_035524495.1 Steroidobacteraceae bacterium
TGCTCGGTCTTACCGGCATTGGGCATCCGCCCGCCCCAGGTGACCGTCTCATTTCCGGCTACGACGACGACGTCGCCGTAGATCCGCAGATACTCGATCTGCCGGTCGTAGACGCTGATCACCAGAAATCCCGACTGGACCATCCCCAGAACCTGCTGCTTGCTCACGAACTTGTTCAAAGGATTCGTGACCACGAAATCATCGGACCACAGCCGCGCCATCGCGGCCGGGTCGTTGTGCACGAAGGCCTCGACCTCTTCGCCATTGAGGCGCCGGATCTGCGCCTCGATGCGACTGTCGCGCAAGCCCGCAGGATGATCTGCGCGGACCGCCGCGGGCCACGTGCCGACGCCGGCCAGCGACAGCAGGAGCGCGGTACACACTAAGCCGTGCTTCATGTTCTTGAGCCTCCGACCATCAGCGGTGAAAGTCGGACGATACCGCCGCTCCCGCGCACGGCGCCAACCGGCGGCCGGCGTCGTCACGACCCTGGCGGCCACCGATCCCGGGCCGTGGCCGTCTCGCGCGCGGGTGCAGACGGACGGCGCGCTCCTCGCGCCGCTGCCGGTGCAAAATGGGGTCGATAAACGTATATTAAGCAATAGCTTGGCGACTATTGCTGACCCAAGACCGAGGTGCGCCAGCGGGTCGCTCATCGGTGCCGTCCGAGAGGCGGCCTCCAGATCCCAGCGCCACGCCTTCACATTCGGGCGCGCCGCAGCGCGAGAGCACAGGCTGGCCGCGTGTACGACATTTGTACATGTGCCGATTTCCTCAGGCATGATCCCTGCCTTTCGTAGCCAGCGCCGGCGCGGTGGATCCGATCGTTCGTGACCTTTCTTCACGCTCCCGACAGCGACCGGTGCATGGCGGCGGGGCCGCGGTCGTCGCGTGCTGACGTCGTCCGATAGCCGCACGATGAGCCGCAGAACGGAGTACGATCATTGCGCCCCTCCGAAACTTTCGTTGCAGGTGGTCCCGCGCGCGTGCGGCGTGCGGGAGGCGCGCATCGCAGGGAGCTGAAAGCGCGTGAACGAACGGAAGGTCCTCTCGCCGCAACTCGTCGCGACCGTGCTCGACGCGGCGCCCGACGCGATCGTCGTCATCGCCGCCGACGGGCGCATCCAGTTTGCGAACCAGCAGGTCCTCGAGCTGTTCGGCTACTCGCACGACGAGGTCGTCGGTCTCGCGATCGAGATGCTGATCCCCGAGCGTTTCCGCGAGCGCCATCCCGCGCACCGGCGCGGATACGCTGACGCGGGACGACGCCGGCCAATGGGAACGGGACTCGACCTGTTCGCGCGCCACCGCGACGGCCACGAGATCCCGGTCGAGGTGAGCCTCAGCCCGATCGCGACCGAAGGCGGTGCGCTCGTGGCGGCGGCGATCCGCGACGTGACCGATCGGCGCCGCACGCAGCTCGAACTTCAGGCGGCACGCGAGTCCGCCGATCGCGCCAACCAGGCGAAGAGTCGATTCCTCGCGACGGCGAGCCACGACCTGCGTCAGCCGCTGCAGACGCTTGCGCTCTTGAACGGGAGCCTGAAACGCCTGGTCAGGGATGCCGACCTGACCGAGGTGCTCGCTCGCCAGGACCAGGCGATCGGCGCGATGTCGCGGCTCCTGAACGCGCTGCTCGACATCAGCAAGCTCGAGTCGGGCGCCATCAGGCCGGAAGTCTCCGACTTCACGGTGCAGGCGCTCTTCGAGGAACTGCGTTCGGAGTTCGCCGCGCTCGCCGCCGAGAAGGGCCTCAAGCTCACAATCGAGCCGAGCGAGGAATCGATCCACAGCGACCCGGCCCTCATCGGGCAGGTGCTGCGCAACCTGGTGGCGAACGCGATCAAGTACACGGGCGAGGGCTGCGTCAGGCTGCGGGCGATGCACGAGCACGCCTTCGTGAGGCTCGAAGTGCTCGACACCGGCATCGGGATCCCGGCGAGTCAGCTGCCCTACATCTGCGAGGAGTTCTATCAGGTCGACGTGCCCACGAACTCGAGCCGCGACGGCTACGGCTTGGGACTCAGCATCGTGCAGAGGATCGCGAAGCTCCTCGAAGTGCGACTCGACGTGCAGTCGGAGGTCGGTCGCGGCTCGACCTTCGCGCTGATCGTGCCGGCGGGCGCGCGCCGCGCCGCGCGCCCGGCACCGGCCATGGCCGCCGCGTCCGCTGCGCCACGCACCGAGAGCCGCGCGCCGCACGTGCTGCTCGTCGAGGACGACGAGGCGGTCCGCGCCGCGACGCGTCTGTTGCTCAAGGTCGCGGGCTACCGGGTGACCGCGGCGACCACGGTCGCCGAGGCCGCGCAGGGCGCGCGCGAGCACGCCGACATCGAGCTCCTGGTCACCGACTATCACCTTGGGAACCTGGAGACCGGCCTGCAGGCGATCGCGGCCGTGCGCGCCGAACGCGGGCCGGAACTACGCACCGTGCTCGTGACCGGCGACACGTCCTCGGCCGTCAAGGAACTCGCGAACGCGACCTACGTGCACGTGATCAGCAAGCCGATCAACGCCGACGAGTTCCTCGTCCTGCTCGCCTCGATGCGAGCGCCGGACGGCCGTTCTCAGCGGGGCGGATAGCGCGAAAGGATCGCCGCGACCGCCTCGCGCAGCGGCGCATCGGGGTGATCGAGGTCCGCGCGCGAAAGCGGCTTCTTCGCCCAGCCGTGCCAGACGGGCCGGTGGCTGCGCGCGTCGAAGAGGTCGATCGAAAGCGTCCCCTCGCGATACTGCCGAACGTCGACGGCGCTGCCGAAGTAGCCCTCGCCCCACGGCCAGGCGCCGCGATACTCGACGGGGTAGCTCGTGACCTCGGTGCGCTCGGCCGACGACAGCGTGAAGTCGACCGCGAGGTCGGCCTGCGAGACGTCGGCGGCGGGCCGCAGGCCCTTGGCCTCGAGCTCGGCGCTCACCGCGTCCTGGACGCGGCGGATGTTGAGCGGATTGCTGATCGTCGGGTGCTCGCGCGCCATCCACGCGAACGTCTGGTAGCCCGCGAAGGAGGCCGCGTGATCGAAGTCCGAGCCCACATCGAGCGTCGCGCACGCGGCGAGCGCGAACGCGACGGCAAGGACGGCAGTCAGACGGCTCATCGCGTTGCTCCTCAGGGCGGCCGGGTGCCGTCCCGATGATGCGCCGGCGGGTCGCGGCCGACGGTAGGGACATCGCGCAGGGGCATTTCGATGAGGTGGCGACCCCACGGGGCGGTGTCGGCGTCCTTTACGCCTGGTGTTACGCGCCGGGCGGGAACCGTGGCGAATCAGAGCTCTAGGCGCGTGGAGCGCTTCTTGCAGGGCGTCTTCCTGGGGGCCGGCATCGCCGGTGATGGATGGCGCGTGGACGTGACGAGCGAATCTGCGGGAGTCGTGGGCGAGCGGCGCGTCGCGCGGGGCGACCGGCGGCGGCGCTTCGTGTTTTCGCTGTTCTACGGGGGCTTAAAGCCCCGGCGCCGCAACGGCCGGCGCGCGACCGACCACCATCGGCCGATCATCGACTGGCACGGGCCGGAACTGTTCGCGAGCTCGATCCTCGTACTGGTGCTGTGCGTGGCCGATGCGCTGCTGACGCTGTGGCTGATGACGCAGGGTGCGAGCGAGGCGAATCCGTTGATGGCGCCACTGCTCGGCGGCGACGTGCAGCACTTCGCGATCACCAAGCTCGCGTTGACGGGCGGCGGCATCGTGACGCTCGTGGCACTCGCGAACGTCCGGATTTTCCGGACCTTCAAGGTCGGCACGCTCGTGCACACGGTGCTCGTCGCCTACCTCATCCTCGTCTCCTACGAGCTCGCGCTCGTCGCCAGGACCGCGTAGCCCGCGCACGACGCGCGCGTCAGCTCGCGTAAGCGACTGAATGTCTTTTGTTTGTCGCGGCGCCATCCGCTAGACTTTCGGCATATTCGGCGTCGATCGGCCCGCCCAGCACACCCCCGGCATGAGCTCCACCCTAAGCGACTGGTTCGCGTCCTCCGCTTTGTCGGGCGCGAACGCCGCGTTCGTCGAGGAACTCTACGAACGCTTCCTCTCCGATCCCGAGTCGGTCCCGCCCGAATGGCGCGGCTACTTCCGCACGCTGCCGGCCGGCGCCGCGACGCGCGAGCAGCCGCATGGCCCGGTCCGGGCCGCGTTCCTCGCGCGGGCCCGGGCGCCGCGCGTCGGCGCCGGACCCGCGACCGCGGGCACCGAGACCGCCGCCAAGCAGGGCGCGGTGTCGCGGATGGTGCAGGTGTACGCGAACCGCGGGCACCTCGTCGCGCGCATCGATCCGCTCGGCCTCATGCAGCGCGAGACGCCGAGCGTGCTCGGGCTCGACTACTTCGGGCTGACGCCGGCCGACCTCGACGAGGAGTTCTTCACCGGCTCGCGCTCGGACGCGATCCCGTCGCGGATGAAGCTCAGGGACATCATCGCGCAGCTCAAGTTCATCTACTGCGACACGATCGGCGCCGAGTTCGCGCACGTGTCCTCGACCGAGGAGCGGCTGTGGCTGCAGGAGCAGTTCCAGGTCAGCCGGCTGCGCCACCGTTTCACGCCGGAGGAGCGTCGCAACATCCTCTGGCAGCTGACGGCCGCCGAGGGCCTCGAGCGTTACCTGCACACGAAGTACGTCGGCCAGAAGCGCTTCTCGCTCGAGGGCGGCGACTCGCTGATACCGATGCTCGACGACCTGATCCAGCACGGCGGCGGGCACGGCGTCGAGGAGTGCGTGATCGGCATGGCGCACCGCGGGCGCCTGAACGTGCTCGTGAACCTGCTCGGCAAGTCGCCCTCGGACCTCTTCTCGGAATTCGAGGGCCACTACGACCTGCAGGGCCTGAAGGGCTCGGGCGACGTCAAGTACCACAAGGGCTTCTCGGCGGACCTGCGCACGCCGAACGGCAACGTGCACGTCGCGCTCGCGTTCAACCCCTCGCACCTCGAGGTCGTGGACCCGGTCGTCGAGGGCTCGGTGCGCGCGCGCCAGGAGCGCCGCGGCGATGCCGGGGGCGAGCGCGTGCTGGCGGTGCTGATCCACGGCGACGCCGCATTTGCGGGCCAGGGCGTCGTCATGGAGACGCTGCAGCTGTCGCAGGCGCGCGGCTTCTGCACGGGCGGCACGGTCCACCTCGTGATCAACAACCAGGTCGGCTTCACGACCTCGGATCCGAAGGACGCGCGCTCGACGCTGTACTGCTCCGACGTCGCCAAGATCGTCGAGGCGCCGATCTTCCACGTCAACGGCGATGACCCCGAGGCCTGCGTGTTCGTCACGCGCCTCGCGCTCGACTACCGGATGAAGTTCCGCAAGGACGTCGTCATCGACCTCGTCTGCTACCGCCGCCACGGCCACAACGAGGCCGACGAGCCCGCCGCGACGCAGCCTTCGATGTACCAGACGATCCGCAAGCACCCTACGCCGCGCCAGATCTACGCCGACCGGCTCGCCGGCGACGGCGTGCTCGCCGCGGGCGACGCCGCGCGGATGGTCGAGGCCTACCGCGGCGGGCTCGACGCCGGCAAGCCGCAGGCCCGCGCCGCGCTCGGGCTGATCGGCAACAAGTACACCGTCGACTGGTCGGCGCACGTCGCGGCCGATCCGGGCGAGGACACGGTCACCGGTGTCGAGGCGTCGCACCTCAAGGAACTCGGCAGCCGGCTCGTGCAGTTCCCGGCCGACTTCACGCTGCACCCGCGCGTCGCGAAGATCTACGAGGAGCGCACGCGCATGCTCGCCGGCGAGGCGCCGCTCGACTGGGGCGCCGCCGAGACGCTCGCCTACGCGACCCTGGTCGACCAGGGCTACGGCGTGCGGATCACCGGCCAGGACAGCGCGCGCGGCACGTTCTTCCACCGCCACGCGGTGCTGCACGACCAGGGCAGCGAGCGGATCTACACGCCGCTCGAGCACCTGGTGCGCGCCGAGCGCTTCCGCGTCACCGACTCGGTGCTTTCGGAGGAGGCGGTGCTCGGCTTCGAGTACGGCTTCGCGACGACGTCCCCCGACGTGCTCGTGATCTGGGAGGGCCAGTTCGGCGACTTCGTCAACGGCGCGCAGGTCATCATCGACCAGTTCATCAGCTCGGGCGAGGCGAAGTGGGGGCGGCTGTGCGGCATGGCGCTGCTGCTGCCGCACGGCTACGAGGGCCAGGGTCCCGAGCACTCCTCAGCGCGCCTCGAGCGCTTCCTGCAGCTGTGCGCCGAGTGGAACATGCAGGTGTGCGTGCCCTCGACGCCGGCGCAGATGTTCCACATGCTGAGGCGCCAGATGGTGCGGCCGCTGCGCAAGCCGCTGATCGTCATGACGCCGAAGAGCCTGCTGCGCCACCGGCTCGCGGTCTCGGACCTCGGCGAGCTGACGCAGGGGCACTTCCGGCCGCTGATCGACGAGATCGACGCCCTCGACGCCGCGGCGGTGCGCCGCGTGGTGTTCTGCAGCGGCAAGGTCTACTTCGACCTGCTCGAGCGGCGCCGCGCCGACAATCTCAAGGACGTCGCGATCGTGCGCCTCGAGCAGCTGTATCCGTTCCCGGCCGGCGACTACGAGGCGACGCTCGCGCGCTACCCGAACGCGCACGAGATCGTCTGGTGCCAGGAGGAGCCGCAGAACCAGGGCGCCTGGTACCAGATCCGCCACCGGCTGCAGGATCCGCTGTCGACCGTGGACCTGCTGCTGTACGCCGGACGCCCGGGCGCCGCGGCACCGGCCACCGGCATCCACGAGCTGCACGTCCAGCAGCAGCAGGCGCTCGTGCGCACGGCGCTGACCGCGAGCGCCGCCGAGGACACCGGTCGCGAGACGACCCGGCTGCTGGCGGCGCGGCACGCGAGCGACGAACAGCCGAAGACCATCAGGAAGACCTCATGACGATCGAAGTGCGAGTTCCACAGCTGCCGGAATCGGTCGCCGACGCGACGCTGGTCGCCTGGCACAAGCAGCCGGGCGATGCCGTCGGCCGCGACGAGAACCTCGCCGACCTCGAAACCGACAAGGTGGTGCTCGAGGTGCCCGCGCCGGTCGCGGGCGTCCTCAGGGACATCAAGGTCGCCGCCGGTGCGACCGTGACCTCGGGGACGCTGCTCGCCGTCATCGAGGCGGGCGAGGCCGCGACCGCCAAGGCGACCGAGGCGCCAGCGCCGACCGCCGCCGCGAAGGGCGAGGGCGCGAAGCTCGGCCCGGCGGCGCGCCGCATCGTCGAGGAGAAGCACCTCGACCCGGCGACGATCGCCGGCTCGGGCCGCGAGGGCCGCGTCACGAAGCAGGACGTCGTGCGCGCGCTCGACGCCAAGCCCGCCGCGGCGCCGGCCCCGAAGCCGGTACCGCCGCCGCCGGTCGCGACGCCGCGCACCGGCCGCACCGAGCAGCGCGTGCCGATGACGCGGCTGCGCGCCCGGATCGCCACGCGCCTCGTCGAGGCGCAGTCGACGCAGGCGCTGCTGACGACCTTCAACGAGGTCGACATGCAGTCGCTCAACGAGGCGCGCGCCCGCCACAAGGAGCGCTTCGAGAAGGTCCACGGCGTGCGGCTCGGCTTCATGTCGTTCTTCGTCAAGGCCGCGGTCGAGGCGCTGCGGCGCTTCCCGGTCGTCAACGCCTACGTCGACGGCAGCGACATCGTCTACCACGACTACTACGACGTCGGCGTCGCGGTGTCGACGGATCGCGGGCTGATCGTGCCGGTGCTGCGCGATGCGGACCTGATGAGCGCCGCCGACATCGAGCGGGCGATCGGGGCCTACGCGCAGAAGGCGCGCGACGGCTCGATCACGATCGAGGAACTCACCGGCGGCACGTTCTCGATCACCAACGGCGGGGTGTTCGGGTCGCTGCTGTCGACGCCGATCGTCAACTCGCCGCAGAGCGCGATCCTCGGCATGCACAAGGTCCAGGAGCGGCCGGTGGCCGTCGGCGGGCAGGTGGTGGTGCGCCCGATGATGTACCTCGCGCTCACCTACGACCACCGCATCATCGACGGCCGCGAGGCCGTGCAGTTCCTCGTCACGATCAAGGACTGCCTCGAGGACCCGACGCGGCTGCTGCTGCAGGTCTGACCGGACAGGGGATTCCCGAACATGAGCGAGAGCTACGACGTCATCGTCATTGGCGGCGGGCCCGCCGGCTACCCGGCGGCCATCCGCTGCGGCCAGAACGGCCTCAAGGTCGCGTGCATCGACGAGTGGAAGAACCGGGACGGCAGCTACGCCTTCGGCGGCACGTGCCTCAACGCCGGCTGCATCCCGTCGAAGGCGCTGCTCGAGTCCTCCGAGCTCCTGCACCGCGCGCGCGAGGAGTTCGCGACCCACGGCATCAAGATCGCCGGCGCCGACATCGACGTCGGCCAGATGCAAAAGCGCAAGGCCGGGATCGTCAGGGCCTCGACGCAGGGCATCCTCGCGCTCTTCAAGTCCGCCAAGGTCACGGGACTGACCGGCCACGGCCGCCTGCTGCCCGGGCGCCAGGTCGAGTACACCGGCGCCGACGGCAAGGCGACGGTGCTCGAGGCCAAGCACGTCGTGCTGGCCTCGGGCTCGACGCCGATGCCGCTCAAGTCGGTGCCCTTCGACGGCACGAGCGTCGTCGACAGCTGGGGCGCGCTCGAGTTCGCCGCCGTTCCGAAGCGGCTCGGCGTCATCGGCGCCGGGGTCATCGGGCTCGAGCTCGGCAGCGTCTGGCGGCGCCTCGGCAGCGAGGTCGTCGTGCTCGAGGCGCTCGAGGCGTTCCTGCCGATGGCCGACCAGCAGCTCGCCAAGGAAGCGCTCAAGCACTTCAGGAAGCAGGGCCTCGACATCCGCCTCGGCGCCAAGGTGACCGGCGCGACGACCGCGGCGGGCGGGGTCAGCCTCGCCTACAGCGACGCCTCCGGCGCGCACGAGGTCCAGGTCGACAAGGTCGTCGTTGCGATCGGCCGCCGGCCGTTCACCGAGGGTCTGCTCGCCGACGGCACCGGGGTCGCGCTCGATGAGCGCGGGTTCATCAAGGTCGACGAGGAGTGCCGCACCGGCGTCGAGGGCGTCTACGCGATCGGCGACTGCGTGCGCGGGCCGATGCTCGCGCACAAGGGCAAGGAGGAGGGCGTCATGGTCGCCGACCACATCGCCGGGCGCTACGGCGAGGTGAACTACAAGACGATCCCGTCGGTGATCTACACCGCCCCCGAGATCGCGTGGGTGGGCCAGACCGAGGAGCAGGTCAAGGCGTCGGGCCGCCCGTACAAGACCGGCGTCTTCCCGTTCCTCGCCAGCGGCCGTGCCCGGGCGATGGAGTCGACCGCGGGCTTTGCGAAGGTGGTCGCGGCGTCGGACGACGACGAAATCCTCGGCGTGCACATCATCGGCCCGATGGCCGGCGAGCTGATCGCCGAGGCCGTACTGGCGATGGAGTACTCGGCCTCGTGCGAGGACCTGCAGCGCACGATCCACGCGCACCCGACGCTGTCGGAGGCGCTGCACGAGGCGGCGCTCGCCGCCGACAAGCGCGCGATCGACTTCCCGAACCGCTGAGCGGCTAGCGCCGCTGCACGCGGATCACGTCCGGGAGCCCGGCGATCCGCGCGCGCACCGCCTCGAACTCGCCGAGGTCGTGGACCCGGACGCCGATCGTCATGTCGGCGGTCCGCTCGGCCGCGTTCGTCAGGGTCCGCATTCTCTCGATGCTGAGCCGGGCATCGGCAAGCACGCCGCTGACGTCCCGCACGAGCCCGCGGCGGTCGAACGCGAGCACCTGGAACTCGACCGGATACAGCTGGTCGTGGTCGGTGCCCCACGCGACCGGCAGCACGCGATCGGGCTGGCGCGCGCGCATCCGCGCGAGGTTCCCGCAGCCGCTGCGGTGGATCGTCACGCCGCGACCGAGCGTCACGTAGCCCTCGATCGGCTCCGGCGGCACCGGCCGGCAGCAGCGCGCGTACTGCGACAGCAGATCGCCGACGCCCATGACGCTGATGCCCTCGGCGGTCTCGCGACCTGCCGCCTTCGGCTCGGCCACGGGCGGCGGCGAGGGCGGCGTGCGCTCGCGGCGCTGCAGGGCGGCGCCGAGCTGGGCGGCCGAGAGGTCGCCCGCGCCGAGCGCGACGCTGAGCTCCTCGGCGCTCGCGTAGCCGAGCTCGGCCGCGAGCTCGGCGAACGTCGGCGCGCCGACCGAGCTGCGCCGGGCGAGCTCGCGCTCGAGGATCGCGCGACCCGCGCGCAGGTGCTCGTCGTGGTCGGCCTGCCGGAACCAGCCGCGCACCTTGGCACGCGCCGACTTGCTGATCAGGAAGCCGCGGCTCTCGACCAGCCAGTCGCGGCTCGGCTGCGGCTCCTTCGCGGTGATGATCTCGACGCGCACGCCGTTCGCGAGCCGGTGGTCTAGCGGCACCATCCGCCCGTCGACGCGGGCGCCGCGGCAGCGGTGGCCGAGGCTCGTGTGCACGTGGTAGGCGAAGTCGAGCGGCGTCGCGCCGTCCGGGAGCTCGACGACGTCGCCCTTGGGGCTGAACACGTAGACGTGCTCGCGAAACAGCGTCGCGCCGACCCTGTCGAGCGGGTCCTCCTCGCCCGCCGCGTGCGGCGCGAGCAGCGCCCGCAGCTGCTCGACCTTGCGCTCGAAGCCGGCGTCGCGCACGCCACCCTCCTTGTAGCGCCAGTGCGCGGCGACGCCGAGCTCGGCGCGGTCGTGCATCTCGCGCGTGCGGATCTGCACCTCGACGGGCTTGCCGGACGGACCGACGACCGCGGTGTGGATCGAGCGGTAGCCGTTGACCTTGGGGGTCGCGATGTAGTCGTCGAATTCCCCCGGCAGGTACGACCAGAGCCCGTGGACGATGCCGAGCGCCGCGTAGCACTCGGCGATCGTGTCGACGAGCACGCGGACGGCGCGCACGTCGAACACCTGCTCGAAGGCGACGCCCTTCTTCTGCATCTTGCGATAGATGCTGAAGATGTGCTTCGGGCGCCCGTGGACCTCGGCGCGGATGCCCGCGGCGCCGAGCTCGCGCTCGAGCAGCGCCTTCAGGTCCTCGATGTAGCGCTCGCGGTCGACGCGCTTCTCGGCGAGCGAGGTCGCGATGCGCCGGTACTCATCGGGCTCGAGGTAGCGAAACGCGTAGTCCTCGAGCTCCCACTTGAGCACCGCGAGGCCGAGGCGGTTGGCGAGCGGCGCATAGACGTCGCGCGTCTGCACCGCGAGCCGGCGCCGCTCGGCGGGATCGGCGTGGCGCGCCGCGCGCAGCAGCCACAGCTGCTCGGCGACGCGCGCGAGCACGAGCCGCGGGTCCGACACGACCGCGAGCAGCATGCGCCGGAGTGCCTCGGCCTGGGCGCCGGAGAGCGCGACCGTGCCCGGCGCGCCCTTGAGCGGCGTGCCGAGATCGAGCCGGCCGAGGCGGCCGAGCGCGCGCGCGAAGGCGAACGCCGGGGCCGGTGCCGCGCGCTCGGCCGCCTCGGCGGCGACGGCGCCGGCGCCGATCAGGGACTGCAACAGCGTGCCCGCGAC
This sequence comes from Steroidobacteraceae bacterium, assembly GCA_035524495.1. Taxonomy (GTDB): domain Bacteria; phylum Pseudomonadota; class Gammaproteobacteria; order Steroidobacterales; family Steroidobacteraceae; genus CAIKZZ01. The sequence goes on from DATKOR010000080.1 coordinate 11,452, forward strand.
GGCCACCGGATCCGGGTCGAAATGCGCGACGAGGCGCGCGATCTCGATCGCGCGCTCAAGCGCCTCGGGCGCGAGCGCGCCAAAGGGACGCGCCAGCTCGGCAGCGGCGCCCCGGGCGATGGCCAGGGCCGCCTGGTCGGTGTCGAAAGTGGTTGTTTCCACGGCGGAAACGCCCGTCGCGAGCGTGTCGGGCCTCGTCTATCCCGGTATCATACGGCCATATGGACCGTGACGTTCTCAAGGCCGATGCGACGCTCCTCCGCCTGGCGCAGCTATAAGCCGGGGCGCACGCGCGCGCCGGCGCCCGCCGCGCCCACCTCCCGCACGGTGCGGATCCTCGGACTCGACCCCGGCTCGCGCGCGACAGGCTTCGGCGTCGTCGACGTCGGGCCCGAAGGCCCGCGCTACGTCGCGAGCGGCGCGATCCGTGCCACCGGCGAGGACTTCCCGCGCCGCCTGCAGCAGATCTACGCGGGCGTCGCCGCGCTCGTCGAGCACTATGCGCCGGGCGAGATCGCGATCGAGCGCGTGTTCGTCAACCGCAACGCCGACAGCGCCTTGAAGCTCGGCCAGGCCCGCGGTGCGGCGCTCTCGGCGACCTTCGGCTCGCAGGCGGCGATCTACGAGTACACGCCGCGGGCCGTCAAGCTTGGCGTCGTCGGCACCGGCGCCGCCGAGAAGCCGCAGGTGCAGCGCATGGTCGGCGTAATCCTCGGTCTAGACGGGCGGCTCGGCGCGGACGCCGCCGACGCGCTCGCGATCGCGATCTGTCACGCGCATGGCCGTGCGACCCGGCTCGCGCTCGCGGCCGCGGGCGGCGCCGCGTGATCGGCTGGTTGCGCGGAAGGCTCGCCGCCAAGCAGCCGCCGGCGCTGGTCGTCGACGTCAACGGCGTCGGCTACGAGTGCGAGGCGCCGATGTCGACGTTCTACACGCTGCCCGAGACTGGCGCCGAGGTCGTGCTGCGCACGCACCTCGTCGTGCGCGAGGACGCCCACATCCTCTACGCCTTCGCCAGCGAGGACGAGCGCCGGCTGTTTCGGAGCCTGCTGAAGGTGTCGGGCGTGGGGCCGAAGATCGCACTCGGCATCCTCTCCGGCATCAGCGTCAACGACTTCATGCTGTGCATCGAGGCCCAGGACCCGGATCCGCTCGTTCGCGTGCCGGGCGTCGGCCGCAAGACCGCCGAGCGCGTGCTGATCGACATGCGCGATCGGGTCAAGGAACTCGCCGCCGGGGCGCCGTCGGCGCCCGCGCGCCTCGGCAGTGCGCAGCAGGAGGCCTTCAGCGCGCTGGTCGCGCTCGGCTACAAGCCGGCCGAGGTCGTCAGGCTCCTGAAGGGCGCCGGTGACGAGCAGAGCTCGGTCGAGGAGCTGATCCGCCGGGCGCTCAAGGCGGCGGCCGGCTGAGGCCGGCGAGGGGTCCCGATGATCGAGCCCGACCGCATCGTCTCGACGCACGGCAGCCGCGAGGACGAGTCGCTCGACCGTGCGGTCCGGCCGCGGCTGCTCGCCGACTACGTCGGCCAGCCGGCGGTCAAGGAGCAGATGGCGGTCTTCATCGAGGCGGCGCGGCGGCGCGCCGAGGCGCTCGATCACCTGCTGATCTTCGGCCCGCCGGGACTCGGCAAGACCACGCTCGCGCACATCGTCGCCAACGAGCTCGGCGTCGGGCTCAAGCAGACCTCGGGCCCGGTGATCGAACGGCCGGGCGATCTCGCGGCGATCCTGACCAACCTGCAGCCGCGCGACGTGCTGTTCGTCGACGAGATCCACCGGCTCGCGCCGATCGTCGAGGAGATCCTGTATCCCGCGAGGGAGGACTTCCAGCTCGACATCATGATCGGCGAAGGCCCGGCGGCGCGCTCGATCAAGATCGACCTGCCGCCGTTCACGCTGATCGGCGCGACGACGCGGGCGGGGCTGCTGACCTCGCCGCTGCGCGACCGTTTCGGCATCGTGCAGCGCCTCGAGTTCTACTCGGTCGAGGACCTGACGCGCATCGTGACGCGCTCGGCCGGGATCCTGTCGCTGGATGCCGACCCGGGCGGCGCGCGGCGCATCGCCGAGCGCTCGCGCGGCACGCCGCGGATCGCGAACCGGCTGCTGAGGCGCGTGCGCGACTTCGCCGAGGTGCGCGCCGACGGCCGCATCACCGACGCCGTCGCGAGCGCCGCGCTCGACCTCCTCGACGTCGATCGCCAGGGCTTCGACGTCATGGACCGGCGGCTGCTGCAGACGATCATCGAGAAGTTCGGCGGCGGGCCGGTCGGCGTCGACAGCCTCGCGGCCGCGATCGGCGAGGAACGCGGCACGATCGAGGACGTCATCGAGCCGTTCCTGATCCAGCAGGGCTACCTGATGCGCACCGCGCGCGGCCGCGTCGCGACGCCGCTCGCCTATGCGCACTTCGGACTGCCGGTACCCGCGGTGTCGCCGGCGACGCTCGGGCTGTTCAGGGAGGATTCATAAGGGTGGCCCTAGACTGCGAGTGGCCCGTGCGCGTGTACTGGGAGGACACCGATGCCGGCGGCATCGTCTACCACGCCTCGTACCTGCGCTTTCTCGAACGCGGCCGCAGCGAGTGGCTGCGCGCCCGCGGCGTCGACCAGTCGGCGCTGCGCGAGCGGGAACGACTGCAGTTCGCCGTGGTCGACATGCAGATCGAGTGGAAGCGGGCGGCGCGCTTTGACGACGAGCTTAAGGTCGTGACGACGCTCGGCGCCTCGCGCGGCGCGAGCTTCAGCTTCACGCAGCGCATCCTGCGCGGGGCCGAGCTGATCGTCGATGCGACCGTGCGCGCCGCCGCGCTCGATGCCGACACCCTCAAACCCCGGCGCCTGCCGCCGCACGTGACGCGACTCTTCGCATGAACCCGCTGAACAACCTGCCGATCGACTCCTCGTTCCTGAAGCTGGTGCTCGACGCGAGCCCGGTCGTGCAGCTCGTGATGCTGCTGCTGCTGTGCGCCTCGGTCGTGTCGTGGGCGATCATCCTCAAGAAGCGGCGCTCGCTCGGCCAGACGCGCGATGCGGCCGAGTCCTTCGAGACCTCGTTCTGGTCGGGCGGGGACTTAAGCGCGCTCTACCGCGCGATCGAGGGCCGGAAGGGCAAGGCGCTCGGGATGGAGAGCATCTTCGAGTTCGGCTTTCGCGAGTTCACGCGCCTGCGCAAGCAGGCCGGCATCGACTCGCCGCAGCTGATGGAGGGCGCGCGTCGCGCGATGAAGGTCGCGCAGCTTCGCGAGATCGACCGCCTCGAGAGCAACCTCGAGATGCTGGCGACCATCGGCTCGATCAGCCCGTACGTCGGCCTGTTCGGCACCGTCTGGGGCATCATGCACGCGTTCCGCGGCCTCGCGAACGTGCAGCAGGCGACGCTGCAGATGGTCGCGCCCGGCATCTCGGAGGCGCTGATCGCAACCGCCATTGGCCTCTTCGCCGCGATCCCGGCGGTCGTCGCCTACAACCGGTTCTCGGACCAAGTGAACCGGCTGGAACTGCGCTTCGACACGTTCATGGAGGAGTTCTCGACGATCCTGCAACGTCACGCGACCGCGCCGCGCGGGAACTGAAGCGATGCCGGCAGTCGGCAAGCGCGGGCGACGGCTGATGGGCGAGATCAACGTCGTGCCCTACATCGACGTGATGCTGGTGCTGCTGATCATCTTCATGGTGACGGCGCCGCTGCTCACGCAGGGCGTCCAGGTGCACCTGCCGAAGGCGGGCGCTACGCCGCTGCAGGACCCCAAGCACGAGCCGATCGTCGTCAGCATCGACCGCGCCGGGAAGCTCTACGTGAACCTCGGCGATGACAAGTCAAAGCCCGTCGACGAGGCGACGCTCGCGGATCGGGTGCGCATCGTGCTCGGGCGCGACCGCGAGACGCCGGTGCTCCTGAAGGCCGACGAGGCGCTCGCCTACGGGCGCGTCATCCGCACGATGGTGCTGCTGCAGCAGGCGGGGGCGAGCCGGGTCGGCTTCGTGACCGATCCGCTCGCAGCACCCAAGACCGCGGGCCGGTGACCGCGCCGATGAACGCGTTCCTGCGCGAGCACGCGGTCTCCCTGGTGGGCTCGACGCTGCTGCACCTGCTCGCCGCCGCGGGCGTCCTCGCGGCCGCCTGGTACGTCGTCGCCCCGAAGATCACGATGCCGGCGACGATCGACGCCTACATCGCGGCGCCGCGCCCAGCCCGCCCGGCGCCCGAGGCGCCGGCCCCGCAGCCAGTCCCGCAGCCGGCTCCGCAGCCCGCCACGCCACCCGCGGAGGATGCGGCCGTCAGGGAGCAGAAGATCCGCGAGGCACACGAGGCCGAGGTCCGGGCGGCGGCGCGCGAGAAGGCCGCCGAGGCCGAGCGCGAGGCGGAGGCGGCCGCCGCGAAGCGGCGCGCGGCGGAGGCCGACGCGGCCCGCAAGCGCGAGCAGGCGGCGGCCGCGGCGAAGCAGAAGGCCGAGGCCGAGAAGCGGCGCGTGGCCGCGGTCGACGCCAAGCAGCGGGCGGCGCGCGAGACGGACCTTGCCCGCGAACTCGCCCGCGAGGAGCAGCGCATCGGCGCCGAGAACTCGGGATTGAACGACCGCTACGCCGCCGAGATCCGCGCCCGCGTCGAGCGCGCCTGGATCCGCCCGCCGACCGCGAAGCCGGGCCTGCGCTGCATCGTCAACGTCACGCAGGTACCGGGCGGGACCGTCACGGACGTGAAGATCGGCGAGTGCAACGGCGATGCGGCGGTGCTTCAATCGATCACGCTCGCGGTGTTCCGTGCATCGCCCTTGCCGGCGCCGCCGGACACGAGCCTCTTTCAACGCAGCCTCAAACTGGTGTTCGCCCCCGATGACTGACCTTCGCCGACTCGCAGTCCTCGTCCTCGCCCTGCTCGGGGCCGCGGCGCCCGCGCACGCGCAGCTGACCGTCCAGATCACGCGCGGCGTGACCTCGCCGATCCCGGTCGCGGTCGTGCCCTTCGGCGGCGCGGGTCCGCTGCCGGTCGACGCCGCGCAGGTGATCGGCGCCGACCTCGAGCGCAGCGGGCGCTTCCAGGCGCTGCCGAGGAACTCGATGCTGCAGACGCCGACGCGCGCCGGCGACGTCGACTTCGCGCAGTGGCGGCTCGTCAAGACCGACTACGTCGTGATCGGCCGGGTGGTCGGCGATGGCGAGCGGCTGGCGGTCGAGTTCGAGCTCTTCAACGTCGTGACGGGCGAGCGCCTGCTCGGCTACAGCGTGCCCGCGACCTCGACCTCGCTGCGCCTCGCCGCGCATCGCGCCGCCGACATGATCTACGAGAAAATCCTCGGCGTGCCGGGCGCGTTCGCGACGCGCATCGCCTACGTCTCGCTCGAGGGCAGCGCCGCGACGCGCCACTGGCGCCTCGTGGTCGCCGACGCCGACGGCGAGAACCCGCACACCGTCGTCGACTCGCCAGAGCCCATCATGTCGCCGGCCTGGTCGCCGGACGGCACGCAGCTCGCGTACGTGTCGTTCGAGGGACGGCTGTCGGCCATCTACGTGCAGTCGCTCGCGACCGGGGCCCGCGAAAAGGTCTCCGCGCGCGCCGGCATCAACGGCGCACCAGCGTGGTCCCCGGATGGCAAGCGCCTCGCGCTCGCGCTGTCGCAGCCGGACGGCAACGTCGATGTGTTCGTGCTCGAGCTCGCCTCGCGGACGCTGACACGCATCACCGACGACCCGGCGATCGACACGGAGCCCTGCTGGGCGCCGGATGGCAGGAGCCTCTACTTCACGTCCGACCGTGCCGGGCGGCCACAGATCTACCGGATCACGCTTGCGGCCGGCGAACGACCGCGGCGCATTACCTTCGAGGGCGCCTACAACGCGCGGCCGCGGGTCTCGCCGGACGGCACCCAGCTCGCAATCGTCACGCTCGACCAGGGCGTCTACCGGATCGGCGCGGTCGACATCGCCTCGGGGCGCTCGCGGGTGTTGTCCTCGGGTCACCTCGATGAGGGGCCGTCGTTCGCACCGAATGGCCAGACCGTGATGTTCGCGGCCCGCGAATCCGGCCGGGGCGTCCTCGAGACGGTCGCGATCGATGGCAGCGTCACGAGCCGCATCAGTTCCTCGGTCGGGGACGTCCGGGAGCCGGCGTGGTCGCCGCGCGAAGGCGGACGTTGAATCGGGCGCCTCGCGCTGTGGCAGAATGCCGCCGCGGGAGCGGCGCGCGGGGTCAGTTTAAAATCTTTGCTATTCATGGAGTTGACGAATGAATCGAATCCAAAATCTCCTCGTCAGTGGCGCGCTCCTAGCGCTCCTCGCCGCCTGCGGGTCCAAGCCCCCGGCGCCTGCCGCACCCGCGAGCAGTGAGACCGTCGCGCCATCGAGCGGCACGACGGCCGGCACGGGCGCGGCGGACGCCGGGCAGGCCAAGGCGCTGCCGGGCGCCGCGGGCGCGGGCGGCGATGCGGCGCTCCTTTCGAAGACGACGATCTACTTCGACTTCGACAGCTCCGAGATCAAGCCCGAGTTCCAGCCGCTCATTGCCGCGCACGGCAAGCGGCTCGCCGGGGACCGCAGCCTCAAGGTCCGCCTCGAGGGCAACACCGACGAGCGCGGTTCGGCGGAGTACAACGTCGCGCTCGGCGAGCGGCGTGCCCAGTCGGTCAAGCGCGCGCTGCTCCTGCAGGGTGCGACCGATGCCCAGCTGACGACGGTCAGCTACGGCGAGGAACGTCCGGTCGCCGAAGGGCACGACGAGGCCGCGTGGTCGCAGAACCGCCGCGTCGAGATCGTCTACCTGTCGGGTCGCTGAGCGTCGTGCGCGGCCTCGCCAGCGTCGTCGTCGTTGCCCTCGCGCTCGCCGGCTGCTCGCTGACGAAGCCCGAGGAGGACCCCGCCTACATCAAGGCGACGGCGGTCGAGAGCCGCGTCGATCGCATCGAGCGCCAGAACGCGGCGCTGCTCGACCTGCAGCGGCAGGTCGAGGCATTGCAGGCGGAAGTACGGCGGCTGCGCGGCGACCTCGAGGAAGCGCAGCACGAGACGCGCGCGGCGAAGGACCAGCAGCGCGACCTCTACGCCGACCTCGACAAGCGGTTGGGCGCGCTCGAGGCGCACCCCGCCCAGGCCGCACCCGCGGGCGCCGCTCCGGCGGCGCCGGTGGTCGGCGACCGCGACGCCTACCAGGCGGCACTCGAGCGGCTGAAGAACAAGGATTACCCGGGCGCCGAGAAGGCGCTGACCGACTTCCTGGTCGGCTACCCGCAGAGCCCGCTCGTCGACAATGCGAAGTACTGGCTCGGCGAGACGTACTACGTCGAGAAGCGCTACGGCGACGCGATCGGCGCGTTCCAGGAACTCGTGAAGGACCACCCCGACTCGCGCAAGGTCCCGGACGCGCTGCTGAAGGTCGGCTACGCGCAGTACGAGCTCAAGCGCTACCGCGAGGCCCGCGAGGTGCTCGCACGCGTCGCGCAGAAGTACGCCGACGCGCCGGCCGCGGCCGAGGCCAAGGATCGGCTGAAGCGGATGGACGCCGAGCGCCATTGAGTCATGGCGGCCGACGCGCGCGATGCGATCCCGGCCGATGAGCGCCTGCGGATCACCGAGGTGTTCCACTCGCTGCAGGGCGAGGCCGACACGGCGGGCATCCCGACCGTCTTCATCCGCCTGACCGGCTGCCCGCTGCGCTGCCGCTACTGCGACACCGAGTACGCGTTCTACGGCGGCGAGTGGTGGCCCATCGATGCGCTCGTCGAGCGCGCCGCGAGCTTCGGCACGCGCTACGTGTGCGTGACGGGCGGCGAGCCGCTCGCGCAGCCAAACGTGCTGAGGCTGCTCGCGCGCCTGTGCGACCGCAACCTTCGGGTCTCGCTCGAGACGAGCGGGGCGCTCGATGCCCGTGCAGTCGACCCGCGCGTGGTGCGGGTGTTCGACGTCAAGACGCCAGGCTCGGGCGAGGTCGATCGGAACTTCCTGCCGAACCTCGAGGACCTGAGGCCCCATGACCTCGTGAAGTTCGTGCTGACGAGCCGCGCCGACTACGAATGGGCGCGCGAGTTCATTGAGGCCCATGGTCTCGCGGAGCGCACGCAGCTGCTCTTCTCGCCGAGCCACGGCGAGGTGGATCCGGCCAAGCTCGCCGAGTGGATCCTCGGGGATCGATTGCCGGTGCGGCTCCAGCTGCAGCTGCACAAGCTGCTGTGGGGCGGGGAGCCCGGGCGGTGAGCGCCGGCCGCGCGGTGGTGCTGGTCTCGGGCGGACTCGACTCGGCAACGGTGCTCGCGATCGCACGCGCGGCGGGCCACGAGTGCTACGCGCTCAGCTTCGACTATGGCCAGCGGCATCGCATCGAGCTCGAGGCGGCGAAGCGCGTCGCGAGCGCGCACGGCGCCCGCGAGCACCGCACGATGCGCATCGACCTCGCCGGCATCGGCGGCTCGGCGCTGACCGACCCCGCGATCGCGGTCCCGACCGAGGCCTCGGGCGGGATCCCGGTCACCTACGTTCCGGCCCGCAACACCGTCTTTCTCGCGCTCGCCCTCGGCTGGGCCGAGGTCCTCGGCGCGCTCGACATCTACGTCGGTGTCAACGCGATCGACTACTCGGGCTACCCGGACTGCCGGCCGGAGTTCATCGCCGCGTTCGAGCGGCTCGCGAACGTCGCGACCCGGCTCGGCGTCGAGGGCCAGCGCTTCACGATCCAGGCGCCGCTGATCGAGCTCAGCAAGGCGGACATCATCCGGCGCGGCACGGCGCTCGGCGTCGACTACAGTCTCACGATCTCCTGCTACCAGCCGGATGCCGCCGGGCGCGCCTGCGGACGGTGCGATTCGTGCCGGTTGCGGCGGGCGGGCTTCGAGGCGGCAGGCGTCCGTGATCCGGCCGCCTATCAGGTTTGAGCGTCGCCACAGGCGAGCGCGCCGTCCCCCGCATCGCCTGATAGAATTCGCGTCCCGCGACGGGCCGTTAGCTCAGCGGTAGAGCAGCTGGCTTTTAACCAGTTGGTCGCGCGTTCGATCCGCGCACGGCCCACCATTCGACGCCGGAGTTCGTGTTCCGCGGTCGCGCCGTTGGGCGGCGGCCCGGGCGAATCGCGATTCCGGCGGGCTATTCGCTTCGCCCAGCCTCCGGAGGCACCTCCATGAGACCGTGGAGCCGCGAAAGATAGTCCGCGACGCCCTCGCGCTCGTCGTACTTGAGGCTTGTCATCAGCCGCGACAGGTTCTCGTCGACATCCGGGTGGTAGCTCGCCAGCCGGTCGAGCTGGCCGCGCAAGTACGCGTAGTGCTGATTGCGCAGCGATGGCACGAAACCGGCATCGCTGCCGCGCGCGTCGCCGTAGTGACACGAGGCGCACTGGACGCGAAAGGTGGCATCGCCAAGCGCCAGGAACTCGCCGTTGCCGGTCCTCGGGTGCTTCGGTGGCGGCGCGGCATCCAGGTACGCCGCGACGTTCACCCAGGTCTGCGGATCGCGCAACGCTGACGTCGACAGCACGTTGTGCATCGCGCCGCCGTGGCGCTGGCCGAGCGCGATGCTTGCCAGCTGACGAACGAGGTACTTGTAGCGCTGACCGGCGAGCACCGGCACCCGGCGCGCCGCGTCTCCGCGCCCGTCGGGACCGTGGCAGTCGGCGCAGCTGCGCTGAAACCGCCGGCGACCCGCCGCGCGATCGGTCGGCATTGCGAGCGCCGCCGCCACCTTCTGGTCGAGCGCCACGGTCGGTGCATCGGCACTTAGCGCATCGAACGCCACGCAGACGGCAACGATGAGCAGACCGACCCGCCGGAGCACGTTCGTTGATCGATGAACCCGGGCCTGCATCGCAATCCTTCTCGGCGCACGCGCGCGCGCACCGCTGTTCCGCTCATCCGAACACCCGACATGACTCTAGCGCAACGCGCCTCGCGCGCCCTGAGCACAAACCGCGACTGGCAGGCGTGTTCGGTGCGTCAGCCTCCGCGGACGGTCGCGGCGGCGGGCGGGCTGATACACTCGCCTGTGGATCTGCCGTATCGGCGCAATGCGCCCGCACCTGGACCGCGTCGAACGGACCGCAGGCTGCCCGATGAGGACACCGGTCGAGATCGCCCGCGAGCTGGCCCCTGCCGAAGCCTGGCAGCTGAAGCGCCTCAATCGCAGAAGGCACGCATCTGCACCGCAGCCGGACGAGCAATCCTTGATCGAGGCATTGATTGCGAAGGGCCTTGCGGAGGCGTCCGGAGACGCGGTCTACATCACTTGGCTCGGCCACGAAGTCTTGCTGGCGCTCTCGTGACGTCTGGCGGAGCGACTCGAATCCTTCGGCTGAGGGCCGGCCAGCGCATTGGTTTGGATCAGAGCACCTTGCGTGGCGGCTCGTAGGGCTCGTCGAGGCTCGTCCCGCAATAGGGACAGAAGTTGACGCGACCGCGGGTCGAGCCGAAGTGAAACGCAATCTGCGACGCGACCTGGCCGAAGCGACTATTGCACTTCGGGCAGCGGACGAAGAACGTGAGCCCGAGAATCGCGCCGGCAAAGATCGCGAAGCCAAGGAACATCGGCAGCGGGAATGCGTGTGGATCGGCGCCGAAGGAGGCGCTGAGCGGCACGAGCAGCCAGCCGCTGATTGCGAGCGCCGCGATGATTCGTACGCGCCGCTTGATGTGATCGCGGATCGTCGTGCCCATATGCATCGATCCTACCGCACTCGCCAGCCGACCCCGCGGCGCCGGCGGCGCGATGTCGCGCGTCATTGCCGAGAAGGGGGCGGCGGCCGCGCGGGCGGCGGCGGAACCGGGGTCGGCGACGGTGTCGGCGGCATGTCCCGGCAGGCCCCGAGCTGTGGTTCGTTGTGCCCGAAGGGGCGGATTCCGATGCGCGTGTTGTGCCACACCCAGTAAGAGGTCGAGCCGATCGTCAGTGCCTGCCAGAGGCGTTCCTCGGTCGGATGGTCGGCGAGCAACGACGTCACCACCCAGTGCAGTCCCGCGAACGCGATCGACCAGCCGATCACGGCGGCCGGCGTCGGATGGCGGCCGATCAATGGATCGACGACCGTCTCGCGGTAGCAATCCGGGTCACGCGCGATCGAGTAGGTCTGCGCGCTGTCGAGGAGATGGACGCTCTGCCAGAGGATCTCCTCGGAGCGCGTCTCGGTCGAGAGGGAACTCAACGACCCGCAGCCCGCGACGGCGGCAGCGAGAAGGAGGGCCACGACCAGACACCGCACACCGCACCCACGGAGGAGTCGCCAATTGCTGAGGTCAGGCTACTGCGGCGGTGCGCCGCTGCTTAGTCGTAGATACCCATTCGGGCCTGCGCCGAGCGATGCGCAACGCGCTACGGCAGAAGTCCAAATACCGCGACGCCGCTCGGCGTGCCGACGTACACCTTGCCGTTCGCGATCGTCGGCGTGATGAACTTGTTGCCGTTGCCGAAATGATCGCGACCGCCGGCCTGATTGCTGTTGTAGAGCTCGTTCGAGAGGTCGGTCGCATCGAAGGCGTGCAGCACGGCCGTCTGGCCCGTACCGCTTTCGACCGCCCACACGATCGCATTGGTCGTCGCGTTCGCCGAGACCGACGGCGATGCGCCCGGATACGGGAAGTTCACCCCGGATTGCGTCAGCGGCGTCGCGCCGAGCTTGGCGTTCGTGATCCTGAACGCCTTGAGGCTCCCCCCTCGGTCCGCGTAGTAGACGCTCATGTTGAAGTAGGCGGGCGCGGAGAACACGCCGCCGGGCAGCACGCCCGCGAGGTCCTGCCAGATCTGCTGGTTGCCGGTGACGTTGAACTTGCCCATGTTGCCGCGATCGACGACGTACAGGTGGCCGTCCTTGCCGGCGCCGACCGCGAGGTGACGGGTAGTGCCGCCGCCGTCCGTCAGCGCCGGCAGCACCATCGGTGCGCCGGAGCCGAGGTCGGTGTCGGCGTTTGATTCGCTGACGTCGTTGGCCTCGGCGAAGTAATCGGTAACCGTCAGCGTCGTGGTGCCCGCGAGCTGCACGAAGGCGTTGCCGTAGTCCTGCTTGCTCGGAAAGCCGCTCGCATCCAGCGTCGGCTCGAAGGTCCCGTTGCCGACGAGCGCGTAGATGGAGCCGTTCTCGTCGGCCGCCATGCCGCCGCCGGCCTGCCAGATCGCGCCGTCGTTGCCGTTCGGAATGAGGTTCAGCAGACGCGTCTGCGCGAGCGTCGTTTCGTCATAGCCCATGACCCAGCCCGTGTACGGCGCGTCGTCGCAGTGCGAGGCCCACGCCGTGTAGACGATGCCGTTCAGGAGCAGCAGCGCAACGCGCTCCTTGTACTGCGCCGGATCGAACACCACCGAGCCGCCGCTGCTGTTCGCGCCGGTTCCGGGATAGCTCGCGCTGATGGCGACCGGGCTGTGCACCTGTTCCGCGAGCGAGACGAGGTCGAGCGCGTGCAGGCGCTGATGGTACTGGCCGCTGCCGTCCTTCGACATCGCGATCGCGTAGAGTGTCCCGTGCGCGCCGACGCCGCGGTCGATGACCGGCGTCGAGGTGATGCCGATTTCGGGACTGACCTGGCCGCAGCCGCGATCGTCGCTGGTCGTCTCGCCGGGGCCGAGCAGGCTCACCGTGACGAGTGGCGTGCCGTCGTCGGCGTCGTAGCTGTAGACGCTGCCGTGCTCGGTGACGACGTAGACGACGTTGCGCGTCTTGCCGGCGACGCTGAGGCCCGAGACGATCAGCGGCTGCGCATCGACGAGCCCGTCGGCGGCGAGCACGCGCAGCAGCCCGAATTTCGCCGAGTTGACGTTCGCGGGAGTCAGGATGCCTTCGGTGAGGTTCTGCGCGGTGCGCGCGACGTCGTTGTGGTACGTGAGGACGTCGGTCAGCGCCGCGGCCGCCGTGACCGTGAGCGCGGCCGATGCGCTCGTGATGCTACCGTAGGCGTTCGTGACCGTGACCGCGAAGGTCGCGCCGTCGTCGGCGGCCGTCGTCGACGGCGTCGTATAGCTCGCGGCGGTCGCGCCGCCGATCGGCTGGCCGTTCTTCTGCCACTGGTAGCTCAAAGGCGCGGTGCCGGACGCGGTGACCGAGAACGTCGCGCTCTGGCCGAGCGCCGCGCTCTCCGCCACGGGCCCGGCCGTGATGGCCGGTGCGCTCGTCATGGACCCCGATCCGCCGCCATAGCCGCCGCCACCGCACGCGGCGAGCGTCAGCAACAGCGTCCACACCAGGAAGGAGGAGACCGGCTTGCGCATGGGTCGTCCTGAACGCCGCGCAGCGCGGCTCGAGGAGCACTCTAGGCCGGCGGGCGGCCGGCGACCACTGTCGAAAAATGGCGACGCTGCGGCGCGCCGCTCGCCTCAGCGATCGATCGCGAAACTCAGCATGTAGCGGCGTCCGAACTCCGAGGTGACCTGGCCGACGTAGGATATGTGCAATCCCGTCGAGTTCGTCAGGTTCATCGCGTCAAAACGCACGCTGAGCGGATGGCCGTGGATTCGCGATTCGTAGCGCAGGCCGGCGCTCAACGTCGACAGCACCGGCAGGTCGTAGCGGTCGTCCATCGTCGCGACGCGGCGCGACTGACGGGTCCACCCGAGCGATGCCGCGAAGGGCCGCCAGCGCGCCGGCGCGTAGTCGAGGTTGAGGTTGAGCGTCAGCGGTACCGGGCCGAGCGGCACGACCGCGGTGTTGCCCGGTTCCTCGACATGGGGGCGCAACATTACGCCGCCGGCGACCACCGTCAGGCCGTCCTGGCCGTAGGCGAGCGAGCTCTCGACGCCGCGGTGACGGAGCGTACCGAGCGATGTGTAGAGAAGCGACGGGTCGAGGTTGAAGTACACCTTGTCGATCTCGAAGGCACCGAGCACCATTGAGAAGTGGCTGGACGGCGCGAAGCGCAGCCCGCCGTCGACCTGGCGCGTGCGCGTCGCGGGCGGCGGCTGGCCGCGGTTGATCGCCGAGTAGGGCGCGAGCGCAGAGTCCTCGAGGCCCTGCACGAAGCTCCCGTAGACGGTCAGTGTCTTTGCCGGCTCGAGCGTGAAGCGCGCGTTCATGAGCCACGGCGTCGCCAGCAGTGACTGTGCCGCGGTGTTCGCTTCGCGGATCGTGCGCCGGTAGTGGCTCTTCAGGACGCCGATGCCGAACGTGCCGACGTCCTTCCAGCGTTCCTCGTAGACCGCGCCGGCGTCGATCTGGCGCGTCTCGTCGATGTTCGCGGGACCCGTCGCGAAGCTGACCGGCAGCTCGGCGGGCGGGCTGTCGAACGACGCCCAGCCGTAGTCGAGCAGCGAGTCGCCGCCGTAAGCATGATCGGAGCTGCGCCCGCGGATCGACAGATCGAGCTTGCGCGTGTGCGTATCGCCGCCGAATCGTCGCACGAGGCGCAGCTCGCCCGACGTCGAGGACGAGGAGAAGTCCGGCAATACGTCGAGAACGTGGTAGACGGGGCGCGGCAACGTCGGGCAGCTGGGCGGGCAGAGCGGCGGGGCCGGCAGCAGCCAGAGGTACTCCTCGACGAACGACTGCCGGTCCTGCTCACGCGCCCGAAAGAGTCCGGCCGAAAGGTTCCACTGCGATCCGAAGCTCTGGTGCACGACGACGCCCATCGCCGTCGTGCGCCAGCCGTAGCTCGTGAACGACTGGGCCGCGAGGCGGCGGATGTCGAAGAGTGGCGGCGGCAGCAGGCCATCGGTGTAGACGACCGGCACGACCTCGTGCTGGCCGCCCGTCATGTTCGACCAGAACGGGACCACCTCCGTGTGCTCGAACGGCCTCCAGCGCAGCGCCGCGCCAAGGCCGATGTTCTCGGTCTTGTGGGCCTGGTCGGGCGTGAAGTTATGGCCGTAGTCCGCGCACACCGAGCCGGCGAGCTCGCCGCCGAGCGGCGTCTCGGCCTCGAGGTGGGCCTGCGCCGCATCGTAGGGACCGCGCGTCAGCAGCGCGCTGTAGCCAACCTGGCCGGTCGGGATGTGCAGGCGCAGGTCCGCGATCCCGGTTGGCGACGGAAAGCTGTAGGTCTGGGCCGTGATGCCGACGCGCATGACCGTCGCGCGCTCGGTGCAGTTGCCGACGTAGGAACTCGTATTGTCGAAGTAGAGCCCCTCGATCCGCAGGTTCCCGGCCTGCTGGGGGTTGAAGCCGCGAGCATCGCTCATCGAATAGAGGCCGATCGACTGGTTGCCTACGGAAAGCCCGAACGCGTCCTCCGCCGCCGTGACCGCGTTGTCCTGGGCGTGCTGGGCGAGCGCGCTGCCGGCCAAGAATGCGAGCACGCCGAGCGCGCGCGCGGCGGTTGTCGCGTTCAAAGTTCGCACGATCGATGGTCTCCCCACGGCCCGACCGGGAGGATAGCGTGCGCCGGGCCGTTCACGGGGCCCGGGCGAGCGCATGCGGCGGCACGTCGAGCACGACGCCGGTCGTGAACGTGACGCGGCGCGGCGTCGCCTGCGCGTTGTAGGCGAGGTAGGTGCGCGCGCCGTCTCGGTCGCGAAACACCGCGGCCAGCGGCGCATCGGCCGCCACCGACAGATCGGGCGTGCCGAGCGCCTGCAGGCTCGCGAGCCAGTGAAACGTGTGGCTGCGCGTCTCCCCGAACTCGACGCTGCCTTGCGGGTTCCACTCGGCGCGCGCGCCGTCGGGGTCGGCGAGGCCGCGAAACGACGCGAGCACGTCCTGCCAGATGTCGGGCGGCGTGCCGTCGGTCTCGCCCTGCGCGGCGTACGCGCGCATCTTGGCGGGCAGGTCGGCGAGCGCCTCGCGTACGAAGCCCGGATCCGCTGCAAGGTAGGTCGAGGCCGGCGTCACCGGCAGCACGTTGATGCCGAGCAGCTGGCGGGGCTCGGCGGTCCACCAGGTCGCGTACGCGTACTTGCCGCCGAACACGAGGCTCGCGTAGCGCTCGCCGAAAGCCGGCGCGAGCACCGAGTGATCGAGGTCGAGCCAGTACTGCTCGACCGAGGCGATCTCGCTCGTGTACAGGTAGATCCCGAGGTCCCTGAGCGCCGTGTTTCCCGTCGCCTCGCCGAGCAGGATCAGCCCCGCCCACGCGTTGATCGCCTCGGAGGACGACTCCTGGTTGTTGCCGGCGAGCAGGTTCGCCGTCCCCGAGGCCCACGAGTGCCCCTCGTAGGCGTCGAAATGCCGCAGGAACGGGTAGTCGGCGCGACCGCGCTCGGCGGTCGCGATGTCGGCGACGAGCTCGCCGAGCATGCCGCCCCAGCGGTCGCGGGCAAGCCACTCGGGATCGCGCAGCGCGACGTGCGCGGCCGCGGTGATCCAGTAGCCGTAGTGGAAGTGGTGGTCGTTCATGTTCTGGACGCTGTTGTATTCCTGCGGGATGCCGACGAAGGTCCCGAGGCGCGCGTCCTTGAGGAAATAGCCGGCGTGCCGGCCGTCGAACCACGCCTGCATCGCGCCCTTGAGTGCACCGAGCACGGCGTCGCGCGCCTGCGGCCGGCCCTCGGCCGCGGCGATGCCCGCGAGCTGCGCGAGTGCACCGAGACCCTTGCCCGTCCAGTACGTGCCACCCGCCAACGCCACGCGCTCGCCTGCGCGCCTGAGGTCTTCGGCGAGCAGCGCATCGAGCCGCTCGCGGTCGGCGCCGGCCGCGAGTGCCGGCCAGTACGGAACGAATCCGTGATAGGGGCGGACGATCTCGAACGATCGACCGCGGATCACGCGGATCGGGCCCCGCACCGAATCGTAGCGGTAGAGCGCGGCGGCAGGCTTCAGCGCCGACCAGTGGTGCGGGTAGAGGCCGAGGAAGGTGTCGTCGGTGTCGCCCTCGCGGGCGCGCGTCGTGACACGAAAGATGGTGTGCACGGCGCTGGCGCGCTCGTCATACGACCATTCGGCCCGCGTGTCGATCGGAAACGCATACGCGACCGCCAGGAATGCGGCGCGCGTCGCGGGCGTCTCGTCGGGCAGCGCCGCGATCGAGAAGTAGCGCGCCTGCGAGAGGTGCAGCAGCAGCGTCGCGGGATCCGGCCAGCTGAACCGCGCGCCCCGCGGTGCGAATACGGCGAAGGCGTGCGTGCCGACGACGAACGAAGCGACGCGGCTCTCCGTCCCGGCTACGGGCTCGAGACGCCGCGGCGCGGCCGCGAGGCGGATCGCGACGTCGCCCTGGCTGCATTCGAAGTACGCGAAGGGGCTCCCGTGCAGCAGCGTGACCTCGAGGGCCGATCCGCGTCCGTCACCCATCCGGACGCCGGCGAGCCAGTCCGAGAAGCGCGCCAGGCGGGCGTCGCGCGGCTCGAATGCGAGCGGCGCGACCGTGAGCGCCGGCTCGTGCAGGAAACGCATCTCGCGCGTGCCGTTCTTGGGGTGGACGTGGAGCTTAGGACTCGGAACGCCGAGCTCGAAGCCGGACGCGCCGGCGAGGCCCGTGAGCGGCAATGCGTAGAGCGGCCGCGACCAGCGCTGGAACATCAGCGACGAGTACCACTGGTTGGTCGGCGCGGCGACGCGCGCGGCCGCGCCGGCGCGAAACGCTGCCGGAGGAGGCGTGACGTCGATGCCTGCGGCGCCGTCGCGCGGCTGCGCGTAGTAGCGTCCGAGCCCGCTCGGGACGCCGGGGTCGGGGACCGCGCCGGCCGCCGGGAGCCCGGCCACGAGCCCGAGCGCGGCGACGCCGGCAGTGCACGCGGCGGCCGCGCGGGCTACGCGGAGCACGCGCACGAAGGTTCGCGAGGCGTCGGCGGCTCGAGCACGGTGGATCGCTCCGGCTGCTGCGATGCGGGGCGAACCGATTCTCACATCTCGTTAGCGCGCACGCCACGGTCGCGGGACCAGCGATGGTCGCGGTGGGACGGAGCACCGTGGCAAACCCCAATGCGCCGCGCGCCTCGCTCGGGTTCACTGGCGCGGTCGGCGCATTCGGAAAATCGTTGCGCCGGACCGGGACGCTCCATGACGCTCGTCCTCACCTCGAAGGTATTTGCCGCCGACGGCGCCATCCCGGCGCGCTACACCTGTGACGGCGAGGACCTCTCGCCGCCGCTCGCGTGGAGCGGCCTGCCCCCGGGCACCGCGAGCCTCGCGCTGATCATCCAGGATCCGGACGCCCCGGACCCGGCCGCGCCGCGCACGACGTGGGTCCACTGGGTCGTCTACAATATCCCACCGACGACCCGCGCGTTCGGCGAGGACGCCGCGCGTCGCGGCCTTCCGCTCGGCGCGCTTTGCGGCCGCAACGACTGGGGCCGGACCGGCTACGGCGGCCCGTGCCCGCCGGTCGGTCGCCACCGCTACGTGCACCGGCTCATCGCGCTCAACGTGGTGCTGCCGGATCTCAAGGGGCCGAGCAAGGCGGCGCTCGAGCAGGCCTTCGCCGGGCACGTCCTCGAAGAGGCGCAGCTGGTCGGGCGCTATGCGCGCGGCGACTAGCGCGCGCGCCGCGTGTCGCTAGGCGAGCGGCTGCGTTCGGCCTATTTCGCATTCTGGCTCGACCTGTCGGAGCGGCTCGGCCGCGTCCGCGGGCCGCGCCCCGAGGCACCCGGCTCGCTCGAGGATCCGCCGCTCGAGGCGGCACTCGCGGCGCGCATCGACGCCTTGCGCAGGCGCTTCGGCGTGCGCTTCGAGTGCTCCCTCGGGCGCGAGACGGCCCTTCAGAACTACGCGCGCCTCGAGCTCCTCGACCGCGCCGCCGGCGCGCTTGGCACGGCCTTGCCGCAGGGACGCGACGTCCACGACGTCGGCTGCGCGAGCTTCTGGTACGCGCCGGCGCTGCACGCCGCGTTCAGGCCGCGATCGCTGCGCGGCTTCGAGGTCGAGGGCTACCGGCGGCTCCAGGGTGGCATCAACCGCGCCGAGCGGGCGCTCGGCTACGCCGCGCAGCTGCCGGCCACCGAGTTCGTGATCGCCGACTACGCGACGGTCCGCGAGCGCGCGGGCCTCGTCACGGCGTTCTTCCCGTTCGTGACGCGCGCACCGGTGCTCGCCTGGCGGTTGCCGCTGCGCGTGCTCGCGCCAGAAGCGCTCTTTGCACGCGTGCGCGCGAACCTCGCGCCCGATGGCGAGCTGTGGATGGTGAATCACGGCGAGGGGGAGGCGGAGACCGCCGCGCTAATCGCGGTGTCCGCGGGACTTCGATGCCGGGGCTTCTACGTCGAGCCCGACCCCTTGCTCGCGCGCCCGGAGCCGGCGGTGGTGAGCCGCTGGTCCCCGGGCGACGTTCAGGTGCGCTAGCGCTGGGCCTCGAGATAGGCGGCGACCGCGGACATCTCGTCGAGCTTGAGGCCCTGCGCGACGCCGTGCATCACGGCGACCTTGCGCATGTTGCTCTGGAACGACGCGAGCTGCTTCAGCACGTACTGCGCGTGCTGACCCGCGAGCCGCGGGAAGTCGCCCATGCCGTGCGCGTCCGGGCCGTGGCAGGCCGCGCAGGCCGGAACGCCCACCGCCTCGACGCCCTTCTCGTAGATCTGCCGACCCTTGGCGATCAGCGCCGAATCACTGGCGTGTCCGGGGCTCGCCTGCTGCGCGGCGTAGTACTGGGCGAGGGCGTCGATCGTCTCGTCGTCGAGCTGCGCCGACATGCCCCACATGTAGCCAATCGCGTCGGCGTCGCCGCGCGTTTGGCTCCTGAAGGCCTTCAGCTGCGCCGCGAGGTAGTTCGCGTTCTGGCCGGCGAGCCGCGGATACTTCGGCTGCTCGCTGACGCCGGTGGGCCCGTGACAGCTGCCGCAGGTGCCGATCGCGATGCGCACCGCGTGCTGGTGGGTGGCCGGATCGATGTCATCCGCGCGCGCGACGCCGAACCCGATCGCACCCGCGAGGCCCAGGGCCGCCAAGATTGCGTGTCTCATTGCTTTCACTCCTTCGGCGCGGTGCGGCTTAGTAGGACAGCCATGCGAGGATGTAGAGCGTGTTGTTGTCGCTCGCCTTACGCGGCACCGTGACGCTGCAGTCGGCGTTGCACCACAGGTAGTTGCTGCCGCCGCTGTACTTTGTGTAGCCGGTGTACTGAATCGAGAACTTCGTGTTGAGCCACGGCATGTAGTTGATCTCGGCGATCCAGCCGGTCGTGTCGGGCGAGGTGTTGCCGCTCGCGCCGTAGAGGCCGGCGTCGTCGCTGCCGGTCGTGCGGAAGAAGCCGACCGTGCCGCCGACCTTGCGCCGGTAGTAGTAGGTCGCGAAGCCGCGCAACGTCGTCAGGTCGTTGTCGGCGTTCGCCGAGCCGCCTGCGCCGCCCGCGTAGGTCGCATCGAGCGTCTGCTTCTCGTGGATCCGCGTCGCGGTCACGCTGAAGAGGTGCTGGTCGCCCAGATACTGGTACTGCACGTCCTCGGCGATGTCCTGAAACTGGTCCGTGGGACTTCCGGAGAGCGGCGTGCCGCCTCCGGGCAGGAGCTTGAAGGTCGCGCCGTAGACGCCGCCCTCGATCGAATGACGGCCCCAGTTGTGCTCATAGGCGAAGCGCCAGTAGGGCGCGACGCCCGAGAGTACCGCGGACTGGGTGCTGTCGAGCGGCCCGGCGGTTCCCTGGCGTGCGGTCCGGTAGAGCCCGAGCTCGCCGTACAGCGACTCGTTCCAGAACGCGTAGGCGGTGAGCCCCGCGACGTCCTGGCCGAGCGCGCCATCGATCATCGTGCCGAACGGCACGCCCGGCGCGCTGTTGGACGCGGCGTAGGGGAAGCCGAACGCAGGCGTGGAGTTCCACAGGTCCTGCACGGTCGGGTTGTTGTTGAGCGAGAGCCCGTAAATCAGGCTCTTGTTGTCCGGCAGCACCTTGAGGTCCGTGATGCGGATGTCGGTGTTGTCGATGCCGATCGTGCCGCCGTCGTTGCCGTAGGTCAGCTGCATGAACGCGCCGACGTGCGGCGCGATCTTGCCGGCGTAGAAGAGGCTCACCTGCTGCGGGAAGGCGACCGTGCCGTTCTGCGACTGCCCGGTGCCGGAGCTGTCCGGCAGCGGCGTCGCGAGCTGGGTCATCGACACCTGCACCATCAGCGACAAGGGCGGCAGGCTCGCGAGCTCGAGGATCTCTTCCTTCTGCTGCGTGACGCCGCGCACCTGCTTGAGGTTGTCGAGGATGTAGCCGTTGGCCTTGAACACGCGCCCGAAGTGCGTCAGCTCCGGCCACACCGTGTGGCAGGCCTCGCAGGCCATGCCGGTCTGGCGCGCGAAGCTCGGCACGGCCTCGGCCGTCGGCACTGCAAGCACGACGAGCAGCGGGATGAGGAAGCGCGTCGCGCAGGCGAGCCAGTTGCGTTCGTGAGTCATGTCCGCTCCTTAGGCCGAACCCGAAGATCCAAAATCCGGCACCAAAGTAGTCGTACAAATGCGCCATCTGAAGCCCGGCCACTACGTATTGGGCCGCGTAATTCGCACGGGCGGCCCCTTGACTGACGGCGGAATGCGGCCCTCGATTGCGCGTGGCGCCGCCAAAAAGCCGGATTTTTCGAAAATGCGACCGGACGGGCAGGGCCGCGTGCGATCGGCGACAATACGTATATGTCCCTGCCTGCAGCCCCCGCCCCGGACCTCTTCGGACGCCGCAAGTACTGGGCGCACCGCTTCGGCACGGCCCCGTTCCTGCCGATGACGCGCGCCGAGATGGAGGCGCTCGGCTGGGACGCGTGCGACGTGATCCTGGTGACGGGCGACGCCTACGTCGACCACCCGAGCTTCGGCATGGCGATCGTCGGCCGCTTGCTCGAGTCGCAGGGCTTTCGGGTCGGCATCATCGCGCAGCCCGACTGGAAGGGCGTCCATGACTTCAGCGTGCTCGGCGCGCCGACGCTGTTCTTCGGCGTCACCGCCGGCAACATGGACTCGATGGTCAACCGCTACACGGCCGACCGGCGCGTGCGCAGCGACGACGCCTACACGCCCGACGGGGCGGGCGGGCGGCGCCCGGACCGTTCGGTGATCGTCTATTCGCAACGGCTGCGCGAGGCCTTCCCCGAGTCGCCGCTCGTCATCGGCGGCATCGAGGCCTCGCTCAGGCGCATCGCGCACTTCGACTACTGGTCCGACAAGGTGCGCCGGTCGGTGCTGCTCGACGCGCGCGCGGACCTGCTCGTGTACGGCAACGGCGAGCGCCAGATCGTCGAGATCGCGCACCGCCTGGCCGCCGGCGAGGTGCCGGCGCAGCTGACCGACATCCGCGGCACCGCATTCGTGCGGCGCAGCTCGCACGCCGATGCGATCGAGATCGACTCGACGAGCGTCGACACGCCGGGGCCGGTCGAGCCGCCCGCCGACCCGTATGCGAGCGAGGCCGAGATGCGCGCGCAGGGCGCCGCCGCCGAGCGTGGCGTCACCGTCGTGCGCTTCGCACGCCGCGTGAAGAACGCCGACCGCGAGCGCAGCGTCATCCGGCTGCCCTCGTTCGAGGCGGTGCGCGACGACCGCGTGCTCTACGCGCACGCCTCGCGGATCCTGCACCTCGAGTCGAACCCGGGGAACGCACGCGCGCTCGTGCAGCGGCACGGCGACGGCGACGTGTGGCTGAACCCGCCGCCGCTGCCGCTCACGACCCGCGAGATGGACGCGGTCTACGAGCTGCCGTACCAGCGCGTGCCGCATCCGGCCTACGGCACGGCGAAGATCCCCGCCTACAAGATGATCCGCTTCTCGGTGACGATCCAGCGCGGCTGCTTCGGCGGCTGCACGTTCTGCTCGATCACCGAGCACGAGGGCCGGATCATCCAGAGCCGCTCGGAGGACTCGGTGATCCGCGAGGTCGAGCGGGTGCGCGACGCGGCGCCGGGCTTCACCGGCGTCATATCGGACCTCGGCGGGCCGACCGCCAACATGTACCGGCTGCACTGCAAGTCGCGCGAGATCGAGAGCGCCTGCCGACGGCCGTCGTGCGTCTACCCCGGCATCTGCCCCAACCTCGACACGAACCACGCACCGCTGATCGCGCTCTACAAGCGGGCGCGGTCGCTGAAGGGCATCAAGAAGGTGCTGATCGCCTCCGGCGTGCGCTACGACCTCGCGGTCGAGTCGCCCGAGTACGTCAAGGAGCTGACGCAGCACCACGTCGGCGGCTACCTCAAGATCGCGCCCGAGGCGATCAGCGAGGGCCCGCTCTCGAAGATGATGAAGCCGGGCGTCGGCTCCTACGACCGCTTCAAGGCGCTCTTTGACCGCTACTCGAAGGAGGCCGGCAAGGAGCAGTACCTGATCCCGTACTTCATCGCCGCGCACCCCGGCACGACCGATGCGGACATGCTCGAGCTCGCGCTGTGGCTCAAGCGAAACGGCTTTCGCGCCGACCAGGTGCAGGCGTTCCTGCCCTCGCCGATGGCGAGCGCGACCGCGATGTGGCACACCGGCAAGAACCCGCTGCGCCGCGTCTCGCGCACCAGCGAAGAGGTGCAGGTTCCCAAGGGACTGAAAGTCCGCCGGCTCCACAAGGCGTTCCTGCGCTACCACGACGCCGAGAACTGGCCGGTGCTGCGCGAGGCCTTGAAGCGCATGGGCCGCGCCGACCTGATCGGGTCCGGCAAGCACCAGCTGATCCCCGCCTGGCAGCCCGCCGGCACCGGCGGGGCGCCGCCCAAGGGCGCGGCCCGGGCGCGGCGCGCCGGACGCTTCGCGACCCAGCACACCGGGCTCCCGCCGCTCGCCGGGCGCAAGCGATGAGCGATGAGCCGGTGCACGAGGCGCGGCCGGGTCTCTACGAGCCGCTGCTCGCGCGCTTCCAGCTGTCGGCGCGCGAACGCATCGTCGGCCGCGTGCTCGTTTGGCTCGTGCGGGTGCCGGGCGCGATGCGGCTCCTGACGTACTGGCACGCGCGCCGCTCGCGCGACTGATACCGGATCCCGGCTCCACGCGGCGCTTGCTCCGGGCGGGCAGGCGCCAGTAGATTGTGCGCCGCAAACAACGAGGCTCAGGGTTCATGACGCGTCCAAGTTCCAAGGCCACCGACCGCCGCTGGATCGTCCACAAGTTCGGCGGCTCCTCGGTCGCCGACGCCGAGTGCGTCGCGCGCGTCGCCGGGATCGTCGAGTCGACGCCGGACCCCCGGGTCGCGGTGGTCCTGTCGGCGCACAAGGGCGTCACGGACACGCTGCTCGAACTCGTCGCGCTCGCCGAGGCCCAGAACCCGGCCTACCTGCAGAAGCTCGCTGCGCTGCGCGACCGGCACACGGCGATCGCGAACGCGCTGCTGCCGCGCGCGGTCTCGGCGAACCCCCACATCGCCCAGCTCGAGGCCGACTGCGCCGACATCGCCGGGATCCTGCACACGGTGAGCCTGATCCGCTCCGCCGCCCACAACATCCGCGACCTCGTCGCGGGCTACGGCGAGATCTGGTCCACACGCCTGTTCGCGCGCCTGCTCGCCGAGCGTGGCAAGAGCGCACCGCCCGTGCTCTGGGTCGACGCCCGCAAGGCGGTCGTCGTCGAGTGGGGGCCGCTCGGGCCCGCCGTGCAGTGGCCGGCGTCGAAGGCCGCGCTCGCCGGCGTCGTGCCCGCCGACTTCAGCGGCACGCTGGTGATCACCGGTTTCATCGCCTCGAAGAAGAACGGCGTGCAGACGACGCTCGGCCGCAACGGCAGCGACTTCTCGGCGTCGATCTTCGGGGCGCTGCTCGATGCGCGCGAGATCGTGATCTGGACCGACGTCGACGGCGTGCTGTCGGCCGACCCGCGCCGCGTGCCGGACGCCAAGGTCATCGACTCGCTGTCCTACAGCGAAGCGATGGAGCTTGCGTACTTCGGCGCCAAGGTGATCCACCCGCAGACGATGGCGCCGGCGGTCTCGCGCGAGATCCCGATCCTGATCAAGAACACCTTCGCCGCCGAGCGCCCGGGCACGCTGATCTGCGCGCGCCCGAACTCCTCGCTGAAGGTCAAGGGCATCACGACGATCGACGCGGTTGCGCTCGTGAACCTCGAGGGCGCCGGCATGATCGGCGTGCCGGGCACGGCGCAGCGCCTGTTCGGCGCGCTCAACGACGCCGGCATCTCGGTGATCCTGATCTCGCAGGGCTCGAGCGAGCACTCGATCTGCTGCGCGGTGCCGGACCGCGAGGCGCGCGCCGCCGAGGAGATCGTGCGCCGCGCCTTCGACAGCGAGCTGCGCGAGGGCCAGATCCAGCGGGTCGAGGTCAGCAAGGACTGCGCGATCCTCGCGGTCGTCGGCGACGGCATGGCCGGGACGCACGGCATCGCCGCCAAGGTGTTCGGCACGCTGGCCGCCGCCGGCGTCAACGTGCGCGCGATCGCGCAGGGCGCCTCCGAGCGCAACATCTCGGTCGTCATCGAGGCCAAGCACTCGACGCGGGCGCTGCGCGCCGTGCACGCCGGCTTCTACCTCTCGCCGCACACGCTCTCGATCGGGATCATCGGCCGCGGCCACGTCGCCGGCGCGCTCCTCGGCCAGCTCGCCTCGCAGCTCGAGCGCCTGCGCGGCAGCGCGCGCCTCGATCTTCGTGTGCGCGGGATCCTGGCCTCGCGCCAGATGCTGCTCGCCGACGGCGAGATCGACCCCGGCCACTGGCGCGAGGCCTTCGAGCGCGGCGCCAAGCCCGCCGACGTCGCGCAGTTCGTGCGCCACGTCCATGCCGAGCACCTGCCGCACGCGGTGATCATCGACTGCTCGGCGAACGCCGAAATCGCCGCGCACTACAAGAGCTGGCTCGCCGCCGGCATCCACGTCGTGACGCCGAACAAGAAGGCCAACAGCGGCACGCTCGAGTACTACGAGTCGCTCAAGGAGGCGCGCCGCGAGGGCGGCACGCACTATCTCTACGAGGCCACCGTCGGCGCCGGGCTGCCGGTGATCCAGACCCTGTGGGACCTGCGCGAGACGGGCGATGAGGTGCGCTCGATCGAGGGCATCTTCTCGGGCACGCTCGCCTATCTCTTCAACGTCTACGACGGCACGACGCCGTTCTCGGCGATCGTCCGCGAGGCGAAGAGGAAGGGCTACACCGAGCCCGACCCGCGCGACGACCTCTCGGGCACCGACGTCGCCCGCAAGCTCATCATCCTCGGCCGCGAGATCGGCCTGAAGCTCGAGCTCAGCGACGTTGAGGTCGAGAGCCTCGTGCCGCCGGCGCTTGCGAAGTGCGGCGTCGAGGAGTTCCTGAACCGCCTGCACGAGTTCGACGCCGCGATCGAGACCCCGTACGCCGAGGCGACGCGTACCGGCCAGGTGCTGCGCTACGTCGGCCGGCTCGATGCGAGCGGCAAGGCGACCGTCGGGCTCGTGCGCCTGGACCGGCGCCATCCCTTCGCCAACATCGCGCTGACCGACAACGTCGTGCGCTTCGAGACGCGCCGCTACTGCGACAACCCGCTGATCGTGCAGGGGCCTGGCGCCGGACCGGAGGTCACGGCGGGCGGCGTGTTCGGCGACCTGTTGCGTCTGTGCGCCTACCTCGGCGCGCGGATCTGAGACCCTTCCGAGGAACTCCGTGCGTCAAAGTGCCACCGCGTTCGCGCCCGCCACCGTCGGCAACGTCGGCATCGGCTTCGACATCCTCGGTCACACCGTCGAGGCGATCGGCGACCGGGTCGAGGTCGTGCGCGTCGCGGAGCCCGGGGTCAGGATCCGCGCGATCCGCGGCGTCGTCACGGAACTGCCGCTTGAGACTGCGCGCAACACCGCGGGCCAGGCCCTGAAGAGCCTCGCGGAGGCGGTCGGCCTCGAGCACGGACTCGAGATGACGATCGACAAGGGGATCCCGCTCGGCTCCGGCCTTGGCGGCTCGGCGGCCTCGGCGGTCGCGGCGGTCGTCGCCGGCAACGCGCTCCTCGAGAAGCCGCTCCCGAAGCTCGAGCTGCTGAAGTTCGCGATGCAGGGCGAGGCGGTCGCGAGCGGCTCGGTGCACGTCGACAACATCGCGCCGAGCCTCTTCGGGGGCCTCGTGCTGACGGTCGGCATCGACCATCCGCGTACCAAGCAGATCCCGGTGCCGCCCGGGATCCGCTGCGTGCTGGTGCACCCGCACATGTTCCTGTCGACCAAGGAGGCGCGCCAGATCCTGTCGCGCACGGTCAGCCTCTCGGACCTCGTCTGGCAGTGTGCGAACCTTGCCGGCTTCATCTCGGCCTGCTACACGAACGACCTGGACATGATCCGCGACGCGTTCGTGGACGTCGTCGTCGAGCCGCAGCGCCAGGCGCTGATCCCGGGCTTTCGGGCGGTCAAGGAAGCGGCCATGTCGAACGGCGCGCTCGGCTGCTCGATCTCCGGGGCCGGCCCGACCACGTTCGCGTGGTGCCTCGAGGCCGATGCGGCGCGCATCCAGGCGGCGATGGTCAGGGCGTTCGGCGTCCACGGCCTCGCCTGCGACCAGTGGATCTCGGCGATCGAACCGACCGGCGCGCGGGTGATCGACTGATGCGCTTCATCTCGACGCGCGACGCCGCGCATTCGGCGACGCTGTCGCAGGCGCTCAGGCGCGGCCTCGCGCCGGACGGCGGCCTGTACGTGCCCGAGCGCTTCCCGGTGCGCAGCGTCGGCGAGTTCGACGGCGCCGGGCCCTTGCCCTCGGTCGCGACGCGATTCCTGAAGCCGTTCTTCGAGGACGATGCGCTTGCGCCCGAGCTCGGCGCGATCGTCCGCGAGGCCTTCGACTTCCCGGTGCCGCTCGAGCCGCTCGGAACCGAGCACGACGCCGCGGTGCTCGAGCTCTTCCACGGGCCGACCGCGGCCTTCAAGGACTTCGGCGCGCGCTTCCTCGCCGCGTGCCTCGGGCGCCTGCATCAAGGCGCGAGCCGCACGCTCACGATCCTGGTCGCGACCTCCGGCGACACCGGCGGCGCCGTTGCCGCGGCCTTCCACGGCCGGCCGGGCATCGAGGTCGTCGTGCTCTATCCGCGCGGCCTCGTCTCGCCGCGCCAGGAGCTGCAGCTCACCTGCTGGGGCGGGAACGTGCGCTCGCTGTCGGTGGCCGGAACCTTCGACGACTGCCAGCGGCTCGTGAAGGCGGCCTTTGCCGATCCCGCGCTCGCGGCGCGGCGCGAGCTCTCCTCGGCCAACAGCATCAACGTCGGACGGCTGCTGCCGCAGGCGTGCTACTACGTGCAGGCCAGCCTCGCGACCTGGCGGCGCACCGGGCAGCTCGCGAACTTCATCGTGCCGAGCGGCAACCTCGGCAACGTGCTCGCCTGCGTCTGGGCGCGGCGCATGGGACTGCCGATCGGCGACATCCTGCTCGCGTTCAACGCCAACCGCACCGTGCCGGACTACCTCGCGAGCGGCGTCTGGCAGCCGCGTGCCAGCATCCCGACGCTGGCCTCGGCGATGGATGTCGGAAATCCCTCGAACATGGAGCGGCTCAGGCACCTGTACCCGGAATGGAAGGAACTCGCGAACTGCGTCGGCGCGGTGAGCGTCAGCGATGCCGAGATCCGCGAGCGCATCCGGATCGACCGCGAGCGCCTCGGCCAGACCTGGTGCCCGCACACGGCGACCGCCGCGGAGGCCTATGCGCGGCTCGCGCCGGAGCGCCGCGCCGCGGGTCCCTGGGTGCTGGTCGCGACCGCGCACCCGGCGAAGTTCCCGGAGACCGTCGAACCCCTGATCGGCGCGACCGTCCCGGTGCCGCCGGCCCTCGCGCGGCTGCTCGCGCTGCCGCGCCACGTGACCGAGATCCCGGCGACGCTCGAGGCGCTGAGCGCGGTGCTGCCGTGACGCTCGACGAGATACCGTTCGAGTGGGTGGCCTGGGCGGGTGGCGGCCTGGTCGCGCTCGGCGCGATCGCCGCGGGCCTGTGGGTGTACCGGCGCCACCGCGCGCGCCGCGCCGTGCTCTCGCGCATCGAGTCGGTCGCCGCCGAGTACCTGCAGGACGTGCTGCTGCCCGACGGCAACGGCGGGTGGTTTCACGTCGACTTCGTGCTCCTGACCGGCATGGGCCTCGTCGTCATCGACCTGCGCGACGTGCCGGGCCTCGTCTTCGGCAGCGAGCAGATGACCGAGTGGACCGTGATGCACAAGCACAAGCGCTCGACGTTCGCGAACCCGCTCGGCCCGCTCTACGACCGGATGGCGGTCGTGCGCGCGCTGGCGGGCGAGAGCGTGCCGGTCGACGGGCGCGTCGTGTTCACCGATCGCGCGAGCTTCCCGAAGGGGCACCCGCGCCCGGTCACGCGGCTCGCTTCGCTGGCGAGCGAGCTCCCGCCGCTCGGCATCGCCGGGCGCGAGGAACTGCTCGCGCGCCTGAGGCCCGCGTGGGCGGCGGTGTCGGCGGCCGCGAGCCCGAGCCCGCTGAAGCGCCGCTGAGGTCAGGAACGCGCGGCGTGCCGCTCGAGCACCGTCGCGACGCAGCCGGTGACGCGCCGCACGCAATCGAGGTGCAGGAACTCGTTCGGTCCGTGCGCGTTCGACTGCGGGCCGAGCACGCCCGTCACCAGGAACTGGGTCGCCGGATAGCGCGCGGCGAGCATGCCGATGAACGGAATGCTGCCGCCGGTGCCCATCGCGAGCGGGGCGCGGTTGAAGAAGGCCTGCGAGGCGTCGCCGATCGCGCGCTCGAGCCACGGCGCGAGCGCGGGCGCGTTCCAGCCGGCGAGGCTCGACTCGACGCGGAACTCGACGCGCGCGCCGTAAGGCGGGTCGCGCTCGAGCACCGCCTTGATGCGCGCCGCCGCGGGCTCGGCCTCGAGCGTCGGCGGCAGGCGCAGCGAGAGCTTGAGGCCGAGCCGCGGCAGCAGCACGTTCCCGGCACTCGCGAGCGGCGGCAGCCCGTCGGCGCCCGTGATCGTCAGCGTCGGCTTCCAGGTGCTGTTAAGCAGGAGTTCAGTCGGGTCGTTCGACACCGGTCGTACCCCCGCGGCCCACGGGAGCTTGCCCGCGACGCCCGCGCCGAGCACGGCGGCGGCGGCGCGCGCCTCGCTGACGCGCTGCGCGGGCGTCGTCACGTGCAGCTCCTCGACGGCGATGTCGCCCGTGTGCACGTTCTCGATGCGGTCGATCAGCCCGCGCAGGATCCGAAACGGCGCCGCCGCGATGCCGGTCGCCATGCCGGAGTGCACGCCCTCGGTCAGCACTTCGCAGCTCAGCGTGCCGACGAGGTTGCCGCGCAGCGAGGTCGTCAGCCAGAACTGCTCGTAGTCGCCGCACTCGGCGTCGAGGCAGATCACGAGGTCCGGATTGCCGAGGCGCTGCCCCAGATGCTCGACGTAGGCGGGCAGGTCGATGCTGCCGCTCTCTTCGCTGCCCTCGATCAGGATCACGCAGCGCGCGTGCGCGATGCCTTGCTGCTGCAGCGTCTGGATCGCGAGCAGGCTTGAGTAGATCGCGTAGCCGTCGTCGGCGCCGCCGCGACCGTACAACCGTCCGTCGCGCACGACCGGCGTCCACGGATCGAGGCCGGGGAGCCAGCCGGTGAACTCCGGCTGCTTGTCGAAATGTCCGTAGAGGAGCACTTCGCCCTGGGCCGTGCCCGGCACCTCGGCGAAGATCACCGGGGTCCGGCCCGGCAGTCGCACGAGCTCGACCTTGAGGCCCTTGATCGGCTGCTTGCGGCACCAGTCGAGCAGGATCGCCGCGGCGCGGTCCATGTGGCCGTGCGCCTCCCAGTCCTTGTCGAAGGTCGGGGACTTGTTGGGCACGCGGATGTAGGCCTCGAGGCTCGGCTGGATGCTCGAGGTGAAGGCCTCGTCGATGCGGCGGCGGGCGATCGCGACGTCCATGGTTCGGCTCCTGATCGTCTGGTTATTATTAATTACATTCAATCAGATACATGCTATTTATAAGGCTGTTTCGAGTTCTGGTAGCGCAAGCTTAAATCCGAAGAACCGCGCCGCGGTGCGGCTCGTCGCCCGCGCCGTCTCCTCCGGTGATTCTGCGCGCGCCGCGGCGACGGCGCGGCACACCTCGGTGAGGTGCATCGGCTCGTTGCGGCGGGACGCCGGGCGCGGCTTCAGGGTCCTCGGCAGCAGGTAAGGCGCGTCCGTCTCGAGCATCAGCCGCTCGGCCGGCACGCTCCGCACGACCTCGGCCAGGTGCTGCCCGCGGCGCTCGTCGCAGATCCAGCCGGTGATGCCGACGTGCAGCCCGAGCGCGAGGTATTGCTCGGCCTCGCTGCGGCTGCCGGTGAAGCAGTGCGCGACCGCGCGCGGCAGGCGCGCTCCGACGTCGCGCAGCATCGCGAGGAAGTCCTCGTGCGCGTCGCGCTGGTGCAGGAAGAGGGGCTTCCCCGTCTCGACGGCGAGCGCGAGCTGCCGCTCGAAGGCGGCGCGCTGCGCGGGCCGCGGCGAGTAGTCGCGAAAGTAATCGAGGCCACATTCGCCGACCGCGACGACCTCGGGCGCCCCGAGCGCCGCGCCGAGCGCCGCGAGCGCCTCGGCGCCGAGCTCGAGCGCGTGGTGCGGGTGCACGCCCGCGGTTGCCGACACGAAGCCCGGGTGCGCGCGCGCGAGCGCAAGCGCTGCCGCGGACGAGGCGACCGAGGAGCCGGTGACGACGACGTGCACCAATCCGGCGCGGCGCGCCCGGGCCAGCACGGCGTCCCGGTCGGCGTCGAAGCTGTCGTGGGCGAGGTTGGCGCCGATGTCGACGAGCGGCACAACGGTCATCCCGCTATGTTAGCGTCCGCGGCGCGCGAATTTGTGACGGCCGCGGAAGCGCTTCGGCGCGAAACTGCGTCCAATCGTCGCGCGGCACCGGGGAACCCGCCACCGCCCGCAACCCAAGGACCCTCGAGGGCTCGCCGTGCACCGACCGCCCGCTCCGCTGACCGCTGCCCTGGCGCTCGTTGTCGCCGGCCTCGGCGCGCCGGCCGCCCGCGGCGCATCGCCCGACGAACTCGCCGACGTCGACGCCAAGGCCGAGTACGCCTTCTACACCGAGGACGCCCGCGCGCTCGCATCGCTCGTCGCCCAGCACGCCGCGCTCGCCTCCGGCACCCCGTCGCTGGAGCGCTACCAGTACGCGCACGCGCAGTTCCGCCGCCTGCAGCTCGCATTCCGCCAGAAGAAGTCCAAGGACGCCGAGGCGGCGGGCGGCGAGTGCCTGGACACGCTCGGCAAGCTCAACGACGGCGACCCGCGTTTCGTCGAGGGGCTGGTGCTCGAGGCCGCCTGCGCGAGCTACGTCGCCGCGCTCGGCGGCCTGCACGGTCTCGGGGCCGAGCATCGCCGCGATGCGCGCCTCGCGCAGGCGAAGGAACTCGCGCCTCGCAACCCGCGCGTGCTCTTGGTCGAGGGGCTGTTGCGCTGGTACCGCGGCGGCACGGGCGCGCACGCCGCGGCCCGGCCGAGCTTCGAAGCCGCGACGCGCGCCTTCGAGACGGTGACCGCCGGCGAACCCGGCCAGCCGTCGTGGGGCGAGGCCGAGGCCTGGCTCTACGTCGGGCGCGCGCTCGAGGAGGGCGGCGAGCTCCTCGGGGCGCGCAACGCCTACGAGAAGTCGCTGCTGGCGGCGCCCGAGTTCGCCGCCGCGCGCCGGCACCTGCAGGCGGTACGCGCCGCGCGCTGAGCCGCGCATCGGGCGCCGCGCGTCGCCTGCTATCATCGCGCGCGTGAGTTCATCGCCGTTCCCCCACCTGCTCGCGCCGCTCGATCTCGGCTGGGTGGTGCTTCGCAACCGCGCGCTGATGGGCTCGATGCATACCGGGCTCGAGGACCGCGCACGCGACTATCCGCGGCTCGCGACTTACCTCGCCGAGCGCGCCCGCGGCGGCGTCGGTCTCATCGTCACCGGTGGCATCGCGCCGAACCGCGCTGGCTGGGCGGCGCCGTTCGCCGCGAAGCTGAGCACCCGCGGCGAAGTCGCCCGCCACCGCCTCGTCAGCGACGCGGTGCACGCCGAGGGCGGACACGTGTGCATGCAGATCCTGCACACCGGGCGCTACGCCTACCACCCGCTCGCGGTCGCGCCGAGCGCGCTGCGCGCGCCGATCTCGCGCTTCACGCCCTGGGAGCTGAGCGCGCGCGGCGTCCGGCGCCAGGTCGCCGCGTTCGCGCGCTGCGCGGCGCTCGCGCGCGAGGCCGGTTACGACGGCGTCGAGGTCATGGGATCCGAGGGCTACCTGATCAACCAGTTCATCGCCGCGCGCACCAACCGGCGCAGCGACGAGTGGGGCGGCAGCTACGCGAACCGGATCCGCTTCGCGCTCGCGGTCGTGCGCGCGGTGCGCGCCGCGCTCGGGCCCGACTCGATCCTGATCTACCGGCTGTCGATGCTCGATCTCGTCGAGGGCGGCAGCAGCTGGGACGAGGTCGTCGAGCTCGCGCAGGGCGTCGAGGCGGCGGGCGCCACGATCATCAACACCGGCATCGGCTGGCACGAGGCGCGCATCCCGACAATCGCGACGCTGGTGCCGCGCGCGGCGTTCGGCTGGGTCACCGAGCGGCTGCGCCCGCACGTCAAGGCGCCGCTCGTCGCCACCAACCGGATCAACGATCCCGCGGTCGCCGAGGGGCTGCTGGCGCGCGGCGGCGCGAGCCTCGTGTCGATGGCCCGGCCGCTGCTCGCCGATCCCGACTTCATGCTGAAGGCCGCGGCCGGCCGCGCCGACGAGATCAACACCTGCATCGCCTGCAACCAGGCGTGCCTCGACCACATCTTCGAGCGCCAGACGGCGACCTGCCTCGTGAACCCGCGCGCCGGACGCGAGACCGAGCTCGTGATCCGCCCGAGCGCGCAGCCGCGACGCATCGCGGTGGTCGGAGCGGGGCCCGCCGGCCTTTCCTGCGCGACGGTCGCCGCCGAGCGCGGCCACCACGTGACGCTGATCGAGCAGGGCCGCGAGATCGGCGGGCAGTTCAACCTCGCGAAGCGCATCCCGGGCAAGGAGGAGTTCGCCGAGACGCTGCGCTACTTCAGGCGCCGCATCGAGCTGACGGGCGTCGAGCTGCGCCTCGGGGCGACGGCGGACGCGCGACTCCTCGCAAGCGGCTTCGAGACGATCGTGCTCGCGACCGGGGTCACGCCGCGCCACCCGGCGATCCCCGGGCTCGACGACGCCCGCGTCGTCTCCTACGCCGAGGCCATCGGCGGCGCGCCCGTCGGGCGGCGCGTCGCGATCATCGGCGCCGGCGGCATCGGCTTCGACGTCGCGGAGTTCCTGACGCACGCGGCCGACGGCCCGCCGCTCGAGGCGTTCGCGCGCGAGTGGGGCATTGACCTCAGCTACGCGGGCCGCGGTGGCCTCGCGCCGCCGGCACCGGCGGCTCACACGCCGCGCGAGGTGTGGCTGCTGCAGCGAAAGGCGACGCGCGTCGGCGCCGGGCTCGCCAAGACGACCGGGTGGATCCACCGCGAGCAGCTCAGGCGCCGCGGCGTCCAGTTCGTGCCCGGCGTCGAGTACGAGCGGCTCGACGCCGCCGGCCTGCACGTTCGGGTCGGCGGCGAGCCGCGCGTGCTCGCCATCGACACGGTCGTCGTGTGCGCCGGCCAGGAGCCAGCGCGCGCACTGCTGGCGCCATTGACGGCGCTCGGCGCGACGCCGCACCTGATCGGCGGCGCCGACGTTGCCGCCGAGCTCGATGCCAAGCGCGCGATCGCGCAGGGCGCCGAGCTCGCCGCGGGGTTCTGAGGTGGGCCTGCTGACCCCGCAGATTCCGCTCTTCGACGGCCGCCGCGGGGAGTTCGGGGTGCGCCGCAGCGCCCGT
This sequence comes from Steroidobacteraceae bacterium, assembly GCA_035524495.1. Lineage (GTDB taxonomy): Bacteria > Pseudomonadota > Gammaproteobacteria > Steroidobacterales > Steroidobacteraceae > CAIKZZ01. The sequence goes on from DATKOR010000080.1 coordinate 45,896, forward strand.
GCGCGACGGCTGACCGTGCGGGTGTATCCGGGCGGGCGCGTCGAAATCACGGTGCCGCACGGCGTGCGGCCGGCAGCGGTCGCGGACTTCGTCGCTCGGCACCGGGCGTGGATCGACGCGCGCATCGCCGAGCTCAGGACCCACCCCGATCCGCTCTTCGAGCCGATGCCGGATCGCGTCGTGCTGCAGGCGCTCGGCGACGAGTGGCGGGTGCGCTACCTCGCGCGGCGGCGCGCGGGCCTCAAGGTGCGCGAGCCGCGCCTGCTCGAGGTGTACGGCGACCACGCCGACACCTCGGTGGCGCGCCGGCTCCTGCGCCGCTGGCTGACCGACGAGGCGCGCTCGGCGCTCGGGCCATGGCTCGCCGAGCTCGCCGACGAGGGCGGCTTTCGCTATCACCACCTGCAGCTTCGGCGCCAGCGCACGCGCTGGGGCAGCTGCTCGCGGCTCGGTACGATCAGCCTCAACGTCTGCCTGCTGTTCCAGCCGCCCGAGGTGGTGCGCTACCTGATGCTGCACGAGCTCTGCCACACGCGGCACATGAACCACTCGGCGCGCTTCTGGCGGCTGGTCGCGGCCCACGAGCCCGGCTACCGGGCGCTCGATCGCGAGCTGACCCGCGGCTGGCGCCACGTGCCGGGCTGGGTCTACGGAGAGGAGGAGCCATGAGTACACCGCAGGACCCCGGCGCGACGCAGGAGCCCGCGTCCTCGGCGGCCGTCGACGTCGCGAGCGAGTCGGTGTTCTGGGACGTGCCGCAGTCGCAGACCTACGGCGGCTACCTCGACCTCGCGAAGCTGCTGAGCGCCCAGCACCCGCGCTCGCCCGAGCACGACGAGATGCTGTTCATCATCGTGCACCAGACGAGCGAGCTGTGGATGAAACTGTGCCTGCACGAGCTCAGGGCCGCCATCGCGTGCATCCGGCGCGACGAGCTGCCGCCGTGCTTCAAGATGCTGACCCGCGTCGGCCACATCCAGGGCCAGCTGGTGCACGCCTGGGACGTGCTCGCGACGCTGACGCCGTTCGACTACTCGAGCTTTCGCAACCAGCTCGGGCGCGCCTCGGGCTTCCAGTCATGGCAGTACCGGCTGCTCGAGTTCACGATCGGCAACAAGAACCGCGACATGATCGCCGTGCACCGCGCGGACCCGGCCGCCTTCGAGCTGCTGAGCCGCGCGCTCGTCGCGCCGTCGCTGTACGACGAGGCACTCCGGCTCCTGTCGCGGCGCGGCTTCGAGATCCCGGAGGCGCTACTCAATCGCGACTTCGCCGAGCCCTACGCGCCGCACAAGCAGGTGACGGCGGCGTGGCTCGCCGTGTATCACAGCACCGAGGCGAACTGGGACCTCTACGAGCTCGCCGAGAAGCTCGTCGACCTCGACCACCGCTTCCAGCTGTGGCGCTTCTCGCACATGAAGACCGTCGAGCGCATCATCGGCTACAAGCGCGGCACCGGCGGCACGAGCGGGGTCGCCTACCTCGCGAAGGCGCTCGAGCTGCGCTTCTTTCCCGAGCTCTGGTCGGCCCGGACCTCGATGTGAGTCAGGCGCGCGCCTGACCGGCGAGCACGGCACCGGCGCCGCGCCGCCGCCACGCCCTGACCGCGCGCATGCCGAGCAGCAGCGCCAGTACCGCGGCGTACACGAGCGGCGCGCGCACGTCGCGCTTGACCTGCCAGTAATAGTGCCAGCAGCCGAGCACGGCCGCCGGGTAGATCGCGTAGTGCAGCCGCTGCCAGCGCCGCCCGAGCCGCCGTTGCGCGGCGCGCGTCGAGGTCGCCGCGAGCGGCACGAGCAGCACGAACGCCGTGAAGCCGAGCGTGATCCAGCGACGCTTCGCGATGTCCTCGAGCAGCACGCGCCAGTCGAAGCTCTGGTCGACGGCGAAGTACATCGCCAGGTGGAGCGTCAGGTACCCGAACGCCGCGAGCCCGAGCATCCGCCGGTAGAGCAGCCAGCGCGCCGAGCCGGTCAGGATCCTGAGCGGCGTGAGCGCGAGCGTCGCGAGCAGCAGCCGCAGCGCCCACAGGCCCAGCTGGTCGGTCAGCGTCGCGACCGGGTTGGTGCCGAGCGTCGCGCCGCCGAGGCCGAATGCGCGCACCGCGAGCGTCGCAATCGGCACCCACAGCGCGACGAACAGCAGCGTCTTGCCGACGCGCCGCCACCAGAAGTCCGGGTTCAGAAGTTCCTCCGCAGGTCCATCCCGGCATACAGGTCCGCAACCTCGCGCGCATAGCCGTTGAACGGCAGCGTCGGCTGGCGCGGCGCGAACAGTCCGGCGCCGATGCGCCGTTCGGTCTTCTGGCTCCAGCGCGGGTGGTCGACGGCGGGGTTCACGTTCGCGTAGAAACCGTACTCCTCGGGCGCCGCGCGACTCCAGCTCGTCGTCGGCATCTGCGCCGTGAAGTCGATGCGCACGATCGCCTTGATGCTCTTGAAGCCGTACTTCCAGGGCACGACGAGCCTGAGCGGTGCGCCGTTCTGGTTCGGCAGCACCCTGCCGTAGAGGCCGACCGCGAGCAGCGCCAGCGGATGCATCGCCTCGTCGATCCGCAATCCCTCCTGGTAGGGCCACTCGAGCACCGGCACGCGCTGGCCCGGCATCTGCGCGAAATCCTTCAGCGTCGTGAAGGCGACGTACTTCGCGCGCGAGGTCGGGCGAAAGCGCTTCAGCACCTCGCCGAGCGGGATCCCGACCCACGGGATCACCATCGACCAGGCCTCCACGCAGCGCAGGCGATAGATCCGCTCCTCGAGGGCGTGGGGTTTCAGGAGGTCCTCGAGCGTCACCGGACCGCGCAGCTCGGCCTCGCCGCCGATCGTCACCGACCACGGCTTCACGCGCAGGCGGCCAGCGTTCTGGGAGGGGTCCGACTTGTCGGTCCCGAACTCGTAGTAGTTGTTGTACGTCGTCACGTCGTCCCAGCTGTTCGGGGCCTCGACCGTGCTGTACTCGGCGTTGCGGCGTGCCGCGAGCGCCTCGCCCGTGGGCGTGCCCGTCGCGAGGGCCGCCGGGGCCGCGACGCCGGCCGCGGCGGCGAGCGCGCCGGCGAGGAAGCGGCGGCGCCCTGCGTACACCTCGGGCGGCGTAATCGCGGATGGCGGGATGTCGGGCGGGCGGCGGATCAGCATCGCGGCCTCCGGCGCCACCATGGCGCCGTCCCGAGATTAGACCGGTCGGGGCCCGGAAAGATTTCCGTTGGCGTCTTTAGGCCGGTGCCCGTTTCCGGGCGGCCCGGCGCCGCGGCCGCCGGACATCGACCGGGCGGATGCCGAGCCGCAGCCCCATCGTGCGCAGCACGATCTCGACGGTGCGCATCTCGGGATTGCCGTCGCGCGACAGCATCCGGTAGAGGAAGGTGCGGTTGAGGCCCGCGGCCTGGGCGACCGCCGCGACGCCGCCGAAGTGCTTGGTCAGGCGGCGCAGCGCCGTGAGCACGTCACGGTCATGGCCGCGCTCGAGCAGGCGGTCGAGTGCACGGGCGATCTCCTCGACGTTATCCCAGCGACGCGCGATGTCGTCGGTGCTGATCGACGAGACCTTCGGAACCGTTTCTGGCGTTCGCTTGCTCAAATTCGACCTTGCCTGTCACCCGGAAATCGCAGGCCGCGCGGTGCCGCCTCGGGGCCGGTGTGAATCTCGGTGTGCAGGCGACGCTCATCCTCCGCCGCGGTTCCCGGCCGCCGGCGCTCGTGCGCTTCGCGGCCCGTGCCGCGCGCGCGCCCGGCGCGCTGGCGCAGGGCGACGTGCGTCACCAGGAGGCCCATGACCGCGAGTCCGAGCACCCAGTGGACAAGGCTGATGATAGGACGGGACTCTTCACTTGCGAAATAGTAGAGGCCGTAGCCCGTCCCCACAACGATCAGTACCGTCAAGATCAGCGAAGCTCCGCTCGCCCGGTTGTGGCCCGTCTGCCAGGCGCGGCGCAGGTGGGGTAGCAGCAGCGTCCCGAGGCCGACGAGCGCCGCCATCGCGGCGAGGCCGTGCAGGCGCAGCCACCACTTCTCGAGCGGATGCGGCCCTTCGCCGAACTCGGTCGGGACGCGCGCGAAATGGTGGAACAGCAGCCAGCCGATGCCACTGCCCGCGAGCGTGCCGAATACGACATAAAGTGTTCGCTTGTGACCGGGTTCGAGCCGGACGGTGGTCGGCGGCGGCGGATGTCCGCGCCCGCGGGCACCCCGGTAAGCGCGGGTCATGCGGCCTCCGGCAGCGATCCGCGGCCGAGGAGGCGCGCGCTCGCCGCGAGCCGCGCGAGCGCAGGATGCTGCGCATCGCCGCTCACCAGCACGACCTTGGTGAGCGCGTCGGCCGTCGTGCAGTCGGGCGCGATCACGCTTGCGCTCATGCCGTGGCCGCACGCAGCGCCGGTCGCGGGATCGACGAACGGCGTTGCGCCGGTGGTCGCCGCGCTCGCGGAGGTCGCGAGCGCCGCATTCGCGAGCTCGGCGAGCGGCGCGACGCGCGCACCGTCGCCCGGGAGCCTGACGTGGATGCGTTCCGGCGTCTCGCCGAGCACGCGCAGGTCGCCGCCCGCGTTCACCGACGCCGAGCGCACGCCGCGCGCCGCCAACGTCTCGATGGCGCGATCGACGGCGAAGCCCTTCGCGATGCCGCCGAGGTCGACCCAGAGGGGCGCCGCGAGACGCACGCGACCATCGCCGAGGAACTCGATCGCCTCGTGAAAGCGCAGTGCCGCGGTCGGCGCGGGCGTGCCGCAAGGCGCAGGCACCAGCCCCGCGCGCACGAGCGCCGGCGCGACCGCGCAGTCGAACGCGCCCGCCGAGGCGGCGCCGATCTGCGCGGCGCGCCTCAGCACCGCGCGCGTCCACGGCGCGACCTCGACGGGCACGCCGGGCGCCGCGCGGTTGAGGCGGCTCAGGTCGCTCGTCGGTTCGTGGAAGCTCATCAGCGCCTGGACCCGCGCGACCGCCGCGAACGCCGCGCCGAACGCCGCCGCGAGGTCGCGGCAGGCGCCCGGATCGCGCACGCGGATGCCCACGAGCGTGCCGAGCAGCGCCCGCGCGCGGGCTTCAGTGCCTGAGCGCGACGTCATAGAGCGCGAGGATCCGGTTGATCGCCTGGGTCAGGTGCGTGCACGACAGCGTCGCGCCGCTGATGTTCTGGATGTCGTGATCCATCCTGAGCGGCGCACGCTTGCCGACGAACTGGCGGCGCCAGCGCTCGTTGCGGATCTCGTAGCCGTAGGGCTCGCGGTACGCGAGGATCTCGACCTGGCGGATCGTGCCGTCGGCGTTGAGGCCGACGGCGAAGGTGATCAGCTCGTGCTTGCCGACGACCTCGTCGACGAAGAAGTAGCCGGCATCGCCGACGCGCCACGACTGGATCTCGTGCCGCGAGACCGGGCTGCCGCTCGACTTCGCGATCGCCTCGCGCTGCTCGTCGCTGAGCGCGAGCCGCAGCGACTCGAAGCGCGCACCCGGGAAGATCGCCTGCTGCGCCTGCTCGACCGAGAGGTAGTTGGTCGCGCACGCCGGCGTCGAGACCGCCGCGACCGGCAGCCACAGCCAGTGCGAGGCGCGCATCGGCCTCACTCGAGCACGCCGGTGAGACCGGCGTAGACGCCGAAGCCCGCCGTCACGGCGATCGTCGCCAGCACCACGAACGCATAGCGGCCGCGCAGCCGGTGCGGCTCCGGCAGCCGCCGCGCCAGCAGGTACAGGAAGCCGAGCACGATCGGCAGCAGCAGCGCGTTCATGACCTGCACCGCGACGCTGAGGCTCACGAGGTTGACGCCCGAGGTCACGAGCAGCGCGCCGGCCGCGAGCGACACCGTGTAGATGCCGTAGAACCACGGCGCCTCGCGCGGCGCGTGGGCGAGCGAGTGGCGCACGCCGAGCACCTCGCCGAGCGTGCGCGCCGCCGTCAGCGTCACGACGATCGTCGCGACGAGCGCCGAGCCCGTCATGCCGAGCGCGAACAGGATCCTGCCGGTCGTGGTGCCGAGGAACGGCGTGATGGCGCCCGCGATCTGCTGCACCGTGTCGAGCGCGGCGTGCTCGCGCGCAGTGCCGATCGTCGCCGCGGTCGCGACCAGCACGCTCGCCATGATCACCTGCGTGACGATCGCGCCGAGCGCCGTGTCCCAGCGCGCGGCGCCCAGGTCGCCGATCGCGAGGCGCTTCTCGACGACCGCCGACTGCTGGTAGAAGACCATCCACGGCATGATGACGGCACCGATGTTCGCGGCGACGAGGTACAGGTAGCGCGGCTCGTGCCACGGGATGCTGACGAGCCCGGCGCTGACGGCGGCCATGTCCGGGTGGGCGCGCCACGCGACGAGCAGGAAGACGAGCTCGAACGCCCCGACGCCCATCGCGATCCGCTCGACCGAGAGGTAGGAGCCGGTATAGGCCATCAGCGTGAGTCCGCCGACGACGACCGCCATCGTCAGCGGCACCGGGACGCCGAACAAGAGCCCGACGCCCGCGAGGCCGCTGAGCTCGGAGAGCAGCGCGCCGATGCACGCGAGCACCAGCGTGCCGACCGACACCCAGGCCCAGCCGCGCCCGTAGTAGTCGCGTATCAGCTCGCCGTGACCGCGGCCCGACACGATGCCGAGCCGCACGGTCAGCTCCTGGACGACGAACAGGATCGGGACCAGCACGAGCTGCAGCAGCAGCAGCCGGTAGCCCCACTGTGCGCCGCTCTGCGCCGCCGTGATGATGCTGCCGGCATCGGTGTCGGCGAGCATGACGACGATGCCGGGCCCCGCGACGAGCGCGAAGCGCGCCCAGCGCGAGCGGCGCGGCGCGACGGGGAGGTCGGGCGTGATGGCGGCCACGGTCGCGCGCTCGCCGATCTGGCTCTCAGAAGCTGTATCCGACACCGAGGTTCATTCCGTTCTTGTTGCTGTAGGCGAGGTTGCGCTGGTAGTCGACCTTGAGCACGACGCCACTCGTGACGTAGAGGCTCGCGCCGAGCGTCCAGACCCGGTCGTCCGGCATCACGATCGCCCCGTCCGCGGCCGACAGCGTGCCGAACGCCGCGGCGTCGTTGTACTGCTCGTAGCGCAGGAACGGGTTCAGCGCGAAGCGATCGTTATGCCAGAGTTTATAGGCAGCCTGCAGGAAGCCGCCTTCGAAAAGCGAAGGCACGAGCGCCGGGGTCGCGGATGGGGCGAGGGCGAGGAAGCCCTCGTTGAGCGCCTCGGTGCGACTGATCGTGCCGCGCGCGTAGACGCCCGAGAGGTCCCAGCCGGCGACCGTGTAGCGCGCATGGGCGTCGGCCAGCACGAGTCGTGAGTCGTTGCCCGCGAAGCCCGGCTGCTGCTGGCCGACCTTGCCGGTGAATACGGCGGCGCCGAGCTGCAGGCCCGGGTAGCCGCGCCAGTTGAGCGCCGCGTAGCCGGAGAGGTCGCGGGCCGCCGCGAACTGGCCTTCGCCGTGGATCGCCTGCAGGGGTCCCTCGTCGCGTCCTTCGGGCGAGGCGGGATCCCACTTGTTGAGGTTGAAGCCCGTCGTGAGGCCGACCTCCCAGGTGAGCGCCGCCTCGGTCGTACCCGAGAGCCCGATCCCAACCTCGCGCCAGGTGCTCGGGATGATCACGCGCTCGACCTGGTCGCGGAACACGCCGTAGTAGGCCGTCGGCTCGTGGTTCTGGTTGATGAGGCCGAAGGGCATCAGGAAGAGCCCGGCCTTGGCGCGCAGGCCGCTGTCGAACTCGTGCTCCACCCAAAGCTGCTCGACCTCGGCCTCGCCCTGGTCGCTCGCCGAGGTCACCGCGTGCTCCCACTCCCACTCGCCGACCATCCGCGTCTGGTCATCGAAGCGGTGCTGCAGCACGATGACTGCGCGCTGCACGTCGACGGTCGCCGCCTCCGGGGCATCGGACGGCCGGTTGTAGCCGACCTCGCCGTAGCTCGAAACGGTCGTCGACTCGGCCCAGTCGGCGCGCCCGCTCGGCGCCTGGGCGACCTGAACCTCCGGGCGGGGGCCCTGCGTGCTCTCGAGGCGGCGGACCTTCTCCTGCAGTTCGGCGTTCTGCTGCTCGAGGGCATCGATGCGGCGCGCGAGCGACTCGAGCGACGGGACGTCGGCGCGCACGGCGCCGGCGAGGCCGAGCGAGAGCCCGAGGACGCAGGCGAGCAGGGGACGAAATCTCAGGCGGAACATGATCTTTTCCTCAAGTGTTCACAAGCGCTCGAGCCGCTGTAAAGGGGCGGATTCCGACGGCGCCTCGGGGGGTCCGGCAGGAACTCTCGTGACCCTCGCGGACGTCGACTGCCACCATCCGCACTCGAACCTCTCCCTTGGCGCGGGAAAGGATTCTAGATGGGAATGATTCCCATTACCACTTGGGGATTACCGAAACGACTGCTTTGACATAAGGAGGGCATCCGCCTACCGCCAGGACCCGGCCGGAATGCCGAGCGCCCGTGCGCGGCGGCGCGCCGCGTTCGAGCCGTTCACGAGGAGCGCGCGGTCGGCGCGCGCGAGGTGCTCGAGATCGGAGCCGGCGTTGCCGTAGGCGGTGATCGCCGCACCCGGATGGCGCGCGCGCAGCGCCTCGAGGCAGCGCGTCTTCTCGCTGCCGCGACGGTTGGCGGTCGCGAGCGCCCCGTCCAGGCGCTCTGCGGCCCAGCGCACCTCGGTGCAGATGACCTCGTCGAAGCCGAGTCGCGCGCCGATCGCCTGCACGTAGAAATCCGTGCTCGCCGACAGCAGCACGAGGTAGTCGCCGGCCGCGCGGTGGCGCTCGATCGCGGCGAGCGCCGCGGGCCGGAGCAGCGAGGGCAGGCGCGCTGCCACGAAGCGCTCGGTCAAGCGCGCGACCTCGGCGCGCCGGAGCCCGCCGAGCGCGGCGCGGATGACCCGGCTCTTGAGCGCGCCGCGGTCGCGGTCGATCGCGAAGCGCGCGAGGATGAACGGCAGCGGCCAGAGCCGGCCGATCCGCGCCGGATGCACGGCGAGCGCGTCGCCGAGGTAGCGCGCGAGCGTGTCGTGCCAGGTGATCGTGCCGTCGAGGTCGAACACCGCGACGCCGCGCGCCGAAGCGCGCGGCACCGCGTCCGGCGGCGTGGCCGGCCCCGTCAGGCGGCCTGGTCCTTGCCGACGAGGCTCCTGAGGACGTATTGCAGGATGCCGCCGTGGCGGTAGTAGTCGAGCTCCTTGGGGGTGTCGATGCGCACGCGCGCGGTGAACTCGAGCGCCTTCCCGCCCTCGCCGCGCGCGACGACCTTGACGCTCTTGGCCGCGCCGCCGTTGAGTCCCACGATGTCGAAGGTCTCGCGGCCGTTGAGGCCGAGCGTGCTCGCGCTCGCGCCCGTCTCGAACTGCAGCGGCAGCACGCCCATGCCGATCAGGTTCGAGCGGTGGATGCGCTCGAAGCTCTCGGCGAGGACCGCACGCACGCCGAGCAGCATCGTGCCCTTCGCGGCCCAGTCGCGCGAGGAGCCCGTGCCGTACTCCTTGCCCGCGATCACGACGAGCGGCGTGCGCTCGGCCTTGTACTTCATCGCGACGTCGTAGATCGAGCCCTGCTCCCCGGACGGCAGGTGCACCGACACGCCGCCTTCGGTTCCGGGCACGAGCAGGTTGCGCAGCCGGATGTTCGCGAACGTGCCGCGCATCATCACCTCGTGGTTGCCGCGGCGAGCGCCGTAGGAGTTGAAGTCCGCCGGCTGCACGCCCTGGGCGACGAGGTACTTCGCGGCCGGGCTCGACTTGGAGATGTTGCCCGCGGGCGAGATGTGGTCGGTCGTGACCGAGTCGCCCAGCAGCGCCAGCGCGCGCGCGCCCCGGATGTCGGCGACGGCCGGCGGCGTCATCGTCATGCCGTCGAAGTAGGGCGGGTTGCGCACGTACGTCGAGCGCGGCTCCCAGGCATAGGCCGAGCCTTCCGGAACCTTGATCGCGTTCCAGTGTGCATCGCCCTTGAAGACCGAGCCGTAGCTCTTCTTGAACATCGTCGAGTCGACCGAGCGGCGCACCACCTCGGCGACCTCCGCCGGGCTCGGCCACACGTCCTTGAGGAATACCGGCTTGCCGTCGCTGCCGCTGCCGAGCGGCTCGCTGGTGAGATCGACGTCCATCGAACCCGCGAGCGCGTAGGCGACGACGAGCGGCGGCGACGCGAGGAAGTTCATCTTGACCTCGGGGTGCACGCGGCCCTCGAAGTTGCGGTTGCCGGACAGCACCGAGGCGGTCGTCAGGTCCCCGGCGCGGATCGCGTCCGAGATCTCGGTCTTGAGCGGCCCGGAGTTCCCGATGCAGGTCGTGCAGCCGTAGCCGACCGTGTAGAAGCCGACCGACTCGAGCTCGCTCATCAGCCCCGCGGCGTTGAGGTAGTCGGTGACGACGCGCGATCCGGGCGCGAGCGAGGTCTTGACCCAGGGCCTGGCCTTGAGTCCGCGCGCGTGGGCCTTCTTCGCGAGCAGCCCCGCGGCAATCAGCACGGCCGGATTCGACGTGTTCGTGCAGCTCGTGATCGCAGCGATCACCACCGCGTTGTCCTTGAGCTCGTAGCCGCCGCCCGCGACCGCCGCCGTGCCGCTCGCGGCCGGGTTCTTGGCGCTGCGCTCCTCGGCGCTCTTCCTGACCGCCGCCTGCGAGACGGCCTTCGCGCGCCCGAGCGGCACGCGGTCCTGCGGGCGCTTGGGGCCGGCGAGCGAGGGCTCGACGGTGCCGAGGTCGAGCGCGAGCACGTCGGTGTACTCGGCCTCGCGCATGCCGTTCGTGCGCCACAGCCCCTGCGCCTTCGCGTACGCCTCGACGAGCGCGACCTGCTCGGCCGGGCGGCCCGTCAGGTTGAGGTAGCGGATCGTCTCCTCGTCGATCGGGAACACCGCGATCGTGCTGCCGAACTCGGGCGACATGTTGCTGATCGTCGCGCGGTCTGCGTGCGGCAGGTTCGCGAGGCCGTCGCCGAAGAACTCGACGAACTTGTCGACGACACCCTTCTTGCGCAGCATCTCGGTGATCGTCAGCACGAGGTCGGTCGCGGTCGTACCCGCCTTGAGCTCGCCCGAGAGCTTGAAGCCGATGACCTGCGGGATCAGCATCGTGACCGGCTGACCGAGCATCGCGGCCTCGGCCTCGATGCCGCCGACGCCCCAGCCGACGACGCCGAGCCCGTTGATCATCGTCGTGTGCGAGTCGGTGCCGACGACGGTGTCGGGGTAGGCGAGCTTGCGCGCGCCCGCGTCCTGGCTGAACACCACGCGGCCGAGGTACTCGAGGTTCACCTGGTGCACGATGCCGGTGTTCGGCGGCACGACCTTGAAGTCCTTGAATGCCGTCTGGCCCCAGCGCAGGAACGAGTAGCGCTCGCCGTTGCGCTCAAACTCGATCGTCGTGTTGTGCGCGAGCGCGTCCTTGCTGCCGTAGTCGTCGACCTGGACCGAGTGGTCGATGACCAGCTCGGCGGGGGCGAGCGGGTTGACGCGCTTGGCGTTGCCGCCGAGGCGCACGATCGCCTCGCGCATCGCCGCGAGGTCGACGACGCAGGGCACGCCGGTGAAGTCCTGCATGATGACGCGCGCCGGCGTGAACGCGATCTCGTGCGAGGGCTGCGCCTTCGGATCCCACTTCAGCAGCGCCTCGACGTCGGCGCGCGTGACGTTGACGCCGTCCTCGAAGCGCAGCAGGTTCTCGAGCAGGATCTTCAGCGAGTACGGCAGGCGGCCGAGGTCGTGGCCCTTGAGCGCGGGCAGGCGGTAGTAGTCGTAGCTGTGGCCCGCGACGTCGAGCGTCGCGCGCGTCTGGAAGCTGTCGGTCATGGGTCCTCCGGCGTGGACCCACTAATTATACTGGGATGCCGCTCCCTGCGTGCTGACGATGACGCCGCCGCCGAGGCACTCGTCGTCCCTGTAGAGCGCCGCATACTGGCCCGGCGCCACGGCAAAGAGCGGCGCGCCGAGCGCGAGCGACGCGCCGTCGGCCCGCCACGACACGCGCGCCGGCACCGCGGCCTGGCGGTGACGCACCTGCACGCCGCACTCGAGCTCGGCGGCGGGCGCGGCGCCGAGCCAGTGCACCGGGCCGGTCGCGAGCGCGCGCGACTGCAGCAGCGGATGGTCGTGGCCCTGCACCGCGATCAGCGCGTTGCGCCTGGGATCCTTGGCCGCGACGTACCACGCGTCGCCGCGCTTCGCGCGCAGGCCGCCAATCCTCAGGCCGTGGCGCTGGCCGATCGTGTGGAACATCAGGCCCTCGTGCGTGCCGAGCCGCTCGCCGTCCGGCGTCTCGATCGGGCCCGGCGCGGGCGCGAGATAGCCGGCGAGGAACTCGCGGAACGGCCGCTCGCCGATGAAGCAGATGCCGGTGCTGTCGGGCCGGTCGTGCACCGGCAGTCCCGCGCGACGCGCGAGCTCGCGCACCTCGGCCTTCGTGAGCTCGCCGAGCGGGAACTCGGCGGATGCAAGCGCCGCGTGCGGCACCTGCTGCAGGAAGTAGGACTGGTCCTTGTCGCGGTCGCGCGCGCGCAGCAGCCGCGCGCCGGCCGGGCCGTGCTCGAGCCGCGCGTAGTGGCCGGTCGCGAGGCGCTCGGCGCCGAGGCGCCGCGCGTAGGCGAGGCAGACGCCGAACTTGACCTCGCGGTTGCACAGGACGTCGGGATTCGGCGTCAGGCCTTCGCGATAGCCATCGAGGAACTCGCGGAACACGCGCTCGCGGTACTCGGAAGCGAAGCTGACCCGGTGCAGCGCAATGCCGAGCTCATCCGCAACCGCGCGCGCCGCCTGCCAGTCGGCCGCCGCCGTGCAGTAGCCGTCCTCGTCGGCGTCCCAGTTCGTCATGTGCAGCGCCGCGACCTCGCGGCCCGCGCGCTTCAAAAGGAGTGCCGCGACGGCCGAATCGACGCCACCCGACAGTGCCACGATGACCCGCTCGCCCATGCGGGGAATTATAGCGAAGCGCGGCAGTCCTCAGCCCGACAGCGCCTGGGCGCGCGGTGTCGCGACCTGGTTCCAGCCGGTATCGAAGTGCTCGAGGTAGAGGCGGGCGACGCCGGGGTTTCTGAGCTCGCAGATGCCGTCCCAGCGCGAGGCCTGCAGCCGGTACAGCGTCGCCTGGTCGTCGGCGATCATGTAGCTGCATGGGTTCTCGCGAAACGGCGACTGGGCGTTCCTGATCTCGATGTAGCTCGTGAGCTTGCGGGCGATCGCGATGAACTCGTGCCGGCTGTACATGATGCGCGCCGGGTTCAGCACCAGCACGCGCACCTTCGCGAAGCGCGGCCCGAGCACCAGGCGCTTGATCGCGTCGATGAACGGCGGGTACTCGTAGACCTCGGACTCTAGGCTGTGCGTCAGGAGCGTGAGCACGCGCTGCGCGCTCGAGGCGACGGTGGTCGCGGCGATGCGCACCTCGTCGGCCGTCGAGAGGATCGTGCGCGGCTCGGTGAGCCGCGGGATCGGCACGTTGCTCGGCGGAATATGCACGCGCCTCCTCCGGTGACGGAGACCTGCCTCGCTTGCACCCGTCGGCGGCGAGGCGCAGCGCCGCTTCGCTGGCGCGCACCGGACCTCGACCGGGCCGGTGCGGCGCAGCCTTGAGCATGCTACCCGTGGAGTCAGGGTCGGCCGTGCCGACTGGTTCACGCTTCGGGGCGGGCGGGCGCCCGGCGCCGGGCCAAAAGGCGCTGCGCGGCGGCTCAGGCTTCGCGCGCGAGCTCGGCCGCGAGGCCGATGTAGTCGGCGGGCTTGAGGTGCGCGAGCCGCTCGCGGACCTCGGGTGGCAGCGGGAGCTTCGCGACGAAGGCCTTGAGCGCCTCGGCGTCGATGCGCTGGCCGCGCGTCAGCGCCTTCAGACGCTCGTAGGCGTTTGGTACGCCGTAGCGGCGCATCACCGTCTGCACCGCCTCGCCGAGCACTTCCCAGTTGGCGTCGAGGTCGGACGCGAGGCGCCCGGCATCCGCCTCGAGGCGGCCGAGGCCGCGCTCGATCGACTTGTAGGCGAGCAGCGCGTGCGCGAGCGCGACGCCGAGGTTCCTGAGCACCGTCGAGTCGGTGAGGTCGCGCTGCCAGCGCGACACCGGCAGCTTGTCGGCGAAATGCCGCAACAGCGCGTTCGCGATCCCGAGGTTGCCTTCGCCGTTCTCGAAGTCGATGGGGTTGACCTTGTGCGGCATCGTCGAGCTGCCGACCTCGCCCGAGACGATGCGCTGGCGGAAGTAGCCGAGCGACACGTAGCCCCAGGTGTCGCGCGCGAAGTCGATGAGGATCGTGTTGACGCGCGCCAGCGCGTCGCAGTACTCGGCGATCCAGTCGTGCGGCTCGATCTGCGTCGTGTACGCGTTCCAGCCCAGTCCGAGGCGCTGCACGAAGCGCTCGCCGGCCGTGCGCCAGTCGCGGTCGGGATAGGCGACGAGGTGTGCGTTGAAGTTGCCGACCGCGCCGTTGAGCTTGCCGAGCGGCTCGACGGCGGCGAGCGCGGCGCGTGCGCGCGCGAGCCGCCTTGCGACGTTTGCGAGCTCCTTGCCGAGCGTCGTCGGGCTCGCGCTCTGGCCGTGCGTGCGCGACAGCATCGCGAGCCCGGCGAGCTCGTGCGCCTTGGCGGCGAGCGCGGCCCGGATCCGCTCGATCGCCGGCAGGAGCACCTGGTCGCGGGCGCTCTTCAGCATCAGCGCGTAGGCGAGGTTGTTGATGTCCTCGGAAGTGCACGCGAAGTGCACGAACTCGAGCTCGGCGGGCTGGGCGCCGGCGGCGGCGAGCTTGCCGCGCACGTAGTACTCGACGGCCTTGACGTCGTGGTTGATGCGCAGCTCCTCGTCCTTGACCGCGGCCGCCTCGCCCGGTGCGCCGCGCGCCGCGAGCGTGCCGGCGGCGTCGAGCACCGTGCGCTTCATCATCGCGAGCTCGGGGAGCTTCAGCTCCTCGGCCAGGAACAGGAACCACTCGGCCTCGACCCGGACGCGGTGGCGTATCAGCGCCGCCTCGCTGAACAGGGCTCTCAGCTCACGACACTTGTCGGCGTAGCGACCATCGACCGGCGACAGCGCCTCGAGGGCCCCGGCCGGCTCCGCGGTGCGATCAGTCACGGTCGTGCCTCGCAATGAGATGCTAGGATGCGAAAGCATAACGTATCGCCCCGACTCGCATGGCCGAAACGGACCACAGGCTAGAGCACGACAGCATGGGCGCGGTGGCGGTACCGGCCGCGGCGCTGTGGGGCGCGCAGACCGAACGCGCGCGCCAGAATTTCCGCCTGAGCGGACTGACGCTGCCGCCGCGCTTCATCGCCGCGCTCGCGCTCGTCAAGTGGGCAGCGGCGCGTGCCAACGCCGCGCTCGGTGCGCTCGAGCCCGGGACCGCGCAGGCGATCGAGCGCGCGGCGCTCGCGATCGCCGCCGGCGAGCACGCCGATGCCTTTCCGCTCGACGTCTACCAGACGGGCTCGGGCACGAGCACCAACATGAACCTCAACGAGGTCATCGCGACGCTCGCCGGGCGCGCGCTCGGCCGCGCGGTGCACCCGAACGACGAGGTCAACCGGAGCCAGAGCAGCAACGACTGCATCCCGACCGCGATCCACGTGGCGTCCGCGCTCGCCGTCGCGCGCGAGGTCGACCCGGCGCTCGCGCATCTCGCCGACACGATCGGGCGGCGCGAGCGCGAGCTCGCGTCCATCGTCAAGACCGGGCGCACTCATTTAATGGACGCGCTGCCGCTGACGCTCGGCCAGGAGCTCTCCGCCTGGCGCACGCAGGTCGAGGATGCGCGCGCGCGGCTCGGCGCCGCGATGCCGCGGCTGCTGCGGCTCGCGCAGGGCGCGACCGCGATCGGCACTGGCCTCAACGCTCCGGCGGGCTTCGGCGCGCGCGTCGCCGCTGAACTCGCGGCGCGCACCGGGTTAATCTTCGTCCCGCACCCCAATCCCTTCGCGGCGCTGGCCTCGCAGGACGCGGCCGTCGAGTGCTCGGCGGCGCTGCGCGGCGCGGCCGTCGCGCTCACCAAGGTCGCCAACGACCTGCGCTGGATGAACTCCGGCCCGCTCGCCGGCCTCGGCGAAATCGAGCTGCCGGCGCTGCAGCCCGGCTCCTCGATCATGCCGGGCAAGGTCAACCCGGTCGCCGCCGAGGCGGCGCTGATGGCGGCGGCGCAGGTCGTCGGCCTCGACACCGCGATCGCGATCGCCGGCCAGTCGGGCGCGTTTCAGCTGAACGTCATGCTGCCCCTGATCGCCCACGACCTCGATGCCGAGGCGACGCTGGTCGCCGGCGCCGCGCGCACGCTCGCCGACGAGGCGATCGCCGGCTTCAAGGTCAACGCCGAGCGGCTCGCCGGCCCGCTCGCGCGCAACCCGGTCCTCGTGACCGCGCTCAACACGCTGATCGGCTACGAGGCGGGCGCGGCGATCGCGAAGGAAGCCTACGCGACCGGCGAACCGATCCTCGAGGTCGCGCTCAGGCGGACCTCGCTGTCGCGCGCCGAGCTCGAGCAGCTGCTCGACCCCAGACGCCTGACGGGCGCGCGATGACCGCGCCCCCCGGGGCGGCAGAGGGCGTCGAGCTGCGTCAGCTGCTGCGCACGCGCCTCGCAGGCTCGCAGCCGAGCCGCCCGGGCGAGGGCACGCTCGCGGGACTGCCGCGCGACATCAGCGAGCGCTATCGGCACCTCCTGCCGGCGACGCTGACGCCGGCCGCGGTGCTGATCCCGCTCATCGACCATGCCGACGGGCTGACGGTGCTGCTGACCGAACGCGCGCCGGACCTGCGCCACCACCCCGGCCAGATCTCCTTCCCCGGCGGCCGCATCGAGGCGAGCGACTCGGGCCCGCTCGCCGCGGCGCTGCGCGAGACGGAGGAGGAGATCGGACTCGGACGCGCCGCCGTCGAGGTGCTCGGCTACCTCCCGGACCACCTGATCGTCACCGGCTACGCGGTGACGCCGGTCGTTGCGCTGGTCGCCCCGGGCCAGCGGCTGCACCTCGACCCGATCGAGGTCGCAGGCACCTTCGAGGTGCCGCTCGCGCACGTGCTCGATCCCGCGAACCACCGGCTGCGGCGCCGGACGATCGGCGACGGCGTCATCGAGCTCTACGACCTGCCGTACGGCGCGCGCAACATCTGGGGCGCGACGGCCGGGATGCTGATGACGCTGTATCGGCTGTTGACCGCGCCGGAGGCCAGGCGATGAAGGAACTCCTTGAGATCATGGCGCGGCTGCGCGACCGCGAGCGCGGCTGCCCGTGGGACGTCGAGCAGACCTTCCGCACGATCGCGCCGTACACGATCGAGGAGGCCTACGAGGTCGCCGACGCGATCGAGCGCGACGACCTCGCGGCGCTCGAGGAGGAGCTCGGCGACCTGCTGCTGCAGGTCGTGTTCCACGCGCAGATCGCGCGCGAGCAGGGCGCCTTCGACTTCGAGCGCGTCGCGCGCGGCATCTGCGAGAAGCTCATCCGGCGCCACCCGCACGTGTTCGGCGACGAGCGCCTGCCGGACGCGAAAGCGCAGTCGGCGCGCTGGGAGGAGATCAAGGCGGCGGAGAAGGCGGGCCGTGGGCTGCTCGACGGGGTACCGGTCGGGCTTCCGGCGCTGACCCGGGCCGAGAAGCTCGGGCGGCGCGCGGCGCGCATCGACTTCGACTGGCCCGACGCCGCCGGCGCGCGCGCCAAGGTCGGCGAGGAGCTCGCCGAGCTCGACGCCGCCGTGCAGTCAGGCGCGCCGGATGCGATCCGCCACGAGCTCGGCGACCTGCTGCTCGCGATCGTGAACCTCTCCCGCCACCTGGGCGTCGAGGCCGAGGGGGCGCTGCGCGCCGCGAACCGCCGCTTCGAGGAACGCTTCCGGCACGTCGAGTCCCGCGTCGCCGCCGGCGGCGGACGCTCGGCCGAGGAGCTCGACCGCTACTGGCAGGAGGCGAAGCGGCGGGAGTCGGACGCCCCCTGACGCCGGTTCAGCGTGGGTTCAGTCGCCGGGAGCCAGCCTCGGCGGGCTCCCCGGAGCCGCGGCGTCCGCCGCACCGGGCCAGTGAGGCACCATGAACACAGGCGCACGCACGACCAGCCGCGCCACGAGCGGCTACACTCCCTCCATGCGCATTCGCACGACGCTGGCCGCGCTCGCGCTCCTCGCGTGGCTCGCGCCGTCAATCGCGACGGCCGACGGCCCGCCCGAGGCGCACGCGCCGCTGTCGCTCGACGCGGCCGTCGAGCTCGTCAAGAAGCGCTACGAGGCGCGCGTCGTGCGCGCCGAGGAAGCCAAGGAGGGGGAGGAGCCGATCTACCGGATCCGGCTGCTGGCGGCGGACGGTCGGGTGTTCACGGTCAAGGTCTACGCCCGCACCGGCCGCATGGAGTGAGCGTGCGCATACTGGTCATCGAGGACGAGCCGGCACTGCGCGAGCAACTCGCGGCGTCGTTGCGCCGCGCGGGCCACACGGTCGACACGGCGGCCGACGGCACCGAGGGGCTGTACGCGATCCGGGAACTGCCGGTCGACCTCGCGATCGTCGATCTCGGGCTGCCCGGCGTCGCCGGGCTCGACGTGATCCGCGCGGCGCGCGCCGATGGAAAGCGCTTGCCGGTGCTCGTGCTGACCGCGCGCGACCGCTGGCAGGACAAGGTCGCCGGCCTCGATGCCGGCGCCGACGACTACGTGACGAAGCCGTTCCAGACCGAGGAGCTGCTCGCGCGCGTGCAGGCGCTGATCCGGCGCGCCGCCGGCTACGCGGACCCCGTGCTGCGCGTCGGCCCGATCGCGCTCGACACGCGCACCCAGGTCGTCACGGTCGAGGCGCGCGCGATCGAGCTGACCTCCTTCGAATACCGCCTGCTCGAGTACCTGATGCTGCGCGCCGGCCAGGTGGTCTCGAAGGGCGAGCTCACCGACAAGCTCTACGAGCACGACGCCGAGCGCGACAGCAACACGATCGAGGTGTTCGTCGGGCGCCTGCGGCGCAAGCTCGACCCCGACGACCGCTTGCGCCCGATCGAGACCCTGCGCGGCCGCGGCTACCGGCTGCAGCCGGAGGCGACTGACCCCGCGCGCGCATGAAGTCGCTCGGCGTTCGGCTGCTGGTGACGCTGTCGGCGCTGCTGATCGTCGGCTTCGGCCTCACGATCGCGGCGCTCGACTTCTCGTTCCGCGGCCTCGCCGAGCGCTCGCGCCGCGAGGTCCTCGACGCCAACGTCGATGCGCTGATCGCCGGCGCCGACTTCGACCGCAGCGGGCGGCTGGTGCCGGCCGAACAGCTGCCGGAGCCGCGCCTCAACACGCCTGGCTCCGGCCTCGTCGCGATGATACGGCCGCGCCACGGGACCGAGTCGTGGCGCTCGCCGTCGGCGGTCGGGCTCGCGCTCAAGGTCGAGGACGACGTGCGCCCCGGCGAGCGGCGCGCGCGCAGGCTGACAACCCCGGACGGCACGCGCTTCCTCGTCTACTCGCTCGGCGTCGCCTGGGAGACGACGCGCGGCAAGAGCCGCGAGTACGTGTTCACGGCCGCCGAGAGCCTCGAGCCCTACTACGGGCAGCTGAACCGCTTTCGCGCCGAGCTGCTCGCGGGCTTCGTGGTGTTCACCGCGGTGCTGCTCGCCGCGGTCGTCGTGAGCCTGCGCCACCTGCTGCGGCCGCTCAGGCGCATCGAGGCCGAGATCGCCGAGATCGAGGGCGGGCGCCGCGAGCGCCTGAGCGAGGACTGGCCGCGCGAGCTCGAGGGCGTGGCGCACAACCTGAACGCGCTGCTGCGCGTCGAGCACGACCGGCTCGCGCGCTACCGCAACACGGTCGGCAACCTCGCGCACAGCCTCAAGACCCCGCTCTCGGTGCTGCGCGGGGCGCTCGGCGCGGACGCCGCGATCGACCGGACCTTAGTCGCGACCGAGCTCGACCGGATGCAGGACATCGTCCGCCACCAGCTCGATCGCGCCGCGGCCGCGACGCCGCTGCCCGGGATGGTCGCGCTGCCGGTCGCACCGGCCCTGAGCGAGCTCGCCGCCGCGCTCGGCAAGGTGCACGCCGGGCGCTCGCTCGCGCTGCACGTCGATGCCGCGCCCGAGCTCGCGTACCCGCTCGCGCGCGGCGACCTGCTCGAGATCGCCGGCAACCTCGCCGACAACGCGTGCAAGTGGGCGCGGCGGGAGGTGCGCATCGCCGCGCGCGCCTGGCCGGAGGCGGAGTGGCGCCGGCCGGGGCTCGTGCTCAGCGTCGCCGACGACGGCCCCGGCATTCCGCCCGACGAGCGCGCGCGCGTGCGCGACCGCGGCGTTAAGCTCGATGAGCGCGTGCCGGGGCAGGGGCTGGGGCTCGCGATGGTCGATGAGCTCGTCAAGTCCTACGGCGGCCGCTTCGAGCTCGGCGCGAGCGCGCTCGGCGGGCTCGAGGCGACCGTGTACCTGCCGGGCGCGTGACGTGCGCGCGCCGCGGCCGCTGCCCTCGCTCAATTACCCGCCGGACCTGCCGATCAGCGCGCGCCGCGAGGAGATCGTCGCGGCGCTGCGCGCCAACCGGGTCGTCGTCGTCTGCGGCGAGACGGGCTCGGGGAAGACGACGCAGTTGCCGAAGATGCTGCTCGAGGCGGGCGCGCTCGGCGGCGGGCTCATTGGCCACACGCAGCCGCGGCGCATCGCCGCTCGCTCGGTCGCCGCGCGGCTCGCGAGCGAGCTGCCCGACGCCCCGCCCGGCTTCGTCGGCTACAAGGTGCGCTTCAGCGACGGCACCGCACGCGACACGGCGCTCAAGGTCATGACCGACGGGATTCTGCTCGCCGAGGCGCGCCAGGACCGGAACCTGCGCCGCTACGACGCGCTGATCATCGACGAGGCGCACGAGCGCAGCCTCAACATCGACTTCCTGCTCGGGTTGCTGAAGCGCCTGCTCGAGCGGCGCCGCGACCTCAAGCTCGTGATCACCTCGGCAACGATCGACCCCGGGCGCTTCTCCGACTACTTCGGCGGCGCGCCGGTCATCGAGGTGTCGGGACGCGGCTACCCCGTCGAGACGCGCTACCGGCCGCTCGCCGCCGACCGCGACGATCCCGTCGACCCGGGCCTGAGCGCCGGGATCCTGGCGGCGCTCGAGGAGATCTCTTCCGAGCCCGGCGCGATCGGCGACGGCGACGTGCTGGTGTTCCTGCCAGGCGAGCGCGAGATCCGCGAGGCGAGCGAGGCGATCGAGGGCGCGCATGGCGAGCGGCTCACGGTGCTGCCGCTCTACTCGCGCCTCGCCTGGGCCGACCAGCAGCGCGTGTTCGAGCGCCGGAGCGGGCGACGCGTGGTGCTCGCGACCAACGTCGCCGAGACCTCGCTCACCGTGCCCGGGATCCGCGCCGTCATCGACTCCGGGCTTGCGCGGCTTGCGCGCTACAGCGCGCGCACGAAGCTGCTGCGCCTGCCGATCGAGCCCGTGTCGCAGGCGAGCGCCAACCAGCGCGCGGGGCGCTGCGGGCGCGTGGGTCCGGGGCTCTGCATCCGGCTGTACTCCGAGGAGGACTTCGCGGCGCGCGCGCCGTTCACGCCGCCCGAGGTGCTGCGCACGAACCTCGCGAGCGTGATCCTGCAGATGGAGGTCCTCGGCCTCGGCAGCCCCGCCGCGTTCCCGTTCCTCGATCCCCCGGACACGCGCCTGATCAACGACGGCTACCGGCTGCTCGAGGAACTCGAGGCGGTCGACAACGAGCAGCGCGTCACGGAGACCGGGCGCACGATGGCGCGCCTGCCGATCGACCCCCGGCTCGCGCGCATGCTGATCGCCGCGCGGCGCCTCGGCGCCGTCAAGGAGCTGCTCGCGCTCGCGGCCGTGCTCTCGATCCAGGACCCGCGCGAGCGGCCGAGCGAGCGGACCCAGGCCGCCGACGTCGCCCACGCCGCGAATGCCGATGCACGCTCCGACTTCACGACGCTGCTCGGCCTGTGGAGCCGCTACCAGGCGGAGCGGCGCGCCCGCTCGCGCAGCGCCGTCAAGCGCTGGTGCGCCGATGCGTTCCTCTCGGCCGCGCGGATGCGCGAGTGGGAGGAGCTCGAGGCGCAGCTCGCCGAGACCGCCGGCGAGCTCGGCTGGGCGGTGAACGCGCAGCCCGCGACGAGCGAGGCGGTGCACCGGGCGCTCGTCGCCGGGCTCCTCGGCCACATCGGTGAGAAGACCGAGCGCGGCGACTACCTCGGACCGCGCGGCCGGCGCTTCCTGATCGCGCCGGGGAGTCCGCTCAGGAGCCGCGCGCCGCGCTGGGTCATGGCGGCGCAGATCGTCGAGACGCAGCGGATCTACGCGCGCCTCGTCGCCGCGATCGAGCCGGGCTGGGTCGAGGCCGCCGCACGCCACCTCGTGCGGCGCGAGTACACCGAGCCCGAGTGGGACCCGGCGCGCGGCATCGTGTTCGCGCGCGAGCACGTCACGCTGTGGGGCCTGACCCTCGCGGCCGGGCGCCGCGTCCACTACGGTGCGGTCGCGCCCTCGCAGGCGCGCGAGATCTTCGTGCGCGAGGCGCTCGTGCACGGGCGCGCGCGGATCGCCGCGCGCTTTGCCGAGGAGAATGCGCGCCTGAAGTCCGAGATCGCGGCCGAGGAGGCGGCGCTTCGGCGCCACACGCTGCTCATCGACGAAAGCGAGGAGGCGGCCTTCTACCTCGCGCGCGTTCCGGAGGGCGTGCACACGCTCGCGGCCTTCGAGCGCTGGCGCTCCGTCGCCGAGCGCGCCGATCCCGACCGGCTGGTGATGCGCCGCGAGGACCTGCGCCGCGCGGAGGAACCGCCGCTCGACCGCCAGGCCTTCCCGACGCGGCTCGCGCTCGCCGGCAACCTGCTGCCGCTCGAGTACCGCTTCGACCCGCAGTCGCCGGCGGACGGCGCGACGGTGCTCGTTCCGGAGCCGCTCGTCCCCAAGCTCCACGCCGGCGAGCTCGGCTGGGGCATCCCGGGCTGGCTCGAGGAGAAGCTGACGGCGCTCATCCGCGCGCTGCCGAAGGCGACGCGCAAGCACCTCGTCCCGGCCCCCGACGTCGCGCGGCGCTGCGCCGCAGCGCTCGCCGCGCGCCGCAGCGAGCCGTTCCTCGCGGCGGTTGCCGAGGAGCTCACGCGCGCGGGCGGCGAGCCGATCACGCCCGCGCAGCTCGGCGCGGCGGCGCTCGCGCCCTTCCTCTCGCTCAACGTCCGCGTGGTCGATGCGAACGGGCAGGCGCTCGCCGAGGGCCGCGACGTCGCGGCGCTGCGGCGCGTGCGAGCGTCGCGGGCGCCGACCGACGACCCGTGGAGCCGCGACGACATCCGGCGCTTCGACTTCGGCGTGCTCCCCGAGAGCGTGCGCGTCACGCGCCAGGGCGTCGTGCTCGAGCTCTATCCCGCGCTCGCCGACCGGACGAGCCATGCCGCGCTCAGCCTCGTCGCCGACGCCGAATCCGCCGCGGCGACCACGCGCAGGGGAATGCTGAGGCTCCTGTCGCTCGAGCTCGCGCAACCCGTCCGGCATGCCGAAAAACTCCTGCTCGCGGACCGCGCGCTCCTCCTGCTGCACCAGCCGATCGGACCCGCGGCACCGCTCGCGCGCGACATCGTGCACCGGGCGCTCGAGCGCGCGTGCCTGCCCGAGCCCATCGCGGTGCCGCGCGATGCGGCCGCGTTCGCCGCCGCCGCCCAGCGCGGCCGCCCGGTGCTCGTCGAGGCGTCCGAGCGGCTCACCGCCGGGGTCAAGGCGGCGCTCACGGAGGCGCGCTCGCTGCGCGCCGAGCTTGCGGCGCTGAGCGACGGCCTCGACGCCGCGCTCCTCGCGGACGTGCGTGCCGAGTACGCCGAACTCATCCATCCCGGATTCGTCGCGGCGATCCCGGATCCATGGCTCGACGGGATCGAGCGCTACCTGAAGGCCGAGCGGCGGCGCGTCGCGAAGCTCGCCGAGCCGCGGGCCGCCGTCATCGACGCGCAGCGCCAGTACCTCGAGGCGCGACGGCGCCTCGGCGCGCTTCGCGCCCGGCTGGATCCCGGCGAGGAGGGGCCGGCGGCCCTCGTCGAGCTTCGGTTTCTCGTGCGCGAGTACGGCGTGCAGCTCTTCGCCCAGGACCTCAAGACCCGGGTGCCGGTGTCGGCGAAACGGCTCGCGACGGCCTTCGGCGCCGTCGAGGCGGCGCTCGCACGCCGCTGACCCGAGACGAGTTATTGCAGTGCAACGGGCGGCCCGCGGAATGCTAGGATCGGGCCATGGCAACGGCGACCCGCTTCGAGGACTGGAGCCCCGACTCCTGGCAGCGCAAGACGACGCTGCAGCAGCCCGTGTACCGAGACCGCGGGGCGCTCGAGCGCGCGGTGCTCGCGCTCTCGCGGCTGCCGCCGATCGTCGTCTCCTGGGAGATCGACGAGCTGCACCGCCACCTCGCGGCCGCGCAGCGCGGGCAGAGCTTCATCCTGCAGGGCGGGGACTGCGCCGAGTCGCTCGACGACTGCTCCTCCGAGCGCATCGTCCAGCAGCTCAAGATCCTGCTGCAGATGAGCCTCGTGCTGGTGCACGGCCTCAAGAAGCCGATCATCCGCGTCGGGCGGATGGCCGGCCAGTACGCGAAGCCGCGTTCGGCCGACGTCGAGACGAAGGACGGCGTGACGCTCCCGAGCTACCGGGGCGACATCGTCAACCGCGCGCCCTTCGACGCGGCGTCGCGTGAGCCGGATCCCGAGCTCCTGCTGCGCGGCTACGAGCGCGCTGCGCTGACGCTCAACTTCGTCCGCGCGCTCATTGACGGCGGCTTCGCTGACCTGCACCACCCGGAGTACTGGGACCTCGAGTTCATGCGCCACTCCCCGAAGTACGAGGAGTACAAGCGCATCGTCGAGTCGCTGTCGGACTCGCTGCAGTTCTTCGAGTCGATCACCGGACGCCCGGTGCACGACTCGCAGCGCGTCGACTTCTACGCGAGCCACGAGGGCCTGCACCTGCAATACGAGCAGGCGCAGACGCGCTACATCGCGCGCCGCAACCGCTGGTACAACCTGTCGACGCACCTGCCGTGGATCGGGCTTCGCACCGCCGCGCTCGAGCACGGCCACGTCGAGTACTTCCGCGGCATCGCCAATCCGGTCGCGGTCAAGGTGGGGCCTTCCGCGGATGCCGCGTACCTGAAGGAGCTGACGCGAACGCTGAACCCCGACAACGAGCCGGGGCGCCTCACGCTGATCCACCGGCTGGGCGCCAAGGACATCGAGGCGCGGCTGCCCTCGCTGATCGAGGCCGTGCGCGCCTCGGGCGCCGAGGTGCTGTGGATCTGCGACCCGATGCACGGCAACACCGAGTCGACGAGCTCGGGACTCAAGACGCGGCGCTTCGACAAGATCCTCGGCGAGCTCGAGTCGGCATTCCGGATCCATGCGGCAATGGGCTCGCGCCTCGGCGGCGTGCACCTCGAGCTCACCGGCGACAACGTCACCGAGTGCACGGGCGGCGCGCGCGGACTGGCGGACGCCGACCTCGCGCGCGCCTACCGATCGACCGTCGATCCCCGGCTCAACTACGAGCAGGCGCTCGAGGTCGCGATGCGGATCGCGCGCTACGCGCAGCATCCGTGAGCGCCGCGTAGAGCGACGCTACTTCCTCGCCCGAGAGCGCCCGGACCTCCCCGGGGGCGAGCCCCTCGAGCCCGATCGGGCCGATCGCCGCGCGCACGAGCCGCAGCGTCGGAAGTCCCACCGCCGCCGTCATCCGCCGCACCTGGCGGTTGCGTCCCTCGCGAAGCGTCAGCTCGATCCACGCGGTCGGGATCTTCGCGCGGTAGCGGATCGGCGGGTCGCGGGGCCAGAGGTGATCGGGCGGGGCGATGCGTCTTGCGCCGGCCGGGCGCGTGAGGCCGTCCGGGAGCCGCACGCCGCGCGCGAGCTCAGCAAGCTGGGCCTCGGACGGATCGCCTTCGACCTGTGCCCAGTAGGTCTTCGAAAGCGCATGGCGGGGGTCGGTGATCGCGGCCTGAAGCCGTCCGTCGTCCGTGAGGAGCAACAGTCCCTCGCTGTCGAAGTCGAGCCGTCCGGCCGGGTAGACGCCGGGCTCCCGGACGTACTCCGCGAGCGTCGCCCGCTCGTCGGTCCGCGAGAACTTTGTCAGCACCCTGAAGGGCTTATTGAGTGCGAGAACGCGCATTGACTGCTGCAGATCCTACAGATGGCACGGATTGAAGTGAGGCCCTGCAGCCACTACTATTGTGCAGCGCAAAATACCTGCTTGGCGACATCCACCGTGGGGGTTTCGTGAGCACAGAGCGAGCAGCGCTTGGCAGCCTTTCGCCGGGCGTCGAGATCCGCGGTCCACGCGTGACCGGCGAGGAGCTGATCCTGACGCGAGACGCCGTCGACTTCGTCGCCGCGCTCGCGCGTCGCTTTGCTCCGAAGGTGGGCGTGCTGCTCGCGCGCCGCGAGGCGCGCCAGGCGGCGATCGATGCCGGCGAGCTCCCCGACTTCCTGCCCGAGACCCGCACGATCCGCGAATCTGACTGGCACGTGGCCGCGATCCCGGCGGACCTGCGCGACCGGCGCGTCGAGATCACCGGGCCGACCGAGCGCAAGATGGTGATCAATGCGCTCAATTCGGGCGCCAACGTCTTCATGGCCGACTTCGAGGATTCGCTGAGCCCGAGCTGGGCGAACGTCGTCAGCGGCCAGCTGAACCTCAAGGACGCCGTCGCCCGCGCGATCGAGTTCGTCGCGCCCGATGGCCGGCACTACCGGCTCAACGACCGGACCGCCGTCCTCTTCGTCCGGCCGCGCGGCTGGCACCTCGTCGAGAAGCACTGGACGGTCGACGGCGAACCCGTCGCCGGCGCGTTCGTCGACTTCGGCCTCTTCCTCTTTCACAACCACGCCGAGCTCGCGCGCCGCGGCACCGGGCCCTACTTCTACCTGCCGAAGCTCGAGAGCCACCTCGAGGCGCGGCTGTGGAACGAGGTGTTCGCCTTCGCCGAGGAGCGCCTCGGGATCAAGCACGGCACGATCAAGTGCACGGTCCTGATCGAGACGATCCTCGCGGCGTTCGAGATGCACGAGATCCTCTACGAGCTCAAGGACTACATCGTCGGGCTCAACTGCGGGCGCTGGGACTACATCTTCAGCTTCATCAAGAAGTTCAGCCGCCGTGCCGACTTCGTGCTGCCGGACCGCCACCTCGTGACGATGACGACGCACTTCCTGCGCTCGTACTCGCTGCTGCTGATCCAGACCTGCCATCGGCGCGGCGCGTTCGCGATGGGCGGCATGGCGGCGCAGATCCCGATCAAGAACGACCCGGCCGCCAACGACGCGGCGCTCGCCAAGGTGCGTGCCGACAAGGAGCGCGAGGCGGGCGACGGGCACGACGGGACGTGGGTCGCGCATCCCGGCCTCGTGCCGCTCGCGCGCGAGGTGTTCGACCGGCTGATGCCGGGGCCGAACCAGCTGACGGCCTTGAAGGCCGACATCGTCGTGACCGCGAAGGACCTCCTCAGCGTGCCCGCGGGCGTGATCACCGAGGCCGGCCTTCGCAACAACGTTTCGGTGGCGATCCGCTACCTCGCGTCGTGGCTCGGCGGCAACGGCTGCGTGCCGATCTACAACCTGATGGAGGATGCGGCGACGGCCGAGATCTCGCGCGCGCAGGTCTGGCAGTGGGTGCGGCACCGCCGTGCGCTCGCCGACGGGCGCGAGGTGAGCTTGCCGCTCGTCGCGACGATCCTCGGCGAGGAGCTGGCGCGGATCCGCTCCGAGGTCGGCGACGCCGCGTTCGAATCCGGCCACTACCGGCGCGCGGCCGAGCTGTTCAGCCAGCTGACCGCCGGCGAGCGTTTCGAGAGTTTTCTGACCCTGACCGCGTACCGCGAGATCGACTAACCGAACCGGGAGCACGACATGACGTTTCTGACGGCTGAGCAGCTGAAGCGAGACTGGGACACGAATCCGCGCTGGAAGGGCGTCAAGCGCGGCTATTCCGCCGCCGACGTCGTGCGGCTGCGGGGCACCGTGCCGGTCGAGCACACGCTCGCCAAGCTCGGCGCCGAGAAGCTGTGGCGCTACATGCAGACGATGCCGTTCGTGAACTCATTGGGCGCGCTGACCGGCAACCAGGCGATGCAGCAGGTGAAGGCCGGGCTCCCGGCGATCTACCTCTCGGGCTGGCAGGTCGCTGGGGACGCGAACGTCGCGGGCGAGATGTATCCCGACCAGTCGCTCTACCCGGCGAACTCGGTCCCCGAGGTCGTGCGCAGGATCAACAACACGCTGCTGCGCGCCGACCAGATCTGCCACTCCGAGGGCAACGACGCCGTCGACTGGCTGCAGCCGATCGTCGCCGACGCCGAGGCGGGATTCGGCGGCGTGCTGAACGCCTTCGAGCTCATGAAGGCGATGATCGAGGCCGGTGCCGCCGGCGTGCACTTCGAGGACCAGCTGTCCTCGGCCAAGAAGTGCGGCCACATGGGCGGCAAGGTGCTGGTTCCGACGCAGGAAGCGGTCTCCAAGCTCGTCGCCGCGCGGCTCGCCGCCGACACGATGGGCGTCCCGACGGTGCTGCTGGCGCGCACCGACGCCGAGAGCGCAAACCTGATCACCTCGGACGTCGATGAGCGCGACCGCGCGTTCATCGACCACTCGAAGGGCCGGACCTCGGAGGGCTTCCACTACCTCAAGGCGGGCTTCGAGGCCGGCATCGCGCGTGGGCTGGCGTACGCGCCGTTCGTGGATCTGCTCTGGTGCGAGACCGCGCACCCGGACCTCGAGGACGCGAAGCTCTTCGCCGAGGGCATCCACAAGCACTTCCCGGGCAAGCTCCTCGCCTACAACTGCTCGCCGAGCTTCAACTGGAAGAAGAAGCTCGACGACAAGACCATCGCGAAGTTCCAGCGCGAGCTCGGCGCGATGGGCTACAAGTTCCAGTTCATCACGCTCGCGGGCTTCCACGCGCTCAACTTCTCGATGTTCCAGCTCGCCAAGGGCTACCGCGAGTCGCAGATGTCGGCGTACGTGGAGCTGCAGGAGGCGGAGTTCGCCGCCGAGAAGCAGGGCTACACGGCGACCAAGCACCAGCGCGAGGTCGGCGCCGGCTACTTCGACGACGTGACGACGACGGTGAGCGGCGGCACGGCCTCGACGACCGCGATGAAGGGCTCGACCGAAGAGGCGCAGTTCAAGACCGGCTGACGGGACTTGCGGTGCGCGGGCGGCGGCCGGAACATCCTGCCGATGCCGCCCGCGACCCCATCCCCGGACTCCAAGGCCCATGCGCTCGAGGTCGCGCACGGGGTCGTCGACGCGGCGCAGCCCTTCGATCCGAAGGGGTTCGTCGCCTCGCTGCCGGCGCGCCCGGGCGTCTACCGGATGCTCGATGCCGCGGGCCAGATCCTCTACGTCGGCAAGGCCGGGAACCTGAAGGCCCGCGTCGGCAGCTACTTCCGCGCCGACCTGCTGCAGCCGAAGGTCCTCGCGATGGTGCAGCAGATCGCCGCCATCGAGGTCACGGTCACGAGCTCCGACACCGAGGCGCTGCTCCTCGAGTTCAACCTGATCAAGAAGCACCGGCCGCGCTACAACATCCTGCTGCGCGACGACAAGAGCTTCCCGTACCTGTATCTGACGACCGAGCAGGAGTTTCCGCGCCTGAGCTTCTACCGCGGCTCGCGCAACCGGCCGGGGCGATTCTTCGGGCCGTATCCGAGCACGACCGCGGTGCGCGAGACGCTGCTGCAGCTGCAAAAGCTCTTCCGCCTGCGCCAGTGCGAGGACAGCTACTTCGAGAACCGCACGCGGCCGTGCCTGCAGTACCAGATCCACCGCTGCTCGGCGCCGTGCGTCGGGCTCGTGTCGAAGGCGGACTACGCGGCCGACGTCACCGCCGCGACCCGCGTGCTCGAGGGCCGCAACGACGAGGTCGCGACCGAGCTCGCGGCGCGGATGGAGGAAGAGGCCGCGGCGCTGCGGTTCGAGAAGGCGGCGGCGCTCAGGGACCAGCTCGCGGCGCTGAAAAGCGTGCAGGCGCGCCAGATCGTCAGCGCCGACTCGGACGTCGACTGCGACGTCGTCGCGGCGGCTACCGGTCCCGGGCTTTACTGCATCGGGCTCATGTTCATCCGCGCCGGCGTCAACCTCGGCACCACGACCTACTTCGCGCGCGCGCCGTTCGGCGAGGCGGAGGACGTCGAGGCCGCGTTCCTCGCCCAGCACTACCTCGCGCACGAGGCGCCGGGCGAGATCGTCGTCGGCAGCACGCTCGCCGAGCCCGAAGTGATCGCCGCGGCGCTCGGCGAGCACGCGCGGCATCGCGTCGTGATCCACCGCGCCGAGCGCGGGCTCAAGGCCCGCTGGGTCGAGATGACGCGCGACAACGCCGTGCAGGCGCTCAAGATGCGGCTCGCGACCGAGGCCGGCATCGAGGCGCAGCTCGAGGCGCTCGGGGCGATTCTCGGGCTCGCGCAAGCGCCTGCGCGGCTCGAGTGCTTCGACATCAGCCACACGCGCGGCGAGGCCACGGTCGCGAGCTGCGTCGTGTTCGGTCGCGAGGGCGCGCAGAAATCCGACTACCGGCGCTTCAACCTCGAGGGGCTGACGCCGGGCGACGACTACGGCGCGATGCGCCAGGCGCTGACGCGCCGCTACAAGCGCATCAAGGCGGGCGAGGGCAAGCGCCCCGACGTGCTCTTGATCGACGGCGGGCCGGGCCAGCTCCACGAGGCCGCGAAGGTGCTCGCCGAACTCGAGGTGGCCGTGCCCTGCGTCGTCGGCGTCGCGAAGGGGCCCGACCGGCGCGTCGGGCAGGAGCGGCTTTTCTTGTTGGGGTCCGAGGCCCCCCTTATACTGCCGCCCGACTCGCGCGCCCTGCACCTGATCCAGCGGATCCGCGACGAGGCTCACCGCTTCGCGATCGCGGGCCACCGTGCGCGCCGCGCGAAGGCCCGTCAGGCGTCCGTGCTCGAGGAAGTGCCGGGCTTGGGTCCCGCCCGGCGCCGCGAACTTCTGAAGCGCTTCGGTGGTCTGCACGGGGTACTCGGCGCCGGCGTCGAGGACCTCGCGCGCGTGCGCGGCATCGGGCGGCGGCTCGCGGCGGCGATTTACGAACGGCTGCACCCGGACGCCTGACGCGTGACCGATCCCTACACCATCCCCAACCTGCTGACCGCCCTTCGGATCGTGCTGATCCCGGTGATCGTCGGGCTTTTCTACCTGCCGTACGGGTGGGGCGACATGGTCGCCGGGGTCCTGTTCGCGATCGCCGGGATCACCGACACGCTCGATGGCTACGTCGCCCGCCGCATGGGCCAGGTGTCGCACCTCGGCGCCTTCCTCGACCCGGTCGCCGACAAGCTCATCGTGGCGACCGCGCTCGTGCTAATCGTCAGCCGCAATCCCGACTGGTACGTGACGCTGACCGCGTGCGTGATCATCGGCCGCGAGATCGCGATCTCGGCGCTGCGGGAGTGGATGGCGGAGATCGGCGCGCGCAAGAAGGTCGCGGTGTCGGCGCTCGGCAAGTTCAAGACGATTGCGCAAATCGTCGGGCTCTCGATGATGCTGTTCCGCGAGAACTTCCTCGGGCTGCCGATCTACTGGATCGGGCTCGTGCTCACGATCATCGCGGCGGTGCTGACGCTGTGGTCGATGGCCCTGTACCTCGAGGCCGCGTGGCCGGAGCTCAAGCAGCGCGCCCACCCGGACCGGCCGCATTCTTGACAGACCGGGGCCGCCCTATAGACTTATGGGTTCGCCGCGGGCGGGAATAGCTCAGTTGGTAGAGCGCAACCTTGCCAAGGTTGAGGTCGCGAGTTCGAGCCTCGTTTCCCGCTCCAAATTCTCCTGAAGCTGGCGTCGTGGCGGAGTGGTCACGCAGCGGACTGCAAATCCGTGTACGCCGGTTCGATTCCGGCCGACGCCTCCACGACCCCGACTGACACTGTCCGATGACCCAGGATAACGCTAGGATTATCAAGGCGTTGTGCTGATTTCTTCAACGAGGCGTGGAGAAAATCCGGGCGAATTCCCATGGAGTCGGCGACGTTCGGGCGGGCGTAGGTGACGCATCCCCATGCGAAGGGCCCGCCATTTCTGGGCCGCTACACTCTGCCCGTGCCCATCCCGCTCCCCGAATCGCCCCGGCTCCGCTACGCGCCGCTCGTGCTCGACGATGCCGAGTTTCTCGTCGAGCTCCTGACCGACGCGGACTTCCTTCGCTACATCGGCGATCGTGGCGTGCACTCCGTCGCCGACGTCGGGCGCTACCTCGCGGAGGGTCCCTGGGCGAGCTATACGACCAACGGCTTCGGGCTGCTGGCGCTGCGCGAGACGGCAAGCGGCGCGCCCGTCGGCATCGCCGGTCTCCTGAAGCGGCCGTCGCTCGCCGACGTCGACCTCGGCTACGCGCTGTTGCCGGCCTTCCGGGGCCGCGGTTACGCGCGCGAGGCGGGTGCGGCGTTGCTCGCGCTCGCCGAGGCGGCGTTCGGCCTTCGACGCGTCATCGCAATCGTCACACCGGACAACGCGGCGTCCATTCGCACGCTCACGGCCCTCGGGTTTCGCGCCGAGGGAAGGTTGCGCGTGGGCGCCGCGGACGAGGTCGACTGCTACGCCGTGGCGCTCGGTTGAGCGCCGCGGAGGAGTCGACGCAGCGAGGCCGGCGGCGCAGGGGCTGGCGAGCGGCCGCCGGCAGGTGCCATGCTAGGTTCCGGTCGCGCGCGTGACGGAACTGGTAGACGTAGCGGACTTAAAATCCGCAGCCGCAAGGCGTGGGGGTTCGAATCCCTCCGCGCGCACCACCCCCCGACGAGCGGTTCGGCCGAGCGACGCGAACGTCCATTCGACCATCGCCGCAGAGGCGTGGAGTAGCGGAGGGCACGGCCAGCCTGCCGTGCCCTCCGGCCGTCCGCACTACTCGCGCATGCGGTTGTAGATGTTGCGGAAGATGATCAAGAGCGCGATGCCCGCAAGTATCGACGCGACGTTGCCAATGATGCTCGTCAGCGACGGTCCGGCCGCCGGGATGGCGTCGAACGTGCCGGCCAGCGCGCGCAGCGCAATCGCCGAGACGATGATGCGCACCTGCGCGTCGCCAGGCACGTTGAATCCGACCGCGACGCCGAGGACCGCGAGGATGACGCCCGCGTACGGGATGCTGACGAAGGCCGCGACGACGGCCAGCAGCAAGGCAACGATGCCCAGGATCTTGTAAACGTTCATGTTGACTCCCCCTCCGTTGAGTGTTGTGAGTCCCGTCGCACGCGCCGCTCGGCCCGCCCGATGCGGACGGGCCGTTCCTTGTTTCGAGTTGTTCCGCGGTGACGCGTGACGTCCGGGCGCGCTTAGGCTACGCCGGATGGGCGCACGCCGGATAGGGCGGGGCAGCACTCGCCGGCCCACGGGCGGTCGCCGGCGTTGCGGACGACCACGTCAGAGCACGATCGACGACGCTTGCGGCCCGCGTGGGCCCCCGGTCTAATCACGCCTCCCCCGATGGAGGCCCCCGTGAACAAGACCCTGCTCTCACTGATTCTGCTCGCCGTCAGCGCCGCGCCCCAGGCGCGCGCCGATGCATGGCCCGCGGAACAGCGGTTTCGCGACCTCTACAAGGAACTGGTCGAAACGAATACCACCGCCTCGACGGGCAGCTGCACGCTCGCCGCCGAGCGCATGGCAGCGCGCCTCAGGGCCGCAGGCATCCCCGAGTCCGACCTGCATCCATTCGCGGTGCCCGAGTATCCGAAGGACGGCGGCCTCGTCGTGATCTTCCCGGGCAAGGACCCGAAGGCGAAGGCGATCCTGCTGCTTGCGCACATCGACGTTGTCGAGGCCAAGCGCGAGGACTGGGTGCGCGATCCCTTCAAGCTCGTCGAGGAGAACGGCACGTTCTACGCGCGCGGCGCCGTCGACGACAAGGCCGAGGCCGCGATCTTCGTCGATACGCTGCTGCGCTTTCAGGACGAGCACTACCGCCCGCGCCACACCTTGAAACTCGCGCTCACCTGCGGCGAGGAGGGCGGCGGGGAGTTCAACGGCGCGGAATGGCTGACGAAGAACCGCCGCGAGCTCATCGATGCGGCCTTCGCCGTCAACGAAGGGGCGGGCGGCGAGCTCGACGCCAACGGGCAGCGCGTCGCGCTCGAAGTGCAGGCCGGCGAGAAGACCGCGCAGAACTTCCGACTCGAGGTCACGAACAAAGGCGGGCACAGCTCCCGACCGCTCAAGGACAACGCGATCTATCACCTCGCCGGGGCGCTGAAGCGCATCGAAGGCTACGAGTTCCCGGCGCAGTTCACCGATGGCAACCGCGGCTACTTCACCGGCATGGCGAAGGTGGAGGCGGCCAAGGGCGAGACCGCGATCGCGAAAGCGATGAACGCGATCGTCAAGGATCCGAATGACGCGAAATCGATTGCGCTCGTCTCGGCCGGCGACCCGAGCTGGAACGCGACGCTGCGCACGACCTGCGTCGCGACGATGGTTGAGGCCGGACACGCGCAGAACGCGCTGCCGCAGCGCGCGCGGGCCAACGTCAACTGCCGCATCTTTCCGGGCGTCGAGCCCGAGGCGGTGCGCCAGACGCTCGTCAAGGTCATCGACGACCCGGCGGTCAGCGTCACCTCGCTCAAGGTGCGCGGGCCGAGCTCGCCGCCGCCGCCGCTGACGCCTTCGATCCTCGGCCCCGTCGAGAAGCTCGCCGCGGAGTACTGGCCGGGCGTACCGGTCGTACCGATCCTGCAACCAGGCGCGACGGACGGGCAGTTCCTGAACGCGGCCGGCATCCCGACCTACGGCATAGAGCCCGTGTTCCTCGGACCCGACCTCGGCAACATCCACGGCCTCAACGAGCACGTGTCGGTGAAGGCGCTCTTCGAGGGCCGCGAGTTCCTGTACCGGCTCGTGAAGATCTACGCTGACCAGACGTAAGCCAATGCCTGCGCCCCGCCGCGACCGGCGGGGCGCGACAACACGCTCGGGCTGACGCGAACAAATGATCGTAACTCTATAATTAATAGATATTTATAGCCTCGGCGGCGACGCGGTGTGCGGCGCCAATCGTCACGCGCGATGGCCCGACTGGCCTGCGGCTCAGGACGACTCGTCGGATGCGCGCGCTCGGTGCACAATCATCGCGTTCCCGGCCGACTGCACCAAGACAACGATCGCGGCGGGTCACGACGACCCGATCGCGGCGACGAAGACCAGAGCCGACTTGGGGGGTGCGATGCGCAGCGTCGATCAGATCTTGAAGGACAAGGGCCCGGAGATCTTCTCGATCGGACCGGACGAACCCGTGCTCACGGCGCTGCGCAAGATGGCCGAGAAGCACTGCGGTGCGCTCGTCGTCATGCGGGGCTCAGCGCTCGTCGGAATCTTCTCCGAGCGCGACTATGCCCGGAAGGTCGTGCTGCTCGGCCGCACGTCGGCCGACACGCCGGTCTCGCAGATCATGTCGAGCCCGGTCACGACCGTGACGCGCGGCGCAAGCGTCAACGAGTGCCTGCAACTGATGACTGACAAGCGGATCAGGCACCTGCCGGTGGTCGATGGCGACCGGGTCGCCGGCGTGCTGTCGATCGGGGACCTCGTCAAGGCGGTCATCGACGACCAGCGCACCCAGATCGAGGACCTCGAGCGCTTCATCCGCAGCTGAGCGCTTCGGTTAGGCGAAACCCGATCTCGCATAGCGGAACGGCGCATCGGGCGCCTTAAGGTATAGTGCGGCCTCGTTTTTTTGGCCCCCGACGGCAAGGGTTTGGCGTGGCGGAGACCAAAAGCCAGGCGCTCGAGGCTCGCAATCTGCACCTGTGGCGTGGCACCAAGCACGTGCTGCGCGGGCTGAGCTTCGCCGCGACCCCCGGCCACCTCGTCCACGTCCGCGGGCCGAACGGCTGCGGCAAGACGACGCTGCTGCGCACGCTCGCCGGGTTCCTGTGGCCGGAGGAGGGTGCCCTCTACTGGGGTGGCCACCCGGTCAACGACGACCGCGACGGCTACGCCGCCTCGCTCGCCTATCTCGGCCACGAGAATGCCCTGAAGGCCGACCTGACGCCGCTCGAGAACCTGCGCTACGCGACGAGCGTGCGTCACCCGACCGAGCGCGCGCGCTTCGTCGCGGTGCTCGAGCGCCTGGGCGTCGCCGGCCAGAAGGATCTGCCGGTGCGCTCGCTGTCGGCCGGCCAGCGGCGTCGCGTCGCGATGGCGCGGGTGCTGCTCGCGCGCGCGCGGCTGTGGCTGCTCGATGAGCCGTTCACGAACCTCGACGTCGCGGGCGTGCGCGAGCTCTCGAGCGTCGTCACCGAGCACACCCGGGGCGGGGGCATCGCGATCCTGACGGCGCATTCGGAGCTCGACCTGCCGGGCGCCGATCTTCGGCGGCTGGAGCTCGAGTGACGATGCTGACGACCAGCCTGCCGCGCGCCGCCTGGCTCGTGCTCGAGCGCGACCTCAGGCTCGCGTTTCGGCGCTGGGAGCAGGTGACCCACCCGGTCGTGTTCTTCATCATGGTGGCGACGCTCTTTCCGCTCGCGCTCAGCCCCGAGCCGGCGCTCCTGAGGAGCATCGCGCCGGGCGTCGTGTGGGTCGGGGCGCTCCTGTCCTCGCTGCTCGCGCTCGAGTCGCTGTTTCGCGCCGACCTCGACGACGGCACGCTCGAGCAGCTGACCCTGTCGGGCCAGCCGCTCGCCTGGCTGCTGCTCGCGAAGACGCTCGCCCACTGGCTGCTGAGCGGCATCCCGCTCGTCATCACCGCGCCCCTGATCGCGGCCTCGCTGTCCGCGCCCGGCGAGGCGGTCGGCGTGCTGATGACGGCGCTCGCCCTCGGTACCGGCGTCCTGAGCTTCATCGGCGCGGTCGGCGCGGCATTGACGCTGGGCTCGCGGCGCGGCAGCGTGCTGCTGTCGCTGCTGGTGCTGCCGCTCGCGATGCCGGTGCTGATCTTCGGCGCGCGTGCGACCGACCAGGCGATGCGCGGGGAGGTGTCGAGCGGGCCGCTGTGGCTGCTCGCGGCGATGCTGATCCTCGCGGTGACGCTGGCGCCGCTCGCCTCGGCCGCGGCGGTCCGAGTCAGCCTCGAATAAGGAGTCGCGACGACGTGGGCACCTGGACCTGGTTTCACAAGCTGGCCTCGCCGCCGCACTTCTACCGGATCGCCGGCAAGATGATCCCGTGGTTCGCGATCCCGGCGGCGCTGCTGATCGGGTTCGGCATCTACGGCGGCCTCGTGCGTGCGCCGGCCGACTACCAGCAGGGGGATGCGTTCCGGATCATCTACGTGCACGCGCCGAGCGCCTGGCTGTCGCTGATGTGCTACAGCACCATGGCGATCTCGGCCGCGGTCGGCCTCATCTGGCGCATCAAGCTCTCGCACGCGCTGGCCGCCGCCTGCGCGCCGATCGGCGCCTCGTTCACGTTGCTCGCGCTCGCGACGGGCTCCCTGTGGGGCAAGCCCATGTGGGGCACGTTCTGGACCTGGGACGCGCGGCTGACCTCGGAGCTGATCCTCTTCTTCCTGTACCTCGGCTACATGGCGCTGCGCTCGGCGTTCGACGACCTGACGCGCGCCGACCGGGCGAGCGCGGTGCTCGCGCTCGTCGGCATCGTGAATGTACCGATCATCCACTTCTCGGTGACGTGGTGGAATTCGCTGCATCAGGGCTCGACGGTGCTCGCCCGGGGCGGCCCGAAGATGCCGATGTCGATGCTCGCGCCGCTGCTGATGTGCTTTCTCGGTTTCACGCTGCTGTTTGCGGCACTTGCATGCGTACGAGTGCGTGGCGAGGTGCTGATTCGTGAGCGAAATGCGACCTGGCTCAAGGAACTCGGGTCGCCGCAATGAGTCGGTAGGATGGGCCCCATGCAAGAGTTTCTGAACATGGGCGGGTACGCCCGCTTCGTCTGGCCGGCCTACGGGCTCGGCCTCGTCGTCCTGTGCTGGAACATCTGGTCGGCGCTGCACTTGCACCGCACGGCGCTCGAACGCGCCCGCCGGCGCGCTGCGATCGGCGAGGATGCCGGCCAGGGAAGTCGCTGAATTCGAGGAGGCCGCATGACACCGCGCCGCAAACGTCTATTCG
Organism: Steroidobacteraceae bacterium; assembly: GCA_035524495.1. Classification (GTDB taxonomy): domain Bacteria; phylum Pseudomonadota; class Gammaproteobacteria; order Steroidobacterales; family Steroidobacteraceae; genus CAIKZZ01. The sequence continues at coordinate 83,811 of DATKOR010000080.1, forward strand.
CCGTGCTCGCGATCCTGGCCGGGGTCGGCCTCGCGACCGTGGTCGCGATCAAGGCCTTTGACAACAACCTGTCGTACTTCTACGACCCGTCGCAGGTAGCCGACGGCAAGGCGCCCGCGGACAAGAGCTTCCGGGTCGGCGGCATGGTCACGAAGGGGAGCCTCACGCGCACGCCCGGCACGCTCGAGGTGCGCTTCGTGCTGACCGACTTCGCGCACGAGGTGCCGGTCGCCTACACCGGCCTGCTGCCGGACCTGTTCCGCGAGGGGCAGGGGATCATCGCGCACGGCCGCATGCAGAGCGGGGTGTTCGTCGCCGACGAAGTGCTCGCCAAGCACGACGAGAAGTACACGCCGCCCGAGGTCGCGAAGGCCATGAAGCGGCCGATACCGCCGGCAGGCAGCCCATGATCCCCGAGCTCGGCACGCTCGCGATGGTGCTCGCGCTGCTGCTCGCAGCGGCGCAGGCGTTCTTCGGCCTCGCCGGCGCGCAGCTGAACCGCCAGTCGTGGATGGCGGTCGTTCCGGCCGCGGTCGCCGGCGTCTGGGTGTTCGTCGTGCTCGCCTTCGGGGTCCTCGCGTACTCGTTCATCGTCCACGACTTCTCGGTCAGCTACGTCGCGACCAACTCGAACCTCGAGCTTCCGCTCCTCTATCGCTTCGCGGCGGTGTGGGGCGCGCACGAGGGATCCTTGCTGCTCTGGATCCTGCTGCTGTCGACGTGGGCGCTCCTCGTTGCGGCGCTGTCCGGGCAGCTGCCGATCGCGTTCCGGGCGCGGGTGCTCGGCGTTCTGGGTCTCATTGGCGTCGGCTTTCTGCTGTTCACGCTCTTCACGTCGAGCCCGTTCACGCGGCTCATGCCGGCCGCCGCCGACGGCGCCGACCTGAACCCGCTCTTGCAGGACCCGGCGCTCGCGGCGCACCCGCCGATGCTCTACATGGGCTACGTCGGCACCTCGGTCGCCTTCGCCTTCGCGGTCGCCGCGATGCTCTCGGGCAAGCTCGACGCCGGCTGGGCGCGGTGGACGCGGCCGTGGACGGTCGCCTCGTGGATGTTCCTGACGGTCGGCATCGCGCTCGGCAGCTGGTGGGCGTACTACGTGCTCGGCTGGGGCGGCTGGTGGTTCTGGGACCCGGTCGAGAACGCCTCGTTCATGCCCTGGCTCGCGACGACGGCGCTGATCCACTCGCTCGCGGTCACCGAGAAGCGCGGCCTCTTCAAGAGCTGGACGCTGCTCTTGGCGATCTTCGCGTTCTCGCTGAGCCTGCTCGGCACCTTCCTGGTGCGCTCCGGCGTGCTCGTCTCGGTGCACGCGTTCGCCTCCGACCCGTCGCGCGGACTCTTCATCCTGGCGCTGCTGATCTTCTTCATCGTCGGATCGCTGACGCTCTACGCGGTGCGCGCGCCGACACTGAAGTCGGAGGGCGGGTTCGAGCTCGTGTCGCGCGAGTCGTTCCTGCTCCTGAACAACGCGCTGCTCATCACCGCGGCCGGCCTCATCCTCGTCGGCGAGCTCTGGCCGCTGCTGATGGACGCCTTCGACCTCGGCAAGATCTCGGTCGGGCCGCCGTACTTCAACATGGTGTTCATGGTCCCGGGCGTGCCGCTCGTCGTGCTGCTCGGCATCGGCATGCACGCCGCCTGGCGGCGGGCGCTGCTCGGCAGCCGCAAGCGGCAGCTGCTGATCCTCGGCGGCGGCGCGCTCGCGCTCGCGCTGCTGGTCGCGTTCGCGTTCTTCGGCGGACCGGGCATGCCGCTGACGATCGTGTGCCTCGCGGCGGGCTTCTTCGTGATGGCCTCGGCGCTGATCGAGCCGATCGAGCAGTGGCGCAAGGGCCAGCAGCTGCCGCGCGCCGCGCTCGGCATGGCGATCGCGCACTTCGGCGTCGGCGTCTGGCTGCTCGGCGTCACCGGCGTCTGTTCCTACAAGGTCGAGAAGGACGTCAGCCTCGCGCCGGGCGAGTCGACCGAGATCGCCGGCTACACGTTCAAGTTCCTCGAGATGCACAAGGTGCAGGGCCCGAACTACGACGCCGACGAGGCCCGGATCCTGATCACCAAGGGCGGCAAGACCGTCGCCGAGCTCCCGACCCAGAAGCGCACCTACCGCGTCAACCGCAACCCGATGACGCACGCCGGCATCTCGGTCGGCCCGACGCGCGACCTCTTCGTCGCGCTCGGCGAGAACGTCGGCGGCGGCAAGTGGAGCATGCGGCTGCAGTACAAGCCGTTCATCCGCTACATCTGGCTCGGCGCCGTCATCATGGCGCTCGGCGGCCTGACCGCGATCCTCGACCGCCGCTATCGCGTCAGGCGCACGGCCGAGGCCGGGGCGCTCGAGCCGGGCGCGGCCCGGAAGGCGGTCTAGGACATGTGGCGCTACTTCGCACCGGCGGTCGCGTTCCTCGCACTCGGGGGGCTGTTTGCGTACGCGCTGATGCGCATCGATCAGGGCAAGCTCGACATCCGCGAGATCCAGTCGCCGCTGATCGGCAAGGCGGCGCCTTCCTTCGTGCTGCCCTCGCTGACCGATCCTCCGCACCAGATCGACTCGCACGCGCTCGCCGGCAAGCCCTACATCCTCAACGTCTGGGGCACCTGGTGCGGGGAGTGCCGCGCCGAGCACCCGGCGCTGATGACGCTCGCACGCACGATCGGCCTGCCGATCATCGGCCTCGACTGGAAGGACGAGCATTCGGACGCGCGCGCCTATCTCGCGCAGCTCGGCAATCCCTACGCCGAGGTTGCCGCCGACGACGTCGGCCGGACCGCGATCGACTGGGGCGTGTATGGCGCGCCGGAGACGTTCCTCGTCTCGGCGGACGGCATCGTGCTCGCCAAGCACATCGGCGCGATCTCGGAGGCCGTCTGGGAGAAGAAATTCGCCCCGCACCTCAAGAACGGAGGCCGCTCATGAGGCGCTGGCTGGCGGTGCTGGTCCTCGGGCTCGCGAGCGCGACCGCGCTCGCGATCGACACCGAGGTCGCGTTCCCGGACGCCGCGCGGCAGCAGCGCTACGACCGCTGGATCCACGAGCTGCGCTGCGTGCAGTGCCAGAACGCGGCCATCGCCGACTCGCCGGTGGGGCTCGCCTCGGACCTGCGGCGCCAGGTCAAGGAGATGATCGCTTCCGGCCAGAGCGACGACGAGATCCGGCGCTTCATGACGGAGCGTTACGGCGACTTCGTGCTCTACGACCCGCCGCTGAAGCCGCGCACGTACTTCCTGTGGGCGGCGCCGGCGCTCTTCCTTCTGATCACGCTCGGCGTCGCCGCACGCGTGATCGTGCGGCGCTCGAAGGGGCCGATCGACTCGGATCCGGAGGAGCCGGCTTGACGACGTTCATCCTGATCGGCGCGCTGATGGTGTCGGCGGCGCTCGCGCTCGTCGCCTGGCCGCTGTGGCGCGGCCGCGGGACCGAGGGCGCAGGGACCGCGATCGCGGTCGCGGTCGTTGCGGTCGTGCTGCCGGTCGGCGCGCTCTTCGTCTACCGCGCGGTCAGCAACTACGACTGGAGCCCCTCGGCGCAGCAGATGACCGCGGGCCAGCACTCGCTCGATGAGGCCGTCAAGAAGCTCGAGGAGCGGCTGAAGGCGAATCCCGCCGACGCCGACGGCTGGATGCTGCTCGGCCGCTCGCAGTTCGTGCAGCAGCACTTCCAGCGCGCCGGCGAGGCCTACGGCAAGGCCTACGAGCTGACGGGCGGCAAGAACGTCGAGGCGGTCGTCGGCTTCGGCGAGGCGCTCGCGATCACCGACCAGGGCACGCTGCGCGGACGCGCCGGCGAGCTCTTCGAGGAGGCGCTCAAGCTCGACCCGGCGAACCAGAAGGCGCTCTTTTACGGCGGCGTCGCCGCCGCCGCGAACGGCAAGCTCCCGGTGGCGCGCGAGCGCTGGATGACGCTGCTGCACCAGGAGCTCCCGCCCGAGGTGAAAGGGCTGCTCGCGCAGCGCATCGGCGAGATCGACCGCGAGGCCGGCCGGGCGCCGGATCCGGAGCTTGCGAAGTACGCCGCGGGCGCCGCGGCGCCCGAGGAGGCGGCGCCAGCGCCGGCCGCCGCCGTCGCCGCAGGGCCCGGGACCGTCACGGTGCGCGTGCGCCTGAGCCCCGCGCTCGCGGGCAAGATACCGCCCGGCGCGCCGCTCTTCGTGCTGGCGCGCGACCCGGGCCAGCCCGGGCCGCCGTTCGCGGCCAAGCGCTTCACGACGCCGTCGCTGCCGCTCGAGGTGCACCTCACGGAGGCCGACGCGATGATGCCGGCGCGCACCGTGAAGACCGCGAACTCGCTGGTGATCGTCGCGCGCTACTCGGCCTCCGGCATGCCGAGCGGGGCGAGCGGCGACCTCTACGGCGAGGTGCCGTACGACATCAAGAAGGGCCAGGCCGTCGATCTCGTGATCGACAAGCAAGTGCCCTGAGCATGGCGGCGCAGCCCGGCGAGCGGCGCCGGCTCGCATTGTCGTTCGCCTATTTCGCGCTGCTGCTCGCGAGCTACTACCTGATCCGTCCGGTGCGCGACGCGCTCGCCGCCGGCAGCGGCGCGACCACGATCAAGTACCTCGCGACCACCGTGTTCGTCGTGATGCTGCTGATCGTGCCGCTGTTCGGCGCGCTGGTCGCGCGCGTGCGGCGCTCGCGGCTGCTGCCGTGGGTGTACGGATTCTTCGCCGCGAACCTCGTCGGTTTCGCCGCGCTGTTCGCGGCCGATCCCGAGGCCGTCTGGACCGGGCGCGTGTTCTACGTCTGGACGACGGTCTTCAACATGTTCGTCGTGTCGGTGTTCTGGAGCTTCATGGCCGAACTCTGGCGCGAGGAGGAGGGACGGCGGCTCTTCGGCGTCATCGCGAGCGGCGGCAGCCTCGGCGGCCTCGCCGGCCCGGCGCTCGGGCGCACGCTCGCGGGCACGATCGGCACGGCCGGCCTCACGCTGCTCGCGGCGGCGCTGCTCGCGCTGACGATCGTCACGATCGTGCTCCTCGCGCGCGAGGCCCGGCCCGCGCCGCCCGGCGCAACGCTCCCGGGCCTCGACGAGCCGGTCGGCGGGGCGATCCTCGCGGGCCTGTCGCGCCTCGTGGTGTCGCCGTTTCTGCTCGGCATCGCCGGGCTCGTCGCGCTCGGCTCCTTCCTCGGCATGATCCTCTACATCGAGCTCGCGAAGGCGGCGGCCGGCGCCTTCGCGACGGCCGCCGAACGCACCGCGTTCTTTTCCGAACGCGACCTGTGGGTCAACGGCGCGAGCCTGGTGCTGCAGCTCCTGATCGTGGGGCCGCTCGCGCGGCGCTTCGGCGTGCGGCCGCTCTTGGTCGGGGTCGCGCTGCTCGCGCTCGGTGCCTTCTCGGTGGTCGCGGCCTCACCGATGCTCGCGTCGCTGGTCGCGGCGAACGTCGTGCTGCGGGCCGGCGAATTCGGTATCGGCAAGCCGAACCGCGACATGCTCTACACCGTCGTCGATGCCGAGACCAAGTACAAGGTCAAGAACGTCGTCGACACGGTCGTCTACCGCGGCAGCGACACCGTCTCGAGTTGGTTGCACGCCGCGCTCGGCGGCCTCGGCCTCTCGCTCGCCGGCATCGCCGGCGTCGCCGCCGCCGCCGCGGCGCTGCTGGCCGGCATCGCGTGGGGCGTCGGCAGCGGCTACCGGCGGCGCGGCGGCGCCTGAGTGCGACTCAGCAGAGGATGTGCCAGGCGACGCAGAGCTGGCAGCCGAAGCCGAGCACGAAGGCGAGCGTCCGTACCCACGGAATAGCGAACGTGTAGGCGCCGAGGTGCACGACGCGCGCCCAGAAGTACACGGTCGCGGCACCCGCGATCGCCGCATTGTGGATGCCGGCGGCGTGCGCAGTCAGCACGAGGGCCGCGAACACCGCGAGGTTCTCGACCGCGTTGTAGTGCGCCGCCTTCATGCGCCGCGCCCACGGCGCGAGGGGCTTGGGGTTCTCGGGGTAGCCGACGGCGTCGACGAGGCCGCGCACCATGATCGTGTTCAGGATGTACGGGATCCACGTGAGGCCCGTGAGCAGCGACACGAGGGCGAGGTACTTGAGCTCGGTCGTCATTAGAATCCCCTTCCGGTTTAAGACAAAAGTTATTGATTATTATATAGTTTAAATTGGAAATAAACGGCGGCCGCCGGCCGCGCCGAGAGAGCTTACCGAAGACCTCGCCAGGCGGTCACGCCGGCCTCAGCGATCCTCACGCATCAGCGTGCTCTTGCCGAACAGCGACTCGACGAGGTCGACCGCGAGCGCGGCGGTGCGGTTGCGCACATCGAGCGCGGGATTGAGCTCGGTGATGTCTAGCGAGCCCAGGCGCCCGGTGTCCGCGACCATCTCCATGCACAGCTGCGCCTCGCGATAAGTCGGTCCGCCCGGCACCGTCGTGCCGACGCCGGGCGCGATCTCCGGGTCCAGGAAGTCGACGTCGAAGCTGACGTGCAGGTGCGTGCGCTCGTCGAGGTCGATGAGCGCCTGCTCCATCGTCGCGCGCATGCCGTGCTCGTCGATGTAGCGCATGTCGAAGACCTCGAGCCCCTGCGCGTGCACGAAGCGCTTCTCGCCGGGGTCGACGCTGCGGATGCCGATTTCGCGGATCGTGCTCGCCTCGAGCACCGGGGTGCGGCCGCCGAGACCGATCAGCTCCTCGGGGCCGAAGCCGAGCAGGCAGGCGACCGGCATGCCGTGGATGTTGCCGCTCGGCGAGAGCTCGGGCGTGTTGAAGTCGGCGTGCGCATCGAGCCACAGCACGCGAAGCTGGCGCCGCGCCCCGCGGCAGTGCCGCGCGACCGCGCTGATCGAGCCGATCGCGAGGCTGTGATCGCCGCCGAGCAGGATCGGCAGGCGCTGCGCTGCGAGCTCCGCGTGCACCGCCTCGTGCACGCGCCGGTTCCAGTCTGCGACCTCGGCGCGGTGGCGGTAGCCGCCGACGGGCGCGGCGGAGGGGTTGCCGGGGCCGCTTAGGTTTCCGTGGTCGAGCACCTCGAGACCCCGCGCCTCGAGGGCCTGCTTCAGCCCCGCGACGCGCAGCGCCTCCGGTCCCATCGACGCACCGCGATCCGCGGCGCCGACGTCGGTCGGCGCACCGATCAGGGTCACGACGCGGCGGGGAGCGACCGTCATGGCGCATCAGTCTACCGAATTCACGGCCGTGCACCGGCCGGCGGCGCCTTGCACCTCCACCGGGGCGCCTGTAGCCTTCGGTGAAACAACGCGGAAGCGCCCGAACGGGCGCGCCACGGCCGCGCGCCGCGGCACACCGCATTCGCGATCGGCGCTGGGGGTATCCATGAACAAGCTCGGCTCGATGCTCGTCTGGGGAGTCGTGGCGCTCTTGGGCGCCGTCGCGTTCGGCGCGCTCGCGCTCGGTCGCGGCGAGTCGGTGAACGCGGTATGGCTCGTGACCGCGGCGCTGTGCACCTACTTCATCGCGTTTCGCTTCTACAGCAAGTTCATCGCCGAGAAGGTGCTCCGGGTCGACGACTCGCGCCCGACCCCGGCGGTGCGCCACAACGACGGCCTCGACTACGTGCCGACCAACAAGTGGGTGCTGTACGGCCACCACTTCGCGGCGATCGCTGGCGCCGGCCCGCTGGTCGGCCCGGTGCTCGCGGCGCAGATGGGCTACCTGCCGGGGACGCTGTGGATCCTGGCGGGCGTCGTGGTCGCGGGCGCGGTGCAGGACTACATCGTGCTGTTCGTCTCGGTGCGCCGCGACGGCAAGTCGCTCGGCCAGATGATCAAGATGGAGCTCGGACCGGTGCCGGGCGGACTCGCGCTCGTCGGCGTGCTCGCGATCATGATCATCATCCTCGCCGTGCTGGCGCTCGTCGTCGTCAAGGCGCTGACCGCGAGCCCGTGGGGCCTGTTCACCATCGCCGCGACCATCCCGATCGCGCTGATCATGGGCATCTACATGCGCCTGATCCGGCCGGGCAAGGTCGGCGAAGCCTCGGCGATCGGCGTCGCGCTGCTGCTGATCGCGCTCGTCTACGGCCGCACGGTGGCCGACGACCCGACCTGGGGGCCGCTGTTCACGCTGACGGGGCCGTCGCTCGCCTGGGCGCTGATCCTCTACGGCGGCATCGCGGCCAGCCTGCCGGTGTGGCTGATGCTCGCGCCGCGCGATTACCTCAGCACCTTCCTGAAGGTCGGCACCGTCGTCGCGCTCGCGATCGGCATCTACGTGGTCGCGCCCAAGCTCGCGATGCCGCGCACGACGCTGTTCATCGACGGCTCGGGACCGGTGTTCTCGGGGAAGCTGTTCCCGTTCCTGTTCATCACGATCGCGTGCGGCGCGGTCTCGGGATTCCACTCGCTGATCTCCTCGGGCACGACGCCGAAGATGGTCGAGAAGGAGTCCCACATGCGGCTGATCGGCTTCGGCGGCATGCTGACCGAGTCGTTCGTCGCGGTGATGGCGATGACCGCGGCCTGCGTGCTCGACCCCGGCGTCTACTTCGCGATGAACGCTCCGGCCGCGGTGCTCGGCACGACCGCCGCGAACGCCGCGCAGGTGATCTCGGGCTGGGGCTTCACGATCACGCCCGACATGATCACCGCGACCGCGACCGACATCGGCGAGAAGACGATCCTGTCGCGCGCCGGCGGTGCGCCGACGCTGGCGGTCGGCATGGCGCAGATCCTCGCCACCGCGGTCGGCGGCAAGGCGATGATGGCCATCTGGTACCACTTCGCGATCCTGTTCGAGGCGCTGTTCATCCTGACCGCGGTCGACGCCGGCACGCGCGCCGGGCGCTTCATGATCCAGGACATGCTCGGCCACGCCTACAAGCCGCTCGGCGACACGGAGTTCCTGCCGGGGAACCTGCTGGCGACGGTGCTGTGCGTCGCGGCCTGGGGCTACTTCCTCTACCAGGGCGTCGTCGACCCGCTCGGCGGCATCAATACGCTCTGGCAGCTGTTCGGCGTCGGCAACCAGATGCTGGCC
>DATKOR010000081.1:0-42455 GCA_035524495.1 Steroidobacteraceae bacterium
GGCTTCCGGTATCCTTGGCGGCCCTCCGCCCGCCCCGTTGCCCGACGATGCAAGCGCAGTACGACCCCTCGACGATCGAAGCCGCGGCCCAGCGCCACTGGGAGGCCGCCGGCACCTTCCGCGCCACCGAGGACCCGTCCCGGGCGAAGTACTACTGCCTCAGCATGTTCCCTTACCCGTCGGGGCGGCTGCACATGGGGCACGTGCGCAACTACACGATCGGCGACGTAATCTCGCGCTTCATGCGCATGCAGGGACGCAACGTGCTGCAGCCAATGGGCTGGGACGCGTTCGGGCTGCCGGCCGAGAACGCGGCGATGGCCAACCGCGTGCCGCCGGCGCGCTGGACCTACGACAACATCGCGACGATGAAGCGGCAGCTGAAGTCGCTCGGCTTCGGGCTCGACTGGGCACGCGAGGTCACGACCTGCCGGCCCGAGTACTACCGCTGGAACCAGTGGCTGTTCCTCAGGATGCTCGAAAAAGGCATCGCGTACCGCAAGACCGGCACCGTGAACTGGGATCCGGTGGACCAGACCGTGCTCGCCAACGAGCAGGTCATCGACGGACGCGGCTGGCGCACCGGCGCGCTCGTCGAGAAGCGCGAGATCCCGATGTACTACCTCGGCATCACCGCCTACGCCGAGGAACTGCTGGGCGCGCTCGACGGCCTCGGCGGCTGGCCCGAGCGCGTGCGCACGATGCAGGCCAACTGGATCGGCAAGAGCGAGGGCGTGACGATCGGCTTCCCCTACGAGCTCGACGGCGAGCGCCGCCAGCTCAAGGTGTTCACGACGCGCGCCGACACGCTGATGGGCGCGACGTTCATCGCGGTCGCCGCCGAGCATCCGCTCGCGGCCCGCGCCGCCGCAATGCGGCCCGAGCTCGCCGCGTTCGTCGAGGAGTGCAAGCGCGGCAGCATCATGGAGGCCGACCTCGCGACGATGGAGAAGAAGGGGATGGCGACCCACCTCTGCGTCACGCATCCGCTGACGGGCGCCGCGGTGCCGGTGTGGGTCGGCAACTACGTGCTGATGGGCTACGGCGAGGGCGCCGTCATGGGCGTGCCGGGCCATGACGAGCGCGACTTCGCCTTCGCGAAGCAGTACGGGCTCCCGATCCGGCAGGTCATTGACGTCGACGGCCGGCCGTATTCGAGCGATGCGTGGCAGCCCTGGTACGCCGACCACGGCCGCTGCGTCGCCTCGGGCGCCTACGACGGCCTCGACCACGCGCAGGCCGTGCGCGCGATCGCGGCCGACCTCGAGGCCCGCGGGCTCGGCGCCCGCCAGGTGCAGTGGCGGCTGCGCGACTGGGGCATCTCGCGCCAGCGCTACTGGGGTTGCCCGATCCCGCTCGTCCACTGCGACGGCTGCGGTGACGTGCCGGTGCCGGAAAAGGACCTGCCGGTGGTGCTGCCGGAGGACCTCGTGCCCGACGGCAGCGGCAACCCGCTCGCCAAGCTCGCCGCCTGGGTCAACTGCGCGTGCCCGAAGTGCGGCAGGCCCGCCAAGCGCGAAACCGACACGATGGACACGTTCGTCGACTCGTCGTGGTACTTCCTGCGCTATGCCTCGGCGGCCAACGACCAGGCGATGGTCGATGCGCGCGTCGGCTACTGGCTGCCGGTCGACCAGTACATCGGCGGCATCGAGCACGCGATCCTGCACCTGCTGTACTCGCGGTTCTGGACGCGCGTGATGCGCGACCTGGGGCTCGTCAACCTCGCAGAGCCCTTCCAGAACCTGCTGACGCAGGGCATGGTGCGAAACGCGATCTACTTCCGAAAGCCCGCCTCCGGCCGCGTCGTCTACTACAGCCCGGCCGACGTCGAGATCGAGACCGACGTCAGGGGCCAGCTCGTCGGCGCGGTGCTCAAGGCCGACGGCGAGCCGGTCGAGAGCGGCGGCATCGGCACGATGTCGAAGTCGAAGAACAACGGCGTCGACCCGCAGTCGATCATCGACCGCTACGGCGCCGACACCGCGCGGCTCTTCATCATGTTCGCGGCGCCCCCCGAGCTGTCGCTCGACTGGTCGGACGAGGCCGTCGAGGGCGCGTTCCGCTTCCTGAAGCGGCTGTGGAAGGCGGTCGAGGCGCACCTCGAGGCGGGCCCGGCGCCGCCGCTCGAGACCGCCGCGCTCGGCGCCGCCGATCGCGCGCTCCGCAGGCTCGCGCACCAGACGCTCGCCAAGGTCGCCGACGACTACGGCCGGCGGCGCACGTTCAACACCGCGATCGCCGCGGTCATGGAGCTGCTGAACGCGGTGACGCGCCACGAGGCGACGAGCGGCACCGCGCGCGCGGTCGTGCACGAGGCGCTCGAGTTCGCGGTGCTGATGCTCTCGCCGGTCGTGCCGCACATCACGCACGCGCTGTGGCAGGAACTCGGCCATGCGCGTGCCATCGTCGACGAGCCGTGGCCGGCCGCGGACCCGGCCGCGCTCAGGCAGGACGCCGTCGAGCTCGTCGTGCAGGTGAACGGCAAGCTGCGCAGCAAGATCACCGTGGCGGTCGATGCCGACGAGGCGACGGTCCGCAGCGCCGCGCTCGCCGACGCCACCACGCAGCGCTTCGTCGGCGCGCTCAGCGTGCGCAAGGTCATCGTCGTGCCCGGCAAGCTCGTCAACGTGGTCGCGAACTGATGCGACGCGTCGCGGCGCTCCCCGTCCTCGCGCTCCTGGCCGGCTGCGGCTTCCACCTGCAGGGCGTCGCGCACCTGCCGCCCGCGTTCGCCAGCACCGAGGTCGTCGCCGAGGACCGCTACACGGACTTTCACCGCGCGCTCATCGAGGCGCTGCGCGCCTCGGGAAGCCGCCCGGTGGGGCCGAACGGCGGGGCGGGGGCGAGCGTCGAAGTGCTGGCCGACGACAGCGGCCAGCGCGTGCTGTCGGTCTCGGCCAGCAACACGCCGACCGAGTACGAGGTCTACTACACGGTGCGTTATCGCGTGCGCGTCGGCGGCAAGGAGGTGCTGTCGCCGAAGCAGCTGACGCTGACCAAGGACTACAGCTTCAACGAGACCGCGGTCCTCGCCAAGGAGCAGGAGCAGGACCAGATCCGCGGGGCGCTCGCCCGCGAGCTCGCGGCGCTCGTGATGCGGCGGCTGTCGGCGATCGGTCCGTGAGCGCGGCGGCCGCGGACGTCGCGCGCCTCGAGGGGCGGCGCGGCGCACTGGAGGCGCTGCTCGCGCGCCTCGGCCTCGAACTCGCCTGCGTCGCCGACGATGCGCCGATCCCGTTCAGTTACTGGGGCGCGCCCGAGGCGGGCCTCGAGCGCCGGCGCGTGTGGGCGCGGGCCGACACGCCGGTGCACTCGGTGCTGCACGAGGCCTGCCACGTGCTGTGCATGGACGACGCGCGCCGCGCCGCGCTCGAGCGCGACGCCGGCGGCGACTTCGACGAGGAGAACGCGGTCCTGTACCTGCAGATCCTGCTCGCCGACGAGCTCGGCGACGTCGGCCGCGTGCGCCTGATGGCAGACATGGACCGCTGGGGCTACACGTTCAGGCTCGGCTCGGCGCGCCGCTGGTTCGAGGAGGACGCCGACGAGGCGCGCGCATGGCTTGCGCGCCACGGCCTCGTGGCGGATGACGGCCGGCCGACGGGGCGGGCGCGCGCGTGAGGCGTCCGCTCCTCGCGCTCGGCGCGCTGACGCTGCTCGCCGGCTGCGCTGCCCTCGAGCTCGGGACCGCCAACGTGCTCGAGCTCGGCGGCGGCGGCTACCGGCGCGAGCTCGACCTGTCCTACGGCGCGCATGCCGCGCAGCGACTCGACGTCTACGTGCCGCAGGGCGCCGCGCAGGCGCCGCGGCCGCTCGTCGTGTTCGTGCACGGCGGACGCTGGCGCACGGGCACGAAGGCCGACTACCGCTTCGTCGCCGCCGGGCTCGCCGAGCGCGGCATCGTCGTCGTCGTGCCGAACTACCGGCTGTACCCGGAGGTGCGGATGCCGGCCGCGGTCGCCGACGTCGCGGCGGCGGTCGCCTGGGCCGAGCACGAGGCGCCGCGCTATGGCGCCGACCCCGCCGCGCTCGTCGTCATGGGCCACTCGGCGGGCGCGCAGCTGGCCGCGCTCGTGGCGACCGACCGCCACTGGCTCGCGGATGCGGGCGCCGCGCCCGTGCGCGCGCTCGTCGGGCTCGCCGGGCCCTACGACTTCCTGCCGCTTAAGGACGCCGATCTCATCGACTACTTTGCGCCGCCGGCGGCTTACCCCGCCTCCCAGCCCGTGAACTTCGTCGACTCGACGAGCGCCCCCGCGCTCCTCGTGCACGGTCTCGCCGACACGACCGCGAAGCCGCGCAACAGCGAGTCCTTCGCCGCGCACCTGCGCGCGGCCGGGGTCGCGGTCGAGCTCCACCTGATGCCGGGCGAGGATCACGGCGCGGTGCTGAAGCGCTTCGCGCGCCCGTTCCGCGGCAGCGATCCCCTGTACGCGGACGTGGTGCGCTTCCTCACGTCGCCGCCGCACCGGGGCAGCTGATGCGCATCCGCATCCTCGCGCTGATCGGCGCCGTGCTGATCACCCGCAGCGCCGCCGCCGGCGAAGTCGCGCCGCCCGCGCACCGGCCCGAGCGCGTCGTGACGCTCGCGCCGAACATCACCGAGCTACTCTACGCCGCGGGCGCCGGCGCGCGCCTCGTCGGCACGGTCGATACGAGCGACTACCCGCCGGCGGCGCGCGCCGTGCCGCGCATCGGCGACGTGCAGCGCCTCGACGCCGAGCGGCTCGTCGCGCTCAAGCCCGACCTCGTGCTCGTCTGGGGCGACGGCTCGCCGACCACGCAGAAGGCGCTGCTCGCGCGGCTCGGGCTCGCGACGCTGAGCCTCGAGCAGCATTCGCTCGCCGACGTCGCCGCCGCGCTCGAGCAGCTCGGCGAAGTGTTCGGCACCGAGGCGACCGCGCGCGCCGCGGCCGGGGCCCTGCGGGCGCAGATCGCGGCCCTCAGCGCGCGCTACGCGAACGCACGGCGGCTGCGGGTCTTCTACCAGGTGTGGAGCACGCCGCTCTACACGCTCGGCGGCCGCCACGTTGCGACCGAGATGCTGCGCGTCTGCGGTGCCGACAACGTGTTCGCCGACCAGGCGGTCAGCAGCTTCGCGGTCGACGAGGAGGCGGTGTACGCCAAGGACCCCGACGTCATTGCGCTCGCGGGCTCGGCCGAGGAGAACGCCGACTGGCTCGGCCGCTGGCAGCACCGCGCGCCGCTGCGCGCGATCGCCGCCGGCAACGTGATCCGGCTCGACCCCGACCTCGTGAACCGGATGGGACCGCGGATCGGGCTCGGTACCGAGCGGCTGTGCCAGGCGCTCGACGCGCGGCGCACGGCGCTCGCGCGCTGAGCGCTTGCGGGCCCGGCGGACGCGGTGTGAGACTCGTTTACTGATCCGCGAGGACGCGACATGACGAAAGCAGAGGCACTCCTGTCACTCGTGGCGGCGCTCGCGCTCGCGCCGTCCGCCCAGGCGGCGCCGGCGGGCCGCGAGCACGCGCCGGTCGCCGAGCACGGCACCGAGAGCGCCGAGGAGCGCGAGGCGGCGCGGCACCTGAGGGACGAGTCGCAGCGCACCGCGCAGAGCGTCACGGTCGGCGGGCGCACGCTCGCCTACCAGGCCGAGGCGGGAGTGCTGGTCGTGCACGTCAAGGACCCGCTCGACGAGGAGCCGCCGGCCGCCGGCGCCGAGCACAGCGGGACACCGGCACCGCTCCCGCCCGAGGCGAGCATGTCCTACGTCGCCTACTTCCTCGGCAAGGAGCCGGACCCGCACCGGCCGATCACGTTCCTCTTCAACGGCGGCCCCGGATCCTCGACGGTTTGGCTGCACATGGGCGCGTTCGGCCCCAAGCGCGTGCTGACGAACGACAGCAGCCACAGCCCGGCGGCGCCGTACCGGATCGTCGACAACGCCTACACGCTGCTCGGCGACTCCGACCTCGTGTTCGTCGATGCGCCCGGGACCGGCTTCAGCCACCTGCGCGGCACGGACAAGGAGAAGGCGTTCTTCGGCGTCGACCAGGACGCGCACGCGTTCGCGACCTTCATCACCGAGTTCCTGTCGCGGCACGGGCGCTGGAACTCGCCGAAGTACGTGTTCGGCGAGTCCTACGGCACGACGCGCGCCGCGGCGCTCGCCTACGTGCTGCAGGTCGAGAAGGGGCTCGACCTCAACGGCGTGATCCTGCTGTCGCAGATCCTGTGCTTCGACAACAACGGCGACACCCCGCAGTTCAACCCGAGCGTCGATCAGCCCTACGCGCTTGCGCTGCCGACCTACGCGGCGACGGCGTTCTACCACCGGCAGCTGCCGAACATGCCGCCGGCGCTCGAGCCGTTTCTCGCCGACGTCGAGCAGTTCGCGGTCGGCGAGTACTGGGGCGCGCTCGCGGCGGGCGACCGGCTCGCGCCCGCGGCGCGCGCCGCGGTCGTGGAGAAGCTGCACGCCTATACGGGGCTGCCGGTCGCCTACCTCGAGCGCGCGAACCTGAGGATCAACGTCGGCGTGTTCGGCAAGCACGTGCTGGGCGAGGAGACGACGACCGGCCGCCTCGACACGCGCTTCACCGGGCCGACGATCGATCCGCTCAGCAAGGAGGCCGAGTACGACCCGCAGGCGGCGGCGATCTCCTCGGCCTACGTCTCGGCCTTCAACGACTACGTGCGTCGCGAGCTCAGGTTCGGCGACGGCCAGACCTACAAGTTCGAGCAGGACCTCGATCGCATCTGGGACTACATGCACCAGCCGCCCGGCGCGCCGCAGAAGCTGCCGCAGGCCGCGAACGTCATGCCGGACCTCGCCGGCGCGATGAAGCAGAACCCGAACCTGAAGGTGATGATGAACGGCGGCTACTACGATCTCGCGACGCCGTACTTCGCGGCGATCTACGAGCTTCGGCACCTGCCGGTGCCGGCGCCGATCGCCGCCAACATCGAGGTGAAGCTCTACCCGTCCGGCCACATGGTCTACGCCCACGAGCCGGCGCTGGCCGCGCTCGAGTCGAACGTCGCGGCATTCATCCGCCGCACCCAGGGGCGCTGATGCGGCTCGTGCCCGAGACGCTGCCGCGCGCGCTCGAGGCCGGGCTCGCGCCGGCGTACCTGGTGGCGGGGGACGAGCCGCTGCGCGTCGGCGAGAGCGCCGATGCGATCCGCGCCCGCGCGCGCAGCGCGGGCTTCACCGGCCGCGAGGTCCAGTTCGTGGAGCGCGGCTTCGACTGGGATGAGTTCGCCTCCAGCCTGCGCGCGCTGTCCCTGTTCGCCGAGCGGCGCGTCGTGGAGCTCAGGCTCCCGACGCCGAAGCCGGGCGCCGACGGGAGCCGCGCGCTCGTCGCCGCGCTCGAAAGCCCCGCGCCCGACGTGCTGCTGCTCGTGATCACCGACAAGATCGAGTACGCCGACCGCTCGAGCGCGTGGGTCAAGGCCTTCGAGTCGCTGGGCGCGTGCGTCGATGCCGAGCAGCTGATCCCCGAGCAGCTGCCGTCCTGGATCGAGGCCCGGATGCGGCGCGCGGGACTCGAGCCCGAGCCCGATGCGGTGCAGCTGCTCGCCGAGCGCTGCGAGGGCAACCTCGTTGCCGCGCACCAGGAGATTGAGCTGCTGCGGCTGCTCGCGGGCGGCGGCCCCATCAGCGTCGAGGCGGTCGCCGACTCGGTCGCGACGAGCGCGCGCTACCACGTCTTCCAGCTCGGCGAAGCGCTGCTCGGCGGCGATGCGCCGCGGGCGCTCAGGATCCTCGGCGGACTCGCCGCCGAAGGCGAGGAGCCGACGCTGGTGCTGTGGTGCATCGCCGAGGAGCTGCGCTCGATCCTGCAGTCGGGCGGCAACGCGCGCCGGCTGTTTCGCGGCGGGCGGCGGCGCAAGGAGCTGCTGGCCGCGGCCGCGCGCCGCGTGCCGCGGCGCGTCGCGCTCGACCTGCTGGGTGCGGCGGCGCGCGCCGACGCGCTGATCAAGGGGCCGCGCAAGGACGAGGCGTGGGGCGAGCTCGCGCGCATCGCCACCGAACTTTGCATCGCGCCACGAAATCGGGCAGGGTGAGCGTCGATGTCGACGTCGCGACCAAGCGCACCGCCCCGGGCGGGCGCGGCGAGTGGCGGTCCGATGGGTATCTTCGGAGGTACCTTCGACCCGATCCACTACGGCCACCTGCGCACCGCCTTCGAGTTGCAAGAAGCGCTGCGCCTGCCGGAAATGCGCTTCATGCCGGCCGGCAATCCGCCCCACCGCGAGCACACCGTGGCGAGCAACGCGCAGCGTCTCGAGATGGTGCGCGCGGCGACCGCCGGGCAGCCGGGCTTCACGGTCGACGAGCGCGAGATGCACAAGTCCGGTCCCTCGTACTCGGTCGAGACGCTCGCGGAGCTGCGCGCCGAGTACCCGCCGCGACCCCTGTGCCTGATCGTCGGCATGGACGCGTTCCTGGGCCTGCCGAAGTGGCACCAGTGGCGCGAGCTGCTCAGCCTCGCGCACCTCGTCGTCGCGCACCGGCCGGGATGGCGCGCGCCGACGATGGGCCCGCTCGGCGAGATGCTCGTCGACCGTGGCACCGGCACCGTGCAGGACCTTCATCAAGCCGTCGCCGGACGCATTTACATTCACGCCGTGACGCAGCTCGAGATCTCGTCGACGGACGTGCGTGCACTGATTCACGCCGGTCGCGATCCGCGCTACCTGATGCCGGACGGCGTACGTCGTATCATCCAGGAGTCGGGCTGTTACGCCCGGAAGGAAGAAGCAAGGGGATGACCGCCAGAAAGACTGCCCGCAAGACCCCCGCGAAGACCCGTTCCAAAACCGCCGCACGGCCCGCTCGGGCCAAGCCGCCAGCCAGGTCCCGCCTCACCGAGGTGGTGAGGGCGGCCCTCGACGACCTCAAGGCCCAGAACGTCGCCGTGCTCGACGTCAGCGGCCTCACCGACGTCACCGACACGATCGTGATCGCCTCCGGCACCTCGGACCGGCACGTGAAGTCGCTCGCCGGGCGGGTACTCGAGCGCGCCAAGGAGGCGGGCTTCCGCTCGATCGGCGTCGAGGGCGAGCGCGACGGCGAGTGGGTGCTCGTGGACCTTCAGGACGTCATCGTGCACCTGATGCTGCCGCGGGTGCGCGAGTTCTACGCACTCGAGAAGCTCTGGGACGTGCGCAGCGCCGGGCGCGCCGCGACGCCGTAGGCCGGGCGATGCGGGTGCGGCTGATCGCCGCCGGGACGCGGCTGCCGGCGTGGGTCGGCGCGGGCTTCGCCGAGTACCAGCGGCGGCTGCCCCCGGAGTCGCCGCTCGAGCTCATCGAGATCGCGGTGGCGCGCGGCCGGGCGCAGGGCGCCGCGGCGCGCGCGGTCAAGGACGAAGGCGAGCGCATGCTGGCCGCCATTCCCCCGCGCAGCTTCGTCGTCGCGCTCGACGTCGCCGGGCGCACGCTCGACAGCGCCGGCCTCGCGCGCTGGTGGGCGGGACGGCTCAAGGACGGACGCGACGTGGCGCTCTTGATCGGTGGTCCCGATGGCCTAGCAGAGGCCTGCCTCGCGCGCGCCGACGAGCGGCTGTCGCTGTCGGCGCTGACCTTCCCCCACGGCCTCGTGAGGCTGCTGATCGCCGAGCAGCTGTACCGCGCATCGAGCCTTCTGAAGGGCCACCCGTACCACCGCGAATGACGCCGGCGACGGGCGCCGAGGCGCGCGTAAGCCACGGAATCTGCGGTAAATTACCTGCCCGTCCCGCATCGTAAACGCTATGCTCAACGCCTCTGCCGACGCCTGAGCCATCCGCCCCGATGAGCCTTTACGACGCGATCACGCTCGCCTCCGCCTCTGCGCGCCGCAGCCAGCTGCTCGAGCAGATCGGCGTGCGCCACGTCGTCCGCGCGACCGACGTCGACGAGACGCTGCGGCCCGGGGAGTCGCCGGAGGCCTACGTCGTGCGCCTCGCGGCCGGGAAGGCCGAGGCCGCGTGGTTGGTCGATGCGCGCCGCCCGGTGCTCGCGGCCGACACCGCGGTCGTGCTCGGCGCGGAACTCTTCGGCAAGCCGCTCGATCAAACGGACGGCATGCGCATGCTGCAGGCGCTGGCCGGGCGCACGCACCGCGTGCTGACCGCCATCGCCGTGCGCGCGGCCGGCGGTCGCTACGAGGCGCTGTCGGCGAGCACGGTCACGTTTCGCGACCTCACGGCCGAGGAGTGCCGGCGCTACTGGGCGACCGGCGAGCCGCTGGGCAAGGCCGGCGGCTACGCGATCCAGGGGCTGGCGGCGGCGTTCATCACCGACCTGCGGGGCAGCTACTCGGGCGTCATGGGCCTGCCGCTCGCCGAGACGGCGGCACTGCTGGCCCGCGCCGGAGTGCGCCTGTGGAACAGCGAGGAGGCGGCGTGACGGCGGAGATTCTCGTGAACGTGACACCGCGGGAGAGCCGCGCGGCGTTCCTCGAGAACGGGGTGCTGCAAGAGGTGCACATCGAGCGCGCCAACCGCCGCGGCATCACCAGCAACATCTACAAAGGCCGCGTGTCGCGCGTGCTGCCCGGCATGCAGGCGGCGTTCATCGACGTCGGGCTCGACCGCACCGCGTTCCTGCACGTCTCCGACATCGCGCGCCGCGAGGACGTCGGCGTCGAGTTCGAGGCGCCGCGCACCGACGACATCCGCGCCGCGGTCAACGAGGGCGACGAGCTCCTCGTGCAGGTGCTCAAGGACCCGCTCGGCACCAAGGGCGCGCGCCTGACGACGTTCATCACGCTGCCGTCGCGTTTCCTCGTCTACATGCCGCAGGGTCGCGGCGTCGGCGTCTCGGCCCGCATCGAGGACGAGGCCGAGCGCGCGCGGCTGCGCACGCTCGTCGAGGCCTTCATGCCGGCCGAGCGGCCGGGCGGCTACATCATCCGCACCGTCGCCGAGGGCGTCGCCCCGGAGGCACTGCGCGCCGACATGCTGTTCCTGCAGAAGCTGTGGGAGCTCGTCGGCGAGGCCGGGCGCAGCGCGCCCGCCGGGCAGCTGGTGCACGAGGACCTGCCGCTGCACGTGCGCATGCTGCGCGACCTCCTCGGCCAGGACGTCGAGCGCGTGCAGGTCGATGCGCTCGCGGCCCACGGGCGCATGGTCGAGTTCGCGCGCACCTTCATGCCGGAGTCCGAGCCCAAGATCGAGCTGTACCGCGGCAACCGGCCGATCCTCGACCTCTACGGCGTCGAGGACGAGATCCAGAAGGCGCTCGATCGCAAGGTGCCGCTGAAGTCGGGCGGCTACCTGATCATCGACCAGACCGAGGCCATGACGACGATCGACGTCAACACCGGCGCCTTCGTCGGCCACCGCAACCTCGAGGACACGATCTTCCGCACCAACCTCGAGGCCGCGGTCGCGATCGCGCGCCAGCTGCGGCTCCGCAACCTCGGCGGCATCATCATCATCGACTTCATCGACATGCAGGACGAGGACCACCGCCGCCAGGTGCTGCAGGCGCTCGAGAAGAGCCTCGTGACCGACCACGCGCGCACGCACATCTCCTCGGTCTCGCCGCTCGGCCTCGTCGAGATGACGAGGAAGCGCACGCGCGAGAGCCTGGAGCACCTCCTGTGCCAGCCGTGCCCGACCTGCGAGGGCCGCCGCTACGTCAAGACCCCGGAGACGGTCGCCTACGAGATCTTCCGCGAGATCGTCCGCCAGGCGCGGCAGTTCGAGGTGCAGGGGCTGATGGTGCTCGCCCATCAGGACGTCATCGAGCTGCTGCTCGACGAGGAATCGGCGGCGCTCGCCGAGCTCGAGGTGCTGGTCGGAAAGCCCATCCGGCTGCAGACCGAGGCCCTGTACGCGCAGGACCAGTACGACGTGGTGCTCGTGTAGGTGCCTTGATGAGCCGGGCCCGCAGGATCTGGAAATGGAGCGCCGCCACCTTCGGGGTGCTCGTGGTGCTGCTCGCGGTGGGCGTCGGGGCGCTTCGCCTCTGGCTCGAGCACACGCCCGGGATCGGTCCCGAGATCGTCGCGCGCGTCCAGAAACTGACGGGTCTGGAGTTCTCGTTCGTCCACCTCGACGCGCGGCTCGGCCTCTACGGACCCGAGCTGGTGTTCGGCGCGGCGCGCGTCACGGTCCCGGGGCAGCACGATGCGCTCGTCACCGCGCGTGCCGGGCGCGTGGGCTTTGACCTGTGGCGCTCGCTGCGCACCGGGCGGCTCGCCTCGGCCCGCGTCGTGCTCGAAGGCGCGCACGTGTTCCTGTACCTGACCGACACCGGCGTCGAGCTGCGCGGGCAGGGCGCGCCGTCGGCAGCGGAGGGCGGCGCCCACCTGGCGCTCGGAGAGCTGCCGGTCGGGCGCGTGCGCATCGAGGATGCGACCGTGCTGGTGCAGGACCTGCGGCACGGCGCGCGACCCTTCCGCTTCGACCGCGTCGCGCTCGACCTCGAGCGCAACCCCGACTCGCTGCAGCTGAGCGGCCGCGTGCAGCTGCCGCCCGCGCTCGGCACCCGCCTCGATCTCGATGCGCGGCTCAAGGGCGACCTCGCGGCGCTCGAGGCGCTCGACTGGCAGGCCGACGTCGCGCTGCGGGGCGCGCTGATCGGCGGCTGGAGCGCGCTCGCGCCAGAGTGGTCGTGGCTGCCGGTCGGCGGACACGGGGACGTCAAGGTCAGCGCGACCGGCCACGGCGCCGACCTCGCTGCGCTCGAGGCGCACCTCGCGCTCCACGAGATCGTGACGCCGGCCGACGGCGCGACGCCCGCATCGCACCTCGCGACGCTCGGCGCGCAGATCAGCGTGCAGCACAGCGGAGGCCGCTGGCTGGTCGCGGGCCGCGAGCTCAACATCGACCCCGGCCACGACGCCTGGCAAGGCGGCGAATTCGACGTCACGGCCGAGGTTTCGGACGGGGCGCTCCGCGCGCTCGAGCTGCGCTCACCGGCGATCCGCCTCGACGCGCTCGCGGCGCTCGCGCCGCTGGTCCCCCCGGGCGGTGCGCGCGAGGCGGGCCTCGCGCTCGCGCCGCGCGGCGCGCTGACCGTCGTCGACCTGCGCGCCCGCCACGGCGAGGCGGCGGGCGAGTGGCACGTCGACGGCGGCCTGCGCTTCACCGGGCTCGGGTTCGGCGCCTGGCACACCATTCCGGGCCTCACCGGCCTCGACGGCAACCTGAGCGCCGAGGGCGACTCGGGCAAGGTGCGGCTGCACTCCGATCGCTTCACGCTGAACCTCGCGACGGCGCTTCGCGAGACGGTGGGCGCCGACAGCGTCGGCGCGACGCTCAGCTGGTGGTGGCGCCCGGATGGCTGGCGCTTCGCCGCCGACGAGGTGCGCACCCGCTCGCCCGATGCGACCACGAGCGGCAGCGCGCGGCTGTGGCTGCCGAGCGATCCGGAGGAGTCGCCGCGCCTCGTGCTCGACTTCGCGGCCGAGAACGTCGATGCGCGCGTCGCCTCGAAGTACCTGCCGGGCCGCGCGATCCCGCCCAAGACCATGGAATGGCTCGACCACGCCTTCGTCGGCGGCCACGTGCCTAAGGCGCGCATCGAGTTCGCCGGCGAGACGCGCCGCTTTCCGTTCCGCGACGGCGGCGGGCTGTTTCGCGTGAGCCTGCACTTCGACAACATCCGGCTCCACTATCAGGACCGGTTCGCCGACATCGAGAACGCGACCGGCGATGCGGAGTTCAAGAACCAGGGCTTCAGCGTGCACGGCAGCTCGGCGCGGATTGCCGGGCTCACGGTCAGCGAGCCGTACGTCGAGATGAAGGACTACCGCGACGCCGAGCTCCTCGCGCGCGCGCGCGGCGAGGGCGACGTCGCCGATGCGCTGCACTACCTGCAGTCCTCGCCGGTCGGCCCCAAGCTCGGCGAGTTCTTCATGAAACTGAGCGGCCACGGGCCGTTCGACGCGCACGTCGATCTCGACTTCCCGTTCCGCCAGTTCGCGCAGCGCCGGATCAACATCGACGGCCACGTCGACAACGCGACCGTGAAGCTGCCGGGCTTCGATGAACTCGTGACGGACCTCAGCGGCGCGTTCGCGCTGCACGACCGCGAGCTCAATGTGCCGCAGCTCACCGGCAGCGTGCTCGACGGGCCCCTGAAACTGCGCGCCCGCACGATCACCGGACCCACCGGCCTCGCCGGCGACCGCGTGCTCGTCGTCGAGGGCAGCGGACGGGCGAGCGGCGCGCGGGTGCAGCCGGCGCTCGGCATCACGCGCGGGCGCTGGCTCACCGGCGCGACCGACTGGAAGGTGCAGGCGCGCCTGCCGCGCCTCGAATGGCGCGCACCGGCCGAGCCACCGCCCGCCGATGCGCCCGCGGACGCGCCGCCACTGATCCACGAGGTGGAAATCCGCTCGCTGCCGGTCGCCGTGCACCTCGAGTCGGGGCTCGAGGGCCTCGAGGTCAACCTGCCGGAGCCGCTCGCCAAGGACGCCGACGAGGCCCGCGCGCTCAAGGTCGACCTCACGGTCGATCCCGGGCTCGCGGCCGATGCGCCGCGTCCACCGCCGGCGTTCAAGCGCCGCGACCTCGCGCGCCCGCCGAGCATCGTCGCGCGCCTCGCGCTCGGCGCCGACAGCGGCGCGCTCGAATGGCGCCACGAGGAGGACTGGCGGCTCGCCCGCGGCACCCTGCACCTGGGCGCGGGCAACGCGCAGCTGCGCGACACGCCGGGCGTGTGGATCGAGGGCCGGACCGACGAATACGACCTGTCGGCGTGGCTGCGCGTCAAGCTCTCGGAAGGCTCGGGTCACGGGCTCTCGGAGGTGCTGAAGGGCGGCACCGTCGCCGTCAATCGCTTCGGCATCTTTGGCTTTGAGTTCCCGGACGTGACGCTGACGCTCGAGAGCCGCGGCGCAGCCTGGCACGCGGCGGTGGACGGGCCATCGGCGCGCGGGCAGATCGTCGTGCCGTGGGAGCTGCCGGGCGGCGATCCGCTGACGCTCGACATGGAGCGACTGGTGCTCGGCGAGCGCACGCCGGCGGGCGATGGGTCGGCGGAGGAGAGCGACCCGACGCAGCTGCCGGCGATGTCGATCCGCGTCAAGAGCCTCGAGATACAGAAGCGGCGCTTCGGCTCGCTCGAAGCCCACATCTCGCGCACCGCGGAAGGGCTGCAGCTCGACAACGCCACGCTGAAGGGCAACTCCTTCGAGGCCTCGGCACGCGGCAGCTGGTCGCTGGCCGGGACCGGGCAGGCGACCACGGTCTCGCTGACGCTCGACAGCACCGACCTGCTCGACACGCTGAACGCCTGGGGTTTTGCGCCGACGCTGACCGGCAAGGCCGGGCATGCGACTGCCGATCTGCACTGGCGCGGCGGCATCGACGACGACGTGTTCTCGCGCCTCGCCGGCAAGGCGCAGATCTCCGTCGAGCACGGGCAGGTGATGTCGGTCGACCCGGGGGCAGGCCGCGTGCTGGGGCTCTTGTCGGTCGCGGCGTTGCCGCGGCGCCTGACGCTCGACTTCAGGGACCTCACCGACAAGGGCTTCTCCTTCGACTCGATCCACGGCGACTTCGAGTTCAAGGACGGCAGCGCCTACACGAACGACCTCGTCCTGAAGGGTCCGGCGGCCGAGATCGGCATCGTGGGCCGGACCGGGCTCAAGGCCCGGGACTACGACCAGACGGCCAAGGTGACCGGCCATTTCGGTGGCCCGGTGGCGGCGGTCGGGGCGCTGGCGGCGGGGCCCGCGGTCGGAGCGGCGCTGCTTTTGTTCTCGACGGTGTTCAAAGAGCCGCTATCGGGCCTCACGCGCGGCTACTATCGCATCACCGGCAGCTGGGACCAGCCGAAGGTGGAGCGCATCGGCGCCAGCCAGGCCAAGGAAGCGGCCGAGAGCGCGACCGCCGAGGGCGGGGCGCGCTGAGGGAGCACTCGTGACGAGCTTGGCGGTACTGCAGATGACTTCCGGCCCCGACGTCGCGGCGAACCTCGCTGCGGCCGGGGCGCTGATCGACTCGGCGGTCGCGGCCGGCGCCTCGGTCGTGCTGCTGCCCGAGAACTTCAACTTCATTGGCCGGCGCGACATCGACAAGCGCAGCGTCGCCGAGACCTTTGGCGACGGGCCGACGCAGAGCTTCCTCGCCGCCGCCGCGCGCCGTCACCGCGTGTGGATCATCGGCGGCACGCAGCCGCTCGCGAGCGCGGCCGCCGACGGGCGCGTCACGAACACGCTGCTCGTCTACGACGACGGCGGCAAGGTCGTCGCGCGCTACGACAAGATCCACCTGTTCGACGTCGACGTCCCCGGGAAGCCCGGCGAGACGTATCGCGAGAGCGCCCACGTCGCGGCCGGCCGCGACGTCGTCGTCGTCGACACCCCGGCCGGGCGCGTGGGGCTCTCGGTGTGCTACGACGTGCGCTTCCCCGAGCTTTACCGCCGCCTGTCGGCCGCCGGCGCCGAGATCCTGGTGGTGCCGGCGGCGTTCACGGTGCCGACCGGGCGTGCGCACTGGGAGATGCTCTTGCGCGCGCGCGCCGTCGAGAACCTGTGCTACGTCGCGGCCGCCGCCCAGTCGGGCGTGCATCCGAACGGGCGCGAGACCTACGGCGACAGCCTGGTCGTCGATTACTGGGGACGGGTGCTCGCGCGCCTGCCCCGCGGCACGGGGTTCGTGAGCGCCGCGATCGACCGCGAGGCGCTCAGGCGCGTGCGCGGCGAGTTCCCGGCGCTGCAGAACCGCGTGCTCAGTTGCTGACAGGAGTTCCATGGCTGCCGTACTCAAAATCGACGATCCGCTCGCCATCGCCAGGCACAGCATCCTCGAGCCCGCGGGACTCGACCTCGCGGCGCTAGAGCGCGTGCTCGCCGCGATGCACGGCCATGCGCTGGACGAGGCCGAGCTCTACTTCCAGCTCGCGCGCGACGAGTCGTGGGCGCTCGAGGACGGCATCGTCAAGGAGGGCAGCCACAGCATCGATGCGGGCGTCGGCGTGCGCGCGCTCGCCGGCGAGCGCACGGGCTTTGCGTACTCCGACGAGGTCTCGGCGCCGGCGCTCGACGAGGCGGCGCGCGCGGCGCGCGCCATCGCCCGCGCCGGCGGCCAGGCGCCCGGCGCTCCGGGGGTGCGGGCGGCGCGCGTGATCACCGGCCAGCGCCTGTATGCGCCGGACGATCCGATCCTCACGGTCGCCGACGCCGACAAGGTCGCGTACCTCGGCGAGCTCGACCGCGAGACGCGCCGGCTCGACCCGCGAGTGCGCCAGGTCATGGCCAGCCTCGCCGCCATCCACGAGGTGATCCTGGTCATCAACTCGAACGGCACGCTCGCGGCCGACGTGCGCCCGCTGGTACGCGTCAACGTCAGCGTCATCATGGAGGACGGCGGACGGCGCGAGCAGGGCTACGTCGGCATGGGCGGGCGCTACACGCTCGCCGAGCTGCTCGCCAATCCCGAGGTCCGCGACCTGCCGCGCCAGGCGGTGCACGCGGCGAGCGTCAACCTCGAGGCCGTGCCGACACCGGCGGGAACGATGACGGTCGTGCTCGCGGGTGGCTGGCCCGGCGTCATGCTCCACGAGGCGGTCGGGCATCCGCTCGAGGGCGACTTCAACCGCAAGGGCACCTCGGCGTTCTCCGGCCGCCTCGGCGAGACCGTCGCGAATCCGCTGTGCACGGTCGTCGATGACGGCACGCTCGCGCGGCGCCGCGGCTCGCTGTCGATCGACGACGAGGGCACGCCCACGCGCTGCACGACGCTGATCGAGAACGGCGTCCTCAAGGGCTACATGCAGGACCGGCTCAATGCGCGCCTGATGGGCATGGCGCCGACCGGCAATGGACGGCGCGAGTCGTTCGCGCACGCGACGCTGCCGCGGATGACGAACACCTACATGCTGGCGGGGCCGCACGACCCGGCGGAGATCATCCGCTCGGTCAAGAAGGGCCTGTACGCGGTCAACTTCGGCGGCGGCCAGGTCGACACGACGAGCGGCAAGTTCGTGTTCTCGACGAGCGAGGCGTACCTGATCGAGGACGGCAAGGTCACGCGGCCGGTCAAGGGCGCCTCGCTGATCGGCTCGGGCCCCGAGGTCCTGCAGCGCGTCTCGATGCTCGGCAACGACCTCAAGCTCGACGCCGGCGTCGGAAACTGCGGAAAGGAAGGCCAGACGATCCCGGTTGGCGTCGGCCAGCCGACGATGAAGGTTGAAGGGTTGACAGTCGGCGGCACCGGCTGACACCGTGTCGGGAACGGCGCGCCCGGGATGGCGCGCCCAGGGGTTGAGCGATGTATCTGCCGCGGGGCATCTACGAACTCTTGCCGTACGCCTACGTGACCGCCGGGCTCGTCGCGAGCGCGGCCTCCTACGCGTGGCGCGAGGCGCCGTGGAGCAACGCGGTGTTCGTCGTCGGGGTCGTCGGCATCGTCGGCGGCTGCGTGCTGATCCTGAGGCGGCGCTCGTACCGCGACGATCAGGCGCGCTACGACCACCGTCCGCTCGACGAATAGCCCTTCAGTGCGGTCCTGAGCCCGCCTCCGGCGGCGCGGCGCCCGCCAGCGACTCGTTGGTGCCGGTGGCGTTCGGGTCCGCGCTCGCATCCGCCGCCCCGCGCGGCGTGCTCGGCCGCTCGTCGATGTAAGTCAGCGTGTGCTGGCCGATCACGACCACGTCGCCGTCCTTCAGCAGGTGCCGGCGCACGCGCTTGCCGCGGCACACGAGCCCGTTCGTGCTGTTGAGGTCCTCGACGACGGTGCCCTCGAGCGCGACGGTGATCTGGCAGTGGTGGCGGCTGACGTACTTCGAGTCGATCTGCACGTCGTTCTCGGGCGTGCGCCCGATGAGCAGGCGGCCGAGCCGGAGCTCCTTCTCGCCGACGGTCTGGCCGTCGGTCGCGATGTAGATGCGCCCGAGCACGGTGTCGGGCGAGACGTGGCGCAGCACCGGCACGACCATCTCGGCGCGCTGCATCCGGTTGGTGCGCGCGGCGTACTCGGGCCACTGCAGCTCGTCGATCGCCGCCCGGACCTCGGCCTCGTCGACGGTGTCCTTGTCGATCGCGAACGCGCTCATCATCGCCGTGTCGCACAGCGTATTGATCAGGCGCGGCACGCCGCCGGTGTAGCGATGCACGAGCGCGAGCGCCGCCTCGCTGAAGATCGTGCGGCCCTCGGCGCCGGCGACCGCGAGGCGGTGCAGCACGTAGGCGTTGCAGTCGTCGCGCGACAGCGGCGTCAGGTGAAAACGCAGCCGGATGCGCTGCTTGAGCTGGACCATCTCCGGGGAGTCGAGCTTGTCGCTGAGCTCGGGCTGCCCGGCGAGGATGATCCGGAGCGTCTTGTCCTTGGTCGTCTCGACGCCGGACAGGAGCCGTACCTCCTCGAGCACGCGGTTCGAGAGGTTCTGCGCCTCGTCGATCACCAGCACGACCTTGCGTCCGGCCGCGTACTGCTCGATCAGGAAGTTGTTGATCGTCGCGAGCAGCTCCGCCTTGTTCATCTTGAACGGCGAGAAGCCGAACTGGACCAGCAGCCCCTGCAGGAAGCCGAGCGGGCTGATCTGGGTCTGGTTGATCTGCGCGATGACGACGTCCTTGTCGAGCTCGCGCAGGAAGCTCTCGATCAGCGTGGTCTTGCCGGAGCCGATCTCGCCGGTGATGACGACGAAGCCGTCCGTGAACCAGATCGTCGACTCCATGTACGCCTTGGCGCGCGCATGGTGCTTCGACAGGTACAGAAACTGCGGGTCCGGGCTCAACCGGAACGGCAGCTCCTTCAGCCGGAACAGGTCGAGGTACATCGCCAAAGCGCCTGAGCCACCGCCCAAAGGGTCCCAACTGGGCACTATACGGTACCGCCTAGGTACCGCCAAAGGCACCGGCCGGGGTCAGCGCAGGCGCAGGACCCTGGCGAGCAGCCGCTCGCGCGCCCGCGGGCTCGCGGCGACCAGCGTCGCGTGGCCGAGCTTGCGGCCCGGGCGCGCCTCGCGCTTGCCGTAGTCGTGCAGGTGCAGCCCCGGCACCGCGAGCGCGCGCCGCCGCTCGGGCAGCCGGCCGATGAAGTTGACCATCGCCGCGTGGCCGCGGGCTGCGGTGGGGCCGAGCGGCAGGCCGAGGACCGCGCGCAGGTGGTTCTCGAACTGGCTGGTGACGGCGCCCTCGATCGTCCAGTGGCCGGAGTTGTGGACCCGCGGCGCCATCTCGTTGGCCACGAGTCGCCCACGAGCGACGAAGAACTCCACGGCGAGCACCCCGACGTAGGCGAAGCGCTCGAGGATCGCGCGCACGTGGCGCTCGGCGGCGCGCTGCAGCGCGGGTGCGGCGAACGGCGCGCGCGTGATGCTCAGGATGCCGTGCGCGTGCTCGTTGTGGGCGAGCGGATAGAACGCGACCTCGCCCCGGGTGCTGCGTGCCGCGACCAGCGACACCTCGCGACTGAAGCGCACGAAGCCCTCGTAGATCAGCGGCTCGCCGCCGAGCGCGTTCCAGGCGCGCGCGAGGTCGTGGCGTCCGAGGATCCGCGCCTGGCCCTTGCCGTCGTAGCCGAAGCGGCGCGTCTTCAGGATGCCGGGCAATCCGATGCGCGCCACCGCCGCCTCGAGGTCGCTCCTGAGGTCCACCGGCGCGAACGGCGGCGTTGGAATGCCGAGGTCCCGGAACAGCGTCTTCTCGAGCAGCCGGTCCTGCGCGACCGCGAGCGCCGCCGGCTGCGGATAGACGGGGGCCAGTTTCGTCAGTGGCTCGAGCGATCCGACCGGGACGTTCTCCCAGTCGAAGGTCACGACGTCGGCGCGGCGCGCGAGGGCCGCCAGCCGCGCGACGTCGTCGAACTCGCCCGTGACGATCGGCCCGACCTGGCCGCCCGGCGTGTCGGCGC
Organism: Steroidobacteraceae bacterium; assembly: GCA_035524495.1. Classification (GTDB taxonomy): domain Bacteria; phylum Pseudomonadota; class Gammaproteobacteria; order Steroidobacterales; family Steroidobacteraceae; genus CAIKZZ01. Next base: position 20,772 of record DATKOR010000081.1, read on the forward strand.
TGCGGTCGTAGAACTCGGTGCGGATGCCGAGCGGATAGCCCGCGAGGGCCAGCATCCGACCGAGCTGGCCCGCGCCGATGACCGCAACCTTCACGCCGGGTTTCCGTCCCGCGGGTCGGGCCGCGCCAGCACGCGCTCGGTCTGCTCGGTGCGCAGCCGCTCGAGCGCCGCGCCGATCGCGGCGTGCTTGTTGGCGAGGATCGCGGCGGCGAGCAATGCCGCGTTGGTCGCGCCCGCGGCGCCGATCGCGAGCGTGCCGACCGGGACGCCGGCCGGCATCTGCGCGATCGACAGCAGCGAATCGAGGCCGGACAGCGACTTCGACTGCACCGGTACGCCGAGCACGGGCAGGATGGTCTTGGCCGCGGTCATGCCCGGCAAGTGCGCCGCGCCCCCGGCGCCGGCGATGATGACCTCGAGCCCGCGGGCCCTGGCGTTGGCCGCGTACTCGAACAGCAGGTCCGGCGTGCGATGCGCCGAGACCACGCGCACCTCGTGCGGCACGCCGAGGCGGGTCAGCGTCTCGGCCGCGCACTGCATCGTCTCCCAGTCGGAAGACGAGCCCATGATGATCCCGACCAGCGGCTTCATAGCGGGATTTTACGCGCTGGGTGCGGCGGGGGCGAGCGCTGCGCGCAGGCGCCGGAAGAGCTCGCGCGCGGCCGCGGGCGGCCGCCCGGCCGCGGCCTCGCGCTGCGCCTCGAGTACCAGCGTGCGCAGCGGCGCGAGGTCGAGCCCCGGGGACGCGGCGCCGAGCGCTTCGAGCGCGGTCTCGCCCTCGTTGAGCAGCCGGTCGCGCCACGTCTCGATGCGGTGGAACTCGCGGGCCGCGAGGCGCTTCGCGAGCGCACGCGCCTCGAGCGCGGCCTCGATCTCGCTGACGTCGACCTGGCGCAGGATCTTGCCGATCAGCTGGCGCTGGCGCGCGGCGGCGCCGTGCGCGGTGATGCGACGCGCGAGCGCGATCGCGTCGTTGAGCTTCTCGGGTAGCCCGAGTGCGTCGCACTCGGCCGGCGGCAGGGCGACGAGCGCATCGCCCAGGTCCTTGAGCGCCTCAGCCGCCCGTTTGCGTCGGCTGCGACCCCGGCCCTCGGTGGGTTCGTCTTCGTCGTCGCGCGCCTTCATGGCCCATCCTAGCCTAGAATGACGGGAGGATTCCCGCCGCCGGACCCCGATGCAGACACCTGCGCTCGCGCACGCCGATCTCGCCGCCCTCGTCGAGCAGTCGCTCGCCGAAGCACGCGCCGCCGGCGCGACCGAGGCCGACGTCGGCGTCAGCGTCGACACCGGGCTCTCGATCAGCGTGCGCCTGGGCGAGGTCGAGACGCTCGAGTACCAGCGCGACCGCGGCTTGGGCATCACCGCCTACGTCGGCAAGCGCAAGGGGACGGCGACGACCGGCGACCTGTCGGCCGCCGCGATCGCCGACACCGTGCGCAAGGCGGTCTCGATCGCGCGCTTCACGGCGGAGGATGACTGCGCCGGGCTCCCGGACCCCGACACGCTGGCGCGCGAGGTGCCGGACCTCGACCTGTCGCACCCCTGGGACCTCGAGGCCGAGGCCGGCATCGCGCTCGCCAAGGAGTGCGAGGCCGCGGCGCTCGCATCCGATCCGCGCGTCACGAACTCCGAGGGCGCGAGCGTCGGCGCGCACCGCTCGCTCAGGGTCTACGGCAACTCGCTGGGATTCCTCGGCGGCTACCCGTCGACCTACTACAGCGTCAGCTGCGTCGTCATGGGGCAGCAGGGCGAGCAGCAGGAGCGCGACTACTGGTATACCGCGGCGCGCGACTGGCGCGCGCTCGAGGACGCCGAGACGGTCGGGCGCCAGGCCGCCGAGCGCACCGTGCGCCGCCTGGGTGCGCGGCGCATCGCGACGACGCGCGCCCCGGTACTGTTCGTCCCGGAACTCGCGCGCGGCCTGATCGGCCACTTCATCGCGGCGGTGCGCGGCGGCGCGCAGTACCGCAAGAGCACCTTCCTGCTCGGCGCGGCCGGCACGCAGGTGTTCCCGCGATTCTTCGCGATCGCCGAGCGCCCGCACGTGCGCCGCGGGCTCGGCAGCGCGCCATTCGACGGCGAGGGCTGCGCGACCCACGACCGCGAGCTGGTCTCCGGGGGCGTGCTCGAAGGCTACGTGCTCAACACCTACGCGGCGCGCAAGCTCGGGCTCAAGACCACCGGCAACGCGGGCGGCGTGCACAACCTGCTCGTGCACTCGGGCGAGGAGGGCTACGAGCGGCTCCTCGCGCGCATGGGCCGCGGGCTCGTGGTCACCGAGCTGATGGGCCAGGGCGTCAACGGCGTCACCGGTGACTACTCGCGCGGCGCCGCCGGGTTCTGGGTCGAGGGCGGCGCCGTGCAGTACCCGGTCAGCGAGATCACGATCGCCGGCAACCTCAAGGACCTGTTCCGCAACCTGGTCGCGGTCGGCAGCGATATCGACGAGCGCGGCGCGATCCGCACCGGCTCGATACTGGTCGAGGAAATGACGATCGCCGGCGAGTAACGGCGCGCCGCTCGCGAGGAGCCCGAGATGGTCGACACCTATCACAAGCGCAAGATCGGTCAGCGCACGCTCTCGCCCGAGACCCAGATGATGGGTTACGGGTACGAGCCGCACCTCTCGGAGGGCGCGCTGAAGCCGCCGGTGTTCCTGACCTCGACGTTCGTGTTCCGCACCGCCCAGGACGGCAAGGACTTCTTCGACTACACCTCCGGCCGGCGGCCGCTGCCGGCCGGCAGCGCCGGCGGGCTCGTGTACTCGCGATTCAACAACCCGAACCTCGAGGTGCTCGAGGACCGGCTCGCGCTGTGGGACGAGGCCGACGCCGCGCTCGTGTTCTCCTCCGGCATGTCGGCGATCGCCACCGCCTTCCTCGCGCACCTGAAGGCCGGCGACGTGCTGCTGTACTGCGAGCCGCTCTACGGCGGCACCGAGACGCTGATTGCGAAGGCGCTGCCGAACTACGGGATCCGCCACGTGGCCTTCGACGACGGCCTGTCGCATGCGGCGGCAAGCGCCGCGGGCAAGGCGGCGATGGCGCAGGGGCGGGTCGCGCTGATCATGACCGAGACGCCCGCGAACCCCACCAACGCGCTCGTCGACCTCGGGCTGATGGCGACGCTCGCCGACGAGATCGGCCGCGCCCAGGGCCACCGGCCGCTCGTCGTGACCGACAACACGCTGCTGGGACCCCTGTACCAGAATCCCCTCAAGTGCGGCGCCGACCTCAACGTCTACTCGCTGACCAAGTACGTCGGCGGGCACTCGGACCTGGTCGCCGGCGGCGTCACCGGGCGGCGCGACGCGGTGCAGCCGATCAGGCTGCTGCGTGGCGCACTCGGCACGCAGCTCGACCCGAACTCGGCGTGGATGCTGCTGCGCTCGCTCGAGACGCTGAAGCTCAGGATGGAGCGCGCCAACCACAACGCGCAGCGCGTCGCCGAGTTCCTGGCGACGCAGCCGAAGGTGCGTTCAGTGCTGCACCTCGGGCTGCTCGCCGCGGGCGATGCGCGCCGCGCGCTCTTCGAGCGCCAGTGCCGCGGCGCGGGCTCGACGTTCTCGTTCGAGGTCGAGGGCGGGGAGGCCGGCGCGTTCCGCTTCCTCGACGCCCTGCAGGTCATCAAGCTCGCCGTCAGCCTCGGGGGCACCGAGAGCCTCGCGAGCCACCCGGCGGCGATGACCCACTCCGGGGTCCCGGCGCCGCTGCGCCAACGGCTCGGAATCTCGGAGTCGATGATCCGCGTCTCGATCGGCATCGAAGACCCCGAGGACCTGATCGAGGACGTGCGCCAGGCGCTGGCCAAGGTCTAGCGCGTCGCGCTGAACTCCTTGAGCGTCGTGCCGCCGAGCTCGCGCTGCACCGCGGCGTCGAGCCGGCTGCAGGCCGCCTCGGCGGCCGGGACGATCGCGGCCTGGCGCAGCGTCATCGCGCGCCCCGAGCCCCCGTCGCGCACCGCCGCGAGCACCTGATCGAGCGTCACGCGCGCCGGGTCCCTGGCGGGCAGCAACGCCTCACCCTCGGTGGCCTCGAGGAACCCGGCCTCCTGCAGCGCGTCGATGACCGGTCCGAGCGCGCTGCTCGGGACCGCCAGCGTCTCGGCGAGCGTCGCGACGCGACAGCGCCCCTCGCCCGACTCGAAGGCGCGTGTCACGAGGTACATGACGCTGAGCGCGAGCCGCTCGCGCAGCCGCGCGGTTGGCAGCACCTCGCGTTCACCCGGACGCAGGTACTCGGGGTTCTGCAGGTAGAAGGCGAGCAGCGCCCCGGTCAGCAGGATCAGCCAGTTGAGCCACACCCACATCAGCGCGAGCAGCACGATCGCAAAGCTCGCGTACACGGCCATCATCTGCGTCGAGTAGGCGACGAGCTGCGTGAAGCCGAAGCTCGCCGCGACCCAGGCGGTCGCCGCGGCGAGCCCGGCGCCGAGCGCAGCGCGCAGCCGCACCGTGGTGTTCGGCACGAACGAGTACAGGAACGTGAAGCCCGCGGTGACGATCACGAGCGGCCCGAGCTTGCCGGCGGTCGCGAGCACGAGGCCGAACGGCGGGTGCGCCGCGAGCCACGCGATCAGCGTCTGCGTCGCGAGCGAGGCGACGAGCCCGAGCGCCGCGACCATGACGATCGGCCCCACGATCAGCACCGACAGGTACTCGCTGAAGCGACGCGCAAAGCTGCGCGGCCGCTCGACGTGCCAGACGTGATTGAACGACTCCTCGACCTTCTGCACGACCGAGATCACCGTCCACAGCAGGAAGGCGAGGCCGAGCGAGCCGAGCACGCCGCCCTGCAGATGGTCGACGAAGCCGAGCACCCGCTCCGTCAGCTCGGGGCCCCGGTCGCCGAGCGGGCGGAAGAACTCGGCGATCAGCGGCTCGACCTCGCGGTGAAAGCCGAAGGCTTTGACGATCGCGAAGCAGAACGCGAGCAGCGGCACGATCGACAGCAGCGTCGTGTACACGAGGCTCATCGCCCGCATGTTGAGGTCGCCGAACACGAGGTCGCGCACGAGCGCGTAGACGTAGCGCAGCACCGTCAGCAGGGCCCGGCCGGGGCGGCCGAGCGGCACGTGCGGCGGCTCGAACAGCAGCGTCTCGAGGCGGTGAAGGGTCGGCAGCATCGGGCCTAGCCTTGCACCCGGCGGTGCGCGCTGGCAAGCGCCGCGGCACGGACTTAAGCTCGGGCGTTCCCGCCGGGAGGCCTGTGTGGCGAGCGGTTATCCGCAGCGGATCGTGTGCCTGACCGAGGAGACGACCGAGACGCTGTACCTGCTCGGCGAGGACTGGCGCATCGTCGGCATCTCGGGGTTCACGGTGCGCCCGGCGCGCGCGCGGCGCGAGAAGCCACGGGTGTCGGCGTTCACGAGTGCGCGCATCGACCGCATCCTGGAACTCAGGCCCGACCTCGTGCTCGGCTTCTCGGACCTGCAGGCCGACATCGCCGCCGAGCTGGTGCGCGCAGGACTTGCGGTGCACGTCTTCAACCACCGGAGCGTCGCGGGCATTCTCGCGATGGTGCGCACGCTCGCGGGGCTGATCGGCCGCGAGGCGGCGGGGGATGCGCTCGCCGCGCGCCTCGAGGAAGGCCTCGCCGCGGTCGCGCGCGCGGCGGCGGCGCTGCCGCGCCGGCCGCGCGTCTACTTCGAGGAGTGGGACGAGCCGCAGATCTCGGCGATCCGCTGGGTGTCCGAGCTCATCGAAGTCGCGGGCGGCAGCGACTGCTTTCCCGAGCTCGCCGCCGAGCCGCTCGGCCGGGCACGCATCATCGCCGATCCCGCCGAGGTTCCGCGGCGCCGGCCGGACCTCATCCTCGGCTCGTGGTGCGGGAAGAAGTTCCGCCCGGAGCGCGTCGCGGCGCGACCCGGCTGGGCCGAGGTGCCGGCGGTGCGCGACGGCGAGCTGCACGAGGTCAAGTCGTCGCTGATCCTGCAGCCGGGTCCGGCGGCACTGACCGATGGCGTCGCCGCGATCGCCGCGATCATCCGGCGCTGGGCCGAGCGACCTAAGGCGCCGTCAGGCGCTTGAGCGCCTCGAGGTACTTCTCGCTGGTGCGCCGGATGATCTGCTCCGGGAGCCGCGGGCCCGGCGCGCGCTTGTTCCAGTCGAGCGTCTCGAGGTAGTCGCGCACGAACTGCTTGTCGAACGAGGGCGGGCTCTGGCCCGGCACGTAGCTGGCCGCCGGCCAGAAGCGCGACGAGTCCGGCGTCAGCGCCTCGTCGATCAGCACCAGCCGGTCGCGGCCGTCGACGCCGAACTCGAACTTCGTGTCGGCAATGATGATGCCGCGCGCGCGCGCGTGCTCGGCGGCGAAGGCATAGATCGCAAGCGCCGTGCGGCGCACCTGCTCGGCGAGCTCGCCGCCGATCGTCTCGGCGATCCTCTCGAAGGGGACGTTCTCGTCGTGCTCGCCGACGGCGGCCTTGGTCGCCGGCGTGAAGATCGGCTCCGGCAGCCGGTCGGCCTGCTTCAGTCCCTGCGGCAGTCGCACGCCGCAGATGGCGCCGGTGCGCTGGTAGTCCTTCCAGCCCGAGCCGATCACGTAGCCGCGCACGACCGCCTCGACCGGAAGCGCCTTCAGCCGCGAGACGACGACCGCGCGGTCCTTGAGCAGCGCGCGTTCGGCGGGATCGGTGACGAACTCCTCGACGCGACGGTCCGAAAGGTGGTTGGCGACGATGTGGCGCGTGCGACCGAACCAGAAGTTCGAGATTTCCGTCAGCACCCGGCCCTTGTGCGGGATCGGGTCGGGCAGCACGACGTCGAAGGCCGACAGCCGGTCGGTGGTCACGATCAGCATCAGGCCGTGATCGAGTGCGTAGACGTCGCGCACCTTGCCGCGGTGGAGGAGCTCGAGGCCCGAGAGGTGGGTCTCGAAGACGGTCGGTGGGCTGTTCATCGGACGGTTGGCGCCTCGTCGCTGCTACCATGAACGGCCGGGCCGCCACGGGCCCGGCATTCTGGCAAGTCGCGGAAAGCAGGGTCAAGAAACTCGATGCGCTGGACTGGAAAGATCATCGGCGCGCTGATCGGCCTCGCCGGCGGCCCGGTCGGCGTCGCGCTCGGAGCCCTGGTCGGCCACGGCTACGATCTGTCGCAGGACGCCGGTCGCGGGCCGGGCGGCGACGATGCGGTCAGCATCGGGGAGGCCCTCTTCACGACCGCGTTCGCCGTCATGGGCTACCTCGCGAAAGCCGACGGCCGCGTGTCCGAGTCCGAGATCGACGCCGCGCGCCTCGTCATGCGCCAGATGCACCTCGACGCGGACCACGTGCAGCGCGCGATCGCGGCCTTCAACCGCGGCAAGCAGCCAGACTACCCGATCGAGGCCGAGATCGCGCGGCTGCGCGCGCTGTGCGGGCCGCGCCACGACCTGCTGCGCATGTTTCTCGAGATCCAGGTGCGCGCCGCGCTCGCCGGCAACGACCTCAAGGGACCGGTGCGCGGCCTGATCATGCAGGTGGCCGAGCGCCTCGGCTTCAGCGGCCTTGAGGTCGCGCACCTCGAGGCGGCGCTCAGGCTGCAGCAGGGGTACGGCTGGTCCGCGCCGGCGCCCGGCGCCCGGCTCGCGAGCGCCTACGAGGTGCTCGGCGTCGCTCAGTCGGCCAGCGACGAGGACGTTAAGAAGGCGTATCGTCGGCAGATGAGCGAGAACCATCCGGACAAGCTCGTCGCGCGCGGGCTGCCGGAGTCGATGCAGGACCTGGCGAAAGAAAAGACGCAGCGCATCCGTGAAGCCTACGAAGTCATCTGCGAAGCCCGCGGGCTTCGCTAAGGGCCCGGCCGGCGCTGCGCAGGTCCGCATTCCGGCGGCGCTCTCGGCGTTCTTCCGGGTCGCCGATGCGTGGGAGCTCTCCGAGATCCAGCAGTGCAAGCTGCTGCGGTGCCCCTCGTCCGCGGTGCTGCGCCGCTACCGCGTCGGCCAGGGGCCGCGGCTGACCCCGGCGCAGCAGAAGCGCATCCAGATCATCACCGGCATCCACGCGGCGCTGTCGAAGAACGGCGTGTCCGGCGAGCGCGCGTTCCGCTGGATCCACGAGCCGCGCCGCGAGGCGCCGTTCAAGGGCGAGACGCCCGTGCACTACATGATGGACGGGGGCGTCGACGCGCTCGTTGCGGTTGCGCACCTCCTGTCCGGTCGCTGACGTTCCGACCACCCGAGGACCGCGTCCCCGCATGCAACCCTTCATCGCCCCGTCGATCCTGTCGGCCGACTTCGCGCGCCTCGGCGAGGAGGTCGAGGCCGTGCTCGCCGCCGGCGCCGACCTGATCCACTTCGACGTCATGGACAACCACTACGTCCCGAACCTGACGATCGGGCCGCTGGTGTGCGAGGCGCTCAGGAAGCGCGGCATCCAGGCGCCGATCGACGTGCACCTGATGGTGCGGCCGGTCGATAGGATCGTGCCCGACTTCGCGGCCGCGGGCGCCAGCTGGATCACGTTCCATCCGGAGGCCAGCGAGCACGTCGATCGCACGCTGTCGCTGATCCGCGAGCACGGGTGCCGCCCGGGACTCGTGCTCAATCCCGCGACCCCGCTCGCCTACCTGGACCACGTGATGGACAAGGTCGACATGATCCTGCTGATGTCGGTGAACCCCGGCTTCGGCGGCCAGAAGTTCATCGCGGGCGCGCTCGGCAAGCTTGCCCAGGTGCGCGAGCGCATCGCGGCCTCGGGGCGCGAGATCCGCCTCGAGATCGACGGCGGCGTGAAGGTCGACAACATCGGCGCGATCGCGCGCGCCGGCGCCGACACCTTCGTCGCGGGCTCGGCGATCTTCGGGTCGAGGGACTACGCCGCGACGATCAGGAGCATGCGCGCCGAGATCGCGGCGGCACACGCCGTGCGCGCCTGAGGCCCCAAACGACGACGCCCCGCCGAGGCGGGGCGTCGAGACCTTGAGCGGCGCGTCGCGCTACTCCTCGTCCTCTTCCTCCTCGTCTTCCTCGTCGGCGCGCGTCTTCGCGAGCTTCTCGCGCATTTCCTTGGTCGGCACGATGACCGGCCGCGTCTTCATCTTGGGGCGCGCGCCGAACACGACGATGGTCTTGCCGGTTGCCTTCAGCAGGCCCTGCTCCTCGAGGACCTTCAGCACGCGCCCGGCCATCTCGCGCGAGCAGCCGACGAGGCGCGACAGCTCCTGGCGGCTGACCTTGATCTGCATGCCCTGCGGGTGCGTCATCGCGTCGGGCTCGCCGCACAGGTCCATGATCGCGTGCGCGACGCGGCCGGTGACGTCGACGAAGGCGAGGTCGCCGAGCTTCTTGTTGGTGCGGTCGAGGCGCGTCGCGAGCTGCGTCGCGAGCTCGAAGATGAGCCCCGGGCTCTCGGCCGCGATCTGGCGAAAGCGCGGGTAGGTCATCTCGGCGAGCTCGCAGCTCTGGCGCGTGCGCACCCAGGCGCTGCGCGTCGGCGTCTCGTGAAAGAGGCCCATTTCGCCGAAGAACTGCCCCTTGTTGAGGTAGGCGAGCACCATCTCGTTGCCTTCCTCGTCCTCGATCATGACCTCGACCGATCCGCTGATGATGTAGTAGAGGACGTCGGGCAGGTCGCCGGCGTGGATGATCACGGTCTTCGACGGCACCGTGCGGATGCGGCAGTAGCTCAGGAATCGATTGATCGCCGGCAGATCGCTCAGTGGCTTTACTTGTTCTTCCATCAGTCGGCCCTCGTTGCTCGGCGATTCAACGGTCGAAGATATAGAACATAACGCTCTGAATCGCAAGCGAAAGACGGTTCTCGTTCACGCGGAGCGGGCTAAATCCAGTAGGCGCTGCGCGTCATGAGCTTCGCGGTCATTCGCATCAGGGCGGGCAGCGGCTCGGGCAGCGTCGCGCCGCCGCGCTCGAGCGCGTGCGCGCCGTGGCGGATCTCGTCGGCCTTCATCTGTTCGAGGATCGCACGGCTCGCGGTGTCGGCCGCGGGCAGCCGCGCGAGGTGCTCGTCGATGTGGCCCTCGACCTGGCGCTCGGTCTCGGTGATGAAGCCGAGGCTGATGCGATCGCCGGCGAGGCCGGCGAGCGCACCGATCGCGGCCGACCCCGCGTACCACAGCGGGTTCAGCAGGCTCGGTCGCGAGCGCAACGCCTCGAGTCGCTCGGCGCACCACACGAGGTGGTCGCCTTCCTCGCGCGCGGCATTGAGCAGGAACTCGCGCGTCGCGGGGTCCCGGGCGACGAGCGCCTGTCCGTGGTAGAGCGCCTGGGCCGCGACCTCGCCGGCGTGATTGACCCGCATCAGGCTCGCCGCCTCGCGCCCGGCCTCGGGCTCGAGCTCCCCGGTCGCCGGGGCGTCTGCGGGGCGGGGCGTCGGGCGGCCGGTGCCCCCGATGGCGGAGGGCGCGGCGAACGACGTTCTAAGTCCTTGATCTATAACAGATAAGAGACGATCTAAGGGGCCCAGGCGACGCAGCGTGTCGGTCATTGGCCTCTATTATATGGACCGGCCGGCTGGCGGGTCGGCGCCGAGCCGGCCGGCATCGGCCGGGCTGCTCCGGCCTTTCCAAGACCGCGCCCAGTGGGTAAACTTCGCGGTCTTTCGCCGATCCCCTGAGCCGACCCATGAAGACGGTTTTCGAGAACGCCCAGACCGTGCGTCGCGACTGGTTTGTCGTCGATGCGTCCGGCAAGACGCTCGGCCGCCTCGCGAGCGCGATCGCGATGCGCCTGCGCGGCAAGCACAAGGCGGCGTACACGCCGCACGTCGACTGCGGTGACAACATCATCGTCGTCAACGCCGAGAAAGTCGCGGTCACGGGCGACAAGCTGCGCGACAAGATGTACTACCACCACACCGGCGCGATCGGTGGCATCAAGAGCATCGCGCTCGGCAAGATGCTCGCCGAGCACCCGGAGCGCGCCATCGAGATCGCGGTCAAGGGCATGCTGCCGAAGGGCCCGCTGGGCCGGAAGATGTTCAAGAAGCTGCACGTGTTCGCGGGCGCCAAGCACCCGCACAGCGCCCAGCAACCCAAGGCGATCGAGCTCGCCTGACGCATTCGCTCATCAAGGTCAGACCATGCCTGCCACCACGTACTACGGAACCGGTCGTCGCAAGTCGTCGACCGCACGGGTTCACCTGAAGCCGGGTTCCGGCAAGATCACGATCAACGCGCGCACCATCGACGAGTTCTTCGGCCGCCAGACCGGCCGCATGATCGTCCGCCAGCCGCTCGAGCTCGTGCAGCTCGCCAACCGCTTCGATGTCGAGGTCGCCGTCGACGGCGGCGGCATCACCGGCCAGGCCGGTGCGATCCGCCACGGCATCACGCGGGCGCTGATGCAGTTCGACGAGACGCTGCGCAAGCAGCTGCGCGGTGCCGGCTTCGTGACGCGCGACGCGCGCGAGGTCGAGCGCAAGAAGGTGGGCCGCCGCAAGGCCCGTCGCGGCACGCAGTTCTCGAAGCGCTGAGGCGCGCGGGGTCCGGCCGGGTGGCGACGCCCGGCGACGCCGGTCTGCGCTGGACCGGCGAAGCCCGCGGGGACCGCCGCTCCCGAACTTGGGGGATCGTCTAACGGTAGGACAGCGGACTCTGACTCCGTCAATCTAGGTTCGAATCCTAGTCCCCCAGCCACATCGAAGGGCCCGCGCGAGCGGGCCCTTTGCATTACCCCCGTCCCGCACCCGTGCCGGCGGCCATCCGCCGAAGCGCGGGCCGGCGCTGTCGCCGCCACCGCGTGTTCGTCCGCAACGCGCGAGCGCGCGCAGACGCTCGGCTTTTCCGATCGCGCTTGGAGCCCTGCTGCCGCCGGGTCCTCGGGCATTGCCGGCATCACCAAGTGCCACCGGCGCGCGCGCTGGCATCCAGGGCGCCGGATCGACGCTGCTTGCGGGGCGCAGATGAATGGCGCAGCGTTACGCGCGTCGACACTGGACCGGGTCTCAACCAGGAGGGGTGACGTGAGAACAAGCAAGCTGGTGTGGAACTCGCTCGGCCTGTTGCTGCTCGTGAGCGTCGTCTGGGCGCAGGCCAATGCAGCCGGCGGGCCGGAGGAAGCGGTGGCCGCGCTGGAGCAGAAATGGCTTCAGTCGCAGAAGACCAATGACGCCGCCCTGCTCGCGCCATTGCTGGCCGACAACATCGTGGAGACGAACGAGGAGGGCAAGGTCTTTGCGGGAAAAGCTGCCGTCATTGCTGATGCAAAGTCGGTCAAATGGAGCAGCGCCGAATACGTCAATCTAAAGGTCACCGTGTTCGGCAACACGGCCATCGCGATCGGCGGCTTCAACGGCAAGGGGACCGATGCAAAGGGCAAGCCCGTTGACGTTCGGACGCGCTTCACCGACACGTGGGTGAAGATGCCGAATGGCGCCTGGGAGTGCGTTGCGACACAGACGTCGCCCATCACGATGTGAGATGCAGGTCGCGAAGCGGCGCGACCGGCCGGCGGCGCCGGAATCGCCCCCGCTCGAGCATGGCCGACGGCACGGACACGCCCGCGACGAGCGGGCGTCTTCGTTTGTGCGCCCGCGTATCTGAAATCGCGATGTGCACGAGCGGCATGCTTGAGTTCTAGGGTGTGCGGCCGCGCAAGACCCCACTGCAGGTGATCGCCATCCGGCCTGGCGACCGGGCTGCGCTGCCTGCGCCGGCGCGGCGTCCTGAGCGCCCGCCCACCTGACCCGCAGCGCCGGGCCCGCCGCGACGGCGCAGCCCACCGGGCGGCGGGCTCGGGCACAATGCCGCGAGCCGCGAGGTCCGACCGTGTCCCGACTGTCCGCCGCCCCGCTGCGGGGCGCCGTCACGCTGCTGCTGATCGTCACCAACACGCTGGTGCACGGGGTGCCGTTGATCGCGATCGCGCTCGTGAAGCTCGCGCTGCCGCGGCGCGCCCGGCCCGCGGTCAGCCGGCTGCTGACGGCGCTTGCCGAGGACTGGATCGCGTTCAATACGCTCTTGCTGCGCCGCCAGCGGCACATGCGCTGGGAGGTGCGTGGTCTCGCCGGTCTCGACCCCCGCGGCTGGTACCTCGTGGTCGCCAACCACCGCTCGTGGGTCGACATCCTTGCGCTGCAGGCGGTGCTGAACCGGCGCGTGCCGCTGCTGAAGTTCTTCATCAAGCGCGAGCTGCGCTGGGTTCCGGTGCTCGGGCTTGCGTGGTGGGCGCTCGACATGCCGTTCATGAAGCGCTACACGCGCGAGGAACTCGCGCGCCGGCCCGAGCTGCGGGGCGCCGACCTCGAGACGACGCGCCGCGCCTGCGAGCGCTTCCGTGACCTGCCGACCTCGATCATCAACTTCGTCGAGGGCACGCGTTTCACGCCGGAGAAGGCCGCGCGCGGCGGGTCGCGCTACCTGCACCTGCTGAACCCGCGGGCGGGCGGCATCGCGTTCGTGCTCGGCGCGATGGGCCCGGTGCTGCACGAGCTCCTCGACGTCACGATCGCCTATCCGGCCGGCGACGGCGGCTTCTGGGACCTGTGCTGCGGGCGCATCACCCGGATCGTCATCGAGATCGAGCGGCGGCCGCTCGAGCCGTGGCTCTTCGCCGGCGACTACGCCGGGGATGAGGAATTTCGCCGCCGCTTCCAGGACTGGCTGGGCGCGCTCTGGGCCGCGAAGGACGCGCGTCTGGGGGCGCTCCTCGGCGGGCGCGCGCCGCGCCGCTGAGTCCGCCTCAGGGCTTCAGGATCTCGACGCCCGCATCGCCGCCGACGAGCAGCAGGTCCGCGCCGCGCCGCGCGAACAGGCCATTGGCGACGACTCCGGCGATCTGGTTGATCTCGCCCTCGAGCGCCTTCGGGTCGGTGATCCTCAGGTTGTGGACGTCGAGGATCGCGTTGCCGTTGTCGGTCGTGACGCTCTCGCGCAGCACCGGCTGCCCGCCGAGCCTGACCAGCTGGCGCGCGACGTACGAGCGCGCCATCGGGATCACCTCGACCGGCAACGGGAAGCGGCCGAGCACGTCGACGAGCTTGGAGCGGTCCACGATGCAGACGAAGCGGCGCGATGCGGCGGCGACGATCTTCTCGCGGGTCAGCGCCGCGCCGCCGCCCTTGATCAGTTGCAGGTGACGGGTCGTCTCGTCCGCGCCGTCGACGTAGAGGTCGAGGTCGCCGGTGGAGTTGAGGTCGACGACGTCGTAGCCCGCCGCCTTCAGCAACCGCGCGCTCGCCTCGGAGCTCGAGACGGCGCCCTCGAGGCGGACCCGCTTGCGCGCGAGTGCCGCGATGAAGTGGTTGACGGTGGAGCCGGTACCGACGCCGAGGATGCTGCCCTCGGTCACGTACGCGACGGCGGCCTCGGCCGCGGCGCGCTTTTGCTCTTCAGCGCCCATCGATGCGAAAACCCCTTGTTTCCAAGCCTTCCGCGCGTAGGTGCGGCGGCGAATGCGGACCCCAGAAACGACTGTGCCCGCTTGCGCGGGCACAGTCAGTGAAGAGCGGGGGCTGGGTCGGTGACCGTGAGGTCTTCCGACCTCTCCCCGGCTGCTCCGAAGGCTAAAGCCTACTTCTTCTTCGTCGCCTTCTTCTTAGCAGCCTTCTTCTTCGTCGCCATAGTAGTTCTCCATGTCGGGTTAGTCCGGGGACGGAGTATATACACAAAAAGTCAAATTACAAGCAAGTGTCGCGTCGTTGTGCTAGCACCGCGCGTCGCGCGCGACGCGCGCGTGCGTTGCGAGTGAGCGCAAGTGAGTCCGCGACGAGCGCTCACGCGAGCGCGAGCACCTTGCGCCACTGCGTCGGCGTCACCGGCGTGATCGACAGGCGGTTGCCGCGCTTGAGGATCAGGAAATCATCGAGCGCGTGCGCGTGGGACTTCAGCATCTCGAGCGTGACCGGCCTCGCAAAGCGCTTCACGAATGCGACGTCGACCATGTACCAGGTCGGTGCGGCCGGATCGCTCTTGGGATCGTAGTGCGCGTGCTTGCGATCGAAGGCGGTCGGGTCGGGGTAGCCCTCAGCGACGATGCGCGCGATGCCGTAGATGCCCGGGACCTCGCAGCTCGAGTGGTAGATGAAGGCGAGGTCGCCCTTCCTCATCTCGTCGCGGAGCATGTTGCGCACCTGGTAGTTGCGCACGCCGTCCCAGCCGCTGCGGCGCTTGGGCGCGCGTGCGAGGTCGTCGATACCGAAGGTCGACGGCTCGGTCTTCATCAGCCAGTACTTCATGGGGCGTCGCGCGGCACGGGGGTCCGTCGGGGGCGACGGACCGCGGGAATGGAAGCGGCGCCACCCGCCTGTGCCGTCAAGGGCCGTTGCTCTCGAGCCAGAGCAACAAGTGGGGCGTGCTGCAACACTTAAGGCTTTCCGTTCGAGACGGACTTGCACAATGTTGTCGCAAGCAGGATGCCCCGGGGTTAACGCATTAGGGTCGAGAGGTACTCACAACCCGAGTCGAACACCGCAGGCGGCGCCGGCCTCAGACTACCGCATCCGTCGTGACCGACGGAAGAGCCGGGAACGGTGTGTGAAGCGCGCGCGCTGGCACGAATCGTGCCCCGCTTCACAATTCCAGCTGCTGGCCCCGCTCGAGCGTTGCCTCGACGCGCTCGCGCAGCACGCGTACGCGGCTCACGACGTCGTGTTCGAGCGAGGTATCCCGCGAACGACCCTTCAGGAGCTCGTTCGCCATGTTCAGCGCCGCCATCACCGCGATCCGGTCAAGGCCGATGACCTTGCCGCTGTCGCGGATCTTCTTCATTTCGGTGTTGAGGTACTCGGCCGAGTCCAGCAGGGCGGCGCGTTCATCGACGGCGCAGGCGAACTGGTATTCCTTCTCGAGGATCCGCACGCTGACGCGCGCGAGATTCGCTTCACTCATGCTCCATGCTCCATGGACTTCAGGCGGCCAATCATCGCCTCGACGCGCGTGCGCACCTGCTCGTTCTTCTGCAGCAGCGCCGAGCGCTCGGCGGTCAGGCTGTCGTGGCGGGTCTTCAGCGCCCGGTTCTCTTCCTTGAGATGCATGACGGTGACCATCAGCTCTTCGAGGCGTTTCTCGAGCCGCTTGAGCTCGAGTTCCAGCGCCGAACGTGCGGTCCCCTCCGTCATGGCCGCACTATAGGCGCGGCCCGTCCCACGGGTCAACGCGGTAGAATCCGCCCAGTTATGTTGACAGTGACGTTCGACGAACTCGAGTCGGCGCTGGCCGCGAGCGCGGCTCCGGTGCTGGCTGCCGAGGCGCACGGCGCGCTCGCCGGCGCGCTCGCCGGCGACGGCCGCTTCGATCCCGAATCCTGGATCGACGACGTGCTGGCGGGCGAGGGCGCGGACCCGGGTTCGTTGCATGCGCGCAACCTGCTCGAGACGCTGATCGAGGAGACGCAGGCGGCGCTCGCGGGTCCCGACATGGAGTTCGCACCCCTGTTGCCGGACGACGAGGAGCCGCTCGAGCGCCGCGTCAAGGCGCTCGCCGACTGGTGCACCGGCTATCTCTACGGCATTGGCAGCGGCGGCGTCATAAGCGGCGAGAGCGCGCTGCCGGCGGCGGTCGACGAGGTCGTGCGCGACTTCGGCGAGATCAGCCGCGCGGCGATCGACGCCGAGGAAAGCGCCGAGTCGAACGAGACCTCGTACGCGGAGATCGTCGAGTACCTGCGCGCCGGCGCGCAGCTCGCCTTCGAGGAGCTCGCGCCGCGGCGCGCCGGCGCACAGCTGCCATGAAGCGCGACGAGTTCGCCCGGCGGCGGCGCCAGCTGATGCGCGAGATGGGCCGCGACGCCATCGCGATCCTGCCGGCGGCGCCGATCCGGCGCCGCAACGGCGACGTCGACTACGCCTACCGCCAGGACAGCGACTTCCACTTCCTGACTGGCTTCCCCGAGCCCGAGGCGGTGGCGGTACTGCTGCCGCACCGCGCGGCCGGCGAGTACGTGCTGTTCTGCCGCGACAAGGATCCGGCGCGCGAGCTGTGGGATGGCGATCGGGCCGGCCCCGCCGGGGCCGTCGAGCGCTACGGCGCCGACGATGCGTTCCCGATCGGCGACATCGACGAGATCCTGCCGGGGCTCCTCGAGAGCCGCGCGCGCGTCTGCTACACGATGGGGCTCAACCCCGAGTTCGACCAGCGCGTCATCGGCTGGGTCAACGGGTTGAGGGCGCAGGCCAAGCAGGGCCTGCACACGCCGCAGGAGTTCTTCGCGCTCGATCACCTGCTGCACGACATGCGTCTCTACAAGAGCCGCCCCGAGCTCGACGCGATGCGCCGCTCGGCGGCGATCGCCGTCGCGGCGCACCGCCGCGCGATGCGCCGCGCGGCGCCCGGTGTCATGGAGTACGAGCTCGCCGCGGAGCTCCTGCACGAGTTCCACCGCCACCACGCCGAGATCGCCTACGAGCCGATCGTCGGCGGCGGCACCAATGCCTGCGTGCTCCACTACCGGGCGAACGCGGCGCCGCTCAAGGACGGCGACCTCGTGCTGATCGACGCCGGCTGCGAGCACGACTACTACGCCTCGGACATCACCCGCACGTTCCCGGTCGGCGGACGTTACAGCCCGGCGCAGCGGGCGCTCTACGAGGTGGTGCTCGAGGCCCAGCACGCGGCGATCAAGGCGTGCGTGCCGGGCAACCACTGGAACGACCCGCACGATGCCGCGGTGCGCGCCATCACGCAGGGGCTCGTCGCGCTCGGCTTCCTGAAGGGCAAGCTCGCCAAGCTCGTCAAGGACGGCGCCTACCGCGAGTGGTTCATGCACCGCACCGGGCACTGGCTCGGACTCGACGTCCACGACGTCGGCGACTACAAGGTCGGCGACGCCTGGCGGGTGCTCGAGCCCGGCATGGTGCTGACGGTCGAGCCCGGCCTCTACGTCGCTCAGAACTCCCGGCACGCGCCGAAGGAGTTCCGCGGCATCGGCATCCGGATCGAGGACGACGTCGCCGTGACGCGGGCGGCGCCCGAGGTGCTGACCGGGGAGCTCGTCAAGGACCCGGACGACATCGAGCGCTTCCTCGCGAGCGAGGCCGCGTGAGCGACGTGCGCGAACTCGCCTGCGACGTCGCGATCGTCGGCGGCGGCATGGTCGGGGCGAGCCTTGCCCTCGCGCTCAGCGCGCTGCCGCTCAAGGTCGTCGTCGTCGAGGCGGTCGAGCCCGAGGACGGGTCGCAGCCGAGCTTCGATGCGCGCACGATCGCGCTCTCGAACGGCACCCGCCGGATCTTCGCCGGGCTCGGCGTGTGGGACGAGATCCAGCGCGAGGCGACCGCGATACGGCGCATCCACGTCTCCGACCGCGGACACTTCGGAAGCGCGGTGATTGATGCCGCGGAGCAGGGCGTGCCGGCGCTCGGCTACGTCGCCGAGAACCGTACGATCGGCCGCGCACTGTGGCGTCGGCTGCGCGCGGCGTCGGGCATCACCCTCGTCGCGCCGGCGCGCGTCACCGACGTCGTCCCGGGCGCCTTGCACGTCGCACTCGGCACCGAGGGCCGGGACGGCGCGCGGCGCATCGTTGCGCGCCTCGCCGTCGCGGCCGACGGGGCGGGATCCCTGGTGCGCCGCGCCGCCGGCGTCGGCGCCGAGCGCTGGGACTACGGGCAGACGGCCGTCATCAGCCTCGTGACGAGCGCGCGCTTCCACGAGCACGTGGCGTACGAGCGCTTCACGCCGACCGGGCCGATTGCGGCCCTGCCGGGTCCCGACGGCCGCGTCGTCGTGGTCTGGACGCTGGCGCCTGCCGAGGCCGAGCGCATCGGGGCGTTTTCGGACGAGGCGTTCCTCGCCGAGCTCCAGGCCTGCTTCGGCTGGCGGCTCGGGCGCTTCACGGCAGTCGGGCCGCGCCACGCGTATCCGCTCGCGCTGACCCAGGCCGCCTCCGAAAGCGCACCGCGCACCGCGATCATCGGCAACGCCGCGCAGGGACTGCACCCGATCGCGGGGCAGGGCTTCAACCTCGGTTTGCGCGACGCCGCGACGCTGGCCGAGGTGCTCGCGGAGGCCGGCGCCGATCCGGGAGGCCCGGAGGTGCTCGCGCGCTTCGCCGAGTGGCGGCACACCGACCGCAAGGCGCTGATCGCCTTCACCGACGGGCTCGTGCGCTTGTTCGCGAGCCCGTTCGCGCCGGTGCGCGTCGCCCGCGGCCTCGGCCTCGTGCTCTTCGACCTCAGCCCGACCGCGAAGACCGCGCTCTCGAAGCTGTCGCTCGGCTTCGCGGGCCGCCTGCCGCGCCTGGCCCGCGGCCTGCCGCTCGCGGTGCCATGAGCGCCCGACGCGACTTCGACGTGCTGATCGCCGGCGGCGGGATGGTCGGTGCCACGCTCGCGGCGCGACTCGCGACCATGCCGGCGACGCAGTCGCTCAGGGTCGCGCTGATCGAGCCGCATCCGGCCTTGACGCCGCTGCCCGAGGAGCCGCTCGACCTGCGGGTGTCGGCGATCTCGCGGGCCGGCGAGGCGCTGTTGCGGGCGACCGGTGCCTGGGAGCTTCTCGCGCCACGCCGGCCCTGCGCCTACGAGCGCATGCTCGTGTGGGACGAGGCCTCCTCGCCCGCGGGCGCCGAGACGCTGCGGTTCGACGCCGCGGAGGCCGGCGAGCCCAACCTCGGCCACATCGTCGAGAACCGCGCGATCGCCGCGGCGCTCATCGAGCGCGCGCTCGCCTCGGGCGTGACGCTGATCCGCAGTCCCGTCACGGGCCTCGAGCTCAACGCCGACGCCGCGTGCGCCGTGCTCGGGGGGCGCACCGTGTCGAGCGCGCTGATCGTCGCCGCCGACGGCGCCGACTCGCCGCTCAGAACGCTCGCCGGTCTCGCCGGCGAGCCGCTGCGCTATCCGCAGGAGGCGATCGTCGCGCATCTGGTGCCCGAGCTCGCGCATGGAGCGACCGCGCGCCAGCGATTCCTCGCGACCGGGCCACTCGGCATCCTGCCGCTCGCCGACGGGCGGGTGTCGATCGTGTGGTCGACGACACCGGACGAGGCCGCACGACTCGCGGCGCTCGACGACGCCGCGTTTGGCGAGGCGGTCACGCGCGCGAGCGACGGCGTGCTCGGCGCGCTCGCGACGACCACGCCGCGGGCGCGCTTCCCGCTGCGTCGCTTCAACGCCGCGAGCTACGCGGCGACGCGTCTGGTGCTCGTCGGGGATGCGGCGCACACGGTGCATCCGCTCGCCGGGCAGGGCGTCAACCAGGGGTTCCTCGATGCGCACGCGCTTGCCGAGGAGCTCGGTCGTGCACTCGCCGAAGGCTGCGACCCCGGCGACGCGCGCCCGCTCGGCCGCTATGCGCGCGCGCGCCGCGCCGACAACGCGCTGATGGGCGCCGCGCTCGACGCGATCTTCCGGGTGTTCACCGCCGAACACGCGGCACTCAGGAGCGGCCGGCGGCTGGGGCTCAGGCTCGTCAATGGCGCGGCGCCGCTGAAGCGCCTGCTGATCACGCGGGCGCTCGGCGCGCCGTGACGAGCGCGGCGGGCGCGGCGCGTGCCGGGACGATCGGCGGACTCGCCGCGGGGCTGATCGCGATCGTCCCGGCGCTCCTGGGTTCGAGCGGGGACGGACGGATCGTCGGCTACGCGGCGCTGCTCGCGGTCCTGATCAGCGTGCAGGTCGGTGCGCGTGCGGCGGCGCTCGCACCCGCAGGCTTCGCAGCGCGGCTCGCCGCGGCCGCACTGATCGCCGTGCTCGCCTCGGCCCTGTACGGGCTCGCGCTCTACCTGCTGTACGCGGCGCTGCGCCCGCAACTGCTGACGTTGCGCTACTCCGCGTACGCGGCGGCGCTGTGGACCTCGGGCCTCAGCCCCGAGCGCCAGGCGGCGGGACTCGCCGAGCTCGCGGCGCGGCGCGCCCAGTACCTCGATCCGGCCTACCAGGCGGTCGAAGGGGCGGGGCTCGCGCTCTTCTGCGGGCTCGTGCTCGGTGCCTATGGGGCGTTTCGCGCGCGGGTTGCGGGACGCCTCGGCCCGCGACCCGGCTGAGCGCTCAGAGGCGGTCGATCTTGGCCGCGCAGATGAAGTCGTTCTCGGACAGTCCCTTGATCGCGTGCGTCGTGTAGCGCACGCGGCAGTAGTCGTAGCCGAGCTCGAGGTCCGGGTGATGGTCCTCGCGGTTCGCGATGTGGGCGATCGCATTCGCGAAGCTCATGACCCGGTAGAAGTCCTTGAACCGGTACTCGCGCTCGAGGTGCTTCGCGGCCGCGTCGAGGTGCCAGGCGGGGTCGAGCGACTGCAGCGCCGCACGGGCCTCGGCCTCGGTGTAGGGCGTGACGCCGCCCTCGCAGGGCACGCAGCGGCGATCGGCGAGCGGTGCGCTCATGGCGGTGTCTCCCGGCGCGCGTAGTGGCGCGCGACGTAGGCCTCGACGAGTGCCTGGAACTCCTCGGCGATGCGCTCGCCCTTCAGCGTCACGGTCTTCTCGCCGTCCTCGTACACGGGCGCCACCGGCCGCTCGCCGGTGCCGGGCAGGCTGATGCCGATGTTGGCGTGCTTGCTCTCGCCGGGGCCGTTGACGACGCAGCCCATGACCGCGACCGTCATGTCCTCGACGCCCGCGTGCGCGCGCTTCCAGTCCGGCATCCGCGCGCGGATGTGCGACTGGATCCGCTGCGCGAGCTCCTGGAAGTAGGTGCTCGTGGTGCGCCCGCAGCCGGGGCAGGCGATCACCATCGGCGTGAAGGCCCTCAGCCCCATCGTCTGCAGGAGCTCCTGCGCGACGATCACCTCGCGCGTGCGGTCGCCGCCCGGCTCCGGCGTCAGCGACACGCGGATCGTGTCGCCGATCCCCTGCTGCAGCAGCACCGCC
>DATKOR010000082.1:0-21037 GCA_035524495.1 Steroidobacteraceae bacterium
CGGCACCGGCACGCTGCGCACGACCGCGAGCGTGTCGTAGTCGAATTCGAGTACCGAATTGCCGCGGCCGTTGCTGACCCAGCCGCGCTTTAGCTCCGGCGCGAGCGCGACGCCGTGCGCGCCGCTCGCGCCGGGGACCGAGGCGGCGAGCTTGCCGGTCGCGGTGTCGACGACGTCGACGCGGTCGCCGCGCGTGATGAACAGCCGATGCCGCGGCGCATCGATGGTCAGGTAGTCCCAGCCGCCGGTGCCGCCGAGGCGCCAGCGCTCGACGATCGCGTAGCCGCCGGCGGCCGCCGCCGCGCCCGCCACCAGCAGGGCCGCGGCACACCAGCTGCCTGCACGTCGGCTGCGCATCGGGTTCTCCTCAGAACGCGCTGATGCCGGTCAGTTCGCGGCCGATCGTCAGCTGGTGGATGGTCTCGGTGCCCTCGTAGGTGATCACGCTCTCGAGGTTCAGCATGTGGCGGATCGGCACGTACTCGGCGCTGATTCCGGAGCCGCCGAGGAGGTCGCGCGCGTCGCGCGCGACCTCGATCGCAGCGCGGGCATTGTTCCACTTCGCGAGCGACACCTGCGAGGGCGTCATCTTGCCGGCGTCCTTGAGCCGCCCGAGCTGCAGCGACAGGAGCTGCGCCAGCGTGATCTTGCGGCTCATCTCCGCGAGCCGGATCTGCACCGTCTGGTTGGCGGCGAGCGCGCGGCCGAAGAGCACGCGGTCCTGCGTGTAGCTGAGCAGCTGCTGCAGGCACGCCTGGGCCGCGCCGATGACGCCCCAGCTGATGCCGTAGCGCGCCTGGGTGAGGCACGACAGCGGTCCCCTGAGGCCGACGACCCCGGGCAGCATCTGCGACTCGGGCACGACGACGTTGTCGAAGAAGAGCGCACTCGTCACCGAGGCGCGCAGCGAGAACTTGTGCTTGATCTCGGGCGCGGTGAACCCGGGCGTCCCCTTGTCGACGATGAAGCCGCGGATGCCCTCGTCGGTCATCGCCCAGCAGACGCACAGGTCGGCGATCGCGCCGTTCGTGATCCACATCTTGGCGCCGTTGATGACCCAGTCCTTGCCCCGGCGCTTGGCGTGGGTCTTCATGTTGGCGGGGTCGGAGCCGCCGTGCGGCTCGGTGAGGCCGAAGCAGCCGATCAGCTCGCCCTTGGCCATGCGCGGCAGGTAGTGCTGCTTCTGCTCGGCGCTGCCGTAGGCGTGGATCGGATACATGCACAGCGAGGACTGCACCGAGACGAAGCTGCGAATGCCGGCATCGCCGCGCTCGAGCTCCTGGCAGATGAGCCCGTACGAGACGCCGTTCATGCCGGCGCAGCCGTAGCCCTCGAGCGAGGAGCCCAGCAGGCCAAGCGCTGCAAGTTCCGGGACCAGCTCGCGCGGGAAGGTGTGGTTCTCGAAGTGCTGCTGGATGATCGGCAGCACCTTGTCGTCGACGAGACGCGCCACCGCATCCTGCACCATGCGCTCCTCGTCGGTGAGCTGTGCGCGCACGTCATAGAGGTCGAGCGGGTCGAGCGCCGGGCGCGCGTGGATCTTCTGCTCTTTGCTCGGCATGCCGGCCATCGAATGCTCCTGGCGGTGCGGCTCTGGCCGCGATCGAGGCGGCCGCGCGCAGCGAGCCGCGCGGCCGGTGCGCGGGCCCCGAGGCCCGCGGCGGGTTCAGGCGGCGGGCTTCGCGGAGGCGAGGCCGAGCTTCGATGCCGCCTCGTCGAGCTTGGCCTTGACGCCCTTGGCCTTGTCGAGCGCCGCCTGCACGTTGCCGGAGCCGAACGCCGACTTGGCCTCGTCCCACGCGGTCTTGGCCTCGGCGAGGCCGCTCTTTGCGGCCGCGACGCCGTCCTTGGTGACGCCGCTCGGCAGCTTCTTCGACTTCGCGATCGCCGCGAGCTTGGCCTCGACCGCCGACACCGACTGCGGAAGCTCCGCGGCCAGCGCGGTCCACTGCGTGCCGAGCGCCTCGAGCACTTCCTTCTTCTTCGCGGCGGCGGCGTCGGCGAGGCCCTTGGCCTCGTTGAGCAGCGCCGGCGCGCCGGCGATGACGGCCTTGTAGTCCTGCTTGTCGAACGCGGCCTTGAGGTCGGCGAGCTTCTGGTTGACGGCGGCGACCTGGTCCGGGACGTACTGCTGCGCGTCGGGGCCCGCGGCCGCGACCGCGGCCTCGACGTCCGCCAGCATCTTCTTGGCGGGCTCCATCTGGCTCGCGCAGGCGGCGACTACCAGGCCTGCGGCGAGGACGCTGAGGAACCGTACGGTGCGGTGCTTGACGATCCCGGTGAGCTTCATGGCGGGCCTCCAACGGCTTGCAATGGTCTGATCCGCTTGGGCGGAAGCGGGCCCGCGAGGTTACGCCAATCCAAAACGGCCGACAACGGCGGCCCGCCGCGCCGTGGCTTCGCGCTTGACCGGCCGCACGGGGCGCGGCGAGCATCGACGCAGCCGCCTCGACGCCGAGCCCATCGCCCATGCGGGTCAGTTTCCACCCGGATTACCGCGTCGATCTACCGCCGAGCCACCCGTTTCCGATGGGCAAGTACCCGTTGCTGCATGCAACGCTGCTGGCGCGGGGCGTGATCCGGCAGGGCAACGTCATGGAGCCCGAGGAGGCGACGCTTGCCATGCTTGCGGGCGTGCACACGGGCGACTACCTGAAGCGCCTCGCGGACAACGCGCTGTCCGCCGCCGAGGTGCGCCGGCTCGGCGTCCCGTTCACGCCGCGCGTCTTTCGCCGCTCGCGGCTCGCGGTGCAGGGCACCTGGCTCGCGGTGCTCGCGGCGCTCGACGACGGGCTCGCCGGCAACCTCGCCGGCGGCACGCACCACGCCTTTGCCGATCACGGCGAGGGCTTCTGCGTGCTCAACGACGTCGCGATCGCGATCCGGCGGCTGCGCGCCGAGGGACGCCTCAGCCGGGCGCTGGTCGTCGATCTCGACGTCCACCAGGGAAATGGGACGGCGGCGATCTTCGCCGGCGAGCCGGACGTCTACACGCTGTCGCTGCACGGCGCGCGCAACTACCCCGTGCGCAAGGAGCGCTCGAGCCACGACGTCGAGCTCGCCGACGGCACGCGGGACGAGGCCTACCTCGCCGCGCTCGCTCCGGCGCTCGAGCGTGCGCTCGAGACGGCCACGCCCGAACTCGCGGTGCTGATCGCCGGGGTCGACGTCGTCGCCGGCGATCGCTACGGACGCCTCGCGCTCAGCGAGGGCGGCCTGCGCGCCCGCGAGCGGCAGGTGATCACGACGCTGCGCCGGGCGCGCTGCCCGCTCGCGATCGTGCTCGGCGGCGGCTATGCGGCAAGCACGCTTCGTACCGCGCAGCTGCATGCGATAGTCTTCGAGGAGGCGGTGGCGCAGTGGCGGGCGGAGCGAGCGCGATGAAGATCCCGGAGATCCTGATCGTCGAGACCGTGCACCAGCCGGGCAGCCTCGCGAGCGTGCTGCAGGTGATCGCAGACGCCGGCCTCGTGATCCAGCACCTGCATTCGATCAAGCGCGAGCAGGGGCGCACGCTCTGGGAAATCACGCTGGAGATGGACGACAGCGTGGACCGCAGCCTCTACGAGCGCATCGACAAGCTCCCGAACGCGCGCTTCGTCGGCAAGTCCGACCGGGTGTTCAACCGCCACCGTGGCGGCAAGCTGCGCATGTCGGCGAGCCTGCCGATCAACACCCAGCAGGTGCTGCGCGATATCTACACGCCGGGCGTGGCGCGCGTGTGCCTGGCGATCCGCGACAACCCCCAAACCGCCTGGGACTACACGAGTCTCGGGCGCACCGTCGCCGTGATCACGAACGGCACCGCCATCCTCGGGCTCGGCGACATCGGACCGCTTGCGGGGCTGCCGGTCATGGAAGGGAAGGCCGCGCTCTTCGCCTCGCTCGCCGGCATCAACGGTGTGCCGATCCTGCTCGACGAGAAGGACCCGGCGCGGGTCGTCGAGACCGTGCTCGCGATCGAGAAGTCCTTCGGCGCGATCCAGCTCGAGGACTTCGCGGCGCCGGAATGCTTCGAGATCGAGGCCGAGCTCAGGCGCCGGCTCGCGAAGCCGGTGCTGCACGACGACCAGCATGGCACCGCGGTCGTGGTGCTCGCGGCGCTGCACAGCGTCGAGCGCCGGATCGGCAGGCGCATCGAGGACTCGGTGATCGGGCAGATCGGCCTCGGCGCCGCCGGCATCGGCATCGTGCGGCTGCTGCGCGCGCACGGCGCGAGCCGCGTGCTCGGCGCCGACCGCAATCCCGCGGCGCTCGAGCGCCTCACGGCGCTCGGCGGCCAGCGCGCGACGCTCGAGGAGATCATGCAGCAATGCGACATCGTCGTCGCGACCACCGGCGTCAGGGGCCTGATCCGCCCGGAGCTCGTGCAGCCGGACCAGGTGATCCTGGCGCTCTCGAATCCCGACCCCGAGATCGAGCCGGTCACCGCGCTCGAGTGCGGTGCGGCATTCGCGGCCGACGGCAAGGGCATCAACAACGTGCTCGGATTCCCCGGGCTCTTCAAAGGCGCGCTCGATGCGCGCGCGCCGCGCTTCACCGACCGGATGCTGATGGCCGCGGCCCACTCGCTCGCCGAGCTCGCGCCGGGCACCGACCTCGTGCCCGATGCGCTCGATCCGGCCGTGCACCTCGCGGTCGCCGCCGCGGTCGAGGCCGCCGCGCGCGCCGAGTTAAGTTAACGTCGCGCGCGCCGCATCATCCAATCACCGGTTGGCGAATCGATCAATCCCGTGCATGATGCGCTCCCCGCCGCCATTCAAAATCCGCGGCGGTTGAATCCAAAAAGTCCCAAGAGCCCAAATCTCATGACTAAGAAGCGCGCGCATCACGGCCACGGCTGGACGCCGTCGGATCTCAAGAAATTGAAGTCGCTGGTGGCACGAGGAACGCCACGGGCGGACATTGCGCAGGCGCTCGGCCGGACCGTCTCGGCGGTCTACCAGCGTATCGTCACCGAGCACATGAGCCCGCGGCGACGGCGCGCCAAGCGCCGCGGCCGCTGACCGATTCGCGGGCCGGGCCCGCGAATCCGACCGACGCCACCTCGCCGGCGCTTGCCGCGGCGCGGCGGCAGTGCGTGCCTCAGTACCGCAGGCCGAGCCGCCGGTACACGAAGCCGAGCAGCCACAGCGGCCCGATCAGCAGGAACTGCAGGTCCCTGAAGAACGACGGCCGCCGGCCCTCGAGCGCGTGGCCGATGAACTGGCCGATCCACGCGACGACGAAGATCACGAGGCAGATCTGCCAGAGCGGCGTCTCAAGCGCCGCGAGCCGCGCCAGCACGAGCGCGGCGAGCGCGAGCGGCACCAGCATGCCGAGCGCGAGCGGCACCGACAGCAGCGCGTAGTAAAGCAGCGCGGCGAGCGCCACGAGCGTGGCCCAGTTCGCGAACGGCAGGCCCGCGAGCGCGCCCGGCACCGGCACCGACCACAGCAAGCCCAGCACCGCGAACACGATCAGCGGCACGCAGACCCAGTGCAGGGCCTTGTTGGCCGGATGCTCGTGGCTCGTGCCGTACTCGGCGAGCCAGTCCTCGACCTTGCGCATCCACACTCCTTGACGTTCGCGGCGCACTCTAGCAAACCCCCGCGATCGCCGGCCGCGCTACACTCGACGGACCTCGCGAGGGAGTCGGGCCGGTGCGTTGCAACATCGAGGTCGAACGCGGATCGCGGGCCGTGGCTGCGATCCTGGTGCTCAGCGCCGCGCTCGGCGCGTGCGCAACCGGCGGCGGTGCGACGACGACCGCCGCGCCACCCGCCGCCGCGGGCCCGCCAGCTGCCGGCTGGATCTCCGGCGACGCCGCCAAGGAGAACCTGCGGCGCGCCGCCACGGGGGCGGGCGTCGGCGAGCTGACCGGCGGCTCGGTCGGCTACTACATGGACGTGCAGGAAGCGAAGCTGCGCGAGCAGCTCGACGGCAGCGGCGTCACGGTCACGCGCAAGGGCAACGAGCTCACGCTCAACATGCCCGGCAGCCTCGCGTTCGCGCCCGACAGCGCCGAGCTCAACGCGGCGTTCGCGGGCGCGCTCGAGTCGGTCGCGACGGTGCTCAAGAAGTACGACAAGACCGTCATCGAGGTCGCCGGCCACACCGACAGCGCCGGCAGCCGCGAGCACAACCAGGCGCTCAGCGAGCGGCGCGCCGCCGCGGTCGCGGCGTTCCTCGAGAAGCGCGGGGTGCTGAAGAGCCGGATCACGACGATCGGAGCCGGCGAGACGCGCCCGGTCGCGCGCAACGACACCGCCGACGGTCGCGCGCGCAACCGGCGCGTGGAGCTCACGCTCTCGCCGATCGCGCGCGTGACCGGCTAGCTAGCCGCTCAGGCCATCGCGGCCTTCAGCTTCTTGAGGGCGTTCGCCTCGATCTGGCGGATGCGCTCGGCCGAGACCGAGTACTCGGCGGCGAGCTCGTGCAGCGTCGCCTTGCCCTCGTCCGCGAGCCAGCGCCGCTCGACGATCGCGCGGCTGCGCGCATCGAGCGTCGCGAGCGCGTGCTTCAGCCGCTGGCTCGAGGCGCCTTCCCACTCGTCGCGCTCGACCGCGACCGCCGGGTCGGCGTCCGGCGCCGGCAGGTAGGCGGCCGGCGTGTAATGGCCGTCCTCGTCGTCTACGTCCGGCGACGGATCGAAGGCGACGTCGCGCGCCGCGAGGCGCTGCTCCATCTGCGAGACTTCCGCGGGCGTCACGCCGAGATCGCGGGCCACCGCCTGGGTCTCCTCGGCCGTCAGCCACGCCAGGCTCTTCTTGGCCTTGCGCAGGTTGAAGAACAGCTTGCGCTGCGCCTTGGTGGTCGCGATCTTCACGAGGCGCCAGTTCCTGAGAACGTACTCGTGGATCTCGGCGCGGATCCAGTGGACCGCGAACGACACGAGCCGCACGCCGACCGCGGGGTCGAAGCGCTTAACCGCCTTCATGAGGCCGACGTTACCTTCCTGAACCAGGTCGCCCATCGGCAAGCCGTAGCCCGAGTAGCCGCGCGCGATGTGCACGACGAAGCGCAGGTGCGAGAGCACGAGCTCGCGCGCCGCTTCGAGGTCGCCTTCGTCGCGGAAGCGATTCGCGAGCCGCACTTCCTCGTCCCTCGCGAGGACCGGGATGCGCGACACGGTGTCGATGTAGGCCTCGAGACTGCCAACGGGGCCCCGCAACGCAAGGGCGGTGCTGCCCGCGAGGGCGGCTGGTGCAAGCGCCATGGTCATGGACGGACTCTTCCCCTATCCGGAGTCAACAACGGCCTCCGGTGCCGAGATCCTAGCACTCGTTCGTTTAGAGTGCTAAGAGGGGATCCCGTTCCACTTATTTATGCAACTATAACAATAGCTTATGAGCGTCAGCGCTCGAGGCCCGGCTCGATCGCCCGCAGGTGCCGGGTGGCCGAGGCAAAGGCCCCGGCCCAGCCGAGCACCGCGCCCCCGCCGATCAGCAGCAGCGACGTCGGAAGGTCGGGACCGACGAGCGTAAAGCTGCTGCCGTAGGCGGCCGCGACCCGGCCGATGGGCCCGGCGAGGGTCAGCACGAAAGCCTCGGTGAGGAGCCAGCCGACGAGGCCGCCGCCGAGCCCGTACCAGAAGCCGCCGTAGAGGAACGGCCGGCGCACGAAGCCGTCGCTGCCACCGACGAGCTTGACGACCTCGATCTCGGCCCGGCGGGCGTCGATGTCCAGGCGAATCGTGTTGCCGACGATGAGCAGGATCGCGAGCGCGAGGAGCAGCGCGACCACCATCACGAGTCGCCTGAGCGCATCGAGCATCGCCGTGAAGCGCCGCACCCAGTCGGTGTCGAGCTGCACCTGGTCGACGCCCGGCAGCGCGCGCAGCGCCTCCGCGAGCACGCCGACCGCGGCCGGGTCCTCGGCGCCGGTGACGACCCGCGGCCGCACGACGATCGCCGCGGGCAACGGGTTGTCGCTCAGGGCATCGAGCGCAGCGCCGAGCCCCGACCAGCGGCGAAACTCCGCGAGGCCCTCGGCGGCGCTGACGAGCCGCGCGCTCGCGACGTCGCCGCGCGCACCGATGCGCTCGGCGAGCTGCGCGGCGTCGTGGTCGGCAAGCTTCGGCTTCAAGTACACGGTGAGGTCGAGCGCGTCGGCCCAGCCGCCCGAGGCCGCGCGCGCGTTGACGACGACGAGCTCGAGGCACGCGGGGAGCGCGAGCGCGATGCCGATCACGCCGAGCGTCAGCACCGTTCCGAACGGCGCGCGCACCAGCCGCCCGAGCGAGGCGACGAGCGTCTGCAGGTGGCGCTCGAGCCAGCCGCGCACCGCGGCCCGGAAGCCGAGCGAGGCGGCGTCGCGCGCGAGTCCCTCAGCCACGCGCCGCCTCCGCCAGCCGGCCGGCGGCGAGCGCGATGCGGCGCACGCCGAGCTGGTCGATCAGGTGCACGTCGTGACTCGCGATCAGCACGGTCACGCCGACCTCGTTGAAGCGCTTGAACAGCCGCATCACCTCGAGCGCGAGGTCGGGATCGAGGTTCCCGGTCGGCTCGTCGGCGATCAGGATCGGCGGCTTGCCGACGACCGCGCGCGCGATCCCGACGCGCTGCTGCTCGCCGGTCGAGAGCTCGATCGGGAAGCTGCGCTCGCGGCCGAGGAGGCCGACCTGGTCGAGCGCCGCGCGCACGCGCTTGTCGAGCTCGCGGTGCGGCGTGCCCTGGATCACGAGCGGCAGCGCGACGTTGTCCCAGACCGGCCGGTCGTGCAGCAGCTTGTGGTCCTGGAACACCATGCCGATCCTTCGCCGGTAGCCGGCGACGCCGCGGCGCGCGATCGCCGCGAGGTTCTGGCCGCCGACGATGATCTGGCCGCGCGTCGGCCGCTCGATCAGCGCGATGAGCTTCAGCGCCGTGCTCTTGCCGGCGCCGGAATGGCCGGTCAGGAACACCATCTCGCCGGGCGCGACCGCGAGCGTGAGGTCCGATAGGGCCTCGCGGCCGCTCGGGTAGCGCTTGGCGACGCCGTCGAAGCGGATCACGGCGCAACGGGCTCCGGGCTTGCGACGAGCGCATCGACGAAGTCGGCGACGTCGAACTCGCCGAAGTCGCCGAGCGCCTCGCCGACGCCGACGAAGCGCAGCGGAATACGCAGCTCCTCGGCGATCGCGATGACGATCCCGCCCTTGGCGGTTCCGTCGAGCTTGGTCAGCACGATCCCGGTCACGCCGAGCGCAGCGTGGAACACGCGCGCCTGCGCGAGCGCGTTCTGGCCCTGGCTCGCGTCGAGCACGAGCAGCACCTCGTGCGGCGCCGTCGGGTCCTGGCGCGCAAGCACGCGGCGCACCTTCTTGAGCTCCTCCATCAGGTGCGCCTGGTTCTGGAGGCGCCCTGCGGTGTCGGCGAGCAGCACGTCGATGTCGCGGGCGCGCGCGGCGGAGTACGCGTCGAAGATGACCGCCGCGGGGTCGGCGCCCGCCGCCTGTGCGACGACCGGGACGTCGTTGCGCGCGCCCCAGGCCGAGAGCTGCTCGACCGCCGCCGCGCGGAACGTGTCGCCGGCCGCGAGCAGCACCTTGTGGCCGCGATCGCCGAGCCAGCGGGCGAGCTTGCCGATCGAGGTCGTCTTCCCCGAGCCGTTGACGCCGACGACGAGCACGACGAAGGGTCGCTTGCCCCTGTCGATCACGAGCGGCTGCGCAACCGGCGCCAGGATCTCGGCGATCGCGCGCTTCAGCGCCGCGACGAGCGCCTCAAGGTCGCCCAGCTCCTGGCGCGCGACGCGCCGGCGCAGGGCCTCGAGGATCCGCTCGGTCGCGGGCATCCCGACGTCGGCCGTCAGCAGGCGCGTCTCGAGCTCCTCGAGGAGCTCGGCGTCGACGCGCCGGCCCGGCACGAACTCGGCCAGGTCGCGCGTCAGCAGCGACTGGCCGGCGTTCAGCCGCGCGCGCAGGCGGCCGAACAGCCCGCGCACGCCCGGCGCATCCGCGGACGGCTTCTTGAGGAAATCGAACATCGGTCTACCCGTGGCCGGCCGTCATTCTACCGGCGCGCGTGGCCCATAAATGAAAAGGGCCGGGACTTGCCCGGCCCTTGGTTCGACTTGAGCTGCCGCTCAGGGTTGCACGACCGCGGCGCTCCCGGCGCCGACCGTGACCACCGTGCCGCGCGCGAGCGCGAAGGCGACTGCCTCGGACTGCATCTCGAGCCAGGTCGCGCCGTTCGTCGCCGCCGTGACCGTCGTGCCCGAGGGATCGAGCAGCGACTGGTGGCGGCCGTAGATGAAGTTGACGTACGCGCCGTGGCCCGCGGCGAGCGGCGTCTGGCCGACCGAGAAGCGCGACAGCAGCGAGGTCGCCGCGATCAGGTGCGCCGACTCCACATTCGGGATCACCTGGTCGGGCAGCGCCATCGAGCCGTCGGGCAGCGGTCCGCCGCCGACGACTTGCTGCCACAGGATCGGGCGGCCGGCGACCGCCGCCTGGATGTAGTTGACCGGGTCGCCCGAGTCGACTGCCATCTGCCCGTCGCGGCTGAAGTTGTCGTAGGCCGTGGCGCCCGGAACGATCAGGCCGCCCGAGAGCGCATTGAGCCCGGCGTTGATGCGCGCCTGGAACGCCGGGGAGTCGCGGCCGATGTAGGCGAACATCGCGCCATCAACCGACAGCAGGCCCGAGAGATACGGCGAGTTCGGCTGGCCGGTCTGCAGGCTCACGACCGAGAGCGCCGGCGTGCCGACGATGCTGCCGAGCGACTGGCCGGCGAGCTGCAGCTGCGTCCCGTCGACGTCGGAGGTGCCGTTCTTGGCGACGCCGAGGGACAGCGCCGGCAGCACGTGGCCGAGCCACAGGAGGTCCGAGCTCGCCTGCCGCAGGTTGTCGCGCATCGTCAGCAGGCTCGCGAGGTTCACGAAGTGATCGCCCGACGGGTCGATGATGCCGTCCGGGCCGGCGGCGAAGGTCGTGTTGTCCTCGACGTCGAGGTCGAAGGTGCGCTCGCCGGTCATCAGCGCGGCGGCGGGCGATCCGGTGAAGGCCTGGTTGCGGTAGAGCGGGCTCGTCGGATCCGTGAGTCCATGGAGCGGCTGGTCGATCGCGACGACGACGAAGCAGTGGCCGGTGTACGCGTCCATGATCGCGACTGCGTTCGTGCGGTTGCCGGTGATGCCGTGCATGAAGACGACCACCGGCCAGCCGGCGTTCGGTTCGACGCAGCCGGTCTTGGGGTCGGGCACGCCGACGATCATCGGGACGGTCTGCTGGCTCGTGACCGCCGGGATCGGGTTGAAACGCGTGAGCTTGCGGCTCGTCGGATCGAGCGGCGCGGGCGGCGCGCCGGCGGCGGTCCAGTAGGCCGTCAGCGGCGCCGTGTCGTGCGGGTTCGCGGCCGCGGTGAGGTAGTAGGGGAGCGTCACGACGCCGAGCCAGATGTCGGCGTATCCGGGCGAGGCGGCGCCGAGCAGGTCCGTCGTCGTCTTGCCGATCGGCGCGGCCGCGATCGCGTTGGCCGGGACCGGGGTCGCCTGGTACGTCGCCCACAGGATGTTCAGCGTGTCGGAGATCGACTGCGTGCTGAAGCTGAACGAGAGCACGACGCTCGCCGGGTTGAGGCCCGCCTGCGCCGCGATCGCGAGGTGGCCGAAGGTCAGCTGGCAGACGAGGTTCAGCGTCGGGTCGGTCACGCTCGCGCAGGTCGGCGTCGTCTTGCCGGCGGCGAGGTCGGCGAGCGCACCGGCCTGCACGGTCGCGTAGTCGTTGTCCGGGACGGCCGCGTTGCCGCTCATGTCCTTGATGCCGTTCGTCAGCAGCACGAGGTAGCCGATGTTGGTCGCGCCGCTCGAGGGATCGAGCGGGTGCTTGGGCTCGATGACCAGCGTCGAACCGCCCGAGTCCACCGCCTCGGCGAGCGCGCCCACGGGGCCCATGCCGCTGACGTACACGGTGTAGTCGGTGCCGTAGACGAGCGGCTGCGGCAGCTGGCCGCCCGGGGCCGGCGGCAGCAGCGGGCCCTTGGTCGCGTTGTCGAGCGTCAGGCGGATCACGATGACGTCGGCGGCGCTGAACGTCGTCGCGTCGATCGGCGCCGAGAAGCGCACGGTGATCGGCGCGGTCGTCGAGAACCCGTCGAGGCCGTTCATCGCCGTGGCGTTGAAGAAGAACGCCTCGTTGGTCGGGAAACGCAGCGTCCCGTCGGTCGAGCCGTTGAAATACAGGTCGGTCGGGTACGGCAGGATGCCCTGGCCGACGTTGAACATCGGGTGGAACGCCGTCGGCGGCGGCGTGCCGCCGGCACCGTTGCCGAACGTCGGATCGGTCGGCCCGATGCCGCCGTTGCCGTTGGATGCCGAGTGGCTGCCGCACGCGCCGAGCAGCAACGCTGCAACACTGAGCGCAAGGGCCGGAAGGACTCTACGGGTCGCGTGCATGATCGCGTGCTCCACTGGCAATCGGTCGAGTTCTTGGCGCGTATGATCGCGCTCTGAGGTGGTGCGCAAGGGTACGCTTTGGCTTCGAATTCTGGCAAGGACGGGAGACCGCGACATCGTCGCGGGAAATCACTTGCCGCAGCGCAAAAAAAGCGCGCCGGAGGGTCAAACTCGGTGCGCATCATCGGCGGGGCGTGGCGCGGGCGCCGCATCCGATTTCCGTCCGTCGCGGAACTGCGCCCGACGCCGGATCGCGTGCGCGAGACCCTGTTCAACTGGCTGCAGGGCGTGATCGGCGACGCGCGCTGCCTCGATCTTTTCGCCGGCAGCGGCGCGCTCGGGCTCGAGGCGCTGTCGCGCGGGGCGCGCGAGGTCGTGTTCGTCGAGCATGCGACCGAGGTCGCGCAGGCGCTTCGGGCCTCGCTCGCGACGCTCGGCGGCACAGCGGCGCGCGTCGTCGGGGGCGATGCGTTTCGCTTTCTCGCGGGGTCTGCGCGGCCCTTCGACGTCGTGTTCCTCGACCCGCCGTTCGCGCAGGGCCGGCAGGACGAATTGTGTAAACTGCTCGAGGACGGGGGGTGGCTCGCGCCGCGCGCGTTCATCTACCTCGAGTGCGCCGCGCGCGGCGGACGGCCGCCGCTGCCATCGGCGTGGGAGACGGTACGCGAGACGCGCGCCGGCGAGGTGCTGGCGGTGCTGGCGCGTCGCCGCGAGCCGGCCGGCAGCGAGCGGATGGTCGAGACATGAATCACAAGCGCAGCGCCGTCTATCCCGGCACCTTCGACCCGATCACCAACGGCCACGACGACCTCGTGCGCCGCGCCGCGAGCGTGTTCGACCGCGTCGTCGTCGGCATCGCCGCGAACCCCAACAAGGCGCCGATGTTCCCGCTCGACCTGCGCGTCGACATGGCGCGGCGCGTGCTGCACGACCTGCCGAACGTGCTCGTCAAGGGCTACTCGGGACTGACCGTCGACTTCGCGAAGGAGCAGGGCGCGCACGTCGTGGTTCGCGGGCTGCGCGCGGTGTCGGACTTCGAGTTCGAGTTCCAGCTCGCGAACATGAGCCGCCACCTCTCGCCCGAGGTCGAGCACGTGTTCCTGACGCCGAAGGAACAGCTGACGTTCATCTCCTCGACGCTGGTGCGCGAGATCGCCTCGCTGGGCGGCGACGTCAGCGAGTTCGTGCACCCGCTGGTCGCGGCCGAGCTCAAGAAGCGGGCGCCCTTGTTTGCGCGCCGCGCGCCGCCGGAGTCGACGTGACGCCACGCGTCCTGCGCCGCGCGCTGCCGACGCTGCTCGGGGCGCTCGCGCTCCTGGTCGGCGCGCTCGCGCTCGCCGCGCCCGCGCCCGGCAAGAACGCGATCGCGAGCGCCCATCCGCTCGCCACCCAGGCCGGCCTCGACGTGCTCGCCGCCGGCGGCAATGCCTTCGACGCCGCGGTCGCCGTGAGCGCGGTGCTCGCGGTCGTCGAGCCCGCGAGCTCGGGCGTCGGCGGCGGCGGCTTCTACCTGCTGCACTTCGCCGCCGACGGCCACGACGTGTTCGTCGATGCGCGCGAGACCGCGCCGCTCGCCGCGAGCCGCAACATGTACCTCGGCGCCGACCGCAAGCCGCGCGCCGGCGCCTCGATGAACGGTCCGCTCGCCGCCGGCATCCCGGGCGAGCCGGCGGCGTGGGCGCACCTCGCGAGCCGCTACGGTCGCCTGCCGCTCGCCGAGTCGCTGAAGCCGGCGGTCCGGATCGCCACGGAGGGCTTCCCGCTCTATGCGCGGCTGCAGAACGCGATCCGCGTCAAGAAGGCCCAGCTCGCGGCGTCGAAGGATGCCGCGGCGGTGTTCCTCGCCAGGGGCGAGGTGCCCGAAGTCGGGGCGCCGATCCGCCAGCCGGAGCTCGCGCGCACGCTCGAGCTGATCGGGACGAGCGGCGCGCGCGCGTTCTACGAGGGGAAGTTCGCCGAGCGCCTCGCGACCGCGGTGCGCAAGGACGGCGGCCTGTGGTCGGTCGAGGACCTCGCCCGCTACAAGGTCATCGAGCGCAAGCCCGTGGAGTTTCGCTACCGCAACGCGCGCTTCGTGACCTCGCCGCCGCCGTCCTCCGGCGGCCTCGTGCTCGCCGACGCCTTCGGCATCCTCGCCGGCTACGACTACCCGGCACTCGATGCCGTCACGCGCCAGCACCTCGTCATAGAGGCGCTCAGGCGCGCCTACCGCGACCGTGCCGAGTACCTCGGCGATCCCGACTTCGTGTCGATCCCGGTCGAGCAGCTGATGAGCCCGTACTACGCGGCCGGGCAGCGCACGGCGATCCGGCTCGACCGCGCGACGCCCTCGGACATGCTGCGGCCGGTGTTCACCGCCGACGAAAGCCCGTCGACGACGCACTTCTCGATCCTCGACCGCGACGGCAACCGCGTCGGGGCGACCGTCTCAATCAACCTCTTCTTCGGGGCCACCTACATCGTGCCGGGGACCGGCTTCCTCCTGAACGACACGATGGACGACTTCGCGGTCGCGGCGGGTGCGCCGAACGCCTTCGAGCTCGTCGGTGCTGACGCCAACGCGATCGCGCCCGGCAAGCGCGCGCTGTCCTCGATGACGCCGACCTTCGTCGAGACCGAGCGAGGGCTGCTGATCATCGGCTCGCCGGGCGGCAGCACGATCATCTCGAACGTGCTCGGCGGCGTGCTGCACTGGCTCGACGGCATGGGCGCCGCCGCGATCGTCGCGGCACCGCGCGTCCACCACCAGTACCTGCCGGACGCCGTCCTCTACGAGCCGGGCGCGCTGTCGGACGAGGTGCGCGCCGCGCTCGAGCAGCGCGGCCACAAGTTCCGGGCCGGCCGCGGCTCGTGGGGCAACACCCAGGTCGTCACCTGGGACTACGCCAGCGGCAAGATCGAGGCGGCCTCGGACCCGCGTGGCTTCGGCGCCGGCCTCGTCTACTGAAGGACCGGTGCCGTACGCGCTCGCGGTGACGATGGTGAGCGCGGTCGCGCTCAGCCTGATCGGGGTGGGACTCCTCGGCGCCGGCATCGCAGCCTGGCAGCTGCTCGGCTGGCTGTTCGCAGGCCAGGTGCCGCTGCTCGCGGCCTCGTGGCGCAACTCCGGGCTCACCGGCGAGTTCCTCGCAATGTTCTTCGCGTGGCTGCCGGCGCTGCTCGCGCTCGCGATCGCCTTCCACTGTTTCGTGGCCTGGCTCGGGACGGGGCTGCTGTGGCGCCGGGGCTGGGCGCGGCGCACGGCGCTCGGCTTCGCGATGGCCTGGGCCGCGCTCGCCGCGCTCGGCTGCGGCGTCGCGCGCTACGCGCTCGAGGACCTCGCGCGCGGCTACCCGGAGCGCGCGTCGTTCGCGCGCGTCGCCGAGTCGCTGATTCTCGAGGTCACGCTCGTCAACATCGTGTTCGCCGCGGCGCTCGTGCTGCTCCTGATCCAGCCGGCGGTGCGCGCCCAGTTCAGCGCTGGCAGCTAGGGCACCAGTACGTGGAGCGCTGGCCCTGCACGCGCTGGCGGATCGGCGTGCGGCACACGCGGCACGGCGCGCCGGCGCGCTCGTAGACGTAAAGCTTCTGGCGAAAGTAGCCGGGCATCCCGTCGGCGTTGACGTAGTCGCGCAGCGTCGTGCCGCCGACCTTGATCGCGGCGCCGAGCACGCGCCTGATCGCCGTCACGAGCCGCGCGGCCTCGTCGCGCCTGAGCCCGCCGGCCGCGCGCTGCGGCTTCAGTCGCGCGCGAAACAGCGCCTCGTTCGCGTAGATGTTGCCGACGCCGACGACGACCGACGCATTCATCAGGAACTGCTTGATCGCGACGCGGCGGTGGCGCGTGCGCGCGTAGAGGTAATCGGCGTCGAAGGCGTCCGACAGCGGTTCGGGCCCGAGCGCGCGCAGCAGAGGATGCGCGAGCGGGTCGCCGGTGACGAAGAGCAGGCAACCGAAGCGCCGCGGGTCGTTGAAGCGCACACAGCGACCGGACGAGAGTATGAGGTCGACGTGATCGTGCGCGACCGGCGCGAGCGCGGGATCGACGACGCGCAGGCTCCCGGACATCCCGAGGTGGACGATGAGCGTGCCGGCATCGGTGCCGATCAATAGGTATTTTCCGCGCCTGCCGACCGTGCGGATCCGCCGCCCGGTCAGCGACGCCTCGAAGCCGGCCGGCAAGCGCCAGCGCAGGCGCCGGTCGCGGACGATGACCCTGATGATCCGCTGGCCCTTCAGGACGGGCTCGAGGCCGCGGCGGGTGGTCTCGACCTCGGGCAGTTCGGGCATTACGGGGCTTTCCGTCCGGGAACGGCGTGCGGGCGTCGTGCGCTGGGTCCCAGAACCGGCGACTCAGGGTGTCCGCTGAGCGGACTTTGAAGGATTTCACCGGTTTACGCTATGTCCAATACGAGTATAGTGGCGCGCCGGTCATGGACGGCGCCTGGCGCCCGGACCGCGGATCAACGACGGAGTGACCCTTGTGAACCTCGACTTCCTCTACGGCCTCGTGCGCCTCAGCTTCTGGGGCTACGTGCTCGTCACGTTCCTGCTCGTGCAGGTCACGATGATGGCAGTGACCTGCTACCTGCACCGCGATGCGGCGCACCGCGCAGTCGACCTGCACCCGGCGCTGCGGCACTTCTTCCGGTTCTGGATCTGGATGACCTCCGGGATGATCACCGGCGAGTGGGTCGCGGTGCACCGCAAGCACCACGCCTTCTCCGACGTCGAGGGCGACCCGCACAGCCCGGTGCTGCTCGGCCTCAGGAAGATCCTGCTCGAGGGCGCGGAGGTCTACCGAGTCTCGGCACGCGACCCCGAGGTGTTCGAGAAGTACGGCCGCGGCACGCCCGACGACTGGCTCGAGCGGAACCTCTACCGGCGCCATCGCAACCTCGGCATCGTGCTGCTGGTCGCGACCGACCTCGTCGTGTTCGGCGTCCCGGGCATCATCATTCTCTCGGTGCAGCTGCTCGCGATGCCGTTGTTTGCGGCCGGCGTCATCAACGGCCTCGGCCACGCGCTCGGCTACCGCAACTTCGAGTGCGACAACGCGGCCCGCAACCTCGTGCCGTGGGGGGTGATCACGGGCGGCGAGGAGCTGCACAACAACCACCACGCGTTCCCGTCGTCGGCGCGCTTCTCGATGCGCCGCGGCGAGTTCGACATCGGCTGGCTGTGGCTGACGGTCTTCTCCGCGCTCGGGCTTGCCAGGATCCGCAAGGTCGCGCCGCGCGCGCTGCCGGACGAGCCGCGCCCGGTCGTCGATCTCGACACCGTGCGCACGATCATCACCGGCCGCATGGACGTGATCCGCAACTACACCCGCAGCGTGACGCTGCCGGTGCTGAAAGCCGAGGTCGCAAGGAGCGCCGGGACGCTGAGCCTGCGCGTCAAGCGGCTGCTGGTCCGCCACCCGGTGATGCTCGATGAGGCCGCGCGGGCGCGCCTGCAGCAGCTGCTCGCGGAGCACGCCGCACTCAAGACGGTCACGGACTTTCGCGACCGGCTCGCGGTGCTGTGGAGCGGGCGCATCGGCAACAACGAGCGGCTGACTGCGCACCTGCGCGAGTGGATCCGCGAGGCCGAGGCGAGCCACATCGAGCGGCTGCGGGAGTTCGCCCGCGCGCTCAAGGGCTATCGGCTGGTGTCGACCGGGATGGCGTCCGCGGGCTGAACCGCGGCGCCGCGCGGCCCACGGCCGCGCGCCCGGCTTACTTGATCTTCGATTCCTTG
Organism: Steroidobacteraceae bacterium; assembly: GCA_035524495.1. GTDB lineage: Bacteria > Pseudomonadota > Gammaproteobacteria > Steroidobacterales > Steroidobacteraceae > CAIKZZ01. Next base: position 18,076 of record DATKOR010000082.1, read on the forward strand.
TACGCCACGTGCTTGCGCGCGCGCGGGTCGTACTTCAGCACTTCCATCTTCTCCGGATGGAGCCGCTTGTTCTTGGTCGTCGTGTAGTAGTGGCCGGTGCCGGCGCTCGAGACGAGCTTGATCTTGTCGCGCATCGCTTCTGACTCCTGCCGGTCCTAGATGTGCTCGCCGCGGGCCCGCAGATCGGCGACGATCTTGGCGATGCCGTGCTTCTCGATCGTGCGCAGCCCGCGCGTCGAGACGCGCAGCGTCACCCAGCGCTTCTCGTCCTCGAGCCAGAAGCGCTGCGTGTGCAGGTTCGGCAGGAAGCGCCGGCGCCGCTTGTTGTTGGCGTGCGAGACCGAGTTGCCGACGATCGGCTTCTTACCGGTGATCTGACAGACTCGTGACATGGGCGTGGTCCTAGGCCGGCCGCAGGGGGACGGAGAGCCGCATATTTAACCATCGGCTGCGCCCCGATGCAAACAGCCTCCCGGCCAACCTACAGCAGGCCCCGCTCGGCGAGGCTGACGCAGGCCCCCTCGCCGACGATCAGGTGGTCGACGACCCGGATGTCGACGAGCGCGAGCGCATCCCGAAGCCTAAGCGTGATCACCTCGTCCGCGCGACTCGGTTCGGCAACGCCGGAGGGGTGATAGGTTGCATTTCTGCATGTCACCGGGCTTTTTGGAGCTCGGTCAGACGCCTAGAGTGCCGCAGACTCGAGTAGCCCCAGCCTCGTTGAGAGGCGAGTAGCCCGGGAGGGGTCTGGGGAGGGTCCAGGCAGTCGTCGGCGGCCCATCGGTGCGCAAGTCGTTTGATCCAGTGACATTGGCCCACCTTCGACGTCTGCCGGCGGAGGTGACCCTCCGGCGCCTCGCCCTCGACCTCAAGGCCGATACGGACTACCTGCCGATCAAGGACTCGGGTAGCCGTCGCTGGCACCTGCGCACCACGCGTGGCGACTTCGAGATCCTCACGACCGGCCCCAAGTGGTATGACACCCGCGCCCGCAAGGGCGGAGGCGGGGCGATCGACCTCACCATGCATCTGCTCGGTCTCGCATTCGTCGAGGCCGTCAGGCACCTCACGACGGCGGCGGACGGTGGTCCAGATCATCCGTAAGGCGGCCATACCGCTTTCCGAGGACGTGCCCGTTGCGGTTCGCAGGGCCGCCGCAGAGGCCGAGATGGTCCGTCTGCGCGCGCCGCGCCCTGCAGGGTTCCCGCTCCTGTTCACCGCCGATCTTGCGCTTATCGAGCCGGCGCTGGCGTTCCTCCATGAGCACGGCGTGGAACGCGCGCACACCCCCGACACGGTGCGCACCTACTCCGAGGTGCTGTACGACTGGTTCGAGACGCTCGAGCAGAACGGGATTGCGTGGTGCGATGCAAACGCTGCGGAGCTCGTGGCCTACCGCAACCGGATGCTGACGGAAGCCAGTCTGCATACCCGGCGCCCGTACGCCCTGCGGACCATCAACCATCGCGTGCGCGGCGTCCTGCGCTTCTATGCCTGGGCGGTTCGCAACGGGTGGCTCAAGACCTCGCCGTTGATCGGCCGCGCGAACGACTTCCAGTTGGCTCGCCCGGCGCGGCGACCGCGACCCGGCAGTTCCGAGTCGAACGATCGCGGCTTCTTCGTGCTCCGCCAGTACGAAGCGCTGCCGCGGCCGCTCTCGTCCGTTCAGGCACGCGAGTTACTGGCGGCGCTCCCGCCGCCCTACGACCTGATGGCCCGCTGGCAGCTGTACACGGGATTGCGGGTCAGCGAGCTCTTGCGCCTCACTCTTGGCGATATCGACGTGGCGGCAACGTCGGCGACGACGTTTCGCCTAATCGACGTGAGCCGCAAGGGTCGGAAGGCGGGTTACGTCATCGCGCCTGCGAGCCTCCTCGAGGAGACCGCTGGATACGTCGGCGGACATCGCCGAGCGTGGATCGTCCGGCGCGAACGCCGCACGCGCGACCGGGCGCCCGAGGGCCTCTTCATCGGCAGTCGCGGCTGCGTCGTGAGCAAGAACCGTTACCAGCAAGTGATTCACGCGGCCGGCGCGGTGGCCGGCTTTAGGGCTACGACCCACCTGCTGCGCGCGACTTTCGCCTGCATGATGCTCGCACGGCTCGAGCAGCTCGCGAACCAGGGCGCAGCGATCAACCCGCTTCTGATCGTGAAGATCCTCATGGGGCACGAGCACATCGAGACGACCGATCGGTATTTGCGTGCCGTCGCCGTCGACGTGTGCGTACTCGGCGACGTCCTCGACTCGCTGATCGTGGAGCGGGATTGACCGTGCCTACGCCACGGCCGTACACCGCCGTCCCCGCGCTTGAGCCGGCGCGGCTCGATGGACCGCGGGTGGTCCGCAGGACCGTGGTCGACTTCTCCGCCCTCGGACTACCTGCAGACGTGTCGCAAGCGTTGGCAGACGGGTTCTGGCATCACTTCGGTGCCAGGGCCGAACGCATTGTGCTGACTCAGTGGGCGCAGCTGAAGGTGTTCGCACGCTTTGTCGCCGACTCAGCTGCCGTGCACAGCCTTGATGACTTCAATGGCGGGCTCCTGATCCGGTACGTCGAGTGGTTGAACCGCCAGCGACGCCCGGCGGGCGCCCCGTGGACCAAGTCAACCCGCGCGGGCAGCTACACGACGCTTCGCAAACTTCTGCAATGGCTAGAACGGTGTCGTCCCGGTCTCCTCCAGCCTATCCGCTATCCGTTCAACCCCTTTCCCTGGCGCAACCGTGACACTGGCCGCCGGCCGCAACTCCCGGCCGCGGAGCTGCGCGCGGTATTGCGCGCCTGTGAGAAGGACATTGCTGCATGCCGCGCACTAAGAGCCCGCGCCGCCCACGCTCGCGACGCTGCTCGCATTGGATCAGACGAACCAGCTGCGGCATTGGGCGCGCTGCTGGAGTGGGTCGACCGGAAGCACGCGGGCCTCGTACCGCGCGCCAAGGTTCTCACGCGTGCCGGGCAGCATC
>DATKOR010000083.1:0-4126 GCA_035524495.1 Steroidobacteraceae bacterium
TGACCTCGAACTTGCCGTAGTTCGAGATCTCGAGGAGCCCCGCCGCCTCGCGCACCGCGCGGCATTCCTCCGCGACGTGCGCATGGGCGTTGGAGCGGCGGAAGGTGATCTCCTCGCGCGGCGGCGTGCCCTTGGGCGCGAACCACAGCGCATGCTCGAGCCCGCAGTAGTCGCCCCACACGGCGTTCTCGGCCGAGAGCCGGTCGTAGAGCGCCGTGGTCCTGAGCGGCCGCGCGGCCTCCAGCTCCTCGTTCGGGAAGCGGATCCTGAAGCGCCGCGAGTAGTTCTCGCGCACCTTGGCGTTCGTGTAGGCGAGCGTCGCCCAGCTGCCGTAGCGCGCCACGTCCATGCCCCAGATGTCGGCGCCCGGGTCGCCGTCGACCATCCAGCGCGAGAGCGCCAGGCCGACGCCGCCGCCCTGGCTGAAGCCGGCCATGACGCCGCAGGCGACCCAGTAGTTCCGCAGCCCGCGCACCGGTCCGACCAGCGGGTTGCCGTCGGGCGCGAACGTGAACGGGCCGTTGACGATCTTCTTGATGCCGGCGCTCTCGAGCCGCGGGAAGTGCTGGAAGCCGACCTCGAGCGAGGGCGCGATGCGCTCGAGATCGTTCGGCAGCAGGTCCTGGCCGAAGTCCCAGGGCGTCGTCTGCGGCGACCACGGCACGCCGGCGCGCTCGTAGGTCCCCATCAGCATGCCGCCGCGCTCCTGGCGCATGTAGATCTCGCCCTCGAAGTCGATGCAGTGCAGCTGCTCCTTCTGGCCCTTGAACTCCGGGATGTCCTCGGTGATCAGGTACTGGTGCTCCATCGCGAGGATCGGCAGCTCGAGGCCCACCATGCGCCCGACCTCGCGCGCCCAGAGGCCGGCGGCATTGACGACGTGCTCGGCATGCACGGTGCCCTTGTCGGTGATGACGTCCCAGGTGCCGTCGGCGCGCGGCCGGCAGTCAGTGACGCGCGTCTGGCGCACGACCTCGGCGCCGCCGATCTGCGCGGACTTGGCGTACGCGTGCGTGACGCCGTAGGGATCGACGTGGCCCTCGATCGGGTCGTACATCGCGCCGACGAAGTGCCTGGGCTCGAGCAGCGGGAACAGGCGCTTCGCCTCCTCGACCGAGATCAGCTCGAGCTCCATGCCGAGGTAGCGCCCGCGCGCCTTGGCCATCTTCAGCCAGTCGAGCCGCTCGCGCGTGCCGGCGAGCATGATGCCGCCGGTGATGTGCACGCCGCACGACTGGCCGGAGATCTGCTCGATCTCCTTGTAGAGGTTGATCGTGTACTGCTGCAGCTTCGCGACGTTGGGATCGCCGTTGACGGTGTGCATGCCGCCGGCCGCGTGCCAGGTCGAGCCCGAGGTGAGCTCGGCGCGCTCGATCAGCAGCACGTCCTTCCAGCCGGCCTTCGTCAGGTGGTAGAGCACGCTCGCGCCGACGACGCCGCCGCCGATCACCGCCACTCGCACATGCGTCCGCATAGATGCCCTCGCGTCCTGGAATCCTGGCGGGGCGCGCCGCGCGCCCGCCGCGTGTCTAGCTGACTGGCGGCGCGCCGCCCTCGGCCTTGCGCCTCGCGACGTAGTCGTCGAGCGCCTCGAGGACGGCCGGATCGCGCCGCGGCGCCTGGTAGCGCGCCAGCGCCTCCTGCCAGAGCGCATGCGCGCGCTCGGTCGCGGTATGGCCGCCGGCCTCGGTCCACTGCCCGAAGTTGCGCCAGTCGGACACGAGCGGCGCGTAGAACGCGTTGCGGTAGCGCTCCATCGTGTGCGCGCAGCCGAAGAAGTGCCCGCTCGGTCCCACCTCGGCGACCGCCGCGAGCGCGAGGTCGTCTGGCGTCGCGCCGACCGGCTGGAAGGTCTCGGCGAACATCTGCAGCATCTCGATGTCGAGCATGAACTTCTCGTACGAGGTGCTGAGGCCGCTCTCGAGCCAGCCGGCCGCGTGCAGCACGAAGTTGCAGCCGCCGAGCAACGCGCCCCACAGGCTCATCTGCGACTCGTAGGCGGACTGGGCGTCGGGCGTGTTCGAGGCGGTCGCGTTCGACGAGCGCCACGGGATGCCGAGGTAGCGCGCCAGCTGGCCGGCGCCGAACGAGGACTTGGCGTACTCGGGCGTGCCGAAGGCCGGCGAGCCCGATTTCATGTCGACGTTGGAGGTGAAGCTGCCGTAGATGATCGGTGCGCCCGGCCGGACGATCTGCGCGAGCGTGAGTCCGGCGAGGGCCTCGGCGTGCGCGAGCGTCAGCGCGCCGGCGATCGTGACGGGCGCCATGGCGCCGGCGAGCGTGAACGGCGTGATGATCAGCACCTGGCCGGCGGCCGCGAAGTTCAGGATGCCGTCGGCCATCGGGATGTCGAGCTGCAGCGGGGAGTTGGTGTTGATCACCGTGCAGACGCGCGGTCGTGCGCTGAACTCCTCGTCGGACAGCCCGTAGGCGATCTTGATCAGCTCGAAGTTGTCGGCGATCTGCGCCGAGCCGCGCGAGTAGACGAGCGGGACCTTGTCGGTCAGCGTCAGCATCGCGCGCGTCGTGTCGAGGTGGCGCACCTGCACCGGCACGTCCTGCGGCTCGACGCCGCCGCCGAGCACGTGGATGACCTCGAAGCTCTGCGACAGCTTCATCAGGTTGCAGAAGTCCTCGAAGGTCCCGGCGCGACGCCCGCGCTTCAGGTCCATGATGTTCGGCGGCCCGGACGTCGGCGCGAACGCGACGTGGCGCCCGGACACCGGCACGTCGTGCTCAGGATCGCGCGCGTAGAGCGTCAGGTCCTTGGGCGTCGTCGCAATCGCCTCGGCGACGAGGCCGCGGTCGAGGCGTACCATCTGGCTCGCCTCGTCGACGCTCGCACCCGCGGCCGCGTAGCGCTGCCGTGCCTCGGGCAGCAGCACGCGCATCCCCTGGTTCTCGAGGATCGAGAGCGCCGCGGCGTGGATCGCCGCCACCGCGTCGTCCGAAAAGACCTTCAGGGGCTCGAAGGGGTTCGTCAGGTGCCGGTAGCTGCGCGAGCGGTCGACGGCGGGCTCGGCGGGGCCGCCGGCGCCGCCACGGCGGCGGGGGCGGCGTTCGACTCGGTCTCCGCGCTCGGTCATGGACTTCAGGGCTCCGGTGTGGGCGTTCGGGTCGAGGCGCGGCGTCAGTCGTTCGAGACCGCAAGCCGGACCGCCGGCTCCCCGGCGGCCGGTTGCGGCCCGAAGTGCTCGATCAGCCACGAGCGAAACAGCGCAATCGCGGTGTCGCTGAGCGCCTCGGGATGCGTGATCAGGTAGTAGCCGTAGCCCTCGTCGAGCGTGACGTCGTACGGGCGCACCAGCCGGCCGGCGGCGATCTCCTCGCGAAAGAGATTGAGGTCGACGAGAGCGAGGCCCTCGCCCGAGAGCGCGTACTGCACCGCCATCAGCGCCGTGTCGAACACGAGGCCGCGCTCGACGCCGACCTGCCCGAGATTCGCCTGGCGCGCGAGCTGCGACCACATGTGGTGGCGCGGCAGGTCCGCGATCCGCACGTGGATGAGCTCGTTGTCACGGACGAAGCTCGCGAGGTCCTTGCCGGCGTGGCGCGCGGCGAGGTCGGGATGGCAGAGGATGCCGAGCTTGACCGGCCACAGCAGGTCCGAGATCAGGTCGGTGACGGTGGGCTTTGAGTAGACGACCGCAACGTCGACGTCGGCGGGCGGCGGGCCGACGCCGTAGGGACTGACGAGGTCGATCTCGACCTCGCTGGTCGCGCGGCGGAAGTCGCGCAGGATCGGCACCGCGAGGTGCACCGCGAAGCTCGGCGGCATCTGCACGCGCAGCGTGCGCAGCGTGGGCGTCCCGGCGTGGCGGATCTCGTCTAGCGCGTACTCGAGGCGGTCGAGCGACTTCGCAACCACCGGCAGCAGATGCTGTCCGGCCCCGGTCAGCGCCAGCGAGTGCGGCCGGCGCTCGAAGAGCTGCACGCCGATCAGCTTCTCGAGCGAGATCACGTGCCGCGACAGCGCGCTCTGCGAGATCAAGAGCGCATTGGCGGCGCCGGTGAAGCTGCCGTGCTTGGCGACCGCCTCGAAGGCGCGCAGCGCGTTGAGCGGCAGCCAGCGTCGGTCGATCCGCACTCGGTCCATCAGTCGCTCTCCTCGGGCGCCGCGCCGGCC
>DATKOR010000084.1:0-48700 GCA_035524495.1 Steroidobacteraceae bacterium
GGCGAAGGCGAGCGGCGCGAAGAGCACCGCGATCGCCGGCGCTGCGGCGCGGAGCGCCGCGCTCACAGCGGACTCTCCGCGCGCACCGAGTAGTAACGGCCGTAGACCTCGGCGGCCGTCTGGATCAGGTCGCGCTCCGCCGCGGTCAGCAGCGGGTTCCAGATGTCGAAGATCAGGATCGCGCGCGGCGTGTCGGAGAGGTTCCAGGCCTCGTGCTCGATCGTGTCATCGAACACCCAGGCCTTGCCCGGGATCCACTCGCGCGTCGTGCCGCCGACGCGAAAGCCACAGTTCGGCGGGATCACGAGCGGCAGGTGCACCGTGCAGCGCGTGTTGGTGACACCGACGTGCGGGGGAATCCGCGTGTTCGGGTCGAGGATCGAGAAGAACGCGGTCGGTGCGCGCCCGGCGACGCGGCAGCGGGGCGCCGTCTCGAGCACCCGAGCCGTCGTCGGGCACTGGGCGATGTGCCCGGCGACTGCCTCGCTCTGGTTCCACAGGAAGTACGCGCTCCAGCGCCGCGAGCCGTTGAGCTCGCGGAACTGGTCGAGCGGCAGCCCGCTCGGGAAGTCGATGTAGGGCTGCAGGCCCTCGCGATCGGCAACCAGCACGCGCAGGAGTTCGCCGCGGATCTCGTCGGCCGCCGCGTCGAAGGCATCGAGCCACGGGAAGTCGGCGCGCTCGAAGAACTCGATGGCCGGCAGCTCCGGGAAGTAGAGCCAGGTCGGCTGCGAGTGGTAGGCCTTGCGCCGGCCGAGCAGCCCCTCGATGCACAGGTCGACGCGACGCTGACGCGCGCCGCCGTGGCGCGCGCGTATCGCAGCGAGCGGCTCGTCGAGCGCGGTGCTGAGCGCGGCGAAGTCGGCGGCCACGAGCGCGCGCGCGTGCTTCAGCGTCTCCTCGACGGCGGGCGGAAGCTGCGCGCCCGGCGGCAGCGTGTCGAGCGCGTTCTGGTACATGCGCGCGGCGTTGCGCGGATCGCCGGTGTCCTCGAGGTACGCCGCCTTCTGCAGCAGCGCCGACAGGTGCCGCGGCTCGAGCTCGAGCGCCTTCTCGATCGCGCCCAGCTCCTCGGTGCGGCGCCCGAGCGCCTTGAGGCTTCCCGCGAGGTTGGCCCACAGCGCCGGATGCCTGGGGTCGGCACTGGTCGCGCGCGCGAAAAGCTGGTGCGCCTGCTCGGCCGCGCCGCGCGCGAGCATGCGCACGCCGAGCTCGTTCAGCACCGCGGGGTGGTGGGGCGCCTGCTGCGCGATGCGCGCCAGCAGCTGATCGGATTCGGCCGTGCGGCCCTCGGCGGCCTGCGCCCGGCAGGTCTGCAGGATGCGCGCGATCGACGCCTCGTCGAGCGGTGCAGCGGTGCTCATGAACCCAGCCCTCGCGGCGCCGCGAGTGGCGCCGCAATCATTGTAGCGAATGCGCGCGCGTTGACGGGTCCGGGCGCGTCCGATTAGATATCGGCCCCGCTGCGGCCCCGCTGCGGCCCCGCCGCAGAACCGTCCCGGAGTGAGCCGTGCCCGCGAGCCCCGCAAGCGATCTCGAGCTGATGCGCGCCTCGGCGTACCTCGACTCGGAGCCCGCGACCGCGGCGCGACGGGCGAGCGGCATTCTCCTGATCGACCCGGCGCACACCGCGGCAAAGCTGCTGCTCGCCGCCGCCTGTCGCCGGCTCGGCGATGCGGGCCGCTCGCTGCCGGTGATCGAGGCGGTCGCGGCCGAGAACCCGTCGGTGAGCGCGATACAGCTCGAGCTCGGACGCGCGTACGCCGCCCTCGGCCGGAGCGAGGACGCAGTGAGCGCGTTTCGCCGCGCGGTCGCGCTCGACCCGGAGATGATCGACGCGTGGCGCGAACTCGCGGCGCAGCTCTTCGCAGCCGGCGACGAGGCCGGCGGGGACCAGGCCTACGCGCACTACGAGAACCGGGCGCGCGATCCGCCGGGTTTCGTCGACGTCCTCGCGGCGCTCAGCGACGAGCGCCTCGACGTTGCCGAGCGACTGCTGCGCGCGCGGCTCGAGGCGCCGCCGAAGGACGTCGTCGCCCTTCGGCTGTACGCCGAGGTGGCGACGCGGCGCAACGATTACTTCGAGGCCGAGCGGCGCCTCGAGGAGTGCCTGGCCCTCGCCCCCGGTTACGCGCAGGCGCGCTACGACCTCGCGTGCGTGTATTTCGCACAGCAGCGGCCCGAGCGAGTCCTGCCGCTCATCGAGCGACTGCTGCGGCTCGAGCCACGCCACACGCGGGTGAGGATGCTGAAGGCAAGGACGCTGCGGCTCGTTGGCCGCGCCCAGGAGTCGGTCGCGATCCTCGAGGCGCTGGTTGCCGAGCAGCCCGACAACGACAACGCCTGGGTGCTGCTCGGGCACGTACGGCGTGAGCTCGGCGAGCAGGCGGGTGCGATCGAGGCGTACCGGCGCGCGCTCCGCGCTCGGCCGGATGCGAGCGAGGCCTACTTCAGTCTCGCGAACCTGAAGACGGCGCCGCTCGGCGCCGACGACGCCGAGGCGATGCGTCGGTTGCTTGCGCGCACGACGCTGCTGCCGGTCGACCGCGTGCGGCTCGAGTTCGCGCTCGGCCAGACGCTCGAGGACGGCGGCCAATACGAGGAGTCCTTCGAACACTACGCGCGCGGCAACCAGCTGCACCGGGCGACGCACGCCTACGACGCCGGGGCGGCCACCGCCGCGGTGCGGCGCTCGCAGGCGCTCTACACCGCACCGTTCTTCCACGCGCGCGCGGGCTGGGGCAGCGACCGCGCGGATCCGATCTTCATCGTCGGCGTGCCGCGTTCGGGCTCCACGCTGCTCGAGCAGATGCTCGCCAGCCACTCCGCGGTCGAGGGCACGCGCGAGCTTTCGGACCTGGCGCTCGTGATCGCCGAGCTCATGGAGCAGGCGGGGGCCCGCGGGGAGACCGCCTATCCGGACTTCGTCGCCCGCCTCGGACCGGACGCCATCGCGCAGGCGGCGGCGCAGTATCTGCAGCGCACGCAGACGCAGCGTCCGCTCGGGAAGGCGCGTTTCATCGACAAGATGCCGGCCAACGTCAATCACGTCGGGCTGATCCATCTGATGTTCCCGAAAGCGGCCATCATCGACGCGCGCCGTCACCCGCTCGGCTGCGGGTTCTCCTGTTACAAGCAGTTGTTCGTTTGGGGCGCTCCATACAGCTACGATCAGGGCGAGCTCGGGCGCTACATCCGCGACTACGTCGACCTGCTCGCGCACTTCGACGCCGTGCTGCCCGGTCGCGTACACCGCGTGCTCTACGAGCGTCTGGTCGCGACGCCGGAGGCCGAGCTGAAGGCAGTGCTCGACTACTGTGGCCTGCCGTTCGAGGCGGCCTGCCTGCGCTTCCACGAGAACCGGCGCATCGTGCAGTCGGTCAGTTCCGAGCAGGTGCGCCGGCCGCTGTATGCCGAGGGCGTCGACCACTGGCGTCACTACGAGGCGTGGCTCGGGCCGCTGAAGGCGGCGCTCGGCGACCTCGTTGAGCACTCTCCCGGCCCTGTCGCGGCCAGCGGCTGAGCAGCCGCTGCACATCTGGCATCATGCGCGCTCGCCGGCACCCGTCGGCGCAGCGGATCCATCGATGGCGCGCGATCTCGACTCGGACCTTGAGCTCTTGCGCACCGTGCGCGCGCACGCCGAACGGCGCGACTGGGAGCGCGCCGGGCCGCTCGCCGAGCAGGCGCTGAGGGACGGCTTCGAACATCCGTTGCTGTTCAACGTGGCGGCGACGCGCCTCGAGCAGGCGGAGCGCTTCGACGACGCCGCACGGCTCCTCGAGCGCGCGGTGACGATCGCGCCCAATGACGTCGGGGTCCGCAACGCGCTCGCAATGTGCCTGCAGCGCCTGGATCGACCGGCCGAGGCACTGAGTCACCTCGACGAGCTGCTCCGGCAGCATCCGGAGCTCAGTTTCGCGCACGCCAACCGGGGCAATGCGCTGATCGCGCTCGGGGCGCTCGGGCGCGCGCGGCAGAGTCACTTGCGCGCTCTGGAACTCGAGCCCGGCAATTTCGCGGCGATGGCGGCGCTGGCGTCGATCGCGACCCACCGCGGCGAACACGAGGAGGCCCGGCACTGGGCCGAGCGGGCGCTCGCCGTGGTGCCGGGCTTCCCCGACGCCGTCCTGAGTCTGGCGGCCGCCGAGCTGGCGGGGGGTGGGGTCGCACGCGCCGAGACATTGCTGCGCGAACTGCTCGCCGACACGCGCGCGGCGCCGAGCGACCGGGCGCGGGCCGAGGGACTCCTTGGTGATGTGCTCGACGCCGACGGCCGGTACGCCGACGCGTTCGCCGCGTACACGAAGTCCGGTGAGGACTATCGGGCCGTCCATCGCCGCTTCGCGACGGGCACCCGCGCGCTCGACTACACGCGCGAGCTGACTGCGGCGCTGCGGCGCGTCGCGCCGCAGCGCTGGGCCGCGCGACCATCGCCGGCGCCGAATCCGGACGGTGTCGCCGGGCACGTCTTCCTGATGGGCTTCCCACGCTCGGGAACCACGCTCCTCGAAGTGCTCCTCGACGGGCACCCGCGCGTTGCGAGCCTCGAGGAACACGAGCTGCTGACCGAGGCGGTGCTGCGCTACATGCGCGAGCCCATCGATCTCGCGCCGCTGCTCGAGGCCGACGACGCCGAGCTGGACGCGCTGCGCGCCGCATACTGGAAGCGCGTTCGTGACGGCGGAGCCGACGTCGCCGGCAAGGTGTTCATCGACAAGCACCCGCTCAACACGCTGCGCTTGCCGCTGATCGACCGGCTGTTCCCGGAGGCCAAGGTGCTGTTTGCACGCCGCGATCCGCGGGACGTCGTGTTCGGCTGTTTCCGGCGCCGGTTTCGCATGAATGCGGCGATGTACGAACTGCTGACCTTGCAGGGCGCCGCGGAATTCTACGACGCGGTGATGGGCTTCGCCGAGCAGGTGCGGCCGCTGCTCGGGCTCGAGTGGCACGAGGTGCGCTACGAGAGCCTGCTGGCCGACTTGGCGCAGCAGACGCGCGCAATCTGCGAGTTCATCGGGATCGAGTGGGTCGCGGGCATGGAGGACTTCGCGAGTCGCGTGTCGATGCGCGAACACGCCACTCCGAGCACGGCGCAGCTCGCGCGCGGCCTCGACCGGTCCGGCGCCGAGCACTGGCGCCATTACCAGGCGCAGCTCGAACGAGTGCTGCCGACGCTGCGCTACTGGCTGGACCGGCTCGGGTATCCCGCGTAGCGGACGGTGCGCCGCGGGCGCACCGGCAGCGCTCGAAAGATCCCGGTCCTTCGACGGCGCACGCCTCCCGGCTCGCAACGCGCACGGCGGGAGCCCAAGCTCGGCTGCACCACCGGCCGCGTCTTCGCCGCGTCGGTTGCGGCGGTCCGTGGATGTGGAGAAGATGACTGCGTCCGATCAATTGCTCGCGGGGACGCGAATGACGGGGTCGCCCGAGGCGTGGGTGCGCGAAGCGCTCGAGTTGCAGCGCCGGGACCTCGTTCCGGAAGCGATCGCCGCGTACCAGCGCGTGCTGGCGCGCTGGCCGGGCCTGGCGGAGTGCTGGTACAACCTGGCGGTCCTGCAACGAAGGGCGCTGCGGCTCGACGATGCGCTGAGCTCGTACCAAAGAGCGCTCGACGCCGGTGTCTCTCGGCCGGAGGAGGTTCACCTCAACCGGAGCGTGATCTACACCGATCACCTGCGCCAGCACGCCGCCGCCGAGCGCGAGCTGCAGCTGGCGCTGTCGCTGAACCCCGCCTACACACCGGCGCTCTTGAACCTCGGCAATCTCTACGAGGACCTGGGGCGCCGCGAGGCGGCGGCGCAGATCTACGCCGCCATCCTCGCGCGCGACCCGCGCTGCTATGAAGCGCTCGCGCGCTGCGCCAACGTCGTGGTCGGGGCGCCGGATCCGCAGCTGCTGGCGAGGCTGCGGGCAGCGCTCGCAATGCCCACGGCCTCGGCCGCCGAGCGGGCCAGCCTTGGCTTCGCGCTCGGCCGGCTACTCGATGCCGGCGGGGACTATGCAGCGGCATTCGCTGCGTATTGCGCCGCCAATGACGCGAGCCGGGCCGCCGCGGCGCCATCCGGCGTCCGCTACGACCGCGATCGTCACCATGCGTTCATCGACCGGATCATCGCCACCGGGACACCGCCGGCGACGGCCCGCGTGACGCCCGAGGCGCGGCCGCGGCCGATCTTCATCTGCGGCATGTTCCGCTCGGGTTCGACGCTCGCCGAGCAGTTGATCGCGCGTTGTCCGGGCGTCGTGGCGGGCGGGGAGCTCGACGTTATTCCGCGGCTCGTGACAGGCGAGCTCAAGCCGTACCCCGAATCGCTTGCGACTCTTACGGGGGGCCGGCTCGAGACGATCGCGGCCCACTACCGAAGCGCGCTGCGGCACGTCGCCCCTGATGCCACTTACGTGATCGACAAGCGGCCGGACAACTTCCTGTACCTCGGTCTTGTGAAACGACTGTTCCCCAACGCCCGGATCGTGCACACGACGCGCGATCCGCTCGACAACTGCCTGTCGGTGTTCTTCCTGCACCTCGATCAGCGGATGAGCTACGCGCTCGATCTGCTGGATACGGGCCATTATTACGTCGAGTATCGGCGGCTCATGGCCCATTGGCGGACACAGTTTGGCGCCGACATCTTCGATCTCGACTACGACGCGCTGGTTCGCGACCCGGCTCCGGTGCTCGAGCGCCTCGGCGCCTTTCTCGGACTCGACTGGGGCGCGCGCGCCCCCGAGCCGGCAGCGACCGATCGTGCAGTCAAGACCGCCAGCGTCTGGCAAGTCCGCGAACCGCTCTATCGCCGCTCCTCCGGTCGGGCCCGCCACTACGCCGAGCAGCTGCGTCCGCTCGCCAGTTACCTCGCCGCTGCACTACCGCCGCAGTCGGCCGGTTGAAGCGACGCGCGCGCGGTGGCGATCGGCTCGGCTCCGGCATTAGGCTAAGCGCATCGTCCGTCAGGGAACCGCATGGCCGCCGACACTAAGGGCCTGGTGCCGATCTTCGCGACCCCATTTGCGTCGCTGCAACTCGAGGTTGCGGACGGCCTCAACGCCGAACTGCTGCGGCTGTTGCAATCGCGCGCGACGCCCCGCTATCAGCGCCGCTCGGCGCCCGCTAGCGCGTTCACGTTCATCGGTGCGGATGACTTGTTTGAGTGGACGGACGAGCCGGTGCAGCGCCTGCGCGCGGAGCTGCTGTCGGCCGTGTGCGCCGTGGTCGGGGCGCTTAACCGCTACTCGGAGTCGCAGTTCGACGCCTTGTCGATGCAGGCGCGCGCCTTCTTCTCGCTGATCAAGCCGAACGGCTTCATCGCCGCCGCCACGCACGCCATGTACAGCTGGTGCGCCGTGTACTGTGTCGCGGCCCCCGAACGGGTCTCGGCGCGCTTCGACAGCGGCGGTCTGCGTCTTTATGAGCTGCGACTGCAGACCTCCTACCTCGATGCGGGCAACTGGAACATGCACGCGCCCTTCCAGCACGGGCACCACATCTGGCAGCCCCGACCGGGTTGGCTCGCCGTCTTTCCCGCCTTTCATCCGCACGAGATCGCGATCAATCGCGAGAATGAGCTGATCGCTCTGGTTACCGCCACGGTGCGGTTCACGCACCCGGCGCCGAAGGATGCCGCTTCGCCATGAACGGCGGCTCGCTCAAACTCTCGCCGGTGTTCGCAGTGCCCTTCGGCGAGATGCGCCTCGACAACTGCGAGGCGCTCAACCGCGAACTCGAGGCGCTGTGCCTCGCGCGCGAGACCGACAAGTACCGCAATCCGACGCCGAGTCATACGCCGCAGCCGGAGATGTTCGAGAGCCGCTTCAACATGTTCCGCTGGCCGGAGCCGTGCGTGCAGCAGCTGCGCGCGTTCATGCTGGACAACATCGCGCGGATGGTGCTGCACGTGTCGAGCGTACGGCCCGAGGATCTGTCCCGGATGCAGGTCCAGAACCACACCTGGTTCCACATCACGCGTTTCGGCGGCTCGTTCGTCGCGCACAACCACCCGCTGGCGTCCTGGTCAGCCGTTTACTGCGTCCGGGCCGGCGAGCGGCCGCCGGACCATCCGGGCAGCGGGACCTTGCGGTTTTTCGACACCCGTGTCGGCGCCGATGCGTTCGCCGACCCCGGGAATGATCGGCTGCTGCCGGCGTTCGCGGCGCGTCCGCGCGAGTTCAACCTCGAGGCGGGCCAGCTCGTCGTCTTCCCATCGTATGTTTATCATGAGGTTGCGCCGTTCTACGGGCGCGATACCCGGATCACCGTCGCGACGAACTGCTGGTTCGTCTGAGCCTGCGGATGAGCCCGCGGAGCGGCGACCCGTGCTGGTTACCCAGTTTTCGTTGTAATTTCGCAACGATTTGGCACTGCAACAAATAACCGTGTGGTCAATGGCTTCCATGCTGGATGGCCTCGCGCGTTGCGGTGCGTTGGCAACTTCGCGGCATCGTGTTGTAATTCGCAAAATCCCGCGAGGCCTCACTGGGAGTTAGGGCGTCACCGACGTCCGGGCCATCGGGATCCCTGAAGACAAACGAGAGGGAGTACCTAATGGCGAAGAATCGCAGTTTGTACCGTGCGGTACATTGCGCGCTCGCGGCCGTTACCGCGGCCGGTGCGCCCGCGGCGTTCGCGCAGACCGCTCCGGTCACCGCGGCACCCGCAGCGACGGTCGAGGAAGTCGTGGTCACCGGTTCGCGTCTGCGGACCGCGAACGAAGCGTCGATCAGCCCGGTCACGACGATCAGCGCGAGCGACATCCAGACAACCGGCCTGACGCGCGTTGAGGACGTCCTCAACAACATGCCGCAGGTGTTCGCTGCTCAGGGCTCGACGCTGTCGAACGGCTCGGACGGAACGGCGACGGTCAACCTCCGCGGCCTCGGTCCGCAGCGGACGCTGGTCCTCGTCAATGGCCGGCGCCTCGGTCCCGGCGCCCCGGACGGACGCAACTACGCCGACATCAACCAGGTTCCCGCGGCGCTGATCGACAAGATCGATGTGCTGACGGGTGGTGCCTCGGCGGTCTACGGCGCCGACGCGGTGGCGGGCGTCGTCAACTTCGTCCTGAAGACCAAGTTCGAAGGCGTCCAGGTCGATGCCAACTACAGCCTCTACAATCATCACAACGGCAACAGCGCCGCGGCCCTCGTTTCGGCCGCCGGCGACCCGCTGCCGCCTAGCAACGTCAACACGGGCTACGGCAAGGACGTCTCGATCCTGATGGGGTCGAACTTTGCCGACGGTAAGGGCAACGCGACCTTCTACGCGACCTACACCAAGTTCGCGTCGGTGCTGCAATCGCAGTACGACTACAGCGCCTGCACGCTGAACGCGCCGTCGCGGACCTCGGTGCGTAATGGCAACCTCAAGATGAGCTGCGGCGGCTCGGGCACCTCGGCCACCGGCTACTTCCAGGCCTACGGCAGCTCCGGCAAGGCGCTCTTCACGAACACGGTCGACAAGGGCACCGGCGCCTTCCGGCCGTACAACTTCGGGCCGGGACCGAACGACCTCTACAACTTCGGCCCGCTGAACTACTTCCAGCGGCCGAGCGAGCGCTACACGGCGGGCACGTTCCTCAACTACGACGTCACGCCGCACACGAACGCGTACGCCGAGTTCATGTTCTCGCGCAATACGTCGACGGCACAGATCGCCCCGAGCGGCGACTTCTTCCTGAACACCTTCATTTCCTGCTCGAACCCGCTGCTGACGGCCGGCGAGAAGGCCGTCATCTGCGACCCGGCCAACCTGGCGGCGCAGGGCCAGACGACCGGCCTCAACCTCTACATCGGCCGGCGTAACGTCGAGGGCGGTGGACGCCAGGAGACATTCGCGAACGACTCGTACCGCACGCTGATCGGCCTCAGGGGCGACCTGGGCGAAGCGTGGAAGTTCGACATCTACGGCCAGTACGGTACGACGCAGGCCGTGTTCCAGAACCTGAACTACCTCAATAACAACGCCATCCAGAACGCCCTGAACGTCGTCACCAACCCGGCGAACGGCCAGCCGGTCTGCGCGTCGGTGCTCAACAAGACCGATACCTCGTGCGTGCCCTGGAACATCTGGGTACCGGGTGGCGTGACGCCGGCTGCGACGAACTATCTCGCGATCCCGCTGCAGATCAACGGCAGCGTGACGGAGCAGGTGGTGTCGGCGTCCTTGACCGGCGATCTGGGCAAGTACGGCGTCAAGCTGCCGTCGGCGGCCGACGGCATGCAGGTCAACGTCGGCGCCGAGTGGCGTGAGGAGCGAGCCGAGTTCAACCCCGACGCGGCGGAGCAGGCCGGTGTCGCGGCCGGCAGCGGCGGCAAGGTCGTGCCGGTTGCGGGCGGCTTCCGCGTCACGGAATTCTTCACCGAACTGAACCTGCCGCTCGTCGACCACGCGCCGGGTGCCGAGTCGCTCGGCTTCGAAGGCGGCTACCGTTACTCGAACTACAGCCTCGGCTTCAATACCAACACCTTCAAGCTGGGACTCGAGTGGACGCCGGTGCACGATGTCAAAGTGCGTGGCAGCTACCAGCGTGCGATCCGGGCACCGAACATCCTGGAGCTCTACACGCCGCAGTCAGTCGCGCTCGACGGCAGCACCGACCCATGCACCGGCGTGACACCGCTGCCGACCGCGGCACAGTGCGCGTTGACCGGCGTGTCCGCGGCCCAGTACGGCACCATCGGGGCCAACCCGGCCGGTCAGTACAACGGCCTGCTCGGCGGCAATCCGAACCTGAAGCCGGAGGTCGCGGATACCTACGACTTCGGCGTCATCTTCCAGCCGCGCTTCATTCCGAGCCTGAACCTGTCGGTCGACTACTTCGACATCAAGGTCAAGAACGTCATCGGCGGTGTCGGAGCGGACGTGATCCTGCAGAACTGCATCAACACCGGCAGTCCGGCGTTCTGCAGCCTCATCAACCGCGCGCCAGGCACGGGATCGCTGTGGAAGAGCCCGCTCGGCTACGTGGCCGACACGGACGTCAACTTCGGCGAGCTGAGGACCAAGGGCATCGACATCGGCGCGAGCTACCGGCTGGCGATGGCCGGGATGGGCGCGCTCGGCTTCCGGCTGGATGCGACCAAGCTCAATACGCTGGCCCAGACGCCGGTGGAGGGCGGCCCGAGCTACGACTGCGTCGGCTACCTCGGCTCCAAGTGCACCACCGCGAACGGACCGACCGGCGGCCCGTCGTGGCGCCACACGTTCGTGACGACGTGGTACACGCCGTGGAAGGGCTCCGAGGTCTCGCTGCGCTGGCGCTTCCTGGGTCAGATGAAGAACGAGCTAACGAGCTCGGATCCGCTGCTCGCCGGGACGGCGTTCCCGCCGACCGAGCGGGTGCCCTCGTACACCTACATCGACCTGTCGGCGGCGATGGACGTGGTTGAGAACCTGACGCTGCGTCTCGGTATCAACAACCTGCTCGATAAGGATCCGCCGCTCTGGCCAACGTCCTCGACGACGTCGGCCTGCCCGACCGGACCCTGCAACGGCAACACCTATCCGCAGATCTACGACGCGCTCGGACGTTACGTCTATGCGCACGTGACCGTGAAGTTCTGATCGACGGACGCGGTGCGACCGGAACGAACGGCGGGCGCAGGCCCGCCGTTCTTTATTTAGTGGGTCGGCTTTCACAGGGTCGGCGGGCGGCGCACCGCCCCCGCGGCCACCTCACTCAGCGCTGTCGCCACGCGCGGTGAGTGCGCTTCGAAGGCGTCTCGAGCAGGAACGAGCCAAGCGCGCCGCGCGTGATCGTCACGGCGTCGCCGGCCGCGAGCAGCGGGTCCTTGGCGTCGAGCTCCCAAAGCTGCCCGTTGTCGAGCTCGACCGTCGGCCGTCCGCTCGCGCCGCGTCCAAGCCCGACGACCTTGGCGCTGATCGCTGGCGGCTCCTCGACCGCAGGGCGTTGCGCGGCCCTCAGCCCAAAGTCCTGGGGGCGCTGCGGCGAGGCCTCGGTAGCGGTCACGTCGGCCACGAATGCATCGAAGCAGGTGAGGCGCTCGGCCGCGTCGCTGAGCGATCGGCAGCGCTTGAGCGCCGTCACCGTCGCGGGGTCGGGGCACGGCCGCTCTGCGTGCGCCGCGCCGCTCGTGGCGAGCGCGACCGGTGCGAGCGCACACAGCGCGAGACGGCGGATCGGGATCACAAGCCGGTCTCGGGCACGCCGCCGTAGTAAGTCCCAACCGCTTCGGTCGCCGCGCGCACGAGGTCGCGTTCGGCGGGCGTCAGAAGCGGGTTCCAGATGTCGAAGATCAGGATCGCGCGCGGCGCGTCGGAGTTGTTCCACGCCTCGTGTTCGATCGTGTCGTCGAAGATCCAGGCCTTGCCCGGGACCCACTCGCGCGTCTCGCCGCCGACCCGGAACCCGCAGTCCGGCGGGACGATCAACGGCAGGTGCACGATCGAGCGCGTGTTGGTGACGCCGGTGTGCGGCGGGATGCGCGTGTTGGCGTCGAGGATCGAGAAGAACGCGGTCGGGCCGCGCTTGGCGACGTCGCACTGCGGCGCTAGACGCAGGACCTCGGCCGTCCGCGGGCAGCGTGCCAGGTGCGCCGATTGCGGCGCGCCCTGGTTCCACAGGAAATAGGCGCTCCAGCGCCGCGACTTGTTGAGCTCCCGCCACTGATCGAGAGGAACACCGTCCGGATAGGCGATATAGGGCTCGAGGCCCGGGCGGTCGGCGATGAGCACTCCGCTCAGTTCCGCGCGGATCTCGTCGCTGGCCGCCTCGATCGCGTCGAGCCACGGAAAGTCTGCACGCTCGAAGAACTCGATCGTCGGCAGCTCCGGGAACAGCATGAAGGTCGGGTTGGGGAAATGGCGGGCGCGGCGCCCGGTGAGCAGCTCGACGCACTTGTCGAGGCGGCGCTGCGCCGCGTTTCCGTACTGCTCGCGGATGCCGGCCAGTCGCTGCTCGATCGCCGCAGCGAGCGCCGCATCGTCCTGCGCGACGACGCTCTTGGCGTGGGTGAGCGCCTCGGCGATCGTCGGTGGCACCTCGCTGCCCGGCGGGATCGTCGCGAGTGCGTTGCGATACATGCGGGCGGCGTTGCGCGGATCGCCGGTCTCCTCGAGCAGCGCGCCTTTCTGCAGCAGCGACGGCAGGTGGCGCGGCTCGAGCGCCAGCGCCTTCTCGATCGCATCGAGCTCCTCGCCACGGCGCTGCAACGCGCGCAGGCTCGAGGCGAGGTTCGACCAGAGCGCGGGATGGCGGGGATCGGCCTCGGTCGCGCGCTGCAGTAGCGCCCGGGCGTTCTCGGCCTCGCCCCGCTGCAGCATGCGCACGCCGAGTTCGTTGAGGACCGCCGGGTGATGCGGAGCCAGCTGCGCGACCCGCGTCAGATGCTGGTCGGCCTCGCTGGTGCGGCCCGCCGCCATCGCCGCCTTGTAAGCCTGCAGCAGGCCGAGGACGGTCGCTTCGTCCGGAGCGGACCGGTTGACATAGCTCAAGAGCTGCCTCCTGCCGCGGCCCGTCGCGGCCGCGGCCAACATCGCTTCACGCGCGCCGCCCGCCCCGCCGACGCCGTCCGGCGCTGTGCTCGCCGGTGCGCGTCGCGCTCGGGGCGCCCGGCGCGGAGCGGGATTCTAGCGCGGTGCGCTGGCGTCGGTTGACAAACCGGAGCGGCGCATTTCATCGTTGCGAGCTGGATCCTTGGGAGCGCGCTTTGACGCCATCCGATGCCGCAATCGACGTCATGCTGGCCCGCGCCGCGAGCCTGCTGGACACCGATCCAGCGGCGGCGGCGCGCCTCGCGTGCGAGATCCTCGACGCACGGCCGGGCCATCCGGCCGCGAAGCTCCTGCTCGGCACGGCGCGCCGCAGCGGTGGCGACGCCGCGGCAGCGCTGGGCGATGTCGCAACGCTGGCCGCGCGGCAGCCGGATTCGGCCGTGATTCAGCTCGAGCTCGGCCGCGCGGCGCTCGCGGCCGGCGACATCGACCACGCACGCAGCGCCCTGGAGCGCGCTGTGGCGTTGCAGCCGGACCTCGCGGACGCCTGGCGAGAGCTGTCGGCGCTGCATGCCTTGCGTGGCGAGGACCACGCATGCGATGCCGCCTGGGCCCGCTACGCGAAGCTGACCGCGGTCGACCGCCATCTCGCGGAGGCCGAGGCGGCGCTGGGCACCGGACGGCTTGCGGTGGCCGAAGCGCTGCTGCAACGCCAGCTCGCTTCACAGCCACAGGATGTCGCGGCGCTACGGATGCTGGCCGAGATCGCGTCGCGGCGCGAGGAGTTCGGCGAGGCGGAACGGCTGCTGAAGGAGTGCCTGCGACTCGCGCCCGGCTACGCGCAGGCGCGTTTTGAACTCGCGGTCGCGCTGCACTCGCAGCAGAAGCCTGCGCCCATCCTGCCGCTCGTCGATCGGCTGCTGGCACAGGAACCGAACAGCTTCGCCTATCGCTGTCTGCGGGCATCGGCGCTGACGCTGCTCGGGCAGAACGAGCATGCGATCGAGGTGCTGTCGGGCGTGCTCGCGGAGTATCCGGATCATCCGAAGGCGTGGCTCAACTACGGGCACGTGCTGCGGGCGGCGGGTCGCCTCGAGGAGACCATTGGCGCCTACCGCAAGAGCATCGAGCTGCTGCCGGAGGAGGGCGAGGCGTACTTCGACCTCGCGAACCTGAAGACCTTCCGCTTCTCGGACACGGAGCTCGCGGCGATGCGGGCGCAGCTCGCGCGCGAGGATCTGCGCGACGAGGATCGCTGGCACTTCGAATTCGCGCTCGGCAAGGCCGAGGAGGACGCGGGGCGCTACGCCGAATCCTTCGCGCACTACGAGCGCGGCAATGCGCTGCGCCGCTCGAACATCTACTACGACGGGGAGGCAACGGCGGCCGCGATGCGGCGCACCCGCGACCTGATGACCGCGGAATTCTTCGCCGCGCGGGACGGCTGGGGCCACCCGAGCAGCGATCCGATCTTCATCGTCGGCCTGCCGCGCTCGGGCTCGACGCTGCTCGAGCAGATTCTAGCGAGCCATCCCGCGGTCGAAGGCACGCGCGAGCTCCCTGACGTGCCCGGCTTCGCCTACGAACTCGGTGCGCGGCCGCCGCGTCCTGGCGAAACCGCGTACCCGCAATCCATCGCGACGCTGAGCCACGAGCAGTTGGTGGCCTTCGGGCAGCGCTACCTCGACCAGACCCGTCCGCACCGGCTGCTGGGGCGAGCGCACTTCATCGACAAGATGCCCAACAACTTTCTGAACATCGGCCTAATCCACCTGATGCTGCCGCGGTCGCGCATCATCGATGCCCGCCGCCATCCGATGGCGTGCTGTTTCTCTAACTTCAAGCAGCATTTCCAGATGGGGCTGCACTTCACCTACAGCCTCGAGGAGATGGCCCGGTTCTACCGCGACTATGTGGAGCTGATGGCGCACTTCGACCGCATCCTGCCGGGGCGCGTCCACCGTGTCCATTACGAGCACCTGATCGAGGATCCGCAGACCGAGGTTCGGCGGCTGCTCGACTACTGCGGCCTGCCGTTCGACGCCGCATGCCTGCGTTTCCACGAGACTAAGCGCGTGGTGCAGACGGCAAGCTCCGAGCAGGTGCGCCGGCCGCTCTACGCCGACAGCGTCGAGCAGTGGCGCCACTACGAGCCGTGGCTTGGGCCGCTGCAGGCCGCGCTCGCGGACCTCGTGGCCGCGTATCCGGCCGGGTCATCAGCTGCGGCGCCGGTGCGGGCGAGCGCCTAGGGGCGGGACGCAGAGTCCTCGCCCCGGCGCACGCCTCACCTGGTCGCGAACGTCGTGAACTGCAGTGTCACACGCCGGTTCTGCGCGCGCCCTTCCTCGGTGTCATTGGACGCGATCGGCTGCGTCTTGCCATAGCCCTTCGCGGTCAGCGCCTTCGCGTCGATGCCGTGCGCGACCAGGTAGTCGCGCACCGCGCTCGCCCGCTGCTCCGAGAGCCGCTGGTTGTAGGCCGCCTTGCCCCTGCCGTCGGTGTGACCGCCGATGACCGCGGTTGCGCCCGGGCGCAGCTTGATGAGCGCGACGACCTCGTCGAGGATCCGGTCCGAGGCCGGGGTCAGCTTCGCCGAGTTGTAGTCGAAGTTGACGCCCTTGAGGACGATCGCCTCGACCTCGCAGCCGTTCGCGTCGACTTTCATGCCGGGGGGCGTGCCCGGGCACTTGTCGAGGTAGTCCGGCACGCCGTCGTGGTCGGCGTCGAGCGGGCAGCCGTCGGAGTCGACCTTGACGCCGCGCGGCGTGTTCGGGCACTTGTCGAGGCGGTCCGGGACGCCGTCGCCGTCGGAGTCGACGTCGGCGGGCGCTTCCTCGCGGACCGGGGCCGGAGCCTCGACCGGGGCCGGTGCTCCCCAATTGAACTGGAAGCCGATGCCGGCCATGAAGTCGTTCGGCTGGCCTTGATGCGCCTCGCTGACCCAGTCGACGTTCCAGCGCTCCCTGACCTCGGCGCGCAGCTGGATGACCGAGGAGCGGTCGACGGCCGTGTGCACGTTGCCGAGGAGCCCGAGGCCCGCCTGGATCATCTGCCGGTTGTAGCTGCCGGTCGAGTCGCGGCTCTCGTCGGACTGCACGTAGCCGATCGACAGGAACGGGTGGATCTTCGAATCGCGGAAGAAGTGCCGAAGCGCCACGAGGCTGAGCGCGTTGATCGACAGGTCGTCGGCCGCGTTCCTTGCCTTGTAGTAGCCGTGGTCGAACGCGAGTTCCGCCGCCCAGTGGTCCGAGACGTTTTTTCCGAAGGCGAGCCCGAACGCGGCGCCGTCGTCGACGTTGCGGTCGGTGCCGGTGCGCACGTCGAAGGCCATCGGCGCGAGGTACCACTTGCCGACGTCGTCGGCGGCCAGCGCCTGCGTGCAGACTGCAAGGAACACGAGGCTCGCCGCGAGCCCGAGCGTGCGCGTACTTCCCATGTCTCGCCTCCGACCGGATACGGTTTCTTGGTCTTGAACGCGGGCGGCGCGGCCGCCGCGCGTGATCGGCCGATGATACCCGAGCGAATCGGCCGCTGCCCGGGCGGCGCGGCTCGCCGGATCAGTTGCTGCCGAAGGGTGCGTAGCGGACGTGGTCGCCCGCGGCGATGCCGAGCCGGTGCGCGGTGCCGCCCGCGACCTCGAGCACCGTCGCCACGACGCCCATCGAGCTGATGCCGGCCTCCGAGAGCGGCGTCGCGTTCTCGGCGATCCGGATGATCCGGCCGTCGGCGGCGATGAACATCAGGTCGAGCGGGATCAGCGTGTTCTTCATCCAGAACGAGGTCACCTGCGGCGCATCAAACACGAACAGCATGCCGCGCGTTGCGGCGAGCGACTTCACGTACATCAATCCCTGGTTGCGGCGCGGCTCGGTGGAGGCGATCCAGACCTTGAACGCGTGGCGGTGGCCGCCCGACTCGATCGTCACGGACCCGGACGGGTAGTGATCGAGCGGCTCGGGGGCGGGATCGGCAGGGGCCGCCCCGGCGAGCAGGCACGCGAGGACGAGGCTCAGCGCCGCGCGGTGGTGGCGGGGGCGTCGGATTCCCATGCGATCGGTCCGCGAAAGTCGAAACGGGACACCAGTATCGCATCCCGGCCGGCGCCGACGGCACGGGCGGGCCCCAGGCAGAAGCCGTGCGCCTCGATGCGCCAGTGGCGCACGCCCTTGGCGCCCTTGGTGGCCGGGAGGCGCTCCTGCGTCACCTCGTCGAACACGCACTTGTCCTCGCCGCGCGTCCCGTAGAGCGCGCCGCCCTCGCGGATCAGCGTGACGTTGACCGGGATTGCCTTGCCGCTCGCGCCCTCGGCGAGGTGCGACACCCCGAATACCAGCGTCAGGCGCTTGCCGGCGGCCACGCCGCTGAAGGTCACGCGCAGTCCCTTGCCGTCGGGCCTGCGCATGCCGTCGCAGCGCATGTCGGCAGCACTCCAGTGGACGTCGGCCTCGAGCGCGCCGGCGAGCCGGGCGTCGAAGAAGGCATCCGCCGGCGCGCCGCAGGTCATTCGCCGTCCCGCGACAGGAGCAGCGCGCGGGCGAGCTTGCCGTGCAGCTCGCCGAGCAGCCTCACGCCGTGCATCAGCGCGGTCAGCAAGAGCAGCCCGACGATCGCGAGCGGGATCGTCAGCCACGCGGCCACGAACTCGCCGTCGATCTGCACGCCGCCATGCCCCCAGCCGAGGGAGCCGACGAGCGCGGCGATCGGCGCCGCGATGCCGGCGCCGGCGAGCGCAAGGCTCGTGACCGCGACCGTGAAGTAGGTGATGCCGAGCGGCAGCATCAGGAACATGTAGAGCAGCGTCGTCCAGGTGCGCCGGTCGACCAGCATCTCCTTGATCTTGGCGCCGATGCCGATACCGCGCGTCGAACGCAGCGGCCGGCGTGGCATGCGCACGCCGAGCAGGCCCTCGACCATGCGGCCCTCGACGAGCGACAGGACGCGCGTCAGGCCGATGAACAGCAGGAAGAACGGCACGCCGATGATCAGCACCGCGAGGCCCGCCGACAGCGCAATGCCGGTGACCGCGACCGTGAAGTAGAAGATTCCGGTTACGAGCGACAGGAGCAGGTAGAAGAGCGCGGTCCACGCGCGGCTGTCGGCGTAGATGCCGAAGAAGCGGCCGAGCGCGCTCTTGTGCGGCGGCGGCGCGACGGGCTTGGTGGCCTCGCGGACCGTCCGCTCGGTGGTCCGGTAGGCCTCGGCGACCTCCTCCGGTGCGCCGTAGGTGCTCGCGATGAGCTCGAGCACGTCGGCCTCGGTTTTGCCCGCGTGCGAGGCGACCTCGGCACGCAGGTATTCCTCGGCGTCGTAGAGCGCATCCTGTACGAGTGCGGGGTCCTCGCCCTTGAGCGCATCGCGCAGCTGCGCGAGGTACTGGTCGATCGAACGTGGGGCTGGGCGGTTCATGGTCGCTCACTCTTGTTGGAGATCAGGGCCGGCCGGGCCACGGCGTCGACGAAGTCGCGCGTCGAGGTCCAGACGCTCAGCCAGCTCGCGAGCGTCTCGCGACCGGCAGCGGTGATGCGGTAGTAGCGCCGGGGCGGGCCGGCGGAGGAGGGCACGACGCGGCTCGCGAGCAGGCCGTGCGCCGACAGCGTCCGCAGCACGGGATAGAGCGCGCCTTGCTTCATCGGGCTTCCAGCCGCGCTCATGTCCTGCAGGCGCTTGGCGATCTGGTACCCGTAGAGGTCCTCCTCGGCGCGCTCGAGGACCGACAGGAGCACGAGCGCGATCAGCCCGGCGTTCAATTCCTTCTGGAACTTGCGCACGAGCGCATCGACGTCGAGCGGGAGCGTGCTCGCGTCGGTCGGCAGGTCGTCGGATTCGGTGGTACCCATACGTGAGCTGAAGTATACAGTTCAGTTAGTACTAGTCAACAGTTGATAATAGTGTTCTGGTCGTACTTCCGGCACGAGGTGCCGCGTACCCGGGCCGCGTCCGGCCAAAACCGGGTGCTAGACTCGGGCGCTTCCCCCCGGGCCAAGGCCGCTGCAAGTCCATGAACGGTCGGAAATTCACGCTCGAGGTCAACCCCGCCCTTCCCCCTCAGCTCACGCGCCTCGCCGAGCTCGCCGCGAACCTTCGCTTCAGCTGGCACCGCCCGACCCGGCGGCTGTTCGAGGCGCTCGACGAGCGGCTGTGGAACGCCGTCGGGGGCAACCCGCGGGTCTTCCTGCGCTGCATCGACCAGGCGGCGCTCGATCGGGCCGCGGCATCGGGGATATTCCTCGACCAGTACCATCAGGTGCTGCGCGGCTTTGACGCCTACCAGCGCGAACCGCGGCACAACACGCCCGGCACCGAGCTCGAACCCGGCGATCGGGTCGCATATTTCTGCGCCGAGTACGGCTTTCACGAGAGCTTCCCGAACTACTCGGGCGGCCTCGGCGTGCTCGCCGGCGACCACTGCAAGACCGCGAGCGACATCGGCCTCGAGTTCGTCGGCGTCGGGCTGCTGTACCGGCAGGGCTACTTCCACCAGACGCTCGACGGCGACGGCAACCAGGTCCCCGAGTACCGCGACACGAGCTCGGCGGACCTGCCGGTCGCGCTCGCGCAGGGCTCCGACGGCGCGCCGGTCAAGGTGCGGGTGCGGCTCGCGAACCGCGAGGTCGTCGCCCAGGTGTGGCGCGCAACGGTCGGGCGCGTCGAGGTGCTGCTGCTCGACACCAACGTCGCCGACAACAGCGAGATCGACCGCGCGATCACCCACAAGCTCTACGGCGGCGACCGCGAGATGCGCCTGCAGCAGGAGATGATCCTCGGCATCGGCGGCGTGCGCGCGCTGCGCGCGCTCAACCTCGCGCCCACCGTGTGGCACATGAACGAGGGCCACGCCGCGTTCCTCGCAATCGAGCTCGCCTGCGAGCTCGTCGAGCGCGGCCTGCCGTTCGCGGCGGCGCGCGAGGCGGTCGCCGCCGCGGTGGTGTTCACGACCCACACGCCGGTCGCCGCCGGCCACGACGCCTTCGCCGCCGACCTCGTTGCGCGCTACTTCGAGGACTACGCGCGCCGCCTCGGCATCGCCGCCGCCGACTTCCTCGCGCTCGGGCGCCAGGGCGGCGCCGGCGACTTCGATATGACGACGCTGGCACTGACGCTGTCGCGCCACCAGAACGGCGTCAGCCGCATCCACGGCGGCGTGTCGGCGAGGATCTGCGCGAACGCGTGGCCCGAGGTGCCACCGGCCGACAATCCGATCGGCTACGTCACCAACGGCGTGCACGTGCCGACGTTCCTGTTCCAGCGCTGGAAGGACGTGTTCGACGCGGAGTTTGGCCTGGAGTGGCGCCGCCGGCTCACCGAGCCGGACTACTGGGAACGGATCCACGAGCTCCCGGACGCGATGTTCTGGGACGTCAAGCAGGCGACCAAGTTGAGCCTGCTGAAGCTCCTGTGCGCGCGGCTCAAGCACTCGTGCCGGCGCAACCAGATCAGCGACGCGCACTTCAGCCGCCTCGCGCGCTGGATCAACCCGGAGAACCCGCGGGTGCTGACGATCGGCTTCGCGCGCCGCTTCGCGACCTACAAGCGCGCGACGCTGCTGTTCAGGGACCCGCAGTGGCTCGCCTCGATCATCGCCGACGCCGACCGCCCGGTCGTGTTCGTGTTCGCGGGCAAGGCGCACCCGGCGGACGAGCCCGGGCGGCAGATGATCCGCGACGTGCACGCGATGGCGCAGCGGCCGGAGTTCCTCGGCCGCGTGCTGTTCATCGAGGACTACGACATTGGCCTCGCGCGCTCGCTGGTCGCCGGCGTCGACGTCTGGCTCAACAACCCCGTCTACCCGCTCGAGGCGAGCGGCACGAGCGGCATGAAGGCCGGCATCAACGGGACGCTCAACCTCAGCATCCTCGACGGCTGGTGGGCCGAGGGCTTCGACGGCAGGAACGGCTGGGCGATTCCGTCGTCGACCGCCGACGACGGACGGCGCGACGACGAGGACGCGCGCTCGCTCTACGAGGTGCTGCAGGACGAGGTCGTGCCGCTGTACTACGAACGCGACCCCGGCAGCGGCCTGCCGACGCGCTGGATCGCGCGCGCCAAGCGCTCGATGGCGACGTTGATCCCCATGTTCAACTCGCGGCGCATGCTCAATGACTACATCGCGGGCCTGTATCGACCGGCCGCGGCGCAGGGCCGGCGGCTCAGCGCCGAGGGCGCGCGCGGCGCGCGCGAGCTCGCCGAGTGGCGCGGCCGCGTCACCCAGGCCTGGCCGAAGGTCCTGCTGCGCGCGGCGTCGCCGTGGCCGGCGCGCGTCGGCTTCGGCGAGCCCGTCCCGATGAAGGTCGCGGTGCAGCTCAACGGCCTCGACCCCGCGGACGTGCGCGTCGAGCTCCTCCTGACGCGCGAGGTGCCGGATGGGCCGCACGAGTCGCCGCCCTTGAGCTCGTTCGACGGCGGCGAAGGGCTCGTGCGCGAAGGGCGCGCCACGGCGATCGAACTCTTCCGGCCGACCGGCGAGCGCGAGGCCGACGGGGCCTGCGTGTTCGCCAACGAGAGCACGCCGCCGTGGTGCGGGCTGCTGAGCGGGGCGGTGCGCGTCGTGCCGTACCACGCACTTCTATCGCACCGTTACGGGCTCGGCCTGATGCGCTGGCTGTAGCGCCGGCGTTGCCGCTTCCCTAACATACCAGCGTCACCGCTCCGGATCGGCCATGACCCCCACTACGGCGAGCAGCGGCTCGGGACGTTACGTCAGCCGCCTGACGAGCGGCGCGCTCGCCATCATCATGGCCGGCGGCCGCGGCGAGCGCCTCAAGCAGCTCACGATCAGCCGCGCCAAGCCCGCGACGCCGTTCGGCGGCAAGTTCCGCATCATCGACTTCGTGCTGTCGAACTGCGTGAACTCCGGGATCCGCCAGATCGCCGTGCTGACCCAGTACAAGGCGCAGTCGCTGATCCAGCACGTGCAGCGCGGCTGGGGGTACCTGCGCGGCGAGTTCGGCGAGTTCGTCGACGTGATCCCGGCGCAGCAGCAGACCGGGCCGCACTGGTACCGCGGCACCGCCGACGCCGTATTCCAGAACCTCGACTACATCCGCGGCCACCGTCCCAAGCACGTGCTGGTGCTGGCCGGCGATCACATCTACACGATGGACTACGGCCCGATGATCGCCTACCACGTCGAGAAGCACGCCGACGTCACGGTCGGCGTCGTCGAGGTCGCGCGCGAGCGCGCCAAGGAGTTCGGCGTCCTGTCGGTCACCGAGTACAACCGCGTCGTGCGCTTCACCGAAAAGCCGTCCGACCCCGAGCCGATGCCGGGCCGCCCGGGCACGGCGCTCGCCTCGATGGGCATCTACATCTTCAACGCGGACCTGCTCGAGACGCTGCTGAGCGCCGACGCCGCGAGCGACGACACGCAGCACGACTTCGGCAAGAACATCATCCCCGGCGCGATCGACAAGCTCGCGGTCTTCGCCTACGCGTTCCAGGACGTGCGCACCCGCGCCCAGGCCTACTGGCGCGACGTCGGCACGCTCGATGCGTACTACGAGGCCAACATGGAGCTCGTCTACGTGCGCCCCGAGCTCAACATCTACGACGAGGAATGGCCGATCTGGACCTACCAGATGCAGCGCCCGCCGGCGAAGTTCATCCTGGACGAGGACGGACGGCGCGGCATGGCGATCAACTCGATGGTCACCGGCGGCTGCATCGTCTCGGGCGCGCTGGTGCGCGAGACGCTGCTGTTCACCGACGTGCGCGTCGAGGAACGCTCGGTGGTGCAGTCCTCGGTGGTGCTGCCGAAGGTCTCGGTCGGGCGCAACTGCATCGTGCAGCGCGCGATCCTCGACGAGGGCTGCGTGGTCCCGGACGGCATGAAGATCGGCGTCGACCGTGCCGCCGACCGGCTCCGCTTCGAGGTCACCGAGAAGGGTGTCGTGCTCGTGACCCCGGACATGCTGCGGGAGTCGGCTTGAGCCGGCGCCGCGTGGTCGTTGCGCGATGAGCGCGCCCGGCCTCAAGGTCCTCGACCGCCGCCGCGCCGGCGTGCTGCTGCACGCGACCTCGCTGCCGGACTCGACGCACGGCGCGCTCGGCGCCGCCGCGCGCCGCTTCGTCGACTGGCTCGCGGCCGCCGGCTTCGGCGTCTGGCAGTTCCTGCCGCTCGGCCCGGTGGGTCCCGACCGCTCGCCGTACTTCGCACGCTCGAACCACGCGGGCGACCCGGGGCTCGTCGACCTCGAGACGCTGGCGGCGGATGGCCTGATCGGCGCCGAGGCGCACGCGCCGCGAGCGGCGCTGCTCGCGCGCGCGGCGCGCGCGCTCGCTGAAGGCGGGGGCGCCGGGAGCCGCGCGTTCCAGGACTTTCGCAGGCGCGAGGCACACTGGCTCGGCGACTACGCGCTCTACGTCGCGATCCAGGCGCGCGAGAGCGGCCGCCCGTGGTGGGAATGGCAGCCCGCGCTCAGGTGCCGCGAGCCCGCCGCGCTCGCGACCGCGCGCGCCGAGCTCGCCCCGCTGGTCGCCGAGATCGAGGCCGGCCAGTACTTCTTCCACACGCAGTGGCACCGGCTGCGCGCCTATGCCGCCGAGCGCGGCGTGCGCTTCTTCGGCGACCTGCCGATCTACGTCGCGCCCGACAGCGTCGAGGTCTGGGCGCATCCCGAGCTCTTCCAGCTCGACGGCGCCGGCCAGCCGACCGCGGTCGCCGGCGTTCCGCCCGACTACTTCTCGCAGGACGGCCAGCGCTGGGGCAACCCGCTCTATCGCTGGGAAGTGCACGAGGCGACGGGCTTCGCGTGGTGGCTCGAGCGGCTGCGCGCCCAGTTCGAGCTCTTCGACCTCGTGCGCATCGACCACTTCCGCGGCCTCGAGGCCTACTGGGCGGTGCCGGCGAGCGCGCCGACCGCCGCGACCGGCGAGTGGCGCCTGGCACCCGGGCGCGCGCTCCTCGAGCGCGCGCGCGCGACCTTCGGCGGCCTCGAGGTGGTCGCCGAGGACCTCGGCGTGATCACGCCGGAAGTCGAGGCGCTGCGCGACGGCTTCCGGCTGCCGGGCATGCGGATCGCGCAGTTCGGCTTCGACGGCGACCAGCGCAACGTGCACGTGCTGCACCACTGGACCGAGCGCTCGGTCGGCTACACCGGGACCCACGACAACGACACGACCGCCGGCTGGTTCCACGGCCTCGACGCCGCGGCCCAGCAGTGGGTGCGCGATTACCTCGCCGCGGCGCCCGCCGACGTCGCCGCGGCGCTGTCGCGCGCGGTGCTGGCCTCGGTCGCCGAGCTCGCGATCGTGCCGATGCAGGATCTCCTCGGCCTCGGCACCGAGGCGCGCATGAACCTGCCGGGCACGACCGAGGGCAACTGGGGGTGGCGCTTCGACTGGGGGGACGTGCCGCTCGACCTCGCCGGGCGCTGCGCGCGCTGGAACCGCATCTATGGGCGCGCGTAGCTTCCGGGCGCGTACCGCGGGGGCCGCGCTCGCGGCGCTGCTCGCGCTCGCTGCCTGCGCCGCGCTCGCGCCGCACTTCGAGCACCCGCGGCTCTACCTGCTCGGCGTCGAGCTCAAGGACGCCTCGCTCGGCGAACAGCACTTCAGGCTCAAGATCCGCGTCCAGAACCCGAACGACCGCGCGCTGCCGGTGCGCGCGATCGACTACACGCTGCGCCTCGGCGGCGAGGACTTCGGCAGCGGCGGCACGGTCAGCGCCTTCACGGTCCCGCCGCGCGGCGAGGCCGAGTTCGAGATGCTGATGACGACGAATCTCGCGGCGACGCTGTGGAAGGTGCTGCCGCGCCTCAAGGACTCGTCGACGCCGCTCGACTACGAGCTCGTCGGCAAGGTCAGCACCGATCTCGCGTTCCTGCGCTCGATCCCGTTCGACGAGCACGGCAGTTTCGCCGTCAAGTAGCGCGCACCCGCAAGGTCTCGCCGATCGCGTCGAGCATCATCCGCAGCTGGTCGTAGTCCGCGTGGCGCACGCGCAACCACGCGTTCGCCATGTAGCCGGCCTCGATCGGTTGCGTCGGCGTACCGGGCGGCGGCAGGTGCGAGGCGACGATCCACTCGCCGAAGCGCGCCCAGACGCGGTCGGCGCCCTCGTAGCCGGCGATGCGCCCGTCGCGGTCCGGGCGCAGCGCGATCATGCCGCACGCGTAGCGGCGCGACGGCGCTTGCAGCGGCCGGCCGTGGACGATCGCCGCCCCCCATTCGCGGTAGATGTCGAACTCGTTGGCCGCCGCGTACACGTCCCACTGCCCGACGCCGGGCGGGCGGCAGCCGATCTCGGAGAACTTCAGGCCCTTCGGCCCGAAGAACCACTCCATGTGCGTCGCGGACGTCCCGATGCCGAGCACCCCGATCACGCGCCGCGTCATCTCCCGCACCTCGGCGTAGCCGGGTGCGTCGATGCGGTTGGTCGCGACGATCTGCGGCGAGATCCAGCGCTCGCGCATCGCGACGAGCACCCCGGGGAAGTAGTGCGACACGAACTCGTGCGCGACCTCACCGTCGATCGCGATCGTGTCGATGAAGCCCTCGTGGCCCTCGATGAACTCCTCGACCGCGATCGATGCGCCGCGCTCGACGCCCGAGGCCGCGATCGCCCGCTCGAGCTCGGCAGGCGTGTCGACGCGCAGCGTGCCCGCGGCGCCGGCGCCGGCGCGCGGCTTCAGGACTAGCGGGAAGCCGACGCGCGCGGCGAACGCCCGCACCGTGCGCGCGTCGTCGGCGCTCGTCGACTGCGCGCACGGGATCCCGGCCTCGCGCAGCGCCTGCTTCATCGCCGGCTTGTCGCGGCACAACCACGCCGTGCGCACCGAGATCCCGGGGATGCCGCTCGCCTCGCGGACGCGCGCGACGGGCAGGATGTGGGCCTCGATCGTCGCCTCGAGGCGGTCGACCCAGACGCGGCCCTGCACGCGGCGCACCACCGACAAGAGCGCCGCCTCGTCGACCACCGAGCGCACCTGCTCGTAGTGGGCGAGCCAGTCCTTGAGGTCGGGGTCGAGCGCCTGCAGCGGGCGCTCGCCGACGCCGATGACCCGCGCGCCGCAGGCCGCGAGGCCGCGCACGAACTCGCGCTGGTAGTACGGAAACGCCGGCTCCACGAAGATCACGTTCATCGCCGCACCGCCTTCCCGGCTCAGTCGGGACCGACGAGCCGCCGGTACTCGTCGATGTACAGCGCGCCCTGCCGCTCCCACGAGTAGTCCTGCGCCATCGCGTTCGCGACCAGCTGCTTCCAGTGCACGGGCTGGCGGTAGAGCGTGAGCGCCTCGTCGATCGCCCAGCGTAGCCCCGCCGCGTCGTAGTGCTCGAACACGATCCCGGTGCCGCTGCCGTGCGCCGGCGAGTACAGCGACACCGAGTCCGCGAGTCCGCCGGTGCGGCGCACGATCGGCACCGTGCCGTAGCGCAGGCTGTACATCTGGTTGAGCCCGCAGGGCTCGTAGCGCGAGGGCATCAGGAACGCATCAGAGGCCGCCTCGATCCAGTGCGCGAGCTCCTCGCTGTAGCCGCGATGGAACATGACGCGGCCGGGGAACGCGTGCTCGAGCCGCGCGAAGAAATCCTCGAAGCGCTGCTCGCCGGAGCCGAGCGCCACGAGCGAGGCGTCGCTCGCGCGCAGCAGCCCCGGCAGCACCGCGATCAGCAGGTCGATGCCCTTCTGCACGACCAGGCGGCTGACGATGCCGAAAAGCGGCGTCGCCGTGCCCGCGCTGAGCCCGGTGCGCTCGAGGAACAGCCGCTTCAGCGCCGCCTTGCCCGCAAGCTCCCCCGGCGTGTAGTGCAGCGGCAGGTACGGGTCGTGGGCCGGGTCCCATTCGTCGTAGTCGACGCCGTTCAGGATCCCGACGAGCCGGTCGCCGCGCGCGCGCAGGAACGGATCGAGCCCGAGGCTGTACTCGGGCGTGCAGATCTCGCGCGCGTAGGTCGGGCTCACGGTCGTCACGAGGTCGGCGTACAGGATGCCGTGCAGCATCGAGTTGATGCGCCCGGCCTTGAGGTCGTCCTGGTGCAGCAGCGTCGTCGCCGCCCCGAGGCCGATCTCCGGCGCGTGCGCGGCCCCGAACACGCCCTGGTAGCCGATGTTGTGGATCGTCAGCACCGAGCGGGTCGCCTCGAACAGCCGGTCCCACGCGTACGTCGACTTCAGCAGCAGCGGCCCGAACGCCGTGTGCCAGTCATTGCAGTGCAGGACGTGCGGCGCGAAGCCCATGCGCTGCGCGCACTCGAGCGCGGCGCGGGTCAGGAGCAGGAAGCGGCGGTGCTCGTCGGCGTCGGCGGAGTAGACTTCCGGACGGTCGTAGAGCGCGGGGCAGTCGACGAAGTAGAGCGGCAGGTCCGAGCCCGGCGCCGCGCCGGTCAGGATCCGGTAGCGGTAGCGGTGGGTCCCGAGCGCGAGCTCGAGGCCTTGCAGGAACTCCACGGGCGCGAGCGCAAGGCCGCGCTCGGCAATGCGCCGGTAGTAGGGCACGAACACGCGCACGTCGTCGCCGCGCCGGTACAGGAAGCGCGTCAGGGCCGTCGAGACGTCGGCGAGGCCGCCGGTCTTGGCGAGCGGCGCGTACTCGGCGGAGACGAACAGGACGCGGTACGGCACGACTGGCAGTATATCGAAGGGTCCCGGACGCGCCGGCGGGGAGGCGGGGGATGAACGTGCTGATGCTCTCGCCCGGCTATCCGGCCGAGATGCCCGAGTTCGCGCGCGGGCTCGCCGAGGTCGGCGCGACCGTGATCGGCGCCGGCGACCAGCCGGCGGCGGCGCTCCCGGAGCGCGCGCGGCGCGCGCTCGCCGCGTACGTGCAGGTGCACTCGCTCTTTGACGAGGCGCGCACCGTCTCGGAGCTGAAGGCCGAGCTCGGCGGACGGCGCATCGACCGCGTCGAGTCGCTGTGGGAGCCGCTGATGCTGCTCGCCGCACGGCTCCGCGAGGCGCTCGGGGTGGCGGGCCTCGACGTCGCGGCCACGGTGCCGTTTCGCGACAAGGAGGCGATGAAGCGCAAGCTCGACGCCGCCGGCATCCGCACGCCGCGCCACGTCGCCGCGCACAGCGTCGCCGAGTGCTGGGACGCGGCGGAGAGGATCGGGTTCCCGGTGATCCTGAAGCCGATCGCCGGCGCGGGCTCGGCCGACACCTGGCGCTGCGACGATGCCGACGAGCTGCGCGCCGTGCTGCCGCGGATCGCGCACGTGCCGACCGTCAGCGTCGAGGAATTCGTCGACGGCGAGGAGTTCACCTTCGACACGGTCACGATCGACGGCGAGGTCCGCTACTACAACGTCGCCTGGTACCGGCCGCGGCCGCTGATCGCGCGCAGCAACGAGTGGATCAGCCCGCAGGTGGTCGCGCTTCGCGATCCCGACGCGCCCGAGCTCGCCGGCGGCGTCGCGATGGGCCACGCGGTGATCCGCGCCCTCGGATTCGAGAGCGGCTTCACGCACATGGAGTGGTACCGCAAGGCCGACGGCGAGGTCGTGTTCGGCGAGATCGGCGCGCGGCCGCCGGGCGCGCACCAGGTCGACCAGATGAACTACGCCTGCGAGTTCGACGTGTTCCGCGAGTGGGCGCGGGCCGTGACCGCGCGGCGCTTCGAGGCGCGCATCGAGCGGCGCTACAACGTCGCGACGATCTTCAAGCGCGCGCAGGGGCAGGGGACGATCCGCGCCATCACCGGCCTCGACGAGATCGTGCGCAAGTACGGCCCGGCGATCGCCTGGAACCACCTGCTGCCGGTCGGCGCGCCGCGCCGCAACTGGAAGCAGACGCTGGTGTCGGACGGCTTCCTCCTGATCCGCCACCCGGAGCTGCAGACGACGCTCGCGATCGCCGACGAGATCGGCGAGCGCGTGCAGCTCCACGCCCGCTGAATCCGCGCCGTGCGCATCCGTCACCGGAGGTTGCCCCCGCCATGAAGAGTCGGACCCTGCCCGCAGCGCTCGCGCCGCTCCTGTGGCTGCTCGTCGCCGCCACGCGCGCCGACGTCGCGCCCGACACCGCCGAGCCCGGCTCCGTCGAGGAGATCGCGCGCGCGACCACCGAGGCGCGCTTCCTGTCGCCGTGGGTCGCCTACCTGCCGGAATCGGCGACGGTGCCGAGCCCGCGCGCCTACCTGCACCGCATCCCGGGCGCGCCGGGCGAGCTCGTCGAGTCGGCGCAGGCCTACGGGTACTGCCGTGCGCTCGCGGCGGCCTCGCCGCGCGTCAAGCTCTTCACGATCGGCCGCTCCGAGGAGGGCCGCGACATCGTGCTGCTCGCGATCGCCGACGAGGCCGGCATCCGGGACCTCGAGCGGCTGAAGCAGGCGACCGCGACGCTCGCCGACCCGCGCCGCGCGGACCCCGGCGCCGCGGCGCGGCTGATCGACGGCGCGCGGCCGATCTACTACTTCAATGCCGCGCTGCACTCCGACGAGACGGGCTCGACCGAGTCGGTGCTCGAGCTCGCCTACCGGCTCGCGGTCTCCGAGCAGCCGATGATCCGCCGGATCCGCTCGAACCTCGTCGTGCTGATCAACCCGGTCTCGAACCCGGACGGCCGCGACAAGCAGGTCGAGTGGTTCTACCGCTACCTGAAGGGCCGGACCGACCGCGCGCTGCTGCCGCGCCAGGCGCCGCCCTACTGGTCGCGCTACGCCTTCGTCGACATCAACCGCGACGCGCACCAGCAGACGCACGAGACGACCAAGGCCGTGCACCGGATGTTCCACGAGTGGCACCCGACGGTGGTGCACGACCTGCACGAGGCGGTGGCGCTGCTGATGACCTGGAACGGCACCGGACCCTACAACCCGAACATCGACCCGCTGACCTTCAGCGAGTTCCTCGAGCTCAGCTTCCACGAGGTGCAGGCGATGAACGGCCTCGGCATGCCGGGCGTGTCGACCTGGAACTTCGGCGAGGGTTTCGCGCACCTGTTCCTCGACTCGGTCGCGATGAACCACAACTCGATCGGGCGCGGCTACGAGACCTGGGGCAACGGCAGCGCCGAGACCCTCACCTGGACGCTCGGACCGGAGGACACGAGCCGCGAGTGGTGGCGGCTCGTGCCGCCGCCCGCGACCGAGTTCGCCTGGTCGGCGCGCGACAACGTCAACTACAACGAGACCGCGGCGCTCGCCGCGCTCGACTGGAGCGCGCTGCACGCGCACGAGCTCCTGTCGAACTTCTACGAGAAGGGCTACCACTCCTGGCGCAAGGGCCTCGACGAGCCGCCGTTCGGCTTCCTGATCCCGGCCGACCAGGGGGATCCCGCGCGCGTCGCGGCGCTGGTCGCGCGCCTGATCGCCCAGCACATCGAGGTCGGGCGCGCGACCGCGCCGGTTACGGTGCGCGAGGGCACGTTCCCGGCCGGCACCTACGTGGTCCGGCTCGACCAGCCCTACCGGAACTACGCGGTCGATCTCTTGCTCCCGCAGCGCTACCCGAAGGACGGCGGCGAGCCCTACGACGACGTCTCGTGGTCGCTGCCCGCGCACTATCACCTCGACGTCGTGCCGAGCGCCGACCCGGCGGTCCGCGCGGCGCCGATCGAGCCCCTCGCGTCGGCGCCGGTCGTCCGCGGCCGGGTCAACGGCGCCGGCACGGTGTACCTGCTGCGCGACACGGGCCAGGAGGGGCTCCTCGAGGCGCGCTACCGGCTCGCCCGCGAGCCGATCGAGATCGCCGAACGCGCCTTCAGCGCGGGCGGACGCGAGTACCCGGCGGGCTCCTGGATCCTGAGGTCGCGCGCCGGGCTCGCGACGCCGCTCGCCGCGGTCGCCGCCGACCTCGGCCTCGACTTCGACGCGGTCGGCGAGGTTCCCGCGGTCCCGCGTCACGCGGCGCCCGCGCCCCGGCTCGGCGTCTACGTGCCGTGGGCCGACACCGACTCGATCGGCTGGATCCGCTATGCGCTCGACCAGCGCCACGTGCCCTATGCCTACGTCCGCGACGAGGACGTCCGGGCGGGGCACCTGCGCGAGCGCTACGACGTGCTGATCTACGGCCACGTCGACCTCGAGCTCGCCGAGCAGATCCAGGGCATCCCGAAGGCCTGGGGCCCGATGCCGTTCAAGAAGACCCCGGCGACGCCGGCGTTCGGCACGCCGGCCGAGTCCGACGACATCACCGGCGGACTCGGCGGGGCGGGACTCGCGAACCTGGGCGAGTTCGTCGAGCGCGGGGGCCTGCTGGTCACGCTCGGCAACGGTACGATGTTGCCGCTCGAGGCGGGCCTCGTGCGCGGCGTGCGCCGGGAGGCCGGCGGCGTGCCGCGCTCGAGCCAGGGCGGGGGCGCGGATGCCGCGGCGGCGGCGCAGCAGGCGGCGACGCGCACGCCGGGCGCGCACCTGCGGGTCAGCTTCGCGCGCCCCGACCATCCGCTCGCCTACGGCTACCCGGCGCGCACCCACGTGTTCCGGCAGAACTTCGCGCTCTACTCGACGCCGCGGCGCTGGCTGCGGATGGCCTACTGCACGACCTGCCTCGACGGCCCGTACGATCCGAGCGGGGTCGTGCTCGAGTGGGGCGACCGCGACGGCGCGCCGCTCGTCGTCAGCGGCCAGGCCTGGGGCGAGGCCAACCTCGTCGGCCGCTGGGCGATCCTCGACGCGCCGGTCGGCATGGGCCACGTGGTCGCGTTCAACTTCAACCCGCTGCACCGCGACCTCAACCGCGGCGATCAGCGGCTGGTCTGGAACGCGGTCCTGAACTGGCAGGCGATCGTGGCGGCGCACGCGGGCCCGCATTGAGCCGGGGCAGCGAACGGCGCCGCCCCGGCGGGCCAATCCGGCTGTGCTAACGTAGCTCCGATCCGGTCGATGGCGATCGGCGCGACGACAACAACAACGCACCCTGGAGGCGTGATGTATCAGCGACCCGACCGCCCGCGCACCGTCGGCGGCGTGCTCGACGATGCGGTGCGGCTGTACCGGGTGAGCGCACGCTACTGGTGGCTGCCGAGCCTGCTGCTCGCGCTGCTCGCGACCGCGGCCGAGTCCTACTACGCGCTGCAGATCGGTCCGCGGCCGACGCCCGGGTCGATGATGGCGCTTTACAAGTCGCCGCAGATGATCCTGACGTTCGGGATCCGGATGCTACTGACGTTGTATCTCTACATGGTCATGCAGGTCAGCATGGCGTCGATCGCGACCGGCGCGGATCTGCCACCCGCGGGCGCGTTCCGCAAGGCCCTGCGGCTGCTGCCGGCGACGATCCTGGGCACGATCGCGAGCCTGCTCGCGAGCCTCGTCGGCCTGGTCCTGCTGATCATCCCGGGCGTCTACGTCTTCGGGCGCCTTTACTACTGGTCGGCGGCGCTGTGCATCGACCAGCCCGGGACGCTCGGCTCGCTCGCCGCGAGCTGGCGGGTCGTCAGGGGCCATTGGTGGCGCTCGGCCGCCATCCTGACGGTGCTCTTTTTCCTCGTGATCGCGATGCTCGTCGTGATGATGGTCGTCGAAGGCGCGCTCGTCGGGATCCTGCGACCAACGTCCCTGTCCGGCTTCGTCGCGGTCCAGTCGGTCGCGCAGGTCCTCAACATCATCGTGGTGCCGGCGGCGCCGGCGGCGGCGATCGCCACGTACCTGGATCTGCGGCTGAGGGCCGAGGGCAGCGACCTCGAGGCGCGGGTCAAGCAACTCGCGGGCTGAGCCGTGCGCGCGCTGGTGCTGCTCGGGGCCGTGCTGCTCGCGACGGGCGCCGGCGCCGATCCGCGCGAGGTCGTCGCCGCGTGCGCGAAGCGGCTCGGCAAGGCCGACGTCGGCCTCGCCGCCATCGAGCGGCGCTGCCCGGACGTTCGCGGGGCGCTTGATGCGATCGGCGTGCGCGCGCTCTACGGGCCCGCGACGCGCGATGCGCTCTACGGCCAGCCGCTGCTCGACTCGCTCGCGCTGATGGACCGGCCGGTCAGCGACGCCGGCCGGGTCCCGGCACTCGCGACGCTGCCCGCCGCACTGCAGTCGCTCGGCGAGCGCCCGGCGGAGATCGGCTGGTGGCAGCGGCTGAAGGCCTGGCTGATCGAGCACCTGCGCATCCATCCCGGCAGGGACGCCTCCGGCGATCCGTTCGCGTGGCTCGGCAAGTGGCTGTCGAAGCTGTCGCTGTCGGAGGCGGCGTTCACGCTGCTCTACTACGTGCTGCTCGCGCTGATGCTGGCGGGCGCGGGCGCCGTCCTGATCAACGAGCTGCGGGCGTCGGGCCGGCGGCCGGCGCGCGCGCGCGTGCTGCGCGGCACGCCCGGTGGCGCGATCGCAGCCGCGGGCGAGGCAGCGCTGTCGATCGCGGACGTCGAACGCGCGCCCGCGTCCGGCCGCGCGCGGCTGCTGTTGAAATTCGTCATCGAGCGGCTCGCCGCCACCGGGCGCCTGCCGGGCGCACGCAGCCTCACGCACCGCGAGCTCGCCTCGAGGGCGCAGCTCGACGAGCCCGGCGCGCGCGAGCGGCTTGCGAACCTCGCCGCGCTCGCCGAGCGCCAGCTGTTCGGCGGCGAGGCGGTTCCGGAGGCCACGCTCGCGCCCGGCCTCGCCGAGGGCAGGGCACTCGCGATGGCGCTCGCGCAGGCGCCGGGGGCAGGCCCTTGAAGGACCGCCTCGTGGTCCTCGGGCTCGCGCTCGCGGCGCTCCTGGCGTTCTGGGCGCTGTTCCTGCCGAAGCCGGCCCCGCCGGCGGCCGCGAGCACGCGGCCGGTGTCGAGCGATGCGGGGCGCGACGGCTACCTCGGCCTCGTGCGCTGGCTCGAGGCCGAGAAGGTCCCGGTCCTCGCGTGGCGGCACCGCTATGCCGAGCTCAACGACAAGGCGGACGTGCCCGGCGCCGCCGGCAACGTGCTGATCACGACGATGCCCCACAAGGTCCCGGTCAGCGCGGCGGAGATGCAGGTGCTCGACGAGTGGATCGGGCGCGGCAACACGCTCCTCGTGATGGCGGCACTCGACGACACGCCGCGCTGGTCGCTGGCCCAGGCCGAGCGCTTCGAGTCG
The DNA here is from genome assembly GCA_035524495.1 of Steroidobacteraceae bacterium. Classification (GTDB taxonomy): domain Bacteria; phylum Pseudomonadota; class Gammaproteobacteria; order Steroidobacterales; family Steroidobacteraceae; genus CAIKZZ01. The sequence goes on from DATKOR010000084.1 coordinate 34,371, forward strand.
GAACTGCAGCGCGTGACGCGCCTCAAGTTCACGGTGATCGACGCCGGGGGTGCCGCCGCGCCCGACTCGGCCTCGGAGGCGCTCGAGAAGGCGCTCGAGCCGGTGCGCGCGAACCTTGAGCCCGTGGCGCCGCACGCGCTCTTCGCCGGCGTCGGGCGCATCGCGACCTCGAGCGAGCTGCCGGCGTCGCGCTGGAAGGCGCAGCCGATGGACATCTCTCCGGTCCTCGAGCTCGCCCACCGCGCCGACACCGGCGATGCCGCGGTCTGGCTGAAGCGCCAGCGCAGCGGCCGCGTGATCGTGTGCGGATTCGCGACGCCCTGGTCGAACGCGATGCTCGGCGAGGCCGACAACGGCCGCTGGCTCGCGGCGGTGCTCGCGATGACGCTGGGAGCGCACGGCAGGGTGCTGCTCGACGACATGCACCAGGACCTCGGCGACGAGTACAACGCGAAGGCATTCTTCGGCGACCCGCGCCTGCACCGCACGCTCGGCTGGATCGTGCTGCTGTGGCTCGCCTACGTCGTCGGCGTGCGCGCGCTCCGGCCGCAGGCGCCGGCGGTCGCTGCGGTCGACGACACCGCATTCCTCGCGACCAGCGCCGGCTTCTTCGCGAACGCGCTCGCGCCCGCGACGGTGGGCGTGCGGCTCTGCGAGCACTTCTTCAACCGGATCCGGCGCCGCCTCGGTCTGCGCGAGAGCGGGCTGCCGGTCTGGGAATGGCTCGAGTCGCACGCGCGGATCGAGCCGGACGATCTCGAGCGGCTGCGCCGTCTATACGAGCGCGCCGACGCCGGCCGCTCGGTCGACCTCGCGGCGCTCGGCCGACTGCTGCAGAAACTGTCGAGGAGACTCGAATGACGACTGCCTTACAGGACCTGGAAGCGCGTCTGCAGGCGACGATCGGCGGCTCGCTGATCGGCATGCAGAGCGTCGTGCGGGCGCTGACGACGGCGGTCGTCGCGCGCGGCCACGTGCTCGTGCAGGGCGTGCCGGGGCTCGGCAAGACGCGCCTCAGCAAGGCGCTCGCGGCGGCGCTCGGCGGCTCGTTCAAGCGCATCCAGGGGACGGCCGACCTGATGCCCTCCGACATCATCGGCGTGCACGTCTACGAGGCGGCGACCAGCAGCTTCGTGTTCCGGCGCGGACCGCTGTTCGCCGACGTCCTGCTGTTCGACGAGATCAACCGCACCGGGCCCAAGACGCAGTCGGCGCTGCTCGAGGCGATGGAGGAGCGGCAGGTCTCGGCCGAGGGCCGCCTCTACACGCTCGCCGCGGACTTCTTCGTGATCGCGACCCAGAACCCGCGCGACTTCGAGGGCACCTACCCGCTGCCCGAGTCGCAGCTCGACCGCTTCATGATGCGCATCGACATCGGCTATCCGAGTGCCGAGAGCGAGGTCGAGGTGCTCGCGCGCTTCGGCGCGCTCGACGACGGCACGACGCCGGCGGTCGAGCCGGTCGCCGCGGGCGCGATCGCGGCCGCGCGGCGCGACGCCGAGGCCGTGCACGTCGCACCGGAGCTCACCGCCTACGTACAGGCGCTTGCGCGCGCGACCCGCGAGCACGCGCGCCTCGAGCTCGGCCTCTCGACCCGCGGCGCGCTCGCGGTGATCCGCGCCGCGCGGATCACCGCCGGGCTCAACGGCGCGGACTTCGCGACGCCCGACGACGTGCGCGCGGTGCTGCCGCTCGTCGTCCCGCACCGGCTGCTGCTCGCGACCGATGCGGTGCTCGACGGCATCGGCATTGCCGACGTCGTTGCCGAGGTCACGGCGCAGGTCGAGGTGCCGCGCTGATGGCACGCGCCGCACCGCGCCTCGGCGCGCCCGCGCAGGGGCCGCGGTGAGCCTGCGGCAGAACGCCTTCGCGCTGCTCGCCGTGACCGCGCTGCTCGCGGTCATCGGCGACTGGGCGCTGCCGGCGTCGATGCCGAGCCTGTGGCGCTTGCTGCTCGCGCTGCTCCTCGCCGGGCTCGCCTACGAGCGCTGGGTCACGGGTCGCGCGGGGCTCGGGCTCGCCGTGCGCGCGCCGCCGCGCTGGCCGCTCGGGCGCCACGTGCACGCGCTCGTCGAGTTCTCGCTGCAGGGCACGCGTCCGTGCACGCTCGAGTGGGCGCCGGCGCTGCCGCCGGACGTCGAGGCCGACTCGCGCGTCCGGCAGGTCAGGGTCGAGGCGGGGACCGCGGCGGTGGCGCTCGAGGCGGTCGCGCGCCGGCTGGGACCGCGGCGCTGGCCCGCCCAGCGCTGCCGGATCGCGGGACCCCTGGGACTCGCCTGGTGGCCGCGAGGCCTCGCCGCGGCCTGCGAACTCAGCGTCGTGCCCGACACCGCCGGTCACGGCCGCCCGGCGCCCGGTCTCGCGGCGGGCGGCGCCGGCGCGGGCGCCCGCGTCGGGGCCGGCGCCGAGGTCGCCCAGCTGCGCGACTACCGGCCGGGCGACTCGACCCGGGCGATCGACTGGAAGGCGAGCGCGCGCCGCGGCCAGCTCGTGAGCCGCGACTACCTCGAGGACCAGCACCTCGACATCGTGGTCGCGCTCGACGTCGGTCGCGGCAGCGGCGTCGTCTGCGACGACCTCGACCGGCTCGGCCACTACGTCAACACCGCGGCGCGCTTCGCCGACTACGCGCTCGCCAACGACGACCAGGTCGGCCTCGTCGTGTACGCGGACCGGCCGTTGCGCGCGCTGCCGCCGTCGCGTGGGCCGGCGGCCGCGGGCCGCATCCGCGGCATCCTCGCCGCGCTCGAGGTCCAGCCGGCCGAGTCGAACCCGCTGAACGCGGCCGCGCACATCCGCTCGCTCGTGCGCAGGCGCTGCCTCGTGATCCTGCTGACCGACATCGAGGCCGAGGGCCACGGCGGTGCGCTCGCGGGCGCGGTGCGCCTGCTGACGCCGCAGCACCTGCCGTTCGTCATCGGCCTCAGGAGCCACGCGCTCGAGCACTATGCCGAGCGGTCCGCGAACGACTGGCTCGCGCCGTACCGGCTGCTGGCCGCCGACGAGCAGCGGCTCCACGAGCGGCGCGGCATCGCGGCGCTCGCGCGCGGCGGCGTGCGGGCGCTGCTGGTCCGCCCGCGCGAGCTGGAGCGCACGCTATTTGAGGCGTACGCCACCTTCCGCCGCCAGCGCCTCGTCTGAGCCCTTGCGGCGGCGACCGAACAGGCGGCCGGACAGCGCCGCGAGCATCAGCAGGAAGTACAGCACGCCGATCGCGATGCGCGCGCCGAACGGGACGCGCGGATCGGGCGAGACGTAGCCCTCGATCAGCCCGCAGCCGACCAGCAGCAGCGCGCACAGCAGCAGGAGCCTGGCGAGGCGCGCCGTGCAGCGCTCGAAGGACTCGCGGCGCGTCGGGTAGTCGGGCCGGATCAGCGACTCGCCGAGCGCGACGCCGGCGGCACCCGCGATGCACACGACCGAGAGCTCGACCGGGCCGTGCGCGGCGACGAAGCGCAGCAGCGCCCCGCCGAGCCCGTACTGGTGCACGAACGCGAAGGTCGCGCCGAGCAGCAGCCCGTTGATCCCGATCAGGTACAGCGTGCCGATGCCGAAGAACACGCCGGCGCAGAACGCCGCGATGCTGACCGCGACGTTGTTCGACAGGATCCGGATCGAGAGCACCGCCGACGGCGTGACGTTCAGCAGCCCGTCGGTCCACAGCTCGCCGCGTTCGACGTTGTCGATCATCTCGCGGCTCGCGACCAGGTTGATCAGCGAAGGGTACGTCGAGATCAGCCACCAGCCGGCGCCGAGCGTCAGCACGAACCACGCGACGACGCACCACAGCGGCGTGCGCAGCGAGGCGACCACCGCCGGGATGTCGTCGCGAAACAGCTGCAGCAGGGCCGCGCGCGTGTGCCGCGGCGGCCTGAAGATCGCCGCGTGATAGGCGGCGTAGACGCCCTCGAGCGCGCGCGCGACGCCGCTCCCCGGCAGCTGCCGGCGGACCGTCGCGAGGTCGCGCGCGAGGCTGCGGTAGCCCTCCAGCGTCGCGACCGCCTCGTCGACCGACTCGCGGCGCTGGCGCAGCCCGGCGACCGCGGCGCCGAGCGTGCGCCAGGTCGCGGCGCGCGCCCGCAGCCAGCTCTGCGCCGCCGCGCTCATGCGCCCGACCGCGGCGCGACGAGACCCTGCAGGCGCCGGCGCAGCTCCTCGGCGTCGAGCGCATGAAGCGCGTCGTGCTCGGCGGGCGAGCCGAAGCGCCCGAGGACCGCGCGCGCGAGCTCGAGCCTGCGGTCCGCGGCGAGCTCGGTCCAGCGCCGCAGCAGCTCGTTGACGATCTCGACCATCGACGGGTCGAGGCCGTGCTCGGCGGCGCCGAAGTGCGCGAGCGCATCGCTGGCGGGGCCCTCGTCGATGACCAGCAGCGTCCCGGCCGCCAGGTCGCCGACGCGCACGTGCTCGTTCGTCGCAAAGCAGACGCCGAGCCCGACCGCGTAGGCGAACGGCAGCGAGTCGAGCAGCCGGAACGCATTCCGGATCAGGAGCGCGCCGGTCGACGGGATCCCGCCGCTGCGCGTCACGAGCCGCACGCCCGCGATGCGCTTGCCGGGCGTGCGGCCGCGCATCGCGATCTCGAGCACCGGGTGGTAGAGGAAGTAGATCGCGAGCGCCGGCATCGCGACGAGCAGCCCGTAGCGCAGCCCGTGCGCCTTGGCCGCGTCCGGCGACAGGGTGCCGAACGCGAGCTCGGCGGCGCACAGGAACCAGGCGAGGGCGATCAGCAGGCGGATGTGCCAGTCGATGACGAAGGCGTAGCTGCGACTGCCGGGGCCGGCGATCGACAGCACGACGTCGACGCCGGTGGTACTTGCGATCGTGAACTGGCGGTCGGTCATCGGCGCGGGGTGCGCGGCCTCAGGCGCTGCGCTCGAAGATCGCGTACAGCTTGCGCGCGCGCTCGAGCGTCTCCCAGGTGCCGGTGAAGCCCGCCGGCACGACGAACGCGTCGCCCTGGCCGAACTCCGCGGCGACGCCGTCGCTGGCGGTCAGGCGCACGCGGCCCTCGAGCAGGTAGCAGAACTCGTGCTCGGTGTAGCTGACCTTCCAGCGTCCCGGGGTGCTCGCCCAGTAGCCGCAGTGAAACTGCTGCGACGGATCCGAATAGCGATTGTCGACGCTCGCGCGCGGCGCGCCGGCGAGCAGCTTCGCCGGATCGAATGGCGCATCGGCCGGCGCGCCCGGACCCCTGAAATCGACGATCCTCACCACGCTCATGCATGCTCCTTCAGGTACTTCGGCAGCATCTCGCGCCAGGTCTCCCAGTTGTGGTCGCGGTCCTTGCCCCACAGCTCGACGCGGTTCGGCACGCCCTTCGCGCCGAGCACGCGCGCCAGCCGCCACGACTCCCCGACGTCCTCCCACTGGCCCTCGCCGGTCGGCAGCAGGACCAGCCGCTCGCGCAGGCGCGCGAGCTGCGGCCCGTCGGCGAGCGCCGGCAGGTAGTGCAGCGGCGAGGAGTAGTAGAAGTCGAGGTTCATGCGCCCGTGCAGGTACTTCGAGAGGTCGAAGGTGCCGCTCATCGCGATCGCCAGCCGGAACACGTCCGGGTGGCGGCAGACGGTCGCCGCGGCGTTGAACGCGCCGATCGAGGCGCCGGCGACGATGATCTCGATGTCGGCGGTGCGGCAGTCGTTGCGGATCAGCGGCGCGACCTCGTGGTAGACGAAGGCGTCGTAGAGGTTCTGCACGCGCGAGCAGTACTCGGGCGAGTCCTCGCCGCGCAGCCAGTGGCGCCCGGCGATGCTGTCGATCGAGTAGATCTTGACGCGCCCGGCCGCAATGAGCTCGGCGACCGCGCCGATCAGGTGGAAGCGCTCGACTTCCTCGTAGTCCCCGCCCGCGGTCGGGAACAGGAGCACCGGCGTCCCGTAGTGTCCCCAGCGCACGACCCGCGCGGGCTCGGGCAGCCGCTCGCTGTTCCAGGTCCAGTGTTCCTTCTGCATCGGCGGGCTCAGGCGCCCTGCGGCTCGAGGCGCCGCCACTCCTGGATGCGCTTCCAGAAGAGCTCGGTGAACTGCTCGACCTCGTGCGCCGGGTAGAGCGCCTCGACCTTGGCGCGCACCGCGGCGCGCGCCGCGGGGCTCGCGAAGAACTCGTCGGCGACCGGGTCGAGGTGCGCGAGGTGGCGGGCGCAGAACTCCTCGAAGCGCTCCGCGTCGAAGTGCCGGCGCGCCAGCGCGCCGTAGGCGGCGAGCCGCGAGGCGTAGCCCGTCTCGCGCGCCGCGGCCTCGAAGAACGGCTGCCAGTCGAGGTTGACGCGCATCGGCCGGCGCGTCGCCGCGCAGAAGAGCGACCACCTCAGGTTCGCCTTGACGAGCCACGGGAAGTGGTAGTGGAGCGAGGTCACCTGCGAGTCCGGGCAGGCGTTCGCGAAGTCGATCGGGTGCCAGTCCTCGCCCTTGAGGAGCGCCTCGCAGGAGTTGAAGTCCCAGCCGAAGAACGCGTTGATCGCGAGCGTGATGGTCTCGAGCTCGCGGCGCTGCGCCTCGCTGACGAAGTCGCGGTCCATCCGGTAGCGGTCGTGCAGCGCCGCTCCCGGGTCGTAGTTGACGAGGCGCGTCTGCGGCCCGAAGCCGATGCAGCGCACGAAGCGGTCGTACGGGATGACGCCCGCCTGCAGGTGCATGATCTTGGTGCCGCTCGCCTCGTAGGCGGCGCGCAGCGCCGCCTCGTTGTCGATCTTCGTGACGCCGACCCAGCCGCCGCCGTCGTAGGGCTTCATGAAGAGCGGGTAGCCGAGCCGCGCGCCGATGGCGCCGAGGTCGAAGAGCCGCGCGTAGCGGGCGAGCGTCGGCTCGAGGTCGGCGGTCTTCTCGTAGGACTTCGGCGGCACCATCCAGGTCTCGGGGATCTTGAGCCCGAGGCGCATCATCGCGGCGTAGGTGGTGTGCTTCTCGTTCGACTGGATCGACCAGGGGTTGTTGAAGACGTAGAGGCCGTCGCGCACGACCGCCTTCTTTATCCATTCGCGGCTCGTGTGGTACCAGTGCGTCAGGCGGTCGACGACGAGGTCGTAGCGGCACGGCTGCTGCAGGTCAAAGGGCTCGATCGTCACGCGCTCGACGGCGAAGCGCAGCGTGTCGCCCTGCCAGGGAATCCTGAGGTTCAGCCGCTCGAGCAGCTGCTCGTAGCACGCCGGCCAGCAGATGTCGGCCCCGAGCGAAAGCCCGATCCGGCGTGTGACCTCACCCATGCCGCCCCCCGTCGCGAGTTGCTATTCGTACACCATCCACAGCGGGCCTGGGAACAGGAACGTGAGTCCCGCGCGCAGCCGGTCGCGCCAGTTCTGCCAGTTGTGGCCGTCGCGCGCCTCCTCGAAGCGCACCGGGATGCGCGCGGCCTGCAGCAGCGGCACCAGCGAGCGGTTCTCGTAGATCAGCGACTCGTAGATGCCGCAGCTGACATAAATCCGCTCCGCCGGCCGGCCGGGCCGGGCGCGGAACGCGTTCATGAAGCGCACCACCGGCTCGAACACCGGGCCGCGCCGGTTCTCGCCGATGTCGGTGAAGGCGAACGAGCCGGACTGCAGCAGCAGCCGCCCGAAGGCGCCCGGGTGGCGCCACGCGGCGTGCAGCGCCGCGACGCCGCCGAGGCTCGCGCCCATCGCGCAGCGATGTGCGGGATCGGGATCGAGCGGCACCTTCGCCGCGACCGCCGGCAGCAGTTCATCGACGAGGAAATCCGCGTGCGCATCGAGCCCCACGTACTCGCGCAGCCGGTCCGGCGAATCGGTCAGCGCAACGACGAGCGGCGGGATCTCGAGCCGGTGGATCAGGTTGTCGAGCACCGTCTTCAGCTGCGCGTAGCGCAGGTAGTCGCCGCCGTCGTGCAGCACGAGGAGCGGGTAGCGCCGCGTGCGCCGGAAGCGCGCCGGGAGGTACAGATCGACTCGCCGCCGCCCGAGGTGGCGCGAGTCGAGCGCGAGTGCCTCGAAGTTTCCGGCACGCGCGCCCTCGTCGGGCAGCGTCCATTCGGGGGGCACGTAGCCGTAGCCCTGGCAGACCGAGTTGGCGCCGAAGGGGTCGGAGGCCTTGAGCGGGTTCAGGGGATCGAGGATCCACTCGCTGGCGCCCGGGCGCTTGACCTCGAACTTGTACTCGAAACGCGAGCCCGCCGGGAGCGCGAGCGTCAGGATCCACAGGTCCGTGCCGGCGGCGCGCTCGAGCGGCTGCGCCGCCGGGAGCCCGGCAATGAACATCCTGAGGTAGACGGCCTCGGCCTCGCCGCGGTAGAGGAACGTGACGCTCTCCGGCGCGACGAGCGGCACTGCGTGCGCGCCCAGGAACGCGTCGAGCGCCTCGCGCGACGGCGGGCCGGCGCCGAAGAGTTGCGCGAGCGCGCCGCTCACGCGCCGACCTCGACGACGCGTCCCGAGCGCGACAGGCGCTTCAGGTCCCGCGTCGCCGCGACGCGGCCGCGGTGCCAGCGGATGAGGCTCCCGTGCTCGAGCGCGAGGCAGCGCGAGGGCGCAAAGCGGCGCGCGAACAGCTGCACGCGCGCCGCGTCGCCGAGCGCGAGCCGCTCGCCCGCGTGGGGCAGCGCGACGATGCCGGGCACGAGGCCGAGTCCCGGCTCGAGCACCTCGGCGTGGGCGGCACCCTGCGGCGGGCGGTCGTGGAAGAGGACGACGCGCTCCGAGAGCGCCATCGCGCCCGCCGACCAGGCGATCAGCGGCCGGCGCTCGATCAGCGTTGCGAGCCCGAAGAGCCGCATCCGGTTGAGGAGCACCGCGACGTGGCCGCCCGCGACCAGCACGGCCGCCGCTCCGTCGAGCGCGGCGGCGAGCGCCTTGCGGTGCGCGCTTAAGGAAGGGCGCGGCGCGCGCTGCCAGTGGCGCGCAAAGGCCGCGTGCTCGCGCGCGGTCGCCGCCAGGTGCTCGCGGTCGAGGCGGCGCACGTCGCCGAGCGCCGCGCGCCGCGCGCGGCGCCGTGCCGGCGCCTCGCCGGGCGCTGGCGAGAGTTCCTCGACGGCCGCCATCAGCGCGTGCAGCCGCAGCCGGTAGAGGTCCTGAAGCTCCTGCAGTCGCTCCTGGCGCTCGCGCGCGGCCGCGGCGAGTGGCGGATCGTCGGCGTGGACGTGCTCGGCGCGCGTGTAGAGCGCGAGGTCGACCACCGGCCGGCCGACGTGGGCGCGCAGCTCCTCGATCTCGCCCTCGCGGTCCTGCCAGCCGGCGGTGACGACCGCAAGCGGTCCCGCGAGCGCCATCGCCTCGAGGCACTCGCGCAGGTTCGGCGTTCGGAACTGGGGCCCGAGCAGGGCGCGATCGATCATTGGAGCGATCGTCCGAGGCGCTCCCCGGGGTTGTCAAACGGGCCGGCCCGGCGGCCGGGCAACGGGGCGGCTCAGCCGCCGGTGCCGTTCTTCCCGCCGGCCGGCTGCTCGGCACCGGCCTCGCCCTTCGGCGGCTCGGCCGCATCGCCGCCGCCCGGGCGCATCATCGGCATGAACGCCGCCGCCACCGACTCCTGCATCCTTGCCCAGTAGTCGAGGTTCTGCTTGGCGAGCTCGCCCATCGTCGTCAGCGGCGCGTTCGCCATCAGCTTCGAGATCTGCGTCTGCAGCGTCTCCTGCTGGCGGGAGAACGTCTCGACGCTCTTCTCGAGGTAACGGCTCATGAACTCCTGCATGCCGTTGCCGTAGAAGCGGATGATCGATTCGAGCAGCGGGGTCGACAGGATGGGCTTGCCGAACTGCTCCTGCTCGGCGATCACCTGCAGCAGGATCAGGCGGGTGATGTCCTCGCCGCTCTTGTCCTCGACGACGGTGATCTTCTCGCCCTGGATGATGAACTCGCGGATGTCGTCGAGCGTCACGTGACGCGACTGCGACGCGTCGTACAGCCGCCGGTTCGCGTACTTCTTGATCAGCCGTTCTTTGCTCATGGCGCGAAGTCTACCCGATTGGCCGACGCTTTCCTTGCAGTGCAAAATTCGGGCCCGACAATAAAAAAGGACGGTGGGCCGAAGCCACACCGTCCCGAGGGGGGAGGGTCCACCGCCCGCCGCGTGTCGCGGCGGGTCGGGTCGATTCGTCAGGCGGCCTTGGCAGCCTTCGTCGCGCGCGTCGTGTACTCGGTCGAGGTCTGGTCGATCCACGAGGTCACGTCGGCCTGCGCCTCGCCGGCGAGCTTCAGGAAATCCTGCGAGCGCTGCGTCTGCTTCTCGAAGCAGGCGTTCGCGAGCTCGGCCTGCTTCTTCAGCAGCTCCGGGCCGTCCTTCGCCTGGGTCGCCGCGTGCACGGTCGCGATTGCGAGGTTCAGGTAGTCGCCGGCGACCTCGTAGCCGTAGCGCGCGAAGCGCTCGAAGGTGCGGGCCGACAGGGCCTGAAGCTTCGCGGCGGGCTCGGCGAGCTTGCGCGAGTTGTCAATGAACGCATTGATTTCAGCGGTCGGGTTCGTCATGGTGGGCACTCCGTGGTGAGGTCCTTGTTGCGATGCAGTATAGCCGATTCTTTTTGCATTGCAACAGATTTTTCAGGACCTCGTTTCCGGTCGCCTAGGCGGAACTTTAATGCATTTGAAACAATCTCTTGCATGATATCTTGTGTCGACGTTGGCACCGAATATACGGACGATCCGTTGCAGTGCAATGAGGATTATGTGAAGTGACGATGAAGGGCGCGAACGACCCCTCGGGCGACGGGCAAGGCGTGGCGGGTGCCGACCTTCGGCGCTGGCTCGAGGCGTTCTCGCGCGTGCCGCCGGTCGCGGAATTCGGCGGGCTCGCCGGCGCCAACGAGGCGTTCACGCGCTTCGCCGAGGAATTCTCGCGGCTCGCGAGCGGCGCGCGCACGCCGGGCGCGCAGGCGACGCTGAATGCCGAGCTCGAGTCTCTCGCGCAGCGCTTCTTCGCGCGCGCAGTCCCGGCGTGGCCCGCCTCGGCCGGGGAGGGCCACGAGTGGGCCGCGGCGCTGCAGGCCTTCTCGATGCAGCTCGCCGAGCTCTCGCGCGCGACCGCGAGCGCGTTTTCCGCGCGTCTCCTCGGGCCCGACGCCCCGCAGACGCTGCGCGCGGTCTTCGATGCATGGATCGACGCCGCGGAGGCCGCGTTCCAGTCGCTCGCGCACTCGGCCACCTACGTCGATGCGCAGGCGCGGCTCTTCAACGAGCTCGTGCGCGCCCGCGCCCGCCAGCAGGGGCTCGTCGATCGGCTCGCGCGCGGCGTGGGGCTGCCGACGCGGCGCGAGGTCGATTCGCTCTACGACGAGGTCCGCGCGCTCAAGGCCGATCTCGCGGCGAGCCGCGGGGCGCCACCCGCGAAGCGCCCGGCGCGCCGGCCGCGACGCCCCTCATGAGCGCCGATCCGCGCGCGCTCGCGGAGGAGGCGGCGACGTTCCAGCGCCGGCTCGCGACCGCGCTCGCGACGCTCGCGCAGCTGCCGCCCGTCGAGCTCGCCACCGCGCCGCGCGAGGCGCTCGTCCGCGACGGCAAGACGACGCTCTACCGCTACCGCTCGCTCGCCAAGCCCGCCGGTGGCCCGCCGCTGCTGATCGTGTTCGCGCTCGTCAACCGGCCGACGGTCCTCGACCTTCAGCCCGACCGCTCGCTGATCCGCAGCCTGCTCGCCGCTGGCATCGACGTGTACCTGCTCGACTGGGGCACGCCGGATCGCGGCGACCGTCACCTGTCGCTCGCGGACTACACGCTCGGCTACCTGCACCGCGCCGTCGAGCGCATCCGCGCCGACCACGGCGCGCTCGACCTGCTCGGCGTCTGCCAGGGCGGCACGCTGTCGTTGCTGTACGCGAGCCTCGAGCCCAAGCGCCTGCGGCGATTGATCACGATGGTGACGCCGGTCGACTTCCACACGCCCGAGAACCTGCTCGCGAAGTGGGTGCGCGGCATCGACGTCGACCTGCTCGTCGACACCTACGGCAACGTGCCCGGCGAGCTCCTGAACTTCGGCTTCATGTCGCTGATGCCGTTTCGCCTGACGCTGCAGAAGTACCTCGCGCTCGTCGACGGCGCCGACGACCCCGCGCAGCTGCAGAACTTCCTGCGCATGGAGCGCTGGCTCGCCGACAGCCCGGACCAGGCGGGCACGGCCTTTCGCGAGTTCGTGCGCACATTCTTCCACGAGAACCGGCTGCTGCACGGCGGTGCCACGGTCGGCGGGCGCGCGATCGACTTGAAGGCCGTCGCAATGCCCGTCTACAACATCTACGCGACGCAGGATCACCTTGTGCCGCCGTCGGCGTCGCGACCGCTTCGGCACCTCGTCGGCAGCCGCGACTACGAGGAGCTCGCCTTCGACGGCGGGCACATCGGCATCTACGTCAGCAGCCGCGCGCGGGCGATCCCGGCGGCGATCGCGGCCTGGCTTTCGCGCTAGGCGGCGCTGCGGATTCGGTAACATGGCGCGCAGGATCGGGTGGCGAGCATGTCTCTAGAGGCGGCCCGGGCGGCGCTCGCGGCGCAGGTCGGCGAGCAAGTCCACGTCAGCGACTGGATCGACGTGACCCAGGAGCGCATCGACGCATTTGCCGCGGCCACCGGCGACTTCCAGTGGATCCACACCGACCCCGAGCGTGCGAAACGCGAGTCGCCATGGAAGGGAACGATCGCGCACGGCTTCCTGACGCTGTCGCTGCTGCCGCTGCTGCGCGGCGTCGCGACGGGCGGCGAGGCGCGCTTCCCGGGCGTCAGGCGCATCGTCAATTACGGCCTCAACCGCGTGCGCTTCACGAACGCGGTGCCGGCCGGCGCCCGGGTCCGCGGCCGGGCCAGGATCGTCGCGGTCGAGGACTTTCGCGGCGGCCTGCAGCTCACCGAGGAGATCACAATCGAGATCGACGGGCAGACGCGCCCGGCCTGCGTCGCCGAGACGATCGCGCGCCTGTATTTCTGACGGCCCGGGGCCTGTGTCAACCACTGCGGTGACACTCTTTCCCCTTTCCAGACAATGGCTTAGATCATTTCCCGACGGCTCGGAAGGCCCTTCGCTGGTAGAATAGCCCCGTCCGACCACCCCCTGCGACGATCCCTGGGCCACACGCCGGCCCTCGGCGTCGAACACGAACAGCGTCGCAGCGACGGGTTCCGAAGGATTCATGGCCGCTTCGCCCTACCAGCAGCTCGAGGAGGAGTTTCGGCGCCTGCACGCGTTTCGCGGGGCGCTTGCGGTGCTGCGCTGGGACGCCGCGGTCATGATGCCGCGCGGCAGCGCCGAGGTCCGCGGCGAGCAGCTCGCGGCGCTCGAGACCGAGTGCCATGCGCTTCTGACCTCGCCGAAGGTCTCGCGGCTCATCGAGCGCGCCCAGGCGAACGCCGCCGGACTCGAGGACTGGCAGGTCGCGAACCTGAGGGAGATGCGCCGCGAGCGCGACCACGCGATCGCGACGCCGAACGCGCTGGTCTCGCGCCTTGCGAAGGCCACGGCCCGCGCCGAGATCCACTGGCTCGAGGCGAGGCGCACCGGGCGCTACGCCGACTACGCGCCGCACCTCGCCGAGGTCGTGAACCTGATCCGTGACCGCGCGGCGCTCCTCGGCCAGCACCTGACGCTCGCGCCCTACGATGCGCTCGTCGACGAGTTCAGCCCGGGCGTGCGGACGGAGGAGATCGACACCCTCTTCAAGGCGGTCGGCCGCCGCCTGCCGAACCTGGTGCGCGAGGCGATCGACCTGCAGGCGCTGAAGCCGTCGCTGCCGATCACCGGCAAGTTCCCGGCGGCGAAGCAGCGTGCGCTGTGCGTCGAAGTCATGAAGGCGATCGGCTTCCCGTTCGAGCGCGGACGGCTCGACGAGAGCGAACACGGCTTCACCGAGGGCATGGCCGGCGACATCCGCATCACGACGCGCTTCGAGCCGAACGACCTCTTCCAGGGACTCCTCGGCGCACTGCACGAGACGGGCCATGCGATGTACGACCTCGGGCTGCCCCGGGAGTGGCGCGATCAGCCGGTCGGACGCAACCGCGGGATGGCGCTCGAGGAGAGCCAGTCGCTGATCATTGAGATGCTGCTCGTCCGCAGCCGGCCGTTCCTGACGTACCTGAAGCCGCTGCTCGAGAAGCACTTCGGCGTCTCGGGTCCCGAGTGGGAGGCCGAGAATCTCTACCGGCACCTGACGCGCGTGCACCGCGGGCTCATCCGCGCCGACGCCGACGAGCTGACCTACCCGGCGCACATCCTGCTGCGCTACGAACTCGAGAAGGACCTGCTGTCCGGCGACCTCAAGGTCGAGAACCTGCCGGAGGCGTGGAACGAGAACGCGCAGTCGCGGCTCGGGCTCAAGCCAAGCAACGACCTCGAGGGCTGCCTGCAGGACATCCACTGGGCGGTCGGCCAGTTCGGCTACTTCCCGGCCTACGCGCTCGGGGCGCTGAT
>DATKOR010000085.1:0-13448 GCA_035524495.1 Steroidobacteraceae bacterium
CGAGCAGGAAGCCGAGCGTCGCGGGGTCGTACACCCACAGCGGCTGCGGGCTCGCCTCAAACACCTGCGCATAGCGCCGCTCCGCACGCAGCCGCTCCGAAGCCGCCGCGTCCCGCTCCGCCAACAGCGCCGTCACGATCAGCACCAGGCCGCCGCACGAGACCGCGAACGACCAGAGCGTCACGAGGCCGGCCAGCACCGGGATGCCTCGGAAGATCCCGAAGTCGAACGCGAACGCATAGGAGACAACCGCCACGAGCAGCAGCGCGGCGGCGGACGAGACGACGAGCCCGAGCCGCACCGCGACGAAGACCAGCAGCATCATCGCACCCACGTACAAGGGCGCGCGCGCGCTCGACTCCATGGCCGGCGACGGCAGGAGCATGATCCCAATGCCGACCGCGATCAGCACGAGCAGGCATATCGTCGACTCGAGCGGGCGCTGCACGACGGGCGCCAAGCTCTCGCGCCGGAGCGCGATCAAGAGCGGCCCGATCAGCACCGTCCCGGCCACGGTGTTGCTCCACCAGCGGAACCAGTCGATCAGCTCGACCGAGATGCTGCCCTGCGCGTTGACCACAAATGCCAGCATGCCGATCGTCGCCGGCAGCAGCATGCCGACCAACGCGGCGCCCAGGAACAGCGGCACGTCACGCGCGCGCGCGAAGTCGTGGTCGAAGCCGCGGCGCTCGAGCAGCCACGCGATCAGCCAGGCGCCCGCCGGCAGGCCGCAGGCGACGACGAGCGCGCGCAGCGGGGGCACGCCGTTGACGAGGTCGATCGCAAGCTCGGCGAGGAACACCGCCGGCCAGAGCTGGCGGCCCCAGCGCGTGAGCCCTGCGACCGCGATGCCGCTCGGCAGGAGCGGCAGCGCGAGCCGCGCGCCGAAGTGCGGCAATCCGACACCGAAGGCCCCGGTCAGGAACACGGCGCCGAACAGGAGCACAGCACGCAGCGCGGTCCCGGCCATCGCGCGGGGCGTCGATTGCCCGGCGCCTGCCGCCCGCTCCGCGCCGCGCCCGTTCGCGGCGGCTGGCCGCTCGCCCATCCGTTCCGATCCAGGGTTGAGACGTTGACCCCGATCCTAGTCCGTTCGCCCGGGCTTGTCCCGCAGGCGCCTAGTCGCAGCCGCGCGCATGGCGCACGGTGCCTGCGGTCGCATCCCCGAGCGTCCGCGCGGCCTCGTTGCCGGCCGCGGCGTCGGACGGGCTCAGGGAGTCGGCGAGCTGCGCGCGCAGCGCAAGCGCCCGCGCCGCGACGTTGACGTCGAAGCCGAAGCAGCCCTGCTCGGCGAGCCCGGCCGCGAGTCCCGCCCAGGCATAGCGCTCGGTGCCGGACAGCCCGAGCGCATCGAGGTTGCGCGGCGGCACGGGCGTGATGAAGTCCGACGTCGACACCCAACGCGTGAATTCCTCGGCGCTCGCGGATGCGAGCAGTGCGAGCGCCGACGCCGAGCCGCGCCGGGCCGCCGATTCGAGGGTTGCCCGCGCGGCCCCCGGATCGGGAGGCCCGCCGCATCCGTCGAGCAGGCACGTGCCGAGGAACTCGGCCGCATCGGCGTCCTGCTTCGCCGCGGCCTCGAGCCAGCTGCGCGCGACGAGCGGCTGCTCCGCGAGATGCTCAAGGCCAAGCCGCAGCTGCGCGCGCGCCGAACCGAGCAGCGCGGCGCTCGCGAGCCGCCCCTCGTCACGCGCGATGCGCTCGAGGCTCGCCGCATCGCCCGCCCGGGCACTCGTCTCGAGCGCGTTCGCGATGGCCGTCGCATCGAGGTGCGCGCCGGCGCAGCCGGCGGCGAGGCGCTCGCGGCCGAGCCTGCGCGCCGCGACCAGGGCGTCGAGCGTTGCGGCGGCCGCCGGGTCCCGCGACGCCGCGCCGAGCGCGACGCGCGCGGCACCCTCGACCGATTCGTCGCCCGCGGTGACGCTGCGACACAGCATCCGCAGCTCGTCGAGGAGCGCGGCGCCCTGGCGCAGGTTCGCGAGCGCGGATGCGGCCCCCGCGACGTCGCCCGCGACCAGCTGCTCGCGCACGGCGGGCGGTAATGGACTCGAGCGCAGTTTGTCGGTGACGGTCGCGCGCAGCAGCGTCGCCGGCAGCCGGTCGCTCGTCGTCGTCGCGGCGCGCGGCGCGGCGCGGTCGGCGCGGGCCGCCGGCGGCGCGGGCCACCCGCCCGTCGGCGCCGGGGGCGGTGCGGTCGGCGCCGGGCCCGAGAAGTACGCGAGCGCCACGAGCACGGCGGCGCCGAGCGCGGCGAGGACGAGGAGCGCGCGCTTCAATGGCCCGCCGGCACGAGATCAAAGCTCGCGCTGACCGTCGCGTCGAACACGATCTCGCCGGGCTGGTAGCTCTGCGCCGGCGGAGCGCCGGCGTAGCGCGCGGCCGTCACGACGACTTCCTCGGTCCCGGGCATCTGCGCGCCGTTCTGGCGGACGGCGCGCACGCGCCCGACCGTCGCCTCGAGCGCGGTCGCGATCGCGGCGGCGTTCTGTCGCGCATCGCCAACGGCGCGCGCGAGCGCCTCGCGCTCGAGCTCGGCGCGGCGGCTCGAGTCGAGCTGCGGCGAGGAGGCCGTGTTCGCGCCGGCGCCGAGGCCGCGCTCGATGAGCTCGCCGAGGCGATCGATGTCCTTCAACAGGACCACCACCTGACGGTCGACCGAGTAGCCGAGCAGCTTGCGCGTGCGGCGTCCGTCGCCGAAGTCGTAGTCGGGGCTTACCGAGAGGCCCGTCGCGCGGACGTCGGCGTCGGCGAGCTTGAGTCCGCGCGCGACGGCGAGGAGCGATGCGACGACGCGATCGGCCTCGCCGCGCGCGGCCTCGACCGTCGGTGCGGTCGCGTGGACGCCGAGCGTGACGGTCGCGCGATCGGGCGCGGCGCGAACCTCGCCGCGACCGACGACGGTGACCTGCCTGACTTCGTCCGCGGGCGCCGCCCGGGCGACGGCGGCGAGCGCCAGGAATGCAAGTGCGGCCGCCCAGGGCCGCAGCGACTGTGTCGACATGAGTGAGCTCCTGCGAACGACGGCCCCGCGGGCCCCTGCACCTTACAACGACCGGACCGCCGCGCCGGGGTTCGGCGCGGGTGGAATTTTCCGGGGCGGGTCCGTAACATTTGCCGGCTCCAGTGACCGATGAATGACAGCCGACAACGGCGGGCGGAGTCTCATGGGATCGATCAGTCAGACAGCGGCCGCGACGCTCGTGCTCGCCGGCCTCGTGGCAGTGAGCGGCGCGGCGCGCGCGGACGGGCCCCCGCCGGGCGACGTCGCGCACGGCGCCAAGCTCGGCTACACCTGCTTCGGCTGCCACGGCATCCCCGACTACCGCAACGCCTATCCCGGCTACCACGTGCCCAAGCTCGGCGGCCAGCACTACGCGTACCTGGTCGCGGCGCTCGGCGAGTACCGCAGCGGCGCGCGCCCGCACCCGACGATGAAGGGCCAGGCCGCGAGCCTCTCCGAGCAGGACGCGCGCGACCTCGCCGCCTACTTCGCGGGCGCGAACCCGGTGAAGTCCTCGGGCCACGCGACCGGCACGCCGCCGGCCGCGGCCGCGACCTGCGTCGCCTGCCACGGCAGCGACGGCGTCGGCATCACGCCCGACTACCCGACGCTCGCCGGCCAGCACGCCGACTACATCGAGCAGGCGCTCGTGGCCTATCGCAAGGGCACGCGCCAGAACCCGGTCATGAACCCGATGGCGGCCACGCTCAAGGACGAGGACATCCGCGCGCTCGCCGAGTACTTCGCGCAGCAGGCGCCGCCGCTGTGGGTGCCGCGGCCGCCGGCCAGTCCGGGCGCCCCGTGAGCGCCGGCGCAAGTCCTGATCCGAGGCCGGCGCAAGCCGGCCTCGTCGTCTCGGACCTGACCGATTTCGAGGACGGCGTCAGCGCCGTCGACACGCACTATGTTCGGCCGCGGCTCGACGCGAGCCACCTGATCGTGCATCGCGGCCGGGCGGCGTTCGTCGACACCGGGACCGCGCACGCGGTGCCACACCTCATGGCCGCGCTCGAGGCCAAGGGGATCGCCCGCGAGGCGGTCGACTGGGTGCTGCTGACGCACGTGCACCTCGACCACGCGGGCGGCGCCGGGTCGCTGCTCGCGGAGCTGCCGAACGCGCGCGTCGCCGTGCACCCGCGCGGCGCGCCGCACCTGGTCGATCCGACGCGGCTCGTCGCCGCGACCCGCCAGGTCTACGGCGAGGCGGCATTCGCACGCCTGTACGGGGAGGTGCGGCCGATTCCCGAGCAGCGCGTCGTCGTGACCGAGGACGGCGCGCGCCACGCGCTCGCCGGGCGCGTGCTCGAGTTCCTGCACACGCCGGGTCACGCGCTGCACCACCAGGCGATCCACGACCGCGCGGCAGCGATCGTGTTCGCCGGCGACACCTTCGGCGTCTCGTACCGCGACTTCGACGTCGACGGACGCGAGTTCATCATGCCGGCGACGACGCCCTCGCAGTTCGACCCCGACCAGCTGCACGCCTCGATCGAGCGCATCGTGGGGCTTCGGCCGCGAGCGGTGTACCTGACGCACTACAGCCGCGTGCGCGACATCGCGCGTCTCGCGCGCGACCTGCACCAGGCGCTGCGCGACTACGTCGCGATCGCGCACCAGCATGCGAACGATCAAGCGCGCGCGCGCCGCCTGCAGGACGAGATCTTCGCGTACCACTCGCGGGCGCTCGATGCGCACGGCTACGCCGGCACGGTCGGCGAGCGCCACGCGCTCCTCGACGAGGACGTCGCGCTCAACGTCCAGGGGCTCGTCGCCTGGCTCGAGCGCCGCGCTGCAACCTGACCCCAGAGGGAGGCTCCGATGAGCCAGTCGCCGAACGCGTTCCAGGCCTTTCGGATCCACGAGGAGGGCGGCAAGATCGCGGCGCGCGTCGACACGCTCGCGCTCACCGACCTTGCCGACGGCGACGTCGTCGTGCGCGTGCGCTACTCGACGATCAACTACAAGGACGCGCTGGCCGCGACCGGCGCGGGCCGGATCCTGCGCCGCTACCCGCTCGTCGGCGGCATCGACCTCGCGGGCGAGGTCGTGTCCTCCGCCGACGCACGCTTCAAGGAAGGCGACCGGGTGCTCGTGACGGGCTGCGGCCTTTCCGAGACGCACGACGGCGGCTACGCGGCCTATGCGCGCATGAAGGCCGAGTGGGTTGTGCCGCTGCCGCCGGGGCTGGGGCTCGACGACGCGATGCGCATCGGGACCGCCGGCTACACCGCGGCGCTCGCGATCCACCGCATGGAGCAGAACGGCCAGGCGCCGCAGCGGGGCCCGATCGTCGTCACCGGCGCGAGCGGCGGCGTCGGCTCGCTCGCGATCGACATGCTCGCCGGCCGCGGCTACGAGGTCGTGGCCCTGAGCGGCAAGCCCGAGGCCGACGAGTACCTGCGCGCGATCGGCGCGGCGCGGGTCCTCAGGCGCGGCGAGCTCAACCTCGGCAAGCGCCCGCTCGAGGCGGTGCAGTGGGCCGGGGCGATCGACAACCTCGGCGGCGAGGTGCTGACGTGGCTGACGCGCACCGTGGACTTCTTCGGCAACATCGCGAGCATCGGGCTTGCGGCAAGCCCCGAGCTACACACGACGGTGATGCCCTTTATCCTGCGCGGCGTGAGCCTGCTGGGCATCAACTCGGTCGTCAATCCCCGCGAGCTCAGGCTGAGGGTGTGGGAGCGGATCGCGACGGACCTGAGGCCCCGGCACCTGGCGCGGATCTGCGCGCGCACGATCGGCTTCGAGGAGCTCGCGGCGGCATTCCCCGACTACGTCGCCGGGCGCGTGCAGGGCCGCACGCTGGTCCGGATCCCGTGAGCTAACATGACCGCGCGTCACTAGAGGTCCTTCGCATGTCCCGAACCCCGACGTCCGCCGGCGCGCGCCTGTGGGCGGCCCTCGAGCAGGAGCGGCCGCTGCAGGTGGTCGGCGCCGTCAACGCCTTCAGCGCGCTGCTCGCCGAGCGGGCCGGGTTTCGCGCGCTGTACCTGTCGGGCGCCGGCGTCGCCAACGCCTCCTTCGGCCTGCCCGACCTCGGCATCACCTCGCTCAACGACGTCTGCGAGGACGTGCGGCGGATCACCGGCGCGACCGCGCTGCCGCTGCTCGTCGACGCCGACACCGGCTGGGGCGCGGCCTTCAACATCGCGCGCACCTGCGCCGACCTGATCAAGTCGGGCGCCGCCGGCATGCACCTCGAGGACCAGGTGGCGGCGAAGCGCTGCGGCCACCGGCCGGGCAAGGCGCTGGTGTCGACCGGCGAGATGGTCGACCGCATCAGGGCGGCGGTCGACGGCCGCACCGACGATGAGTTCGTCATCATGGCGCGCACCGACGCCCACGCCGTCGAGGGCCAGCGGGCGGCGGTCGAGCGCTCGCTCGCCTACGTCGAGGCCGGCGCCGACATGATCTTCGCCGAGGCGCTCGCGACGCTCGACGAGTACCGCGAGTTCACCGCCAAGGTCGACGTGCCGGTGCTCGCCAACATCACCGAATTCGGCAAGACGCCGCTCTTCACGGTGCCCGAGCTCGAGGGCGCGGGCGTTGCGCTCGTGCTCTACCCGCTGTCGGCGTTTCGCGCGATGTCGAAGGCGGCGCTCGGCGTCTACACCGAGCTTCGGCAAGCCGGGACGCAGAAGGCGCTCCTCGACCGGATGCAGACCCGGGCCGAGCTCTACGAGGTGCTCGGCTACCATGAGTACGAGAAGAAGCTCGACGAGCTGTTCGCGAAGTGAGGCGGGCCCGGCCCGTACCGAGGTGACGTCGTGTCAGACACCGTCAACATGCCCAGTCCCGTGATGCAGGCCAAGCCGAAGAAGTCGGTCGCGCTCTCGGGGGTCGTGGCGGGCAACACGGCGCTGTGCACCGTGGGGCGGACCGGCAACGACCTGAACTACCGCGGCTACGACATCCTCGAGATGGCCGAGCACGCCGAGTTCGAGGAGATCGCCTTCCTGCTGATCCACGACCACCTGCCGGCGGCCGCGGAGCTCAGGGCCTACAAGGACAAGCTCAGGAGCTATCGCGGCATCCCGCAGCTCGTCAGGGACGTGCTCGAGGCGCTGCCGGCCTCGACCCACCCGATGGACGTCATGCGCAGCGCGGTCTCGGCGCTCGGCTGCGCACTCCCCGAGAAGGACGACCACGGGACCGCCGGCGCGCGCGACATCGCCGATCGGATGATCGCGAGCCTGCCGTCGATGCTGTGCTACTGGTTCCACTACAGCCACGCCGGCCGGCGCATCGAGGTCGCGACCGACGACGACTCGATCGGCGGGCAGTTCCTGCACCTGCTGCACGGCCGCGCGCCGCCGCCCGAGTGGGTGCGCGCGATGCACACCTCGCTGATCCTGTACGCCGAGCACGAGTTCAACGCGAGCACCTTCGCCGCGCGCGTCGTCGCCGGCACCGGCAGCGACGTCTACTCGGCGGTGACCGCGGCGATCGGGGCGCTCCGGGGCCCGAAGCACGGCGGCGCCAACGAGGTCGCCTACGAGATCCAGAGCCGCTACGCCGACGCCGACGCCGCCGAGGCCGACATCCGGCGGCGCGTCGCCAACAAGGAAGTCATCATCGGTTTCGGGCACCCGGTGTACACGATCGCCGATCCGCGCAACGAGGTCATCAAGCGCGTCGCGCGCGGCCTCGCCGAGCGCGCCGGAGACCTGAAGCTGTTCGAGATCGCCGCGCGCCTCGAGAGCGTGATGCGCGAGGTCAAGAACATGTTCCCGAACCTCGACTGGTACAGCGCGGTCAGCTACCACCAGCTCGGGGTGCCGACCGCGATGTTCACGCCGCTGTTCGTGATCTCGCGCACCACCGGCTGGTGCGCGCACGTGATGGAGCAGCGCGAGGACGGCAAGATCATCCGCCCGAGCGCCAACTACGTCGGGCCCGAGCCCCGCCCGTTCGTGCCGCTGGCGGCGCGCGGCTGAGCCGGCTCCTCGGGTGCCGCCACCGGGCGCCGCCGCGAGTGGCGCCGGAGCGCGCGCGCGAGCTCGGCCATCGTGAAGGGCTTGGCGACGAAGTCGTTCATGCCGGCGAGCAGGCACTCCTCGCGCGCGCCCTGCAACGCGTGGGCGCTGATGCCGATCACCGGCAGGCGCGGCTGGTGCGTCGCCGCCTCGCGCTCCCTGAGCCGCTGCGTCGCGGTGATCCCGTCCATGAACGGCATCTCGCAGTCCATCAGCGCGACGTCGATGCCGCCGCTGGCGATGCGCTCGAGCGCCTCGACGCCGTGCCCGGCGAGCGTGACGCGGCAACCGAGCGCCTCGAGCATGCCCGAGGCGACCGCCTGGTTGACCGGGTTGTCCTCGACGACGAGCACGCTGAGGCCGAGGCGCTCGCCGGCTGCCGAGAGGCCGACGCTCGCGAGGAACGTCGCGGTGTCGAGCTCCGCGCCGCGCCCCGTGACGCGTGCGAGCGTCGCGACCAGCAGGCTCCTGCGCACGGGCTTGGTGACGTAGCCCGCGATGCCGCCGTCCGAGCCCGGCTCCGGCCCGTTGCCGGCGTCGCCGGTCGGGGCCATCGTGACGATCGGGACGCCGGCCACGAGGCGCGCGAGCACGCGGCCGGCGAAGCGGTGGTCGAGGAGCGCGACGTCCGGCCGCGGCTGCTTCGCGAGCTCGACGTCGGCCTCGTGCGCGTCGCTGACGGTGATGACCTCGGCGCCGGCGGCGGCGAGCGTCTCCGAGAGCACCGCGCGCCCGACCGCGCTCTCGTCGCCGACCAGGATCCTGAGGCCCTTCAGGAGCGGCGGCCGCGCCGGCCCGCTGCCGACGAGCGCGGGCACGTCGGCCGGGACGCGGAACGTGAACACCGAGCCCCGGCCCGGCTCGCTCGCGACCGTCATCTTGCCGCCCATGAGCTCGACGAGCTGGTGCGCGATCGCGAGCCCGAGCCCGGTTCCGCCGTAGCGGCGGGTCGTCGACGCGTCGGCCTGCGCGAACGGCTCGAACAGCCGTGCGAGCGCCCCCGGCGCGATGCCGATGCCGGTGTCGGCGACGCTGAACTCGAGCGTGGTGCGGCCCTCGTGCACCGCAGCCGAGTCGACCGTCACGACGACCTCGCCGTGCTCGGTGAACTTCAGCGAGTTGCCGATCAGGTTGGTCAGCACCTGCCGCAGCCGCAGCGGATCGAGGTTGACGACCGGCGGCACCGTGGGGCGCACGCGGACGATGAGCTCGAGGTCGCGGCCGTGGGTGCGGCTCGAGAGGAGCTCCGCGGTGTCCTCGACGAGCGCCGCGACGTCGACGTCGGCCGCCTGCAGCTCGAGCCGGTGCGCCTCGATCTTCGAGAAATCCAGGATGTCGTTGATGATCTCCAGCAGCGAGACCGCGGAGCGGTGGATCGTGTCGCAGAACTTGCGCTGCCGCGCCGTGAGCTCGGTGCGCTCGAGGAGCTCGGTCATGCCGAGCACGCCGTTCATCGGTGTGCGGATCTCGTGGCTCATGCGCGCCAGGAACTCGGACTTGACGCGACTCGCCGCGAGCGCGGCGTCGCGCGCCGCGTCGGCGCGGTACTTGGCGTCCTCGAGCTCGGCGAGCATCTCGTTGGCGGCGCGCACCACGGTCCCGATCTCGTCCTCGTGCGCGTGGGGCTTCAGCCGCGAGGCCGGATCGCCGGCGCGGCCGATCTCGACGAGGCGCGCGGCGATCAGGCGCAACGGCCGCAGCAGCCGGCGCTCGAAGAACACCAGCACGAACAGCGCGACGATCGCGCCGGCGACGACGGCCGACCAGAAGAGCGCGCGCGCCGCGCGCGCCGCCGCCTCGTGCACCGGCCGCGCGCTCTCGATCTCGACCATCAGCGCCGCGCCGTCGAGCGTGTCGGCGACCGCGAAGCGCACCGCGAGCACCGCATCGTCGCCATCGGCGAAGGCCGGCGCCTCGACCGGCGGCAGCGGCGTCGTGTGCGCGACCGTGCGCAGCGTGACGTGCGCGTCGAGCGCGTCGGCGAGCGTGCCCTGGAACACCGAGCCGAGCGAGTGGAAGAGGAAGATCGCGCCGGCCGGGGGCCCGATCCCGGAGGTCGGCAGCACCGGCGCCGCGCCGTAGGCGTAAAGCTCGGAGCCGACGCGCACGAAGCCGCGGTCGGCGCGCAGGTCGCCGAGGTGGCGCACGAGCGGCGCGTCCCTGGCGAGCGCCGCGACGAACTCCGCGGGCGGCGCCACGTAGTGGCGCGAGACGGCGTCGGAGGCGAGCAGCCCGACCAGGCGGCCGTCCGCGGCGACCAGGCCGACGACGTCGATGCTGAGATTCGCGAAGGTGTCCGCGTCCCAGTTCGCGGCGAAGTAGTTCAGGCTCTTGCCGAGCACGAACTTGTAGGTCTCGTCCCAGCGGCCCTCGTCGGCCGCCGTGCGCCGCAGGCTGTCGCGCTGCGTCAGGATCGTGCGCTCGGCGAGCCGCGCGCGCGCGAGACCGTCGCGGTGCTCGGCGGCGGCGACCGTCCCGCCATACCACCAGCGCGCGGCCGCGTACTGGCCGAGGCCGAGCACGCAGAACGTCGCGATCAGCACCGCGATCGTCAGGCGATGCAGCTGGTGGCGGGGGACTTCGATCGACATCGGCGCGGTGCGGTCCACAGGGCTCCTTTAGCGTTTAACGGTCCGCCGTCCACGATCTTGAGCAGCGCCGCCGCCGCTGTAGGGGAACCCCGCAGGCGGTGCCGCGGCGTTCGGGGCCCGCCGCAGGCCGGGCGGGCCTGCGACGAACCGAGCGACGGGTGCGGTGAGCCGAGGCGGTACCGGGGTGCGACCTGCGGACAATGCGCGCTTTGGTGCAGCGACCGGCACCCGCCGGCGTCCTGCCACCTCGGAACCGAAGGGGGAGTCGAATGAAGAAGTTCTGGCGGATCGCCGGCTGGGCCACGCTCGCGGTCGTCGTGTTCCTCGGCGTCGCCGTCTACAAGATCGTCTGGGGCAAGCCCTTCACGATCAACCAGCTCGCGAACCGGCAGACGCTCGAGCTGCTGGTCAAGAACCCGGAGTTCTTCACGCAGATCGGCATCGCCGACGGGACGATCTTTGACTACCACTCCGGGCGCCTCGCGCCGGTCGGCGTCGCCAAGCGCGACGAGGACTACGCGCAGGCCGAGCAGTTCCTGAAGGAACTGCACGAGTTCGACCGCGCGCGCCTGACGCGCCAGGAACAGATCACCTACGACATCCTCGAGGATCAGTTCGGGACCGGGCTCGCGTTCAAGCGCTTCGACTGGCTCTCGTCGGAGGGCCTCTACCCGATCAGCCCGATGTTCGGCACCGAGGTGCAGCTCGCGAGTTTCATGCAGTCCTCGCACGTCGTGAAGAACGAGAAGACCGCGAGGAACTACGTCAAGCGCCTCGAGGCGATGGGCGCGAAGCTCGACGGGCTGACGGCCGAGATGCAGCGCCAGGCGAAGGCCGGGGTCGTGCTGCCGATCTCGCTCCTCGAGAAGTCCGAGGTCGTCATCAACGACACCATCCGCCCCAAGCCGCAGGACAACGCGCTCGTCACGACCTTCGTCGAGCGGATGAAGAAGGCCAAGGACCTCGATCCGAAGCTGAAGGAGACGCTGCACGCGCAGGCGATCGAGGCGCTCGAGTCGCGGATCTACCCGGCGTACGTGCGCATGAACGCGGCGCTCGAGGCGCTCAAGCCCCAGGCGGCGACGCAGACCGCCGGCGTCGACCGGCTGCCGGACGGCAAGGCCTATTACGCGCAGATGCTGAAGCAGTTCACGACGACCGACTACCCGGCGGAGAAGATCCACGCGCTCGGGCTCTCCGAGGTCGCGCGCATCAGCAGCGAGATGGACGCGCTCCTGAAGTCGCAGGGCCTCGAGAAGGGCTCGATCGCCGAACGCATGCAGCAGCTCACCAAGGACCCGCGCTTCCTGTTCCCGAACGACGACGCGGGCCGCAAGCAGGCGCTCGAGCGCTACCAGCAGATCCTCGACGAGGTCAACGCGCGGATGCCGGAGTACTTCCGCACGCTCCCGAAGACGCGCCTGATGGTCGAGCGGGTGCCGGTGGCGGCCGAGAAGGGCTCGGCGGGCGCCTACTACCAGCCGGCGGCGATGGACGGCTCGCGGCCCGGGACCTACTTCGCGAACCTGCGCGACATGCGCGAGCTGCCGACCTGGACGATGAAGAGCGTGACCTACCACGAGGGCATCCCCGGCCACCACTTCCAGATCGCGACCGCGCAGAACCTGAAGGACGTGCCGCTGATCCGCCAGCAGACGCTGTACTCGGCCTACGCCGAGGGCTGGGCGCTCTACGCCGAGCGCCTGGCCGCCGAGATCGGCATGTACAAGGACGACCCGTACGGCGACCTCGGCCGGCTGCGCGACGAGATGCTGCGGGCCGTGCGGCTCGTCGACGACACCGGCATCCACGCGATGGGCTGGACCCGCGAGCAGGCGATCGCCTACGAGGTCGAGAAGACCGGCATGCCCGAGAGCGAGGTCGTGACCGAGGTCGAGCGCTACATGGCGCTGCCGGGGCAGGCCTGCGCCTACAAGGTCGGGCAGCTCAAGATCCTCGAGCTTCGCGACAAGGCCCGCGCGGTGCTCGGCGCGCGCTTCAACCTGAAGGACTTCCACGCGGTGGTGCTCGAGAACGGCGCCGTGCCGCTGACGCTGCTCGAGCACTTCGTCGACGAATGGATCGCCAGGGGCGGCGGCGCGCCCTGAGCGCGCGGTAGGATTGCGGCGGACCGCGACTGGCGCGCGCGGTCCGCCTGCGGCAACATCGCGGCCCCCCACCGCCGCGAGCGCCCCCATGTCCAGCCACGACTACAAGTCCGCCAAGCGCCCGGACCCCGACCGCGTCCTCGTCGACATCGCCGAGTACGTGCTCGGGACCCGTATCGAGCGCGCGGTCGCGTACGAGACCGCGCGCTACTGCCTGCTCGACACGCTGGCCTGCGGCTTCCAGGCGCTGAAGTACCCCGCCTGCACCAAGCTGATGGGCCCGGTCGTGCCGGGCGCGACGATGGTCGGCGGCGCGCGCGTCCCGGGGACCTCCTACGAGCTCGACCCCGTGCAGGCGGCGTTCAACATCGGCTGCATGATCCGCTGGCTCGACTTCAACGACACCTGGCTGGCCGCCGAGTGGGGCCACCCGTCCGACAACCTCGGCGGCATCCTCGCGGCCGCCGACTGGCGCTCGCGGCAGAACGCGGCCGAGGGCCGCGCGTCGCTGACGGTGCGCGACGTGCTGACCGCGATGATCAAGGCGCACGAGATCCAGGGCGTGACCGCGCTCGAGAACGCGTTCAACCGGCTCGGCCTCGACCACGTGATCCTGGTGCGGATCGCGAGCACGGCGGTCGTCACCGCGCTCCTCGGCGGCAGCGAGGAGCAGGTCGTGAACGCGGTCTCGAACGCCTGGCTCGACGGCGGCGCGCTCAGGACCTACCGGCACGCGCCGAACACGGGCTCGCGCAAGAGCTGGGCGGCGGGC
>DATKOR010000086.1:0-46186 GCA_035524495.1 Steroidobacteraceae bacterium
GGCGCCGGAAACGCGGCCCGGCACCTACGTGCTGCAGGCCGGGTCCTACCGCAACCTCGCCGACGCCGACCGGATCCGCGCCCAGCTCGCGCTGGCGGGCGTCGAGTCGAAGGTGCAGAAGGTGACGGTCGACACCGACACCTGGCACCGGGTGAGGATCGGCCCGATCACGAACCTCGACGAGCTCAACCGGATCCGCACGCGCCTCAAGCAGGCCGACGTCGATGCGCTCGTGATCCGCGTCGGGGACTAGGCCCGCGCCACCGGCCGCGCGACCTTGAGGCCGATCAGGAAGGCTGCGCTCGTCAGGAACGCCGCGACGTAGAACGGGGCGCCGGGGAGCGAGGCCTGCGCGAGTCGCGGCGCGATGCCGGCCGCGAACGCGGCGCTGAAGATCCCGGGGCCGATCACGCCGACGAGTCCCATCAGGCTCGAGTTGACGCCCTGCAGCTCGCCCTGCTCGTGCACTGCGACGCGCTGCGTCAGGAGCGCCTGTGCCGCCGCGTAGTAGAGTCCGCCGAGCGCGCCGAACGGGACCGCGCACAGGAAGACCATCCCGGTCGGCGCGAACGCGTAGAGCGCGTAGGCGATCGTCTCGCAGACGAGGCCGGTCAGCGCCGCGCCGCGCTCGCCGAAGCGCCGCACGTACGGGCCGATGACGCCCGCCTGCACGATCGCGGTGCAGATGCCGACGAAGGCCAGCGTGTAACCGACGTCGTCCGGGCTCCAGCCGTAGCGATAGGAGGCGTAGAGCACGAACACGCTCGGCAGCGAATAGTGCGCGAGCAGCCTCAGCACCTGCATGCTGAAGAGCCCCGCGAGCCCGTGGCGGCCGCGGATCAGCACCAGCGCCCCGAGCGGGTTCGCGCGCCGCCAGCTGAACGGCGCGCGCCTCTCGGGCGGCAGCGACTCCGGCAGCACGAACCAGCCGTAGAGCGCGTTCGCGAGCGTGAGCCCGGCCGCGACCCAGAACGGCGCCCGCAGGTTGTAGTGCCCGAGGATGCCGCCGAGCGCGGGCCCGACGACGAAGCCGATGCCCCAGGCGGCGCCGATGT
This sequence comes from Steroidobacteraceae bacterium, assembly GCA_035524495.1. Lineage (GTDB taxonomy): Bacteria > Pseudomonadota > Gammaproteobacteria > Steroidobacterales > Steroidobacteraceae > CAIKZZ01. Next base: position 1,056 of record DATKOR010000086.1, read on the forward strand.
AGCCGAAGGAGGCGGCGCGCTTGTCGGGCGGCGTCACGTCGGCGATGTAGGCGCTCGCGGTCGAGTAGCTCGCCGCGGTGATCCCGGAGATCACGCGCCCGACGAAGAGCCAGGCGAGGTTCGGGGCGAGCGCCATCAGCAGGTAGTCGAGGCCGAGCCCGGTCAGCGAGATCAGCAGCACGCGGCGCCGCCCGAAGCGGTCGGACAGCACCCCGAGGAGCGGCGAGAACACGAACTGCATCAGCGACCACGCGGTCGCGAACACGCCGTAGGTCAGCGCCGCGAGCCCGTAGTCGCCGGCCTGGAAGCCCTTGATCAGGTTCGGCAGCACCGGCAGCACCGCGCCGAACGCCAGCACGTCGAGCACGACGGTCACGAGGATGAAGGCGACCGCGGCCGGTCGCGCGCGGACGAGCGGCGTCGCCATCGTCAGTCGTCGGCGCTCTGGCGGAAGTCGACGCCGAGCGAGCGCAGCTTGCGGTACAGGTGCGTGCGTTCCATGCCGACGCGCTTGGCGAGCTGGCCCACCTTGCCGTTGCAGAGCAGCAGCTGCTGCTGCAGGTAGGCGCGCTCGAAGGCCTCGCGCGCCTCCCTGAGCGGCAGCGCGAGGAGGTCCTGCTTCACGAGCGGCTCGTCGCGCGGCAGCTGCGTCGCGAGCTCGCGCTCGATCTCCTCGAGCCGGATCTCCTCCTCGCCCCCGAGCAGCAGCAGCCGGTGCACGAGGTTCCTGAGCTCGCCCATGTTGCCGGGCCAGGGGTAGTTGCGCAGCCGGTTCTGCGCCGCGACGCCGAAGCGCCGAAACGGCAGCCGCTCCTCGTCGACGAGCCGGTCGACGTAGTGCCGCAGCAGGTCCGGCACGTCCTCCGCGTAGTCGCGCAGCGGCGGCACCTTCAGCGTCACGAGGTTGAGGTGCGCCAAGAGGTCGCGGCGGAAGGGCTCGGCGTCGGCGCGGGTCTCGAAGCCCGGCTGCGCGGAGGAGACGATCCGGACGCTGAGCGCCTGCGGATGGCGGCCGTTGACGCGCGTGTAGCTGCCGGCGTCGAGGTCGGCGGCGAGCACGCGCTGCACCGCGGGCGAGAAGTCCTCGAGCCCGGCGAGGTAGAGCGTGCCGCCGCCCGCCTGCTCGTAGAGGCCCGGCTCGACCGCGCCGTCGCGCTCGATCCCGCGCAGCCGCTCGGCGGCGTTCGACTCATCGAGGCTGCCGCCGGCGACGATCACGAAGGACTTCTCGGCGCGCGGGCTCAGCGAGTGCAGGTAGCGCGCGAAGGCCTCGCGACCGGTCCCGGGCTCGCCGAGCAGCAGCACCGAGGCGTCGCGCGGCGCGATCTGCTGGATCTGCTCCCTGAGCTGCTGCATCAGCCGGCTCTTGCCGACCGGCGCGACGAGCGGCGGAACGAGCGCGCGCGTCGCGAGCCGCTTGCGCCGCCCCGACTCGAGCGCGCGCTCGACGACCCGGAGGAGCTTCGCGAGCGACAGCGGCTTCTCGACGAAGTCGAAGGCGCCGAGGCGCGTCGCCTCGACCGCGGTCTCGACGGTGCCGTGGCCGGACATGATGACGACCGGGCAGCGCAGCGCGCCCTGGTTCGACCACTCGCGCAGCAGCGTGATGCCGTCGGTGTCCGGCATCCAGATGTCGAGCAGCACGAGGTCGGGCTCGTGGCGCGTGCGCGCCGCGCGCGCCTGCGTCGCGTCGGCCGCCACGTCGACGTCGTGGCCTTCGTCGGTCAGCACCTCCTTCAGGGTGCTGCGGATGTCGGACTCGTCATCGACGACGAGAATGCGCGTTGCGCTCATGCACGCTCTCTCCTCGGCTCCGGTCGGCGGCCGTCTCGGTTCATCGCGCTCGCCAGTGCCTCGCGGCCGGCGTCGTCGAGCGGCAGCAGGATGCGCACGCGCGCCCCGCCGCCCCTCGCATTGTCGGCCTCGATGCGCCCGCCGTGCTCCTCGACGATCTTCTTGACGATCGCGAGCCCAAGCCCCGTCCCCTTGGGCTTGCTGGTCACGTACGGATCGAACACCTGGCCAATGATCTCATGCTGGAAGCCCGGCCCGTTGTCGGAGACGACGAGGTCCACGACCGGGTGCCCGCCGACCGCGGTGCGGCGCGTCTCGACGACGACCAGCGCGTCCGCGTGGTCCTCGAGCGCCTCGAAGGCGTTGGTCAGCAGGTTGTTCAGGATCTGGCGGATCCGGCCGCGGTCGGCCTCGACGAGCCCGAGGGCCGCGTCGAGGAAGAGCTGCACCTTGACCGGCGTCGCGCCGTGCGCGCCCTGCGCGCGGTAGAGGTCCGCGACCTCGGTCACGAGCTGGTTGAGGTCGAAGCTCGACAGCTCCATGGCCGGGGCGCGCGCGTACTCGGAGAACGCGTTGACCATGCGCTTCATCGCCTCGACCTGCTGCACGATCGTGTGCGTCGCGCGCTCGAGGATCTCGGCCTCCTTCGGGTTCATCTGGCCGAGCAGGCGGCGCCGCATCCGGTCGGCCGACAGCTGGATCGGCGTCAGCGGGTTCTTGATCTCGTGCGCGAGGCGGCGTGCGACCTCGCCCCAGGCGGCGTCGCGCTGCGCCTGCAGGAGCGTGGAGATGTCGTCGAACACGACGACCAGCCCCGACGGCGCGCCGTCCTCGGCCGGCAGCGTCGTGCACGCGACCATCAGCTCGCGCCGGCCGCTGTCGGTCTTGAGCTGCAGCTGCTCGCGCCACTCGGTCTGGCCGGCGTCGAGGTGGCGGCGGCAGGCCGTCAGGAACTGCTCGGCGAGCGGCTGGCCGGCCGCGACCTCGCTGAAGGGGCGCCCGACGCCCGCCTCGAGGTCGAATCCCAGGATGTTCGACGCCGCCGGGTTCGCGGTCCGCAGCCGCAGGTCCGCCTCGAGCGACACGACGCCGGTCGAGAGCCGCGCCAGGATCACCGCGAGGCTCGCGCGCTCCTGCTCGACCGCGGCGCGGCTCTTCTCGGCGTCGGCGCGCGCCCGGCCGAGGCGCTTCGTCATGTCGTTGAACGAGTGCACGAGGAAGCCCATCTCGTCGCGCGAGGGCAGCGCGAGGCGCAGGTTCAGGTCGCCCTTGCCGACCGCGCGCGTGCCGGCGATCAGGTCCTGCACGGGCTTCACCAGCCGGCTCGCCCAGAAGAACGCGCCGTACACGGCGCCGAGCGCGGACAGCAACAGCACGATCGTCAGCGTCAGCGTGAACGTCGACTTCAGGAACGGCCGCTGGTAGATGCGCTGCCCGTACTGCGAGTAGGCGCTCTGCACGCCGTCGGCGAGGCCGCCGAGCTGCTCGGGCACCTCGTAGCTCGCGATCAGCACCCGGGACTCGCGCGCGCCGGCGCTCGCGAGCCGCGTCGCCGTCAGCACGCGGTAGCCGCCGGTCGGGCCCGGGTCGAGGCTGACGTAGCTGCGGCCCTGGCGCGCTGCGAGCAGCACCTCCCCCGCCGGCAGGCTCGGCAGCGACTCGGTCGCGAAGTCGGTGCTCGCGGCGACGATGCGGTCCTTGTCGCCGACGACGAGCAGCTCCGCGGCGCCCGCGACGCGCCGGTTCTTGTCGAGCTGCGAGTCGAGCTCGAAGTCGCGCACGTCCTTGAGCTCGCCCGCCAGCGTCGCGGTGCGGCCCGCGAACTCGCGCATCCGCAGGCTGAGCGCCGCGCGCGACAGCGCGAGCGCATCGTCGAGGCCGCGCCCGACGTTCGGCGTGAACCAGCTGTCGATGCCGCGGTTGATCGCGTTGACCGAGAAGAAGTAGACGACCAGGATCGGCGCGAGCGCGAGCGCGCTCGACATCAGCACGGCGCGCGCCTTCATCCTCGACCCCGGCACCTGCGCGCGCCAGTCGCGCGCGAGCTCGTAGAGCTTGCGGCCGATCAGCGCGAGCAGCACGAAGACCCCCGCGACGTTGATCAGCAGCAGCCAGGGCTGCAGCTCGTTGAAGAGGTGCGCGTCCTGCGCGGTGCTCGCGAGGAGCACCAGCGAGCCGACGCTCGCGAGCGCGCCGAGCGCCGCGAGCCAGGTCAGAAGCGCGCGCCGGCGCGTCGGCGGCCGCACCGGGCGGGGCTCGGGCGCGGCCGGGACCGGCAGCTGGCGCGCGTCGCTCACAGCCGCACCGTCCACGTGTACCAGTCGGTCGTGCGCTTCCAGTCGATCCAGAACAGGATGAACTTGAGCGCGCTCGGCAGCCCGCCCTCGATCGCCGCGCTCGCCCGGATCGACGCCTCGTAGCGCTGGCCGCGCTCGATCAGCGCCTCGTCGATGACCGGCAGCCCGCGCACGTCCGAGAGCGCCGAGAGCGCCGCGCCGAGCGACGAGTAGGAGGTCTGCTGGCCGCTGTTGAGGTTGTTGACGAGGTAGCGCTCCGAGAGCGCGTGGTAGTGGATCTGCCAGCGCTGCACGAGCGAGGCGATCTCGACGTCCGGCAGGTAGCGGCGCTTCCTGACGACGCTGAGGTCGAGCTCGACGAGCACCGGCACGCCCTCGCGGATCGCCTGCACCGCGTTCTTCGACAGCCCGAGGTCGAGCGTCGCGTTCAGCTGGTAGACGCGCTCGGCGGGCTCGAGGAACGCCGAGCGCACGTCGAAGCGCGCGCCGTCGTCGAGCGTCGGCGGTTCCTCGGCCGGTGCCGCCGCGGCGAGCGCGAGCAGCGCCGGCAGCGCCCATGAGCGCCACCGCGGGCCGCGCGGAACCTTGACGGCAGTAGCTTTCATGGCGGCGAGCAGCGGATCCCGTCGGGCGGTCAGCGTGCGCGCCGCTCGAGGCACGCATAATAGAAGCCGTCGGTGCCCGCCGTTCCGGGCAGGAGCACCAGGCCAGGACCCCCCGCCGGCAGCGTCGGCAGACCCGGCACGGCAAGGCTAGCAGATTCCGTGACGTCGACCGCCCCGGGGGTGGCGGCGAGGAACGCCGCGATGACCGTGGCGTTCTCGGCGGCGAGCACCGAGCAGGTCGCGTAGACGAGGCGCCCGGACGGGGCGAGCGCGGGCCACAGCGCATCGAGCAGGCGCCGCTGGCGCGCGGCGAGCCCGGGGATGTCGCCCGGCCGGCGCAGCCACTTGATGTCCGGGTGGCGGCGGATCACCCCGGTCCCCGAGCAGGGCGCATCGACGAGGATCCGCTCGAAGCGCTCCTCGCCGAGCGTCGCGGGATCGGTCGCATCGGCGGTGCGTACCGTCGCGCGCAGCCCGAGACGGTCGAGGTTCGCGCGGATGCGCTCGCAGCGCTCGGCGGCGACGTCGAGCGCGACGAGCTCCGCGAGCCCCGGGTCCCCCTCGAGCAGGTGGCAGGTCTTGCCGCCCGGCGCCGCGCAGGCGTCGAGCACGCGCTCGCCGGCGCGGGCGCCGAGGAGCGGCGCGGCGAGCTGCGCGGCTGCATCCTGCACCGAGCAGCGCCCCTCGCTGAAGGCGGCGAGCTTGGTGACATCGAGCGGCCGGGCGAGCACGAGCGCCGCCGGCGCGAACGGCACCGGCCGGCTCTCGATGCCGGAATCGGCGAGCTCGGCCGCGAGCTCCGGGACCGTCGTGCGCGCGACGTTCGCGCGCAGCACGAGCGGCGGGTGCTCGTTGTCGGCCTCGAGCACCTGCCAGGCCTCCGCCGGCCAGTCGCGCTTCAGCGCCTCGACGAGCCACTCCGGATGCGAGCTGCGGCCGGCGAGCGTCGCATCGGCCGCCGCGAGCAGCTCGTCGCGCTGGCGCTGGAAGCGCCTGAGGCAGGCGTTGATGAGGCCGGCGGCGCGCTCGGCGCCGACCGCGCGCGCCGCCTCGACCGTCGTGCTGACCGCGGCGTGCGGCGGCGCGGCGCCGTACTCGAGCTGGTAGAGGCCGACGAGCAGCAGCGCCTGGACCTCGGCCGACTGCGACGTCCAGGGCCGGGTCAGCAGCTGCCCCGCGACGCGCGCGAGCCGGTGCCCGAAGCGCAGCGCCCCGAACGCGAGTGCCTGCGCGAGCGCGCGGTCGCCGCTCGCGGCGCTGGCGCCGGCCAGCGCGGCCTCGAGCGTCTGGCCCTTGCCGAGGACGGAGGCGACGGCGCGCACCGCGCTCGCGCGGCTCGCGGCGCCCTCGCTCATCCGCCGAGCCGCTCGCCGGCGAGCGGCGCGTGCCGCGCGGCCGCGGCGGCGAACTGCGCGGCGCTCACGACGCCACGCCCGGCGCCCTGCACGCGCGTGAGCCGAAGCTGACCCGCGCCCGTCGCGACCACGACGCCGCGCGCGTCCGCGCTCACGATCGTGCCCGGCGCCGCGCCGGGGGTGAGCGGCCCGAGCTCGGCCGCGTGCACCTTGAGCTGCGCGCCGCGAAACGTCGTCTCGGCGACGGGCCACGGGAGGTACGCGCGCACGCGCCGCTCGAGCTCCTCGGCGGGTCGCGACCAGTCGAGGAGCGCCTCGTGCTTCGTCAGCTTCGCAGCGTAGGTGATGCCGGCGGTGGCCTGCGGGATCGCGGCCGCACGCCCGGCCTCGAGGTCGGCGAGCGCGGCGACGATGAGCCGCGCGCCGAGGGCGGCGAGCCGCATCGTCAGGCCCGCGGCCGTCTCGCCGGGCTCGATCGCGAGCCGCTCGCTCTTATAGACGGCGCCGGTGTCGAGGCCCGCCTCCATCCGCATGATCGATATGCCGGTCTCGGCGTCCCCGGCGATGAGCGCGCGCTGCACGGGCGCCGCGCCCCGCCAGCGCGGCAGGAGCGAGGCGTGGATGTTGACGCAGCCGAGCCGCGGGATCGCGAGGATCGCCGGCGGGAGCAAGAGGCCATAGGCCGCGACGACCATGACGTCCGGCGCGAGCGCGGCCAGCGTCGCCGTCGCGGCCGCGTCCCTCAGCGTCGCCGGCTGGTGCACCGCGAGGCCGAGCTCGCGCGCGCGGCGCTTCACCGGCGACTCGGTGAGCACGCGTCCGCGCCCGGCCGGCCGGTCGGGCTGGGTGTAGACGGCGAGGAGCTGGTGTCCGGCGCCCGCGATCGCCTCGAGCCCCGGCACCGCGAACTCCGGCGTGCCCGCGTAGACGACCGCGAGCGGCACGCCTCAGAGCGCCGGCGCGCGCGGACGGACGGCGTCGGCGCCGCGCTGGCGCTGGTCCTTCTCGAGCTTCTTGCGGATGCGCGTGCGCTTCAGTTCCGACAGGTAGTCGACGAACAGCTTGCCCTCGAGGTGATCCATCTCGTGCTGCACGCAGACCGCGAGCAGTCCCTCGGCGTCGACCTCGAAGGCCTTGCCGTCGCGGCCGAGCGCGCGCACGCGCACCCGGTGCGCGCGGTCGACGTCCTCGAAGAAGCCGGGCACCGAGAGGCACCCTTCCTGCATCGTGCCGACGTCCGCGCGGGAGAGGATCTCGGGGTTCACGAACACGAGCGGCGTGTTCTTCTCCTCCGAGATGTCGGCGACCAGCACGCGCTGGTGCACGTTGACCTGCGTGGCCGCGAGCCCGACCCCCTTCGCCGCGTACATCGTCTCGAGCATGTCGTCGATCAGGCGGCGGATCGTGTCGTCGACCCGGGCGACCGGGGCCGCTTTGGTCCGAAGCCGGGGGTCGGGATATTCCAGAATCGTGAGGCGCGTCATGTTTATGGCTGGGGGATTTCGTGCAACCGGCGCAATAATGCTGCTAAAGTTTGATCGGCATTGGACTTAATGTCGCCTGCCCGCCGTGGATCTTCGGCGATTATAGGGCGGCGGGCCACATCGGGTCTTCACAGGATGGGCCTCTGGCAGGGTCCGGACGCGGGCACGTAACTCCATGAAAAACCTTCGTCATTTCGCACTCTTCCTGGCGCTTGCGATGGGCCTCGGATCGCTCGCCGTCGCGGCAGATCCCGAAGCGCCCGCCCCCGGTCGCACGACCTCGGTGCCGCTCGCGCCCGATGCGCCGTCGTCCTACACGGTGCAGCGTGGCGACACGCTGTGGGGCATCGCCTCGAAGTTCCTGAGCCAGCCGTGGTACTGGCCCGAGATTTGGTACCTGAACCCGGAAGTCAAGAACCCGCACCGGATTTATCCGGGCGACACGCTGAAGCTCGTCTACGTCGCGGGCACGAACGGCGAGATGCGGCCCGAGATCCGCGTCGAGCGCGGCAACGAGACGAAGCTGAGTCCCCAGGTGCGCGAGCTGCCGATCAGCGAGGCGATCCCGGCGATCCCGTTCGAGATCGTCGCCGCGTTCATGTCCAAGCCCTCGGTGATCCCGAAGGAGGAGTCCGAGAAGCTGCCGTACATCGTCGCGCTCGGCGGCGACCTCGTGACGGCGGGCATGGACGACATCGTCTACGCGCGCGGCATCAAGGACTCCGCGGTCGGTTCGCGCTACAACGTCGTGCACGTGGGCGACGAGATCAAGGATCCCGAGACCCACAAGTCGCTCGGCTACGAGGGCATCTTCGCCGGCCGTGCGCGCCTCGAGCGCGCCGCCACCGGCAGCGGCAAGAACGAGCTGTCGAAGTTCGTGCTGACGGAGTCGGCGCGCGAGACGCTGACCGGCGACCGCCTGATCCGCGACGCGCTCGAGGTGCCGCTCGACTTCGTGCCGCACGCGCCGGCGAAGGCGGTCAACGGCCAGATCGTCGCGGTGATCGGCGGCGTCAACGTCATCGGCCAGTACCAGGTCGTCGTCATCAACCGCGGCGCGCGCGACGGGCTCGAGCCCGGCAACGTGCTCGCGGTCTGGGAGAAGGGCGACACCGTCAAGGACCGCGGTCCGGGCGGGCTGACGACCTCCAACCAGTTCAAGGAATTCGTCGCGAAGAACGTCCAGCTCCCGAACGAGCGCGCCGGCACCTTCATGGTGTTCAAGACCTACGAGCGCCTGAGCTACGGGCTCATCATGAACGCGGTCAGCGCGCTGCACACCGGCGACCCGGTCACCGGTCCTTAGCGCGGACGGGTGCGCGGCGACGCCGCGCACCCCGGCAATACCCGCGTCCGGGACGCTCCCGGAACCCGAAATACGTCGCATCGGCGCCCCGCGCGCCGGCGCCTCGGTTGGACAAGCCCGCCGAAATCCTGTTAGATGCGCTCGGCTTCGAACCGGCGGACGTCGACACGTTGGTCACCACTCCGGGCCTCATCGCCCCGACCGCGTCCTCAACACTCCCGCTCCTCGCAAAGGGGCGGCAGGCGCCCGGCGCCGGCAGCACCTGCCGCCGCGCCCGAGCCGCGTCCCAGGGGCGCCCGACATGAAAGACCCGATGAACGACAACGTGCTCGACATCCTGATCTATCTGTTCGAGAACTACCTCGAGTCCGACGTCGCGCCGCAGCCGAGCCGCGACGTGCTGCGCGAGGAGCTCGAGCACGCGGGTTTCGCCGAGAGCGGCATCGAGCGCGCGCTCGAGTGGCTCGAGGGGCTGTCGCGCGAGGCGCCGCCGCTCGGCGATGCCGAGGCGCGCTCGTTCAGGGTGTTCAGCGGCTACGAGCAGGCGCGGCTCGCGCCGGACGTGCGCGGCTACATCCTGCAGCTCGAGAACATCGGCATCCTCTCCAACCAGCAGCGCGAGCTCGTGATCGACCGGCTGCTGGCGCTCGAGGCCGAGGAAATCGACATCGAGCAGGTCAAGTGGGTCGTGCTGATGGTGCTGTTCAGCCAGCCAGGCCAGGAACAGGCCTACCAGCGCATGGAAGATCTCGTCTTTGAGGGGCAGTCGGACGCCCTGCACTAGCCGCGGCGCCGCCCGGCGGGCCGCCACCGAAACGAGCCGCGGCCCGAGGGTCCGCGGTTCCGTTTTTTTGGAGCCATGAGCGCAAATCTCGTCATCGTCGAGTCCCCGGCCAAGGCCAAGACCATCAAGAAGTACCTGGGCAAGGACTTCGAGGTGCTGGCCTCCTATGGCCACGTGCGCGACCTGGTGCCGAAGGAAGGCGCGGTCGACACCGAGAACAACTTCCAGATGCGCTACGAGCTCATCGAGCGCAACACCCGCCACGTCGACGCGATCGAGCGCGCGATGCGCAAGGCGGGCTCGCTGTACCTCGCGACCGACCCGGACCGCGAGGGCGAGGCGATCTCGTGGCACCTCTACGAGATCCTCAAGGAGCGCGGCGTCCTCAAGGACAAGCACGTGCACCGCGCGAAGTTCTTCGAGATCACCAAGCACGAGATCCAGAACGCGATCGCGACCCCGGAGCGGCTGTCGAAGGCGCTCGTGAACGCGCAGCAGGCGCGGCGCGCGCTCGACTACCTCGTCGGCTTCAACCTGTCGCCGCTGCTCTGGAAGAAGATCATGCCCGGCCTCTCGGCCGGGCGCGTGCAGAGCGTGGCGCTGCGGCTCATCTGCGACCGCGAGGCCGAGATCGTCGCCTTCAAGCGCCAGGAGTACTGGACGCTCGAGGTCGAGGCGGAGAAGGACGGCCAGCCCTTCCGCGCGCGCGTCGTCGAGGTCGGCGGCAGGAAGGTCGAGGCCGACGTCCAGAAGGGCCGCTTCACGATCACCGACGAGGCGGCGGCGCGCGCGGCCGAGCAGCGGCTGAGCGCCGCCTGCGGCGGCTCGCTCAAGGTCGTCGGCGTCGAGGCGAAGCCCCGCTCGCGCAGCCCGCAGGCGCCGTTTCGGACCTCGACGCTGCAGCAGGCGGCGGCGAACCGCTTAGGGTTCAGCGCGCGGCGCACGATGCAGCTCGCGCAGAAGCTCTACGAAGGCGTCGACTTCGGCGAGGGCCCCGTCGGCCTCATCACCTACATGCGCACCGACTCGACGTCGCTGTCGGCCGAGGCGATCGGCCAGATCCGGGACACGATCGGCGTGCTGTACGGCAAGGACGCGGTGCCCGCCGAGCCGCGCACCTACGCGAACAAGCAGAAGAACGCCCAGGAGGCCCACGAGGGGATCCGCCCGACGCTCGCCGCCAACACGCCCGACAAGCTCAAGGGCCACATCGACGCCGACATGTGGCGGCTCTACGACCTCATCTGGAAGCGCACCATCGCCTCGCAGATGGAGAACGCGCTCTTCGAGCAGGTCGGCGTCACGCTGCACCCGGGCGGCACCGCCGAGGGCGCGGCCCCGGCCGGCGTCGTGCGCGCCAGCGGCTCGACGCTGATCAAGCCCGGCTACCTTGCGGCCTACGAGGTCGACCGCAACGACGACGACGACGCCGAGGACGGCGGCCGGCTGCCGCCACTCGCCCAGGGCGACGTCGCGCGGCTCGTCAAGCTCAACCCCGAGCAGCACTTCACCGAGCCGCCGCCGCGCTACACCGAGGCCGGGCTCGTGAAGGCGCTCGAGGAACGAGGCATCGGACGCCCCTCGACCTACGCCGCGATCATCGAGACGCTGCGCGCCCGCAAGTACGTCGAGGACGAGCGCCGCAACTTCGTGCCGACCGACACCGGCAAGATCGTCTCGGGCTTCCTGGTGCGGTTCTTCCCGCAGTACGTCGACTACGCCTTCACCGCGCGCCTCGAGGACGACCTCGACGACATCTCGCGCGGCGACAAGGAGTGGGTCCCGGTCATGAAGGCGTTCTGGCGCCCGTTCATCGACCGCGTCAGGGACATCGAGAAGACCGTCAGCCGCGAGGAGGTCGCGCAGGCGCGCCAGCTCGGCACCGACCCGGTCAGCGGACGGCCGGTGAGCGTGCGCATCGGCCAGTACGGGCCGTTCGTGCAGCTCGGGACCAAGGACGACGAGGAGAAGCCCAGGTTCGCGGGGCTGCGTCCCGGGCAGAAGATGGACGCGATCGAGCTCGCCGACGCGCTCAAGCTCTTCACGCTGCCGCGCACGCTCGGACACCTGCCGGACGGCGAGACCGTGTCGGTCGGCATCGGGCGCTTCGGCCCCTACGTCAAGTACGGCGCCAAGTACGTCTCGGTCAAGACCGACGATCCGTACACGCTCGAGTTCCCGCGCGCGCTCGAGCTCATCGAGGAGAAGTAGCGCGCCGACGCCGCGCGCCTGATCCGCGACTACGGCGTCGACAACATTCAGGTGCAGCACGGCCGCTACGGGCCGTACCTGACCGACGGCAAGCGCAACGCGCGCATCCCGAAGGACCGCGACCCCGCGAGCCTGTCGCTCGAGGAGGCGCAGGCGCTGATCGCCGCGGCGCCGCCGCGCGGCACGAGCCGTTTCGGGCGGCGCAAGGCGGCGGCGCCCGCGGCCCCGCAGGCGGCGCCGGCCGCGGCCGCCGCGGCGGCCGCGCCGGCGGCGCGCGCCGCGAAGAGCGCCGCGCCGAAGGCCGGCGCCAGGCGCGCGGCCAGGCCCGCCGCGCCCGAGCAGGCGAAGGTCCCGGCCCCCGCGAAGTCGCCCGCCAGGGCGGGCGCGAAGCCACGCGTGAAGGCTGCGGCGAAGCAGGCCAGGAAGAGGGCCGCGAGCCGCGCGAAGAAGCCCGCGCGCTGAGGCGGCCTCCATGCCGACCGACACGGCCGCGGTCCGCGACTACCTGATCGGGCTCCAGGCGCGCCTGACGACGACGCTCGCGGCGCTCGACGGCCGCGCGACGTTCGCGAGCGACGCCTGGCAGCGGCCGGGCGGCGGCGGCGGCGACAGCCGCGTGCTGAAGGACGGCGCGCTCTTCGAGCAGGCGGGCGTCGGCTTCTCGCACGTGATGGGCAAGGGCCTGCCGCCGTCGGCGACGCAGGCGCGGCCCGAGCTCGCCGGCGCCGAGTTCGAGGCGCTCGGCGTGTCGATGGTGCTGCACCCGACGAGCCCGTACGTCCCCACGACCCACATGAACGTGCGGTTCTTCCGCGCGGCCAAGGGCGCATCCGACGCCTGGTGGTTCGGCGGCGGCTTCGATCTGACGCCCTACTACCCGTTCGACGAGGACGTGCGCCACTGGCACCGCGTCGCGCGCGCGACCTGCGCGCCGTTCGGCGCCGACGTCTACCCGCGCTACAAGGCGTGGTGCGACCGCTACTTCTTCCTCAAGCACCGCGACGAGACGCGCGGCGTGGGCGGGCTCTTCTTCGACGACCTGAACGCCTGGGGCTTCGCGCGCTCGTTCGAGTTCCTGCGAGCGGTCGGCGATGCGTTCCTGTCCGCCTACGTGCCGATCGTCGAGCGGCGCCGCGCGCAGGCCTACGGCGAGCGCGAGCGGGAGTTCCAGCTCTACCGGCGCGGGCGCTACGTGGAGTTCAACCTCGTGTATGACCGGGGCACGACGTTCGGATTGCAGTCGGGCGGACGGACGGAGTCGATCCTGATGTCGCTGCCGCCGCGCGTGCGCTTCGAGTACGACTGGCACCCCGCACCGGGCTCGCCCGAGGCGCGCCTCTACTCTGATTACTTAAGGCCGCGCGACTGGCTCGGCGACGCCGGCGAGTAGCCGCGCGCGCTGCATTGCAGTGCGATGACTTCCCGCAAGGGTTGCGCCGGTCGTGCGCACCGGATTAATGTCGGGCGCATCGGGCAGCGACCGGGACAAGGCGTCGCCGCCACGGATCTAACATAATCTTAAGGGGACCCACATGCTCATCTTCATCGAGCGTCCGCTGCGTGCGCTGTCGCGCGCGTGGCGCGCCGTCGCGCCGCGTGCCCTCGTCATCGCGCTCGGCGCGCTCATCACCGCAACGGCGGTCGATCCCGCGCAGGCGGCCGACGCGCGCACGCGCTTCAAGTCCGTAGGCAGCACGACCGCGCAGAAGGGGCGCCCGCTGAGCATGAGCGGCAACGAGCCGGTGCGGCTCGTCGTGCGCCTGCAGTCCGACTCGGTCGCCGAGGTCCGCGCGCGCAGCGTCACGCACACGCTCTCGGACCAGGACGAGAGCGCGGTCGTCGCGACCGCGCACCGCGAGCACGTCGCGATCACGCCGTCGATCCACAGCCTCGGCGGCAAGGTCGTCGCCGAGTACCACCACGCGCTCAACGGCGTCGCGGTGATGATCCCGCGCCGCCAGGCCGCGGCGCTCGCGCAGCTGCCCGGCGTGCGCTCGGTGCACCCGGTCGCCACCTACCGCATCACCAACGCGGTCAGCATCCCGTTCCTCGACGTGCCCGCCGTGTGGCAGGGACATCCGTCGCTGAAGGGCGAGGGCGTCAAGATCGCGATCATCGACACCGGCATCGACTACACGCACGCGAACTTCGGCGGCCCGGGCACGATCGATGCGTGGAATGCCGCGGTCGCGAACTCGACCCAGCCCGCCGATCCCACGCTCTTCGGCCGGCACGCGCCGAAGGTCAAGGGCGGCATCGACCTCGCCGGCGACAACTACAACGCCGACGACCCGACGAGCGTGCCGGTGCCGGACCCGAACCCGCTCGACTGCGCGGCGCACGGCAGCCACGTCGCCGGCACCGCCGCGGGCTTTGGCGTCGCGAACGGCGTGACCTACCACGGCCCCTACAACGCCGCCGCCTACACGAACACGAGCTTCGACATCGGCCCCGGCGTCGCGCCGAAGGCCGATCTCTACGCAGTGCGCGTGTTCGGCTGCGCGGGCTCGACGAACCTCGTCACCGACGCGATCGACTGGGCGGTCCAGAACCACATGGACGTCATCAGCATGTCGCTCGGCTCGCCGTTCGGCACCGCCGATACGTCCGATTCCGTCGCCGAGGCGAACGCGATCGCGGCCGGCATCAGCGTCGTTGCGGCCGCCGGCAACGAGGGCCCCGGCTTCTACATCGCGGGCACGCCGGCCTCGGCCGACCACGTGCTCTCGGCTGCGGCGATGGACGCGCGCGCGTCCCTGGCGAACGGCGTGATTTTCACGCTCTCCGACGGCGTCGTCTTCGGCGTCGAGGCCAACGACCTGTCAGTGCCGCCGAGCGCACCGCTCGTGGTGCTCAAGAGCGGCGCCGGCCTCGCGCTCGGCTGCTCGAGCGCCGACTATCAGGGCGTCAACGCCGCCGGTGCCGTCGTCGTCGTCTCGCGCGGCAGCTGCACGTTTTCCTCGAAGGCCGTGCTCGCCGAAGCCGCCGGCGCCGCCGCGATCGGCGTCGTCAACAACGCCGCCGGCTACCAGGCGCCCTCATTCTCGACGGTGCCGACGATCCCGTTCATCGAGATGCTGCTGAGCGACACCGCGACGCTGCTGACGGCGGGCCCGAGCGTGGCGCTCGCGACCGGCAACGTGCCGAACCCGACCTTCGAGACGCTCGCGTCGTTCAGCTCGGGCGGCCCGCGCTTCGGCGACAGCGCCTTCAAGCCGAACGTCACCGCGCCCGGCGTCGGCGTAATCTCAACGTCGATGGGAACGGGCAACCAGGGCGTCGCGTTCAGTGGCACCTCGATGGCGACCCCGCACGTCGCGGGCGTCGCCGCGCTGACCCGCGAGGCGCACCCGCACTGGAGCCCGCAGGCGATCGAGGCCGCGATCGTGCAGACGGCGACCCCGAGCCTCTTGACGGCGCCCGATCCGCGCATGAGCGGCAGCGGCGTCGTGCAGCCGGTCGGCTCGACCGAGACGCAGGTGGTGGCGCAGGACGATCAGGGGAATGCGTCGCTGTCGTTCGGCTTCGAGGAGTCGACGCGCGACTACAGCGCGACGCGCGAGCTCACCATCCGCAACCTCGGCCGCGACCGCGTGCGCTACAGCGTCAGCTACAGCCCGGCGGCGACCGCGACCGGCGTGCCGCACTCGATCAGCCTGAGCCGCACGTCGATCGCGGTCGACGGCCACGACTCGGAGGACCTGAAGGTCAGCGTGCACGTGCCGGTCGCGACCGTCGGCGCGACGCACGACAACTCCGGCAACCAGGTCTACGAGGACGTCGCCGGCTACATCGAGCTGAGCCCCACCGGCGGCAGCAGCGCGCCGGCGCTGATGGTGCCGTACTACCTGACGACGCGCGCGCGCTCGCACCTCGATGCGTCGCTGCAGGGGAACCTGTCGCCGCACCACGCGAGCGCGGGCCTCAAGCTCTCGAACAAGGGCGGCGCGATCACCGGCAGCGCGGACTTCTACGCCTGGGGCCTGTCGAGCCCGTCGCAGGGCGACCCGTACTTCGACACGCGCGCGGTCGGCGTGCAGTCGAACATCCTGCCGGGCGGCGCGGACAGTTTCATGGTGTTCGCGGTCAACACCTACACGCGCTTCTCGAACGCGGCGATCGCCGAGTGGGACGTGCTGATCGACGTCAACGGCGACGGCCAGCCGGACTACGTGCTGTTCAGCGGCGACCACGGCTACTGGATCAACGGCGCGTTCGACGGCACGGTCATTGACCTGCTCTACGACGTCAACGCCGGCACGCTCACGCCGCTGTTCTTCGCCGACGTGCCGACCGACGGCTCGACGATCCTGATGCCGGTCTACGCCTCGCAGCTCGGCATCACGCCCGCGAACCCGCTCTTCAGCTACCAGGTGCAGTACTTCGACAACACCAACGGCGGCGGCTGGGCGGTGCCGGGCTCGGCGACGTTCAACGCGTTCTCGCCGTCGATCTCGAACGCGCTGTACTTCACCGTGCCGCCGGGCGTCGCGGGCACCGTGCCGGTCGCGATCGACCCGACGCAGTGGGCGACGTCCCCGGCGCTCGGCCTCATGATCGTCAGCGAGGACAACGCCTCGGGTCCCTCGCAGGCGGTGCTGTTGAAGGCCGGCGGCCACTGACCGTCGATGCGCGGGCCGGCACGCGCCGGCCCGCGCCCTTTCCCGCCGCGGTAAGCTCGCGGCATGAACTACCGCCACGCGTACCACGCGGGCAACTTCGCCGACGTCGTCAAGCACGTCGTGCTCGTGGCCATCCTCGAGCACCTGGCGCGCAAGGACACGCCGTTCTTCTTCCTCGACACGCACTCGGGGCGCGGCCAGTACCCGCTCGCGGCGCCGGAGACGCAGCGCGCGGGCGAGTACCGCGACGGCATCGCGCGCCTCATCGACGCGACCGGCGCGCCGCCCGCGGCGGCCCGCTACCTCGCGCTCGTGCGCGAGCTCGGCGTCGAGGACGGCCACCTGTGTTCCTATCCGGGCTCGCCGCGCATCGCGCTCAGCGTCATGCGCGGCGTCGACCGCGCGGCGCTGTGCGAGCTCGAGCCGCGCGAGGCGGATGCGCTGCGCGGCCTGCTGCGCCGCGACCCGCGCGCGCAGGTCCACGAGCGCGACGGCTACGAGGGGCTCGCGGCGCTCTTGCCGCCGCGCGAGAAGCGCGGGCTGGTGCTGATCGACCCGCCGTACGAGGCGGCGGACGAGTTCGAGCGCCTCGAGCGCGCGCTGCTCGCAGCGCTCGCGCGCTGGGCGGCCGGCACTTACGTCGTCTGGTACCCGATCAAGGCCGGCGGCGCCGACGGTCGCTTCCTCGCGCGGCTCGCGGCGAGCGGCGTGCGCCGCCAGCTGGTCGCGGAACTGTGCATCGAGCGCGATGACTCGCCTGCAGGCCTCAACGGCGCGGGACTGCTGATCGTCAACCCGCCGTGGCAGCTCGACGCGCGCCTCGGCGCCGCGCTGCCGTGGCTGCACCAGAGGCTCGCGACCACCGGCCGCGGCCGCTGGCGCGTCAGCTGGCTCGTGCCGGAATGAGCCTGAGGGGACTTCGTATGGCAGTGCGGCGGCGCGTATGCTGAGATCGCGGTTCGCGGCGGCCGAGCGCTGCAGCCCCGGAGGCCGATGATGCGCCCGATTCCAGGCTACTACCCGCGCGTGCGCATGCGGCGCATGCGCCGCGACGCGTTCTCGCGCCGGCTGATGCGCGAGACGCGGCTCTCGACCGACGACCTGATCTACCCGATGTTCGTCATCGAGGGCCGCGGCGCGCGCGTGCCGGTGCCGTCGATGCCGGGCGTCGAGCGCGTCAGCGTCGACGTGCTGGTCGAGGAGGCGCGGGAGCTGGTCGCGCTCGGCATCCCGGCGCTGGCGCTCTTTCCGGTGCCGGACGCCGCGACCAAGTCGCTCGACGGCCGCGAGGCCTGGAACCCCGAGGGGCTCGTGCAGCGCGCGGTGCGCGCCGTCAAGGCCGCAACCCCGGCGCTCGGCGTCGTCACCGACGTCGCGCTCGATCCCTACACGACGCACGGCCAGGACGGCATCATCGACGCCGCCGGCTACGTCGTGAACGACGAGACGGTCGCGGTGCTCGTCAAGCAGGCGCTGTCGCACGCCGCGGCGGGCGCCGACGTCGTCGCGCCCTCGGACATGATGGACGGCCGCATCGGCCGCATCCGCGAGGCGCTCGAGGCGAACGGCCACATCCACACGCGGATCCTCGCCTACTCCGCGAAGTACGCCTCGAGCTACTACGGCCCGTTCCGCGACGCGGTCGGATCGTCCGGCACGCTCGGCAAGGCCGACAAGTACTCGTACCAGATGGATCCCGCCAACAGCGACGAGGCGCTCTACGAGGTCGCGCTCGACCTCGAGGAAGGCGCCGACATGGTGATGATCAAGCCGGGGCTGCCGTACCTCGACATCGTGCGGCGGGTCAAGGACGAGTTCGGCGCGCCGACCTTCGTCTACCAGGTCAGCGGCGAGTACGCGATGCTGAAGGCCGCGGCGCAGAACGGCTGGCTCGAGGAGCGCGCGGTCGTGCTCGAGGCGCTCGGCGCCTTCAAGCGCGCCGGCGCCGACGGCATCCTGACGTACTTCGCGAAGGCGGCCGCGCGCTGGCTGGGCGAGGCGCGGTGACCGCGGCGGCGGCGCCCGACCGCTATGCGCTGATGGGGCACCCCGTCAGCCACAGCTGGTCGCCGTTCATCCACGGCATGTTCGCGCGCGCGACCGCACAGAACATGCAGTACCGCCTCATCGACGTGCCGCCGGAGCGCTTTCGCGCCGAGACGCTGCAGTTCTTCGTCGACGGCGGCAAGGGCGTCAACGTAACGGTCCCGCACAAGACGGCCGCGGCCGAGCTCATCAACGAGCTGACGCCGCGGGCCGCCGAGGCCGGCGCCGTCAACACGATCTCCCGCAAGCCCTCCGGCGAGCTCGTCGGCGACAACACCGACGGCGTCGGCCTCGTGACCGACCTCGAGGTGAACCTCGGGCTCAGGCTCGAGGGCGCGCGGATCCTGGTCCTCGGCGCCGGCGGCGCGACACGCGGCGTGCTCGGGCCGCTGCTCGGGCGCCGGCCGGCGCTCGTGGCGATCGCGAACCGCACCGTCGAGCGCGCCAAGGACCTCGCGACGGCGTTTCGCGCGCACGGCACGCTCGCCGCGAGCGGCTTCGACGTCGAGGCGCCCGCGCCCTTCGACCTCGTGATCAACGGCACCTCGGCGAGCCTCGAGGGCAGCATGCCGCCGGTGACCCCGGCCGTGATCGGCCCGGAGACGATCTGCTACGACATGGCCTACGCCAAGGCCGAGACGCCGTTCACGCGCTTCGCGCACGAGCACGGCGCGCGCGCGGCGTTCAAGGGCTGGGGGATGCTCGTCGAGCAGGCGGCCGAGGCGTTCCTGATCTGGCGCGGGATCCGGCCGCAGACGCGCCCGGTGCTCGACCTCTTGACCTCGAGCGTCACGCGGGAGCCGTGACGTAGCTCTCCTTGATGCGCACGTAGTGCGCGGCGAGGTAGGCGAACTGCGCGAGCTCGGCGTCGGTGAGCGTGCGCAGCTGGCGCGCGGGGTTGCCGACCCACAGCGTCCTCGAGGGCACGCGCTTGTAGGGCGGCACGACCGTGCCCGCCCCGATGATCACCTCGTCCTCGATCCGCGCGCCGTCGAGCACGATCGCGCCCATGCCGACGAGGATCCGGTTGCCGAGCGTGCAGGCGTGCAGCACCGCCTGGTGCCCGATCGTGACCTCCTCGCCGACGACCAGCGGCAGGCCGCCCGGCGAGTATGGCCCGTCGTGCGTCACGTGCAGCACGCAGCCGTCCTGCACGTTGCTGCGATCACCGAGCCGGATGGTGTTGACGTCGCCGCGGATCACCGCCATCGGCCACACCGAGACGTCATCGCCGAGCGTCACGCGCCCGATGACGGCGGCGCCGGGGTCGACGTAGACGCGCGCGCCGAGCGCCGGCATCACGCCCTGGTAGGGCCTCAGTGCCGTCATCGTCAGCGCAGCGTCACGAGCTCTTCGGCGACGGTCGGGTGGATCGCGACCGTGTCGTCGAAGTCGCGCTTGGTCGCGCCCATGCGCACGGCCACCGCGAAGCCCTGCAGGAGCTCGTCCGCGCCGTGGCCGATCAGGTGCAGCCCGACGATGCGCTCCTCGCGGCCGCTGCACACGAGCTTGATCTCGACCTTGTGCTTCGCGTCCGTCAGCGCGTGGTACATCGGCACGAAGCTCGCCGTGTAGGTGCGCACCGCCTCGCCATGCAGCTCGCGCGCCGCGGCCTCGGTGAGGCCGACGCTGCCGATCGGCGGGTGCGAGAAGATCACCGTCGGGACGAGATCGTAGTCGAGGTGCCGCCCGGCCTCACCGCCGAACAGCCGGTCGGCGAGCCGCCGCCCGGCGGCGATCGCGACCGGCGTCAGCGGCTCGCGGCCCGTCACGTCGCCGACCGCGTAGACGCCCTCGACGTTGGTGTTCTGCAGCTTGTCGGTGATCACGAAGCCGTCGTCGTAGAGCTTGACGCCGGCGCGCTCGAGGTCGAGCGCCGCGCTCGACGGCGAGCGGCCGATGGCCCACAACAGGCAGTCGAAGTCGCCGAAGGCGCGCCCGTCCGCGAGCCTGAGCTCGAGCGCGGCACCGGCCCGCAGGACGCCGGCGGGCACTGCGTGCGGCACGAGCTCGATGCCCGACGCCGCCATCTCGCGCGCGAGCGCGCCCGACAGCATCACGTCGAAGTTCCGGAGCATCCGGTCGTGGCGCACGAAGGCGCTGACGCGCGTGCCGAGCGCGGCGAAGACCCCGGCGAGCTCGGCGGCGACGTAGCCCGAGCCCACGACCGCGACGCGCGCGGGGCGCGCGCCGAGCTCGAAGAAGCCATCCGAGGTGATGCCGAGCTCGGCGCCGGGAAGCGCCGGCAGCGTCGGCTTGCCGCCGGTCGCGATGACGATGTGCGGGGCCGTCAGCACCTCGTCGCCGACGCTGAGCGTGTGCGCATCGAGGAAGCGGGCCGCGCCCTTGATCCAGGCGACCCTGCGCTTCTCGAGGTTCGCCGCGTAGATGCCGTTCAGCCGCGCGACGTAGGCATCGCGCGCGGCCTTGAGCCGCGCCCAGTCGTGGCCGTGGACGCTGAGGTCGAAGCCGTAGCCGCGCGCGTCCTCGAGCGCGTGTCCGAGCGAGGCCGCGGTCCACATCAGCTTCTTCGGCACGCAGCCGACGTTGACGCAGGTGCCGCCGAGCCGGCCTGGCTCGACGACCGCCGCGCGCGCGCCGTACTCGGCCGCGCGTTGCGCGCTCGCGAGGCCGCCGCTGCCGCCGCCGATCGCGATGTAGTCGTAGTGCACGGGCATCGGCGGGCCTTGAGTTCGGGGGGCGGGGCGCCATGATATACGGTCGCGCCGGCCCCCTCTGCTAGGATCGCCCCGGCCGCCCGGAACACCCATGTCGAACCCGCTGCTGACGCGAAATCCGCTGCCCGACTACGCCGCGATCCGGCCCGAGCACGCCGAGCCCGCGGTGCGCGCGCAGCTCGCCGAGAACCGGGCGCGGCTCGCGCAGCTGCTCCGGCAGCCCGAGCCGAGCTTCCGGACGCTGGTCGAGCCCTTCGAGGAGCTGCAGCACCGGCTGAACGCGGTGTTCGCGCCCGTCAGCCACCTGAACGCGGTCGTGAACTCCGAGGCCCTGCGCGCCGCCTACAACGCGTGCCTGCCGCTGATCGCCGAGTACCAGACCGAGGTCGGCCAGAACGCGGCGCTCGCCGCCGCCTACGAGGCGATCCGCGAACGCGAGGGCGCGCGCCTCGACCCCGCGCAGCGGCGCGTGCTCGACTATGCGCTGCGGGAGTTCCGGCTCGCGGGCGTGACGCTGCCGAGCGGCCCGCAGGCGCGCTTCAAGGCGCTGATGCAGGAGCTGTCGCGGCTGCACTCGAAGTTCGAGGAGCAGGTGCTCGACTCGACGCAGTCGTTCGTGCGCGAGGTCGCGGACGAGGCGCTGCTCGCGGGGCTCCCGGCGCGCGTCGTCGAGCGCGCGCGGCGCGCCGCCGAAGAGAAGGGCGCGGGCGGCTGGCGACTCACGCTCGACCAGCCGACCTACCTCGCGGTGCTGACGCACGCCGACTCCGAGGCGCTGCGCCGCGAGTTCTACGAGGCGTGGGTCACGCGCGCCTCGGACCGCGGCCCGGGCGCCGGGCGCTACGACAACGGCCCGGTCATCGAGGAGATCCTGAAGCTGCGCCACGAGGCCGCCGCGATCCTCGGCTTCGGCAACTTCGCCGAGCTCTCGCTCGCGACCAAGATGGCCTCGACGGTCGAGGAGGTCCTCGGCTTCCTCGAGGAGCTCGCCCGCCACTACGTGCCGGCCGCCCGGCGCGAGCTCGAGGCGCTCGAGGCCTTCGCCGGCAGGGCGCTCGCGGCCTGGGACGTGCCGTACTACGCCGAGCGCCTGCGCCTCGAGCGCCACGCGGTGTCCGAGGAGGCGCTGCGGCCGTGGTTCCCGCTGCCGCGCGTGCTCGCGGGCCTGTTCGAGATCGCCGCGCGCCTCTACGGCATCACGATCCGCGAGCGCGAGGGCGTTGCGCTGTGGCACCGGGACGCGCGCTACTACGAGATCACGACCCGCGCGGGCGCGCCGGTCGGCGGGTTCTACACCGACCTGTACGCGCGCGAGCACAAGCGCGGCGGCGCGTGGATGGGCGAGGTGGCGGTCAGAAAGCGCCTCGCCTCGGGCAGCACGCTCCCGGTCGCGAACCTCGTCTGCAACTTCGCGCCGCCCGCCGACGGCGAGCCCGCGCTGCTGACGCACTCGGACGTCGTGACGCTGTTCCACGAGTTCGGCCACACGCTGCATCACCTGCTGACCCGCATCGACTACCCGTCGGTCGCCGGCATCAACGGCGTGCCGTGGGACGCGGTGGAGCTGCCGAGCCAGCTGATGGAGCACTGGGCGTGGCGCGAGGAGGTGCTGCCGCTCGTGTCGGCGCACGTGACGAGCGGGGCGGCGCTGCCGGCGGAGCTCCTCGAGCGCCTGCTCGCGACGCGCACCTTCCACGCCGGCCTCGCGGCCGCGCGCCAGCTCGAGTACGCGCTGTTCGACTTCAGGCTGCACGCGCGCCCGCAGCCGGCGGACGGCGCGGCGCTCGCCCGCACCATCGGCGAGGTGCGCGACGCGGTCGGCGTCGTGCGCCCGCCCGACTTCAACCGCTTCGCGCACAGCTTCGCGCACGTGTTCTCGGGCGCGTACGCCGCGGGCTACTACAGCTACAAGTGGGCCGAGGTACTGGCCGCGGACGCGTTCGCGGCGTTCGCCGAGGCCGGGGTCTTCGACACCCGGACCGCCGAGCGCTTCCTCGCCGAGGTCCTGTCGCAGGGCGGCAGCCGCGACCAGATGGATGCGTTCGTCGCGTTCCGGGGCCGCAAGCCCTCGGTGCAGCCGCTCCTCGAGCAGGACGGCATCGCCGCATGAGTGCGCGCGCGCTCACGATCGCGACCTGGAACGTCAACTCGCTGCGCGTGCGGATGCCGCACCTCGCCGAATGGCTCGCGGCGACGCCGCTCGACGTGCTGGGGCTGCAGGAGACCAAGCTCGTCGACAGCGAGTTTCCGGGCGAGGAGCTGAGGACGCTCGGGCTTGGCGGCGCGTGGTACGGCCAGAAGACCTACAACGGCGTCGCGCTGCTCGCGCGCGAGCCGCTCGCCGACGTCGCGCGCGGCATACCGGGCTACGACGATCCGCAGGCGCGCGTGATCGCGGCCACCGTAGCGGGCGTGCGCATCGTCGACGTCTACGTGCCGAACGGCCAGGCGGTCGGGTCCGAGAAGTACGCCTACAAGCTCGGCTGGCTCGCGCGGCTCGGGGAATACCTGAACGCCGAGCTCAAGCGTCATCCGCTGCTTGCGGTCCTCGGCGACTACAACATCGCGCCGGAGGACCGCGACGTGCACGACCCCAAGGCCTGGGAGGGCCAGGTGCACGTGAGCCCCGGCGAGCGCGCGGCGCTCGAGTCGCTGAAGGCGCTCGGACTCGTCGACGTGTTCCGGCGCTTCGAGCAGCCGCAGCAAAGCTTCAGCTGGTGGGACTACCGCGCCGCGGCGTTTCGGCGCAACGCCGGACTTCGGATCGACCTCGTGCTCGCGAGCGCGGCGCTGTCGGCGCGCTGCACCGCCTGTCGCATCGATGCCACGCCGCGCAAGTGGGAGCGCCCCTCCGACCACGCCCCGGTGCTGGCCACTTTTGACTTATCCGCCTGACATATGGCCGGGCCCAGGTCTCAGATTGGCCGGGCCTGAGTCTCAAAGTAGGGTTGGCCAGTAGCGACTCCGCTACCCGTTTGCATAGACTGCGCGAATGACGAGTCCCGCGACTCAGCTCCGGCCCGCCCCGTCGCGCCACCGGCGCAACGACTACGACGTCACCAACACCGTCCAGGTGAGCTCGACCGCCGCGGTCACGGCCGCGGTGGAGGAGCTGTTTCGCGCGCAGTGGCCTGGCAACCCGTTCCAGCCGCTCGCGATGGCGCTCGAGACCTTCGATGCGCTGTTCACCGGGCGCCTGCCCGGCTACAACGGCGTCGACACCGTCTACCACGACCGCCAGCACACGCTCGACGTCGTGCTCGCGATGGCGCGGCTGCTCGTCGGCTACGAGCGCACCGCGCCCCTCGACGAGCAGCTCGGCTACGACCGCGCGGCGATGGGCCTCGTCAGCGCCGCGTTCCACGACGCGGGCTACATCCGCGAGATCGGCGACACGATCCGCAACGGCGCCGAGTACACGCGCTCGCACGTCACGCGCTCGGCGCGCTTCCTGACGCGCTTCATGCCGACGATCGGCATGGGCGAGTGGGTGCCGGTCGCGACGCGCATCGTGCACTACACGGGCTACGAGATCCCCTACTCCGAGATCGACGTCGCCGACCCGCGCGACCGCAAGGTCGGCCACCTGCTCGGCACCGCCGACCTGATCGCGCAGATGTCCGATCGCTGCTACCTCGAGAAGTGCCGCGACCGCCTCTACCCCGAGTTCGTGCTCGCCGGCGTCGCGACCGGCCGCAACGCCGAGGGCGACATCCACGTGCGCTACGGCTCGGGGCTCGACCTCCTGCGCCAGACGCCGGACTTCGTCGCGACCGTGATCCGCGACCGGCTGGACGGGGAGTTCGGCGGCGTATACCACTGCGTCGAGGCGCTCTTCGAAGGCCACAACCCGTACATGCTGACGATCCGCCAGCACCTTGCGTACCTGCAGCAGATCCTGAAGACCGAGAACTGGCCGCTGCTCAGGCGCAACCCCCCGTGCTTCACGCACGACCCGAACCCGCTGCCGAACGTGCGGCAGCTGATGCTCGGCCACCTCAAAGAGCTCTGGGGCCGCAATTGACGGCCGCGCGGCTGGCCGCCCGGGTCGGCGGTCGGCGTGCCTTCATCACCGGCGGCGGCAGCGGCATCGGGCTCGCGCTCGCGACGCTGCTCGCGCGCGACGGCTGGACGCTGGGCCTGCTCGACCGCGATGCCGCGCGCCTCGCGACGGCGGCCGCCGAGCTCGCGCGTGCGGGCGCGACCGCCGTGCACTCCTTCGCCGCCGACGTCACCGACGAGGCCGCGTTCGCCGCGGCGATCGAGGCGTTCGTCGGGCGCGCCGGGGGCCTCGAGCTGATGGTCAACAACGCCGGCGTCGCGATCGCCGGCCGCATCGAGGAGACGCCGCTCGCCGACTGGCGCTGGGGCCTCGAGATCAACGTGCTCGGCGTCGTCGAGGGCTGCCGGCTCGCGGTCCCGGTGATGCGCGGCGCGGGCCGGGGCCTGCTGATCAACATCGCCAGCGCCGCCGCCTTCGCCGCGGCGCCGCGGATGGCGACCTACAACGCCTCGAAGGCCGCGGTCGTCGCGATCAGCGAGACACTCGCCGCCGAGCTCGGCGGCAGCGGCGTCGGTGTGCTCGTCGTGATGCCGGGCTTCATCCGCACGCGGCTCCTCGAGACGATGCGCGCGCCGGCCGGCGACGCCGCGCTTGCCGCCCGCGTGATGGAAAAGAGCCATTACCCGGTCGAGCAGGCCGCGGCCGACATCCTCGCCGCGGCCGCGCGCGGGCGCCTGTACGCGGTCGTGCCGTTTTCCTACCGGCTGCTGTGGCGCTTCAAGCGCTTCTTCCCGCGGCTCTTCGTGCGGCTGCTCGCCGGCGCGCGGCTCGAGACGACGCTCGAGCGCGTCGCCGGCGGCGGGTCCACCGAGCGCACGTAGCGCGCGTAGATCGACGGCAGCGCGGCCAGGAGCGCCGCCTTCCCCTCGAGCGCCGCGCCCTCGATGGCGTCCTCGAGCGTCGCGAGCCTGAGGCGCCGCGAGGCCTCGCGCGCCGTCGGGTAGTGCGAAAGGTGCCAGGGCTCGGGCTGCACGCCGCCGCGGTCGGTCGCGTACGGGCGGTAGAAGCCGAAGCGCCCCATGTGCTCGTCGAGCCACGCGCTCAGGCGCGCGAACGGGCCGTCGGGCGCGTATTCCTCGGGCACGAGCTCGAGCTTGCGACCGGCGAGCGCGGCGCGGTCGTAGACGTCGAAGTCGCTGCCCCAGTGGTGGCGGCTCGCGCCGGGCGGCGCGGACCACGCGAGGATCGCGCGCACGCGGGCCGCCGGCGTGAGCGCGTGCGCATCGAGTCTTTGGCCGTCGCGATCGAGCAGCGCGCGCACGCCCGTCCACTTCTCGTTCCAGATCCGCACCTGCGTGTCGAAGTCGCGGAACGACGAGGCGGGCGCGAGGTCGAGGCCGGCGCGCAGGGCGGCACGGCGCATCTTCAAGAGCGCGCGCGCGGCCTGCGGATGCAGCACTGCGCGGGGCTCGGCGAGCTCGACGACGTGGCGGCGCGAGCGGCCGGTCAACTCGAGCGCGGTCCAGGCGAGGGGTCGGCGGGTGGCTCGCGGGGTCACCACGCAAGGCTACCGGAGCATCGGCCCCGGCGCCGCTGTTGCATTGCAACAGCACTTAAGGCAGCGGCGGCGGCCGAACGCGACGTCTTGTCGGCGATAGGCGTCGCATTTTGGCCGCAGGCCCCCATGTCCCCAGCCTATGATTCAGCGCATGAGAACGACGGGGCGAGTACGCGCCGCCCGGCTGGCCGCCTGGATTGCCGTGGGCGCCCTGACCGCATCGGCCGGCGCCGCACTCTTCGCAGGCATCATCGCCGCGCTGACGACCTGGCCCACGCAGCATGCGGGGCTGCTGGTCGCGCTCGGCCTCGTCTGCGCGGTCGCCGGCGCCACGGCGGCGATGCTCCTGACGACGCGCTGGAAGCGCCCGATGCGCTCGCTGGTCGGCAGCCTCGATCAGCTCGGCGAGGGCGACTACACGCAGCCCGTGTCGGTGGCCGCGGCCGAGGAACTCGCCGACCTTGCCGCCGCGATCGAGCGGATGCGCGAGAAGCTCCACCAGACGACCGTCACGCGCAACTACCTCGACGTCGTGCTCAACAGCATGACCGACGCCGTGCTCGTCACGAGCCCCGACGGCCACATCACGCGCGCCAACGCCGCCGCGGTGCAGCTGTTCGGCTTCCCGGAGGAGGAACTCGTCGGCCGCGACGTCGCGGCGCTGATGGCGCCCGAGGAGCGGCGCAACTTCGTGCTCGAGCGCGCGGTGCGCGAGACGCGCGAGTTCATGATCCGCACGCGCGACGACGGGACGGTGCCGGTGTCGCTGTCGGGCTCGACGATCGTGGCGCCGACGAGCGCGCCCGAGGACAGCGCCGAGGGCCCCGCGCCGCGCTTCGAGGGCTGCATCTTCGTCGCGCGCGACATCACCGAGCGCAAGCGCGCCGAGCGGCGCATCCGCTACCTCGCGCGCTACGACACGCTGACCAAGATCCCGAACCGGATGCAGTTCCAGCACCTGCTGCAGCAGGCGATCGCGCGCGCACACCGCAACGGCACGACGCTCGCCCTCCTCTACCTCGACCTCGACCGCTTCAAGGACGTCAACGACACCTTCGGCCACGCGGCCGGCGATCGCACGCTCGAGATCCTGAGCGAACGCCTGACGCGGATCGTGCCGAAGGGCGCCGTCGTCGGCCGGCTCGCGGGCGACGAGTTCGCGGTGTTCGTCGAGAACCTGCCGGCCGGCGACTGCCGGCCGACGCTGGCGGCGACCGCCCGCCACGTGCTCGACGACGTCAGCCGCGCGTTCTTCCTGAACGACACCGAGGTCTACCTGACGCTGAGCGTCGGGATCGCGCTGTGCCCGGACGATGCCGGCAACACCATCGACCTGATCCGCAACGCCGACGCCGCGATGTACCACTCGAAGCAGAACGGCGGCGGCTCCTACGCGTTCTACGCCCCGGAGATGAACGCCGAGGCGGTCGAGCGCCTGATCCTGAAGTCGAAGCTGCGCCGCTCGCTCGAGCGCGACGAGTTCGTGATCCTGTACCAGCCGAAGGTCGAGATCGCGAGCGGCCGCATCGTCGGCGCCGAGGCACTGCTGCGCTGGCGGCTGCCCGGCCACGGCGACATCCCGCCGGCGCACTTCATCCCGCTCGCCGAGCAGACCAACCTGATCCTGCCGATCGGCGAGTGGGTGCTGAAGCGCGTGTGCGCGGACTATCGCAGCTGGCGCGAGCAGGTGCCCGAGCCCGGGCGCGTGTCGATCAACCTCAGCCTGAAGCAGCTGCAGCAGGCGAGCTTCATCACGCGCTTCGCCTCGGTGTTCCGCGACTTCGGCGTGCAGCCGAACTGCCTCGAGCTCGAGATCACCGAGACGACGCTGATGTCGAACGCGCCGCGCACCCTGCGCATGCTCGGCGAGCTGCACGACCTCGGCATCAGCCTCGCGATCGACGACTTCGGCACCGGCTACTCGTCGCTGTCGGCGCTGCAGCAGCTGCCGGTCGAGACGCTGAAAATCGACCAGTCCTTCGTGCGCAACGCCGCCGACGACGGCCAGGACGCGACGCTGGTGCGGACCATCATCGAGATGGGCCGCAACCTCGGATTGCAGGTCGTCGCCGAGGGCGTGGAGACCGAGGCGCAGCTCGAGTTCCTGGCGGCACGCGGCTGCGACTACGCGCAGGGACGGCTGTTCGGCGAGCCGCTCTCGGCCGAGGCGCTGCTCGCGCTGCTCGCCGCGCAGCAGCGCGGCCAGGTGCCGTTCCCGGTGGCCGCGTCGGCGCGCCGCGGGCCGCGCGCCGTCGGCTGACCCGGCACCGCGGAACCCTTTAGACTGCGCGGCCGTCCCGCCGGGCAGGTCCGATGCTGAGCCTCAACGACGTCACGCTGCGCCGTGGTCCGCGCGTGCTCTTCGAGCACGCGACGCTGACGCTCGTCGCCGGCGAGAAGGTCGGCGTCGTCGGGCCGAATGGCGCCGGAAAATCCAGCCTCTTCGAGCTGCTGCGCGGCGAGCTCGGCACCGACGCCGGGGACGTCGCGGTGCAGTCGGGCTACGTGCTCGCGAGCGTCGCCCAGGACGAGGCGCCGGACCCCCGCGCCGCGGTCGAGTTCGTGCTCGACGGCGACCGCGAGCTCCGGGCGGTCGAGGCCGAGCTCGCCGCGGCCGAGGCCGCGCACGACGGGGCGCGCGTCGGGCTCCTCCATGCCCGCCTCGAGGCGCTCGACGGCTACGCGGCGCGCAGCCGCGCCGCGCGCCTGCTCGCCGGGCTCGGCTTCGACGCCGCCGCGATCGAGCGGCCGGTCACCGAGTTCTCGGGCGGCTGGCGCCGCCGGCTCGCGCTCGCGCAGGCGCTGATGGCGCGCTCGGACCTGCTGCTCCTCGACGAGCCGACCAACCACCTCGACCTCGACGCGGTGCTGTGGCTCGAGGAGTGGCTGCGCGCCTACCCCGGCACGCTGCTCGTGATCGCCCACGACCGCGAGTTCCTCGACCGCGTCGTGACGCGCATCGTCAGCATCGAGGGCGGGCGGCTCGTCAGCTACGCGGGCGGCTACTCGGACTTCGAGCAGACGCGCGCCGAGCGCCTCGCGCAGCAGCAGTCCGCCTACGACCGCCAGCAGCGCGAGATCCGCCACGTGATGTCGTTCGTCGAGCGCTTCAAGGCGAAGGCGACCAAGGCGCGCCAGGCGCAGAGCCGCCTGAAGCAGCTCGCGCGCCTCGAGCGGATCGCGCCGGCCCACGTCGACTCGCCGTTCGAGTTCGCGTTCGCGACCCCGGCGCGGCTGCCGCGCCCGCTGCTGACGCTCGAGCACGGGCGCGCGGGCTACCCGGGACGGATCGTGCTCGATGAGCTCGAGCTCGGCCTCGCGCCCGGGGACCGGATTGGCCTGCTGGGGCGCAACGGCGCCGGCAAGTCGACGCTGACGCGCACGCTCGCCGGCGCCCAGCCGCTCATTTCCGGCACCTTCCGCGCCGCGCAGGACCTCGTCGTCGGCTACTTCGCGCAGCACCAGCTCGAGCAGCTCGACCACGCGGCGACGCCGCTCGAGCACCTGAGGCGCCACGGCGGCGCGCTGCTCGCGCGCGGCACGGAGCTCGAGCAGCGCACGTTCCTCGGCGGCTTCGGCTTCAGCGGCGAGCGCGTGTTCGAGAAGGTCGCGCCGTTCTCGGGCGGCGAGAAGGCGCGGCTCGTGCTCGCGCTGATCGTCTCGCAGCGCCCGAACCTGCTGCTGCTCGACGAGCCGACCAACCACCTCGACCTCGAGATGCGCCACGCGCTCGGCATGGCGCTGCAGGACTACGAGGGCGCGCTCGTGCTCGTCTCGCACGACCGCCACCTCCTCAAGCTCGTCGCCGACGAGCTGTGGCTGGTCGCCGACGGTCGCGTGCGGCGCTTCGACGGGGACCTCGACGACTACGCCGCGTGGCTGCGCGCCGCGCCGGAGATCCGCAGCGAGCCGGCGCCGCGCGGCGCCGCGAGCGAACGCGACCGCAAGCGCCGCGAGGCCGAGCACCGCCAGCGGCTCGCGCCGCTCAAGGCCGAGGTCGAGCGGCTCGAGGCGACGCTCGAGCGCCTGAGCGCCGAGGCGGCGGCCGTCGAGGCCGAGCTCGGCGCTCCCGAGACCCACCTGCCCGCGGCGCGCGCCAGGCTCGGCGCGCTCCTCGAGCGCGACCGGGCGCTCAAGCGCACGCTCGCCGACACCGAAGCCGCCTGGCTGAGCGCCGCCGAGGCGCTCGAGGTCGCCCGGCGACCGGCCTGAAGCCGGCCGGGGAACTTTCGAATCGCGTATAGTATCTGTACATCGTGGCGCAGGAAGCCCGCGCGGCAGGCCTGTGCAAGCCATGTACAGGGGGCGACGATGTTCACCATCAAGGCCGTCTCGCAGGCGACCGGCGTCAGCATCGAGACGCTGCGCGCGTGGGAGCGCCGCTACCGGGTCGTCGAGCCCAAGCGCGATCCGAACGGGCGCCGCTCGTACGACCCGGGCGACGTGATTCGCCTGCGGAAGCTCCGCGAGGCGACCGAGCGCGGCCACCCGATCTCGAAGCTCGCGCGCGTCAGCGACGAGGAGCTCTCCGGGCTGCTGGCGGACGGCGCGCGCGAGGCGCCGGAAGGCGGCGCGGCGCGCGGCGTGGCGACGCAGATGCTCGCCGCCGCCGCGAACTACCGTCCCGACGACTGCGACCAGGCGCTCTCGATGGCGCTCGCGCTGCTGCCGCTGCCGCAAGTCGTCGACGAGGTGATGGTCCCGGCGCTGCTCGCGGTCGGCGAGCGCTGGCACGCCGGCGAGTTCACGATCGCGCAGGAGCGCATCGTCTCCAACGCCGTCAAGCGCCAGGTCGGGCTCGTGCTCGACACCTACAACCGCATCGCGACCGGTCCCACGATCGTGTTCGCGACGCTGACCGAGGAGCGGCACGAGCTCGGGATCCTGATGTGCGCGCTGCTCGCCGCGGCGCGCGGCTTGCGCTGCCAGTACCTCGGGCCCGACATGCCGCCCGACGACGCGGCGGTGTTCGCCGACCGGGTCGGCGCGTCGGCGGTGGTGCTGTCGTTCGTGCGCCGCGAGTCGGTGGCCTCGTCCGAGGCGCACCTCGCCGAGTTCCTGAAGCGCCTGCCGCGCACGATCGCCGTGTGGATCGGCGGCCAGGGCTCGGCCGCGCTCGCGGTCGGCGGCACCGCCGAGCGCGTCGTCGTGCTCGCCGACTACCGCGCGCTCGAGCGCGAGCTCGACCAGCTGGTGGCCGCGGGCCGCTGAAAATCCCGATGGCGCGGCGCGCGCCCTTCCCTATGCTCACCCCATGAGCCGCGCGCAGCTCTGCGAACGCAGCGGCGAGCCGCTCAGGCTCGTCGATCGCCCGGTGCCGGAGCCGGGTCCGGGCCAGGTGCTGCTCAAGGTCGCGGCCTGCGCGGTCTGCCGCACCGACCTGCACGTCGTCGACGGCGACCTCGCGCACCCGGGCCGCGCGTTCGTGCCCGGGCACGAGATCGTCGGCACGGTGATCGCGGCAGGCCCCGGCACCGACGTCGCGCTCGGCACGCGGCTCGGCGTGCCGTGGCTCGGCTGCACCTGCGGCCGCTGCGAGTGGTGCACGAGCGGCCGCGAGAACCTGTGCCCCGCGGCACGCTTCACCGGCTGGCAGATCGACGGCGGCTTCGCCGAGCACGCGGTCGCGGACGCGCGCTACGCGTTCAGGCTCCCCGCTGCGCTCGATGCGCCGCACGCGGCGCCGCTCTTGTGCGCGGGGCTCATCGGCTGGCGCGCGCTCAAGGCCGCCGGCAACGGCGCGACGCTCGGGCTCTACGGCTTCGGCGCCGCCGCGCACCTGATCGCACAGGTCGCGCGCTGGCAGGGACGGCGCGTGCACGCGTTCACGCGGCCGGGCGACGAGGCGGCGCAGCGCTTCGCGCGCACGCTCGGCGTCGCCTGGGCGGGCGGCAGCGACGAGCCGGGCCCCGCCCCGCTCGACGCCGCGATCTTGTTCGCGCCGGTCGGCGCGCTCGTCCCGGCGGCGCTGAGGGCGGTCAAGCGAGGCGGCACGGTCGTCTGCGCCGGGATCCACATGAGCGAGATCCCGGCGTTCCCGTATGCGCTGCTGTGGGGCGAGCGGGTCGTCCGCTCGGTCGCGAACCTGACGCGGCGCGATGCGCTCGAGTTCCTCGCGCTCGCCCCGCGCGTCGGGCTCCGCGTCGAGATCGAGACGCACCCGCTCGCATCGGCCAACGAGGCGCTCGCGCGGCTGCGCCGCGGCGAGGTCGCGGGCGCCGCGGTGCTGATCCCCTAGTCAGCGGGCCTCGGCGGCGAGCGCGGCCGCGTTCGCGGCGGCGACGAGCGCCGCGACCGCCTGGTCGGCCGCCGCCTCGAACGCCGCCGCCACGTCGCGCTGGCGGTCGGCAGCGGCGCGCGCCTCGCCCTTCGCCTCGAGGCTCGCGACGAGCTCGCGCCCGGCGCTCCTGCCGAGCTCGGCGCGCAGCACCACGTGCACCAGGGGCGCCCCGCCGCCGTAGTCGGCGGCGAAGTCGACGATCTCGGTCTGCAGCAGGTAGCGGCCCGGGAACGCGCTCGACTCGCTGACGACGGCGCGCCAGCCGTTGCTGGCGCGGAAGCCGTCGACGATCAGCGCCTCGACGAGCCGCGGCAGCGGCCCGCTCCAGCGGGCGCCGGCGTAGGCGTCGAGCCGGTGGTCCGGGAGCCGCACCGCGATCCGCTCGTCGTCGAGGCCGGGCCGCGCGCCGGGGCGCGCGACGCTGAGCGTCGCCTGGATCGCGCCCGGCGCCGGCGGCAGCGATGCGCCGTTCAGCGTGTAGACGGCCGGCGCGACGTCGTGGGTCTGGAAGAGCCCGCTGCAGGCGCCCTGCGCGAGCGTCGCGAGGAGGAGGAGGCGTTTCATCGGGGGATCTCGACGCCGGAGCGCGGCGGCTCGTAGAGGAGTTGCGAGGGCTTCTCGTGCAGCGCGTGCGCGAGCTCGCGAAGCTCGGTCGCGGCGTCGCGCCCCTCGCGGACCAGCGCACCGAAGTCGTCGAGGCCGCGCCCGGCGAAGCGGTCGACGTCGGCCTCGTGGCGGGCGAGCAGCGCGTCGAGGCGCTTGCTGATGCCGGCGAGGTTGTTGGCGGCCTCGTCGAGGCGCGCGAGCGCGCCCCGGACCTCGGGGCTCGCGCCGCTGACCAGCCGGTGCGCGTCGTCGGCGACGCCGTGCGCCGCGGCGACCGCGCTTCGCAGCTCCGCGACGAGCTTCGCCGCGTCGCGCGTCGCGGCCGGCAGCGGCTCGGTCGCGGCGCGCAGGTTCGCGATCGCGCCGCGGGCCGCGGCGAGGTTCTCGTCGCCCAGCAGCGTGTTGAGGCGCCGCGTCACGCGCGTCGCGTCGGCGACCAGCTCGGGCAGGCTGCTGACGAAGATGTCGAAGTCGGAGGGCATGGCGCGGATCACCGGGAAGCCCTGGCTCGGCACCGCCGGCGCCGTCGCGATCGTCGCGTCCGAGGCCTGCGAGAGGTCGATGAACAGGAGCCCCGTCACGCCCTGCATCGTCAGGCGCGCGAGCGTCTTCGCCCCGACCGGCGTCGCCTTGTCAACGTCGATGAGCGCGACCACGCGGTCCGCGGCGCGCGGGTCGAGCCGGATGCGCGCGACCTTGCCGACGTTGACGCCCAGGTAGCGCACGGTGCTCCCCTCGTTGAGGCCGCTGACGCTGCCCGAGAAGTACACCTCGTAGCGCTGGTACTCGCGGGTCTCGCGCGCGTTCGTGTACCACAGCACGAACACCGTCGCCATCGCGAGCACCACGACGACGAACGCCCCGACGGCCACGTAGTTTGCGTCGCGGTCCATCACGCCCTCCGTGCGGCGCGCCCGCGCGCGCCGTGGAAATACTCCTGGATCCAGGGATGCGGGTTCGCGACGATCCCCTCCAGCGTGTCGCTGACCATGTGCCGGTCGACGATGACGCCGACGCGGTTGCAGGTCCGGTAGATCGAGTCGAGGTCGTGGGTCACCATGATGACCGTCAGCTTCAGCGTCCGCTGAAGGTACAGCAACAGCTCGTCGAACGCCGAAGCGGCGATCGGATCGAGGCCCGAGGTCGGCTCGTCGAGAAACAGCAGCGCGGGATCGAGCGCGAGCGCGCGGGCGAGCGCGGCGCGCTTGACCATGCCGCCCGAGAGCTGCGCCGGGTACTTCCCGCCGGCGTCCGCCGGCAGGCCCACGAGCCCGATCTTGAGCGCCGCGAGGCCGGCGAGCATCGCGGCCGGCAGCGCATGGGCCTCGCGGATCGGCAGCTCGACGTTCTCGGCCACGGTCAGCGCGCTGAACAGCGCGCCGCTCTGGAACGTCACGCCGTAGCTGCGCTTGACCGCGCGCAGCTCCGCGCCCCACAGACGCGTCAGGTCGCGCCCCTCGATCTCGACCGTGCCGGCCGTCGGCCGCTGCAGCCCGAGGATCGTCCTGAGCAGCACCGACTTGCCGCTGCCGGAGCCGCCGACGATGCCGAAGATCTCGCCGCGCCGGACCTCCATGTCGAGGTCCTCGTGCACCTGCTGCGCGCCGAAGCGGTTCGCGACGCCGCGCACGCGCACGATCGGCGTCCCGGCGGCCATCAGAAGTCGGCCTCCCAGTAGACCACCGCGAACACCGCGTCGACGAACAGCACCATGAAGATCGACTGGACGACCGCGGTCGTCGTCAGCCGCCCGAGCTCGCGCGAGGACTCCCGCACCTGCAGGCCGCGCAGCGTGCCGATCATCGCGATCACGAACGCGAACACCGGCGCCTTCAGGAGCCCCGCCCAGAACGTGGTGGTCGCGATCGCCTCCTGCATCCGCGCGAGGAATTGCGTGAACGGGATGCCGAGCGCCAGCCAGGACAGCACCGCCCCGCCCGCGAGGCCCATCGCATCGGCGATCACGGTCAGCAGCGGCAGCGCGATGATGAGCCCGAGCAGGCGCGGCAGCACCAGCACCTCGACGACGTTGATCCCGATCGCGCGCAGCGCGTCGATCTCCTCGTTGAGGCGCATCACGCCGATCTCGGCCGTGAACGCGCTGCCCGAGCGGCCGGCCACGATGATCGCCGTCAGCAGCACGCCGAGCTCCCGGAGCACCGAGATCGTCACGAGGTCGACGACGTAGACCTCGCCACCGAACTGCCGGAGCTCCTCGGCGCCGATGTAGGCGACGATGACGCTGATCAGGAACGCGATCAGCGCGACGATCGGGATCGCCTGGATGCCGGTCTCGTAGACGTGGCGCACGATCGACTGGATCCTGAGGCGCTGCGGGCGCAGCAGGGCGCTGCCGAGCACGAACTGGATCCGGCCGAGGAACTCGAGCACGTCGTGGACGGCGCTGCCACGCTCCACCGTCCAGCGGCCGAGCTGGCCGAGCGGCTCGACCGGCGAGTGCGCGCGCCGCGCCTCGGCCGGCGGCGCCGCGAGCGTCGTCGTGAACTCGAGCAGCTCCGGGCGGGCGCCGCGCCACTCGAGCCCGGTGCCCGCGGCGCGCACGCGCCGCTCGAGCTCGCCGAGGAAGTAGGCGCCCGTGAGGTCGAGCGCCGCGAGCGACTGCGCATCGAGCGTGACCCTCGGGCCCGCGAGCGGCGCGGCGGCGATTGCGCGCGCGAGCTCCGGGGCCGCGCTCGCGCACCACGCGCCGCGCGCGATCAGGAGCGCGCCGCCAGCGTCGGTCCGGGACTCGAGGAACACGGCGAGCGCCGCGCGCTCACAGCGTCTTGTGGGTGCCGTCGCAGAGCGGCGGGTGACCGCTCCTCTTGCAGCCGCAGAACCAGACCTTGCCGGTCGCGGTCGCCTGGTACTCGACCGGCGTGAACGCCGTGACCTTGTGCGAGCCGTCGCAGAACGGCTGCTTCTGCGAGCGGCCGCAGGCGCACCACCAGTAGGTCCGGCCGGCCTCGACGTCGACGCCGAACGGCGTCCTGCTCGCAATGACCGGGTCGCTCATCGTTGTCCTCCCGCGTCGGCGGCTCCGATGCTAGCAGGCGCCGGCCGATGGACCCAAGGCGCGCCGTTGCCAGCGCCGCGCCAAACCCCTACCGTGCCCCAGGGAGGTGCGATGGGACAGGAGGGCCTAGGGACCATCCTGGTGCTGCTGGCCGCGGTGGTCGCCGTCGTGGCCGCGATGCGGCGCCTGAAGCTGCCGCCGCTGCTCGGCTACCTCGCGGTCGGGATGCTGCTCGGCCCGCACGCCTTGGGGGTCGTCCGGGACTCGGTGACGACGAGCTTCCTCGCCGAGCTCGGCGTCGTGTTCCTGCTGTTCACGCTCGGGCTCGAGTTCTCGCTGCCGCGGATGATCGCGATGCGCGGCGAGGTGCTCGGGCTCGGCGCGCTGCAGGTCGGGCTCACGACGCTGACCGCGGCGGCGCTCGCGAGCGCCGCCGGCGCGCCGCTGCCGATCGCGGTCGTGATCGGCGGCGCGATCGCGATGTCCTCGACCGCGATCGTCGTGCAGCAGCTGACCGAGCAGGCCGAGATCAACCGCACGCACGGGCGCCTCGCGTTCAGCATCCTGCTGTTCCAGGACCTCGTGTTCGTGCTGTTCCTGGCGCTCGCGACCGCGACCGTCGGCGGCGAGGGCGCGTTCACGCCGGCGACGGCGCTGGCTGCGCTCGGCAAGGCGGCGCTCGCGCTGCTGATCGTGCTCGGCGCGGGGCGCTGGCTCGCGCGGCCGCTGTTCTTCGAGATCGCGCGCCACCGCGGCCAGGAGCTGTTCACGCTCGCGGTGCTGCTGGTCGCGCTCTCCGCGGCGTGGATCACGCACGCGGTCGGGCTCTCGCTCGAGCTCGGCGCGTTCCTCGCCGGCATGCTGCTCGCCGAGACCGAGTACCGGCACCAGGTCGAGGCCGTGATCCGGCCGTTTCGCGACGTGCTGCTCGGGCTGTTCTTCATCACGATGGGGATGCTGCTCGACCTCAGGCTCCTCGGCCGGGACTTCCTGGTCGTCTCGAGCCTCGTCGTGGGGCTCTTCGTCCTGAAGGCGCTGGTCGTGACGCTGGTCGCGCGCCGCTACACCGACAGCTGGTTCAAGTCGCTGCGCGCCGGGCTCGTGGTCGGCGCGGGAGGGGAGTTCGGCTTCGCGCTGCTGGCGCTGCTCGTCAAGAGCGGCACCGAGTCGGCGCTCAGCCAGCCGCTGCTCGCGGCGGTCACCGTCAGCATGGTCGCCTCCCCGCTCGTGATCCGGCACAACAAGCGGATCGCGCGGCTGATGCTGCGCGAGCAGGGGCCGGGGACGACGGCGCTGGCGCGCGAGGCCGAGGCGGACGCCGCGCTCGCCCGCCGCGAGCACGTGATCCTGTGCGGCTACGGCCGCGTCGGCCAGAACATCGGGCGGCTCCTCGAGCGCAACGGCCACGAGTACATCGCGATCGACCTCGACCCCAAGCGCGTGCGCGCCGCGCGCCAGGCCGGGGACGCGGTCGTGTTCGGCGACTCGGCCGACGAGCAGGTGCTGAAGTCGGTGGGCCTCGCGGCCGCGAGCGTCGTCGTCGTCACCTTCGCCGATCCCCCGATCGCGCTCGGCATCGTGCGCATGGTGCGCAGGCTCCGGGCCGCCGTGCCGCTCCTCGTCAGGACGGCGGACGACTCCTCGCTCGAGGAGCTGCAGCGCGCGGGCGCGACCGAGGTCGTCCCCGAGACCTTCGAGGCCTCGCTGATGCTGGTCTCGCACGTGCTGCTCTTCCTCGACACGCCCGTGTCGCAGATCGTGCGCATGGTCGGGGAGATCCGCGGCGAGCGTTACGGGGCGCTCAGGAGCGTCTTTCGGATGCCGGACGCGGAGCTGCCGGACGCCGCCGAGACCGCGCGCGAGGAGCTGCGGACCGTCGTGCTCCCGCCGGGCGCCTGGGCGGTCGGCCACACGCTCGGCGAGGTCCGCGGCCGCGGCGCCGAGGTGCAGTTCTCGGCGGTGCGCCGCGAGGGCATCGTCGGACGCGATCCCGCGCCCGCGACGGTGCTGCGCGAGGGCGATGTCGTCGTGATCTTCGGGCTCCCCGAGGCGCTCGAGCACGCCGAGGCGGTGCTGCTCGCGGGCTGATCAGCGCCGCGGCGCGCCCTTCGGCGGCACCGGGTCCGGCGTGCAGGCGCCGCACTTGAACGTCACCCGCCACAGCGCGCCGCCGGCGTCGTCGGCGACCAGCAGCGACCCGTCCGCGGCCACCGCGAGGCCGGCCGGGCGGCCGTAGACCTCGCCCGCGCCCTCGTCCTTGACGAAGCCGGTCAGGAAGTCCTCGGCGGGGCCCGAGGGCTTGCCGTCGGCGAACGGCACGTAGATCACCTTGTAGCCCGCGAAGCTCGAGCGGTTCCACGAGCCGTGCAGCGCGACGAAGGCGCCGCCGCGGTAGGCCTTCGGGAACTGCGCCCGCCCGTAGAAGACGAGGCCGAGCGGCGCCGAGTGCGCGGCGATCGCGAAGTCCGGGACCACCGCGCGCGCGACGAGGTCCGGGCGCTCGCCGCGCCGGCGCGGGTCCTCGTGCGCGCCGAAGTACGCGTACGGCCAGCCGTAGAACGCCCCGTCGCGCACGCTCGTCAGGTAATCGGGCACGAGGTCATCGCCCAGGAAATCGCGCTCGTTCACGGTCGTCCACAGCCGCCCGGTCGCGGGCTCGAAGGCGAGCCCGACGGGGTTGCGCAGGCCGCTCGCGTAGATCCGCAGGCCGCGGCCGGTCGGCGCCGTGACCAGGATCGCGGCGCGCTCCGGCGTCTTCTCGTCGAGGTGCTCCTCGTCGACGTTGGTGTGCGAGCCGACCGCGACGAAGAGCTGCGTCTCGTCGGGGCTGAAGGCGACGTTGCGCGTCCAGTGGCCGCGGCCATCGTCGTCCGGCAGCGCCACCAGCGGCCGGCACTCGCCGTGCAGGCGCGTCTGGCCGACGAGGAACGGACAGGCGTAGACCGCATCGCTCGCGCCGACGTAGAGCCGGTCGCGGCGCAGCGCGAGCCCGTAGGGGCGCGCGATTCCGCTGATCAGCGCGAACTGCTGGTCGGCGACGCCGCTCCCCGTCGTGTCGCGCAACAGCGTCACGCGGTTCGCGCTCGGCCGCCCGGGCGCCGGCGGGAACGCGCCGCGCGCTTCCGACACGAGCACGTCGCCGTTCGGCAGCACGAGCAGGGAGCGCGGGTGGTCGAGGCCGCGCGCGAAGGCCGTGACCTTGAAGTTCTGCGGCGCGCGCGGGATCACGTCCTGCGGCCAGCCGGCGATCAGCGCGAGCTTCGCGGCCGGCGTCGTCGCGAAGGGCTCCGGAAGGTCCGCAGCCTCCTGCGCGTGCGCGCCGAGCGCGACGACGAGCGCGAGCGTGGCGGGGAGTGAACGCATCCCTCGGAGATCTCCGTCGACGCCGGGTCCGCTAGTCTGCCCGCGTCGCGGGCGTCCTGCCAACTCAGTGCGTCGCGCGGCCGCCCGGCCAGCGCAGGCCGAAATGGAACGTGACGTCCGGCGAGTGGTCGACCTCGATGTCCTCGACGACGCCGGCCTCGAACACCGCGCCCGAGGCGAGCCGGTAGCGCCCGCCGATCGTGAGCGCGACGGCGTCCCGCAGGAAGTTGATGTCGGACGAGCGCGCGATCGCGGTGTGCGCATCGACCTGCAGCACCGCGGCGAGCCGCGCGGTCGCGTCCCAGCCGAGGGCGATCGTCGCGAAGCCGAGCGTGCGCGCATACGGGATCCCGGGATCGCCGCCGATCCACGCGCCGCCCACGCGCCCGGCGAGCGAGAAGGAGTCCCCGAGGCGCGTCTCGCCGGCGAGCCACGCGGCGCCGTCGAGCGCGCCGTTGCCCGTCAGGTGCGAGCGGCTCCCGGTCGGCGCCTCGAGCCCGAACCAGCCCTCGAGCCGGCCGCCCGTGCTCGATGCGAGCGTGCGCCCGCCCTCGAGCGCGAGGTCGCCGAGCGCGGTGCCCGAGGGCGCGTCGATGTCGGCGTAGCCGCTTCGCTGGTAGAGGACCTGGTAGGCGTGCTTCGGCACGCTCGGCCTGTCGCCCTGCGGCAGCCCGAAGAAGCGGTGCCAGCCGTCGATGAAGCCGTCGAGGATCCCGGCGCCGCGGTGGATCACCGGCAGCGTCGCGCGCAGCTGCCAGTCGCCGACGCCGCGGGTGAGCGTGAGGTCGGTCTCGACGGTCTCCTCATCGACGATCATCCGCTCGCCCGGCGTCTGCCCGAGGTTGACGGTGTTGCTCCACTGGACGCCGGCCGCGAACGCGGTCTCGCCGTCGGCGACGGCGCCGAGCGCGGCCGGGAGCGGCAGGTAGGCCGCACGCGTCAGCGGGTTCTGGTCGCGGACCGGCAGCATCTGCGCCTCGGCCGGCAGCGCGCACAGGATCAGGATCGGCAGCAGCAGGCGGCGCATCGGCGGCCTCGTCTCGGGCACGGGGCCGCAGGATAGCAGCCCGCTCAGGCGGCCTCGTCGCGGGTTCTCCTGACCCAGATCGCGCCCCACACGAAGACCGCGCCGACCGCTACGCCGATCCACACCTGCGGGGATGACAGGAATTCGAGCGGACGCATCGTGTCAAAGAGCGAGCGCGGGATCTCGAGGTGACCCTTCTCGATGACGATGTTGAAGCTCGACGGGCCGAACGCGTGGGCGACGAATCCCACCGGGCGAACGATGATCTGCCGCCAGACGACGTTGCTGTGCAGCGCGATGTACTCGGCGAGCGCGGCCAGCAGCGGCAGCACCGTCGCATACAGCAGCGGCGAGCGCGGCACCCGCGCCGACACCAGCAGGTACCAGCCGAGCACCGGCAGCGACCAGATCGCCGAAGTCAGCACGGCGTACAGGAGCACCACGACGTTGCCGCCCCAGATCGCGGGCATCCATTGCTGGCTGTGGAGGAATCCGAGCGGCGCGGCCTTGGCGCTGACGATCGCGATCAGCAGGAACTGCGTGACGAGCGCCGCCGCGGCCGCAGCCGCCGGCATGATCAGCCCGACGACGGTCAGCTTCGACAGCACCGTCGTCGCGTCGCTGACCGGCAGCGACTTCCAGAACAGCACGGAGCGGTCGCGGCGCTCGCCGTAGAGCGCGTCGACGCCGTAGAACAGCTGCACCAGCGTGAGCAGACCGAAGAACGGCACGGTGATCACGCCGAGCACGACGCTGACGATCGCCGCGATGTTCTCCGGCGTCATCTTCTCGTGAATCTCGGCGAGCTTGTCGGCGTCGAGCCCCTGGATGGAGATCGACCGCGTCACGAGGGCCGCGAACAGCACGGCGAGCACGATGATCCCGCCGAGCGCCACCGGCGCGATCCACGTCATGCGCGCCTCCCACAGCTCGCGGCGCACGGCCCACAGGTAGCGGTTCATGCGTCACCTCCCTGGACCTTGGCGACGAACAGGTCGGCGATCGAGGGCTGGCGCACCTCGCCGAGCGCGGCGAGCGCCTTCTGATCGGCGTTCTCGTACAGGAACACGTGGCGGCCGAGCAGCTGACGCTCGGACAGCGGCTTCAGCGCACGCGCCGCCTCGGCGCGGTCCGGGGTCGCGTAGAGCTGCGCGAAGCGCTCCGGGATCGCGTCCATCGGCAGGTCCAGCACGATGCGTCCGCGGTCGATGAAGATGAGGTCGGTCAGGATGTGCTCGATCTCCTCGACCTGGTGCGTGGTCACGAGGATCGTCCGCTCCTCGTCCATGTAGTCGGACAGCAGGCTGTCGTAGAAGCGCTTGCGCGACAGGATGTCGAGGCCGAGCGTCGGCTCGTCGAGCACGAGGAGCTTGGCGTCGATCGCCATCACGAGCGCGAGGTGCAGCTGCGTGATCATGCCCTTCGAGAGCTCGCGGACGCGGCTCGTCGACTTGATCGTCGTGCGCTCGAGGAACGCGCGGCAGCGGTCGGGCCGGAAGCGCGGGTGGACACCTTCGACGAACGCGACCGCCTGGCTCACCTTCAGCCAGCGCGGCAGCACCGCGACGTCGGCGATGAAGGAGACCTGCTCGGTCAGCCGGTCGCGGTCGTGGAAGGGATCGAGGCCGAGGACCCGCAGCGAGCCGTCGCAGCGCGCGAGGCCGAGCACGGCCTTGAGCGCGGTCGTCTTGCCGGCGCCGTTCGGGCCGATGAGGCCGACGATGCGTCCGGACTCGACCTTGAAGGACGCACCGTCGAGCGCGGTCGTCGCGCCGAAGCGTTTGGTGAGTCCCTGGGCTTCAATCAGCGTGGCCACTCGAGCGCTCCTTCGGAATTCTTAAGTGTGCGGCTCTTCGTCGTCAGCGCCGCTCGCGGGCCGCAGCGTCGGGCCCGGCTCCGCCGGCGGCGCCGGGGGCGTCGCGAGGAGCTCGGCGGCGTTGAATCCAAGTCGCTGGATCGTCGCGTAGATGCGCGGCCACTCGCCCTCGAGGAAGCGCTGGCGCTCGTCCTTCAGCAGCGCGCGCGTCGCGCCTTCGGCGACGTACATGCCGCGGCCGCGGCGTTTCTCGACCAGTTGCTCGTCGACGAGCTGCTGGTAGCCCTTCAGCACCGTCAGCGGGTTGAGCCGGTACTCCGCGGCGACGTTGCGCACCGACGGCAGCGGGTCGCCTTCCTTCAGGACGCCTTCCAGAATCATCGCCACGACGCGATCCCGGAGTTGCCGGTAGATCGGTTGGCTGTCGTTCCAGTTGGCGTCCATGAGGGACTCGCTGCCGGTGTACGGGGCGCTCATGTCAGTGATCGAGCCTGTTACTGAACTACTCTAGCAGTTCGCTTACTGCACCGCGGCAAGCGTCGCCGCCGCCTCGGTCGCGCCCGTGTAGATCTCGGCCTTCTCGCGCGGCACGGTCACGACGACTTCCGCGAGGTACTCGCCTTCGACCGGCACGCGGTGCACCGTCACCAGCACTTCGCCGAGGTCGTGCGGCGCATGGACGATCACTTCGCCGAGGTCGTGCGGCGCGTGGACGACGACTTCACCGAGGTCACCGCTCGGAACCGGCAGCGACTCGTTCTGCATCTTCGCGTGGCGGGCATGCCCGGCCGCGCTCGCGGCAGTCATTGCGGCAACGGCGACGAGGCCCAGGGCGACTGCGACGTGGCGGATCTTGTTCGACAACATGACACTCTCCTTTGGTCGGTCCCGGAGGTCCTTCCTCCGTCTGGGCCCACCTCCCGCCCGGGAAGTGCTTTGCCCTTCTGGTGTTGTAGTTAACTACAACACCTACTCAGACGCAAGCTCTTTTTTGAAAGATTTTTAGACCCCAGAGTATTTCTCGTGTTTTCAATGAGTTGTTATTCTCCCGCCCGTGCTCGCAGCCGCGTTCCCAGCCGTTCCGGGCGCTCGGTTGCGCTCCACGAGCCATTTACCGGGTGCGCTTCGGACGCCGCGGACGGCGGTCCCGGGGGTCCCGAGGGACCTCTTGGAGGGGATGCGGGCTCGAAACAGGCGCTGCGGCCATTGCGGGGCAGGCCGGCGACGCGCATTCGCTAGAATGCCGCGCGTTCGCCACCTGGGAGCCGTCGATGAAGCAGCCAATCAACGTCACGATCACCGGCGCCGCGGGCCAGATCGGCTACGCGCTCGCGTTTCGCGTGGCTTCGGGCGCGATGCTGGGTGCCGATCAGCCGGTGAATCTGCATCTGCTCGAGATCACGCCGGCGCTGCCGCAGCTCGCGGGCGTCGTGATGGAGCTCTCCGACTGCGCGTTTCCGAC
Source organism: Steroidobacteraceae bacterium (assembly GCA_035524495.1). GTDB lineage: Bacteria > Pseudomonadota > Gammaproteobacteria > Steroidobacterales > Steroidobacteraceae > CAIKZZ01. The sequence continues at coordinate 45,369 of DATKOR010000086.1, forward strand.
GCTCAACCACATCGTCGCGACCGACGATGCAAAGCAGGCGTTTCGCGACTGCGGCGCGGCGCTGCTCGTCGGCGCGCGCCCGCGCGGCCCCGGCATGGAGCGCAAGGACCTGCTGCTCGCCAACGCGCAGATCTTCTCGGCGCAGGGCAAGGTCATCAACGAGGTCGCGCGCCGCGACGTCAAGGTGCTCGTCGTCGGCAATCCCGCGAACACCAATGCGCTGATCGCGAGCCGGAACGCCCGGGACATCGATCCGAAGAACTTCACGGCGATGACGCGCCTCGATCACAACCGCGCGCTCGCGCAGCTCGCGGCGAAGACCGGCACGCACGTCAACGACGTCAAGCGCATGATCATCTGGGGCAACCACTCGGCGACGCAGTACCCGGACCTGCACCACGCGACGGTGCGCGGCCAGCCCGCGCTCTCGCTCGTCGACCAGGCCTGGTACGCCGAGACCTTCATCCCGACCGTGCAGCAGCGCGGCGCGGCGGTCATCAAGGCGCGCGGCGCCTCCTCGGCCGCCTCGGCCGCCTCGGCGGCGATCGACCACATCCGCACCTGGATGCTGGGCTCCGCGCCCGGCGACTACGTCAGCATGGGCGTGATGGCCGACGGCAGCTACGGCATCAAGGAAGGCGTCGTCTACTCCTACCCGGTCACGACCGAGCAGGGCCGCTACACGATCGTCCAGGGCCTCGCGATCAGCGAGTTCAGCCGCGCGCGGCTCGATGCCACCGACAAGGAGCTGCGCGAGGAGCGCGACGGGGTCAAGGAACTCATTTGACGACGTTCCTGCTGGCGTTCACGGCGCTCTT
>DATKOR010000087.1:0-16798 GCA_035524495.1 Steroidobacteraceae bacterium
TACATGGAGTACGACACCGACGAGCTCTACCCGCGGCTCGCGCGCGACTGCGAGCGCGCGGTGCGCGAGAACCGCCTGACGCTGCCCGAGAGCCAGCGCCTGAAGCGCTTCTACGAGGCGGAGCTGCAGGGCTACGCCTACCTCGAGCCCGACGCCGAGGCCTGACCCCCGGGGTGCGCCGGGGAGCGGCCTGCCGTACCCCCCGTCGGGTCGGCGCCTGGACGGCTGCGGGAGGCCGTTGTCGCGAAGCAGCAACATCGCGGCTTTTGTGCACTGCATTGCCAAAGTCCTTGATATGCCTCGCGGAAAATTGCGCGGCCCCATCGGACCGCGTAGGATCGGTTGGGGTTTTCGCCGAATCTGCTTTGACGGGCGATCGAGTCGGTTGAAGAAACAGTGTCTTCGCTGCGTCGACATTCCTCCGCATCACCCGCACGAGTTGATCAGCGCACGACCTACGGTTCGGGCCCAGGCCGCCGCGGGCGTACGTCTATGTACGCATGCGCCTCACCTGTGGTCCGTGGTTGAGGGACGCGAGGCGCGCGGACGATCCGTGCCTTCGCCTGAGCGAGTGAGATGATTCGATGACGACCATCTACGTAGGCAACCTGCCGTTCTCCGCGACCGAAGACGAGGTCCGCCAGCTCTTCGAGAAGCACGGCAAGGTCGAATCGGTAAAGCTCATCAATGACCGCGAGACCGGTCGCCCGCGCGGCTTCGGCTTCGTCGAGATGGCGGGCTCCGACGCGCAGAACGCGATCCAACAGACGAACGGCTTCAACATGGGCGGACGTCCGCTGCGCGTGAACGAGGCCCAGGAGCGCCCGCGCGGCCCGCGGCCCGGCGGTGGTGGCGGTGGCTACGGCGGACCGCGTGGCGGCGGCGGTGGCGGCGGCTACGGCGGCGGTGGCGGCGGCGGCTACGGTGGTGGCGGCGGCGGTTACGGCGGCGGTGGCGGCGGCTACGGCGGCCGCAACTACTGAGCCTCGCCAGGCTCGCACCGGCTAAACACTGACCCCGCCGTCCCCGGCGGGGTTTTTGTTGGCCGCACACGCGGCGCCGCTGGTGGCGGCGACGATTTCAGCTTTCCGTCGTGCCCTGGGCGCAGGTGCACACGAGCCGCGTGCCCCGGAACTCGCCGCGCCCGATCACGAGCCGTGCGCCGATCACGGCCGCCCGGAATTTCATGATCCCGAGTCCCATGCCCGCGCCTTCATCGGCGTGCTCCGGGATCCCGATGCCGTCGTCCTCAACCTCGAGGCGCACGCTCGCCGGCCGGATGTCGAGCGCCACGCGGATCGTCCGGGCGTGCGCGTGCCGGCGGGCGTTCGTGACGGCCTCCTGGGCGATGCGATAGAGGTTGTCGGCCGCCTCGGCGCCGAGTCGCAGCGGCGACGTCCCGCTCAGATCGAGGATGCAGTCACCGGTCGCGCCGACCCGTTGCAGATCGACCATCTCCTCGAGCGCCCGCACCAGGTCGCCCCCCTGGTAGGTCAGCGGCGAGAGTCCGTGCGCGATCGAGCGGCACGTCCCGATGGCCTGACGCGTCAGCAGTTCGAGCTCGCCGAGCCGCGCCGCCGCCGGACGGCCCGCCGCACGCTCGGCGGAGGCGAGCGACGCCGCAAGCATCGAGATGCCGGTCAGCACCTGCCCGAGCTCATCGTGCAGGTCGTATCCCAGCCGGCGCTGCTCGCGGTTGGTCGCATCGAGCAGCGCGCGCTCGAGGCGGCGCAGTTCCGTGATGTCGCGCGCCGAGCAGTACAGGTACGGCCGGCCGCCGGCCTCGAACGCCTCGGTATGCACCTCGACCTCGAAGGTCGAGCCATCGCTGCGCCGGTAGAACGTCTCGAAGCGCGACCGCGCGCCGCTGCGATCCACCGGCGCGCCCACCCCCGCTTCACGCTCGGTTGCGCGCACGTCCCAGTCGGGCGGCGTGCGACCGAGCGCCTCGTCGCGCGCCAGCCCGAGCATGCGGCAGAACGAGTCGCTCGCCTCGACGACGCGCCCCTGCTCGTCGAGGATGCAGACGCCGTCGCTGGCGTTGCGCAGGAACAGGTGGCGACGCGCGCTTTCGGCGGCGACCGCCGCCTCGAGACGGCGCCGCTCGGTCGTGTCGCGGATCGCGATGCTGATGCGCGGCTCGCCGCCGCTGTCGGCGAAGCGCGCGAGCACGACCTCGGCCGGGAACGCCTCGTCGCGCCGCCGCAGCGTCAGGTCGTGCCGCGGCGCGAGCCAGGCTTCGGCACCGGTGCCGGCGCCGAACGCGCCGCGCTCATCGGCGAGTCCGAGTTCGGCGCAGGTGCCGAATCCGTTCGGCGCGACGTCGAAGAGCCGGTAGGCGGCCGGGTTGGCGTCGAGGATGGCGCCGTTGGGCTGAACGACCAGGATGGCGTCGTGGCTCGAGGCGAACAGCGACCGGTAGCGCGACTCACTGCGGCGCAGCGCGGATTCGTAGGCCAGCCGTTCGCGCAGACGGGCGCGTGCGAACTCGATCCCGATGGCCGCGATGATCGCGGCGAACACCGCCGAGGCTCCGATCAGCCAGCGCGTCGCCTGCCGGGCCGCCGCGCCGAGCGTCGATGAGAACTCGTTCTCGCGCGGCGTGATGCCGACCGTCACCTCCTGGAGTATCGCGCGCACGGTCGCCCGCTGGCCGGGGTCCCGGTAGCGGTCCGGGTCGCGCCGCACGGCAGCCGCGATCTCGACGATCCGCGCCGTGTAGGCATCGCCCTCGGTCCAGAGCTCGATCGCGTGGCGGAATTGCGGCGTCGCGTGGAACAGCTGGAAGAACCAGATCAGGCGCGGCACGTCGTCCGGATGGTTGGCTCCGGCGAGGAACCCGGCGCGGGCGCGCGCGAGATCGGGCGGGACCGCGCTCAGCGCGACGCGCGCGTCGCGGTCGCCGAGGGGCTTGGCGATCGAATCGACGTACGCCGAATAGTCCTCGTCGTCGCGCGACTCGACGTAGCGCGACAGGTAGTAGACGGCGTCCTTCTGCCCCTTCGAATAGAGGCCCTCGCCCTCGACGTACGCCCGGATGGCCGTCAGGATCTCGAGGCTCGCGATGCTGAGGGTCAGCATCGCCGCGATCGTGATCAGGAACGGCAGCGCGGCGCTTCGATAGCGGTCGGGCGGGGGTCGTGCGCCGTTGGTGTCGGTACCAGGCATGGGGGACACGGTGTCTTCCTTGAGCAGCCGGCGGGGAGGCCCGGGGCGCGCGTCGCGGGCGCGAGCCGGGCGCGGCAACGCCGTTATACGCCGCGTCCTCGACGTCGTACCGCGCGGCGCGCGACTCGGTCAGGCGGCCCGCTCGATGCAGAGATTTCCCTAGTCCTCTTAGGGCGGCACTCCTCAGCGATCCTTGGGTCGACGGTCGATGCCGGGCACGGAAGGCGCCGCGGGCACCCGGTCATCGCCGCGCGTTTGCCTGTAATCGGTCCTGTTTGTCACACTTGCCGCGTCGGCCGAAACGGCCCGCCGCACGGGTGAACAGCGATGAGACGGATGCCCCTTGCGGTGCGCATCGCCGCACTGATCGCAGCCGCGGCGCTCGCGGGCTGCGCCTCCGGACCCAGGCCCGCGAAGACGACCGCGAAGCCCGCCCCGCCGGCGCCCGCCGCGAGCGCGAAGAGTGCGCCGCTCCCGGTCACGGATCCGGCGACGCTCGGCGCGCTCGACCGGATCCTCGCCGGCACACACCGCTCCGACGCCGACCGGGCGCGCGATGTCTATCGCCACCCGAGGGAGACGCTCGAGTTCTTCGGGCTGCGCCAGGACATGACGGTCATGGAGATCTGGCCGGGCGCGGGCGGCTGGTACACGGAGCTCCTCGCGCCGCTGCTCAAGGACCACGGCCGCTACGTCGCCGCGGGCTGGGATCCCAAGTTCGACAACAAGTTCGTGCAGGACGGCATCCGCGCGTTCCAGAGCAAGCTCGACGGCAACCCCGACCTCTACGGCAAGGTCGAGGTGACGGCGCTGCAGTTCCCGGGCGCGCTCAGCCCGCTGCCCCCGAACTCGGTCGACCTCGTGCTGACGTTCAGGAACCTCCACAACTGGCTGGTGCGCGACGAGGAGGCGGCGGCGATGCTGAGGGCGATGTACGCCGCGCTGAGGCCCGGCGGCGTGCTCGGTCTCGTCGACCATCGCGCCGACCCGAACGCGCCGGTTGACGCCCACGCGAAGCTCGGCTACGTCAACGAACAGCTCGCGATCGCGCTCGCGAAGGCCGCGGGCTTCGAGCTCGTCGGCTCCTCCGAGATCAACGCGAACCCGAAGGACACGCGCGACTACGAGCAGGGCGTGTGGACGCTGCCGCCGACCTGGCGCCTCGGCGACAAGGACCGCGATCGCTACGCGGCGATCGGCGAGAGCGACCGCTTCACGCTCAAGTTTCGAAAGCCGCCGCGCTAGCGGACGCGTTCGAAAGCCGCGCCGCGGAACACGACCCGCCCGCGGAACAGCGTCAGCTCGCAGCGCATCTCCTTCAGGTCCGCGGTCGGCACGGCGTACGGGTCGCGGTCCCAGACCGCGACGTCGGCGCTCTTGCCGGGCTCGAGCGAGCCCGCGTCCCGGTCGATGAAGAGCTGGTGCGCCGCCCACGCCGTGTAGGAGCGAAGCGCCACGTGCACGTCGACGGACTCCGCGGTACCGAACGGCTGCTTGCCGAAGGTCCCGAGCAGCGTCTCGCGCGCGACCGAGGCCCACAGCCCGTAGCGCGCCGGCAGCGGCGTCACGTCGTAGTCCGAGCCACCGCCCCAGCGGATGCCGCGCGTGACGTAGGTGTGGAACGGGTTCAGGCGCTTCGCGCGCTCGGGTCCGAAGTTCCCGGCGTAGAGATCGCCGATCCACCAGGTGAACGGTGCCTGCGACTCGGGGTAGCCGGCGTCGAAGTCGTGCTCGAGCGTCGCGATCAGCTGCAGCGCGTGCTCGCTCGGGATGTTCGCGTGGATGATGCTGTGGCGAAGGCCGACGGTCGGCTTCTCCTTGAGCGCCAGCGCGTAGGTGTCGACGACCCAGTCGATCGCGCGATCGCCGATCGCGTGCGTGCCGACGTGGATGCCGGCGTCGTGGAAGAGCCGCACCTGCGCGCGGTAGAGCTCGGGGTCGAGCGCCGGGTAGCCGCGGTTGCCGGTGTCGACCTCGGTGCTCTTGCGGTGCCAGTCGTCGTAGACCCAGGCGGTGCGCGCCCCGCCGCTGCCGTCCATGAAGATCTTGACGCCGCAGGCGATCAGGTTCCCGCCGGCCGTGGTCGCCGGCGGCCGCGGCAGCGCCGCGAGGCGCTTCACGTTGGCCTCGGCCGCCGCGAGCGTCGGCGGCGTGTCGAACAGCACGCAGACGTGCGCGCTCAACGCGCCCTCCTCGCCCAGGCTCGCGTAGGCATCCCAGTCCTCGGGCGTGATGTCCGGGTCCTTGACGCCGGTCATGCCCTCGCGGTTCATCAGCGCAAGGCTCGCCTTGATGCCCGCGCGCCGCTGCGCGGGCGTCCATGGCGGGATCAGGTTCGTGACGAGCGCCTTGGCCGACTCCTTGAGGACCCCGGTCGGCTGGCCGTGCGCATCGCGGTCGATCGTCCCGGCGGGCGGGTCGACGCTCGCCGCCGTGACGCCGCCGAGCGCGAGCGCGCGGCTGCTGGCGACGCCGTAATGGCCGCTCGTGTGCTCGAGCCACACCGGGTTGTCGGGCGCCGCGGGATCGAGATCGCGCGCCTCGACATAGCGGCCGTCCTCGAGCTTGCCCTCGTCCCAGCCGCTGCCGAGCAGCCACTCGCCGGGCTTGAGGGTCCTGGCGCGGGCGGCGACGCGGGCGGCGACGTCGGCGACGCTGCGCGCCTCGTTGAGCGGCAGGCTGTAGACCGCCTCGACCCCGCCCGAGGAGATGTGGGCGTGCGTGTCGATGAGTCCCGGCGTCGCCGCGCGCCCGCCGAGGTCGATCACGGTCGTGCGGGGGCCCGCGAGCGCGCGGACCGCGCGCGTCGTGCCGACCTTGACGATGCGCCCGTCGCGCACCGCGAGCGCCTCGGCGACCGTGTCGTTCGCATCGACGGTGAGCACGCGGCCGTTGATCAGCACGAGATCGGCGGGCTGCTCCTTGCCGTCGGCGGTCGCGACGAGGGCGAGCGCCAGCAGGATCGGGAGCACGGGCGGGCGGTGGTGATGCATCGGTGATCCTCGGGGGACGGCGCTCAGCCGGCGAGCTCGCCGGCCGCGCGCGCCGCCTGCTCGATCGCGGCGTCCATGAACGCGAAGCCCGCCGCATCGGAGTTCGCGATCGCGATCGCGCCCCTGCGGGCCCGGCCGCGCACGTGCGGGCGCTCGGCCTCGGGGCGCCAGCGGTCGAAGAGCGGGTTGAACTCGGGCGCGTAGCCGTGCGGCCAGCGGTTGATCGTGATCGCGAGGATGTCGCGGCCGGCGTCGAAGCCGCCCGCACCGAGCATCCGCGTGAGCTGCCGGCGGACCTCCTGCTCGTAGCGCTCGAGCGAGGTCGCGAGGATCTCGGCGCGCCCCGCCTTGTTCTGCTCGTGTTCGGTCAGTCCCGGCGCGCACGGCGTGCGAACCAGGCGGACCAGCGTCGGCTTCTCGGGCGAGCGCGCACTCGCGTAGCCGCCGAGCGCGACGCACTCGTTCAGCATCAGGTCGCTGAAGTAGCCGCCGGGCGCGTGGATCTGCGCGACGCCGAGCCGCGCGAGCGGCTGCCAGTCCCGGAGCGCGATGCTGGCGTAGATGAGCGGCGTCTTCACCGACTCGTGCAGTGCCGCCTTCTGCTCCGCCGGCAGCTCGGGGCAGAGGTGCGGGATCACCGCGTTCCAGCAGGCCAGCACGCAGTGGCGCGCGAGCACCGTGTGGCTGCGGCCGCCGCGCACGTAGTCGACGCGCACGCCCTCGTTGCCGGCGCCGAGGTTCGCTGCCTTGACGACGGTCGCGCTCAGGCGCACGCGGGTGGCCGCGCCGGGGCGGTCGAGCGCCGCGTAGTCGGCGCGCGTCGTGATCAGCGACTCGAGCGTCGTCCCGGGAAGCGCCGCCGGCACGAGCGCGCGCACGAGCGCGCGCGCGATCGTCGCGCCGCCGTCCGGCAGGTGCACGTCGACCGAGCCGCCGGTGTCGGCGTAGCCGGCCGCGGTCGGGCCCATCGCCGCGACGGCGCCCGCCGGGAGCCTAAGGCCCGCGAATCCCGGCAGCTCGGTCGCCCACGCCTCGAGCGCCGAGACCGCGTCGGCCCCGACGCCCCACTCGCCGTGCGTGCGCTGCTGGTAGAAGGCGACCGCGAGCGGGTCGAGGCGCGCGATCTCCCTGAGGTAGTCGCGGTAGCTCAGCGTCGCGAGCCGCGCCTTCTTGGCCTCGGGCGCGAGCCCGGGCAGGAAGTCGGGCGGCGCATCCTCGAGACGCGCGATGTCGGCACGCGCGCGCGCCGGCAGCGGCGAGCGCTCGAGCGCCCGCGCCCAGCTCTGCGCCGGGTCCTTGCGGATCAGCGCATCGCCTCCGAAGGTCTCCCGGTCGAGGAACACGCCGCCCACGAGGCCGAGCTTCGCGTAGTAGTCCTTGTCCTGGATCTGCTTGTCGAGCGCCGCCGCGTCGATGCCGAGCTTGCGCAGCAGCCCGTCGGCGAGCGCGCTGTACGGCCGCGGGCTCTCGATGCTGTAGGTACCGCCGTTCATCAGCTGCAGCTCGCCGTCGAGCCGGAACTCGTTGCGGCGCGCGTGACCGCCGAAGTCGTCGTGGTTGTCGAGCACGAGCACGCGCGCGGCGGGCACGCGCTCGCGGTAGAAGTAGGCGGCGCTCAGCCCACTGATGCCGGCGCCGACGACGACGAGGTCGTAGACCTCGCCGTTCGACTGCGCGGGCGGCAGCGGCGTGCCGTCGCGAAGCGCATGTCCGACCTCGAAGGATCCGGGATGCGAGCCGCGCAGCCCGGTCAGGGTCGGCGGGTAGTAGCCCGCCAGGTCCTGTGCGCCGGGCGCGATGCCGGTCGGCGTCGTATCGCAGCCGCCGAGCGCGAGCGCGGCGCCCGTCCCGGCTGCCCCCTGCACGAACTCGCGGCGCGTGAGCGCGCCCGCGTGCTGATCTTTCGATGGATCCATCGTCCCCCGCCTCGCGGCGCACACCCTAGCACGCTCAGTCCCACAGCGCGCGCAGGCGCGCGCCGACGTCGACGCGCGTCGCCGCGCCGGGCGGCGTTGCCGCCGATCCCGGCAAGTCGATCGCGGCGACCCTGTCGCAGGTCGCGAGCACCTTCTCGCTCAGGAAGCGGCTGCGCGCGCCGTACACGTGCGCATCGCCGAGCCGCGCCTGCTGGGTGACGTAGTACTTGAGCGGCGAGATCAGGTGCAGCGCGTCGCGCGCGCGGGTCATCGCGACGTAGAGGAGCCGGCGCTCCTCCTCGATGAGCTCGGGCTCCCCGGTCGCGAACTCCGACGGGAAGTTCCCGTCGTTGACGTTGAGCACGTACACCGACTGCCACTCCTGGCCCTTCGCCGAGTGCACCGTCGAGAGCACGAGGTAGTCCTCGTCGAGGAGCGGCGGCCCCGAGAGGTCGCCGCTCGCCTGCGGCGGGTCGAGCGCGAGCTCGGTCAGGAAGCGCTCGCGGCTCGGGTAGCCGCCGGCGATGCGCACCAGCTGCTCGAGATCGCCGGCGCGGACATGGGCCGCGTCGTACAGGCGCTCGAGGTGCGGCCGGTACCACGCGCGCACGCGCTCGACCTGCCCCGCCCACGCGGCATCGGGCGAGGCGAGCGCCCCGTAGAGCTCGACGAACGCCGGCCAGTCGCCGCGTGCCGCCGGAGGCGGCGCGAACGCCGCGAGCGCCGCGCGCAGGCCCTCGCCCGCCGCGAGCCCGGCGAGGCAGCGGTCGCTGTGCGCCGGCCCCATGCCCGGCAGGAGCTGCAGTGTGCGAAACGCCGCGATCCGGTTGCGCGTGTTCTCGGCCCAGCGCAGCACCGCGAGCAGGTCCTTGACGTGCGCGGCCTCGAGGAACTTGAGCCCGCCGTACTTGATGTACGGGATGTTGCGCCGCGTGAGCTCGACCTCGAGGAAGTCGCTGTGGTGGCTCGAACGGAACAGCACCGCCTGGCGCATCAGCGGCACGCCCGCCTCGCGCGCGCGCAGCACCTCGTCAATCACGTAGTCGGCCTGGCCGCGGTCGTCCGCGACGCTGACGACGACCGGCTTCGCGCCGGCGCCGCGGCGCGCCCGCAGGTCCTTGCGGTACTGGCGCTTGGCCTCGCCGATCAGCGCGTTCGCGGCGTCGAGGATCGGCTGCGTCGAGCGGTAGTTCTCGGTCAGCGTCACGACCCGCGCGGGCGGCGAGAACTGCTGCGGGAACTCGAGGATGTTGTCGACGGTCGCGGCGCGGAACGAGTAGATCGATTGCGCGTCGTCGCCGACCACCGCGAGCCCGGCGCCGTCGGGCTTGAGCGCGCGCAGGATCTCGGATTGCAGCTTGTTCGTGTCCTGGTACTCGTCGACCAGCACGTGGTCAAAGAGCGCGCCGACCCGGGATGCGAGCGCGGGCTCGCTGACGAGCCCGTGCCAGTAGAGCAGCAGGTCGTCGTAGTCGAGCACCGACTGCGCCTGCTTGCGCTCGACGTAAGCGCGAAACAGCCGCGTCAGGTCCTGCTCGAACTCGGCGCACCACGGCCAGTGCGCCGCGAGCGTCGCCGACAGGGGTGCCAGCGTGTTGACGCGGTGCGAGTAGATCGCGAGACACGTGTCCTTGCGCGGGAAGCGCTTGTCGCGCGCCGAGAGCCCGAGCTCGTGTCGCACGAGGTCGAGGAGGTCGGCGCTGTCGGCCCGGTCGAGCACCGTGAACGCGGGATCGAGCCCGACCTCGCGCGCGTGGTGCCGCAGGAGCCGGTTGCCGATCGAGTGGAAGGTGCCCGCCCACGGCAGGCGCGCGGCGGCGCCGCGCGCGCCGTGCACCGCGGCGACGATCCGTTCGGCGCGGCGCGTCATCTCTTCGGCGGCGCGGCGCGTGAAGGTCAGCAGCAGCACGCGCGCCGGGTCGACCCCCTCGAGCACGAGGTGCGCGACGCGGTGCGCGAGCGTGTTGGTCTTGCCGGTCCCGGCGCCGGCGATGATCAGCAGCGGCCCCGCGACGAAGCGTCCGCGGGCATCGCGTTCCCCGAACTCGGCGGCCTCGGTCTGCTCGGTGTTCAGGGCGGCGACGGGGTTGGCGGACATGGGGTGATTATCGACGCGGGCTGTATGTTTATCCAGACCGGCGGGCGGCCGAATCCGGCTGCTACACTGCGCGCCCCCGGCCGATCCGGCCGCTCGATGAGGGGTGCGATGGACCGGCTCACCTTCGGCGGGTTCGCGCTCCGGCTCGCGGCCTCGGTCCTCCTCGTCGTCGCGACCTACAACCCGACGCCGCTTTCGTACCTGCGCTGGGTCGCGGGCAGCTTTCCGCACGTCGAGCCCATGCAGGCGATCGCCGGCCTCGTGCTGCTCGGCGCCTGGGCGTTCTTCGCGCACGCGACCTGGCGGGCGCTCGGCATCTTCGGCGTGTTGCTGGCCGCGGCGCTTTGCGCGGCATTCGTGTGGCTGCTCGTCTCCTGGGGCTGGATCAGGCTCGAGGGCGGCGGCGTGATGGGCTGGCTCGCCGACGCGATGCTGGCGGTGCTGCTCGCGATCGGCGTCTCGTGGTCGCTCGTCGAGCGCCGCGTCACCGGCCAGGTCGTCGTTGACGAGGGCGAGCGCCGCTGAGGCGCGGGAGAGCGTATGCCGCAACCCAAGCACGTACTCGGCCTCAAGATCCGGCTGCCCTCGCGCCGCCAGCTCGACGCCGACATGCAGAAGTACTTCGGCCTCTGCGAGGAGAAGCTCGGCTTCGTGCCGAACGTGCTCAAGGCCTACAGCTTCGACCAGGCGAAGCTGCGTGCCTTTGCCAACCTCTACAATGACCTGATGCTCGCCGAGTCCGGGCTCTCCAAGCTCGAGCGCGAGATGATCGCCGTGGTCGTATCCTCGGCGAACCGCTGCTACTACTGCCTGACGGCGCACGGCGCCGCGGTGCGCAAGCTGAGCGGCGACCCCGAGCTCGGCGAGATGCTGGTGATGAACTGGCGCACCGCGCCGCTGCCGGCGCGCCAGCGCGCGCTTCTTGAGTTCGCGCACAAGCTGACCGCGACGCCGGCCGAGGTCGGCGAGGCGGACCGCGCGGCGCTGCGCGAGGCGGGCTTCTCCGAGCGCGACATCTGGGACGCCGCCAGCGTCGTCGGATTCTTCAACTTCTCGAACCGGGTCGCGACCGCCTCGGACATGATGCCTAACCGGGAGTACCACTCCCAGGCGCGCTGAAGGGCGCAAGCACCGCGCCGAGCGCATCGATCAACGCCGCCCCGTCGACCCGCTCGGTCGTGTCCCAGTCGAGCACCGGCCCGCCGAACGGCGACGGCGGCGGGCACCGGGCCGCGAGCTCGGCCTCGATCTCCGGCAGCGCCGCGAGGTCGACGTGCCCGGGATGACGAACGCCCGCCGCCGCGCGCTCGCGATAGCGCGCGAGCAGCACCTCGGGTGTCGCCCGGACCCGCACCTCGACGAACGGCGCCGCGTGCGCCAGCGCGCGCAGCGCCGCGCGCTGCGGCTCGCGCAGGTTCCCCTCGACGATGCACGAGGCTCCCGCGCCGCGCAGCCGGCCGGCCTCGGCGATCAGGAGCTCCCAGGCGAGGCCGCTGACGCGCCGCGACCAGTCGCGCTCGCCGGTGCCGAGCGCATCGAAGATGCGCTCCTTGTACTCGTCCTTGGCGAGCAGCGGCCAGCCGCTCGCGGCCGCGACCGCCCGCGCCAGCGTCGACTTCCCTGCGCACGGCGGCCCCGAGACGACGATGCAGACGCCCATGCGACGCAGTCTACCGACGCCTCGCACGCGCGTGGGATGATGCGCCGATGAGCGACTCCTCCCGCCGCATCTACACCGGCCGCGTCGTGACGCTCGACGTGAGCGAGGTGACGCTGCCGAACGGCCATCGCGCGACGCTCGAGATCGTCGGTCATCCGGGCGGCGCGGCGGTCGTCGCCGTAAACGCCGCGGACGAGGTGTGCCTGCTGCACCAGTACCGTCACGTCGCGGGCGGCTGGCTGTGGGAGATCCCGGCCGGCAAGCTCGATGGCAAGACGCCGGAGGCGACCGCGCGTGCGGAGCTTGCGGAGGAAGCCGGGCTCACGGCGACCGAGTGGCAGTCGCTCGGCCGGATCCACAGTTCGCCCGGCGTGTTCGGCGAGGTCGTGCACCTCTTCCTCGCGCGGGGGCTCGCGGCGGTCACCGCGGCGCCGGAGCGCGAGGAGGTATTCGAGGTGCGCTGGGTGCCGCTCAAGACCGCGGTCGCGCGCGCGCTCGCGGGCGAAATCAGCGACGCGAAATCGGTCGTTGCGCTGCTGCGCGCCGCCGATCGGCTCGGCGCCCGGCGCTGATCGGCCGTATCCGGATTACGTTTAATTTCAGGGAAATACCTAGCACCTCCTGTGACCTCCGTCACAGATACGGGGTGACTGGATACGTATCGTTACGCTGGGGTTGAGATCACAGGCCCCGCGGGTGCGCGAGCACCAGGGCGGGTGAGATGAATTTGGTAGACACCGTCAAACTTCGCCGTCCCGTGTTCGGGGGTGCCCGTGCGGGCACCACGGGTCGCGTCGGTCACGACGATCGCGGCAACGCGGTCTGGGAGTGGGCCGGCGACTCCGTGGACGCCTCGCTCGAGCAGACCGGCCTCGCGATCATCGACGAGGAGCCGCTGCCGCAGGCGAACGTCAGGATCAACAAGCTCGCGTCGCGCTCGGGCTACAACCCGTACGAGAGCGGCCTGATCGAGCGCAAGGGCAGCCGCGCCAGGCGCCGCGACCTGCGCGAGCTGTCGCGCTGGATCGAGCAGCGCAAGGCGCGCGGCGAGGACACCAAGGGTTGATCAGGCGGCTTCGATCGCCCTGAGTTTGCCGGCGTCGCCCAGCCGGTAGAAGCGCCGCAGTTCCCCGAGCATTTCCCCGACCCGCGCCTCGCGGCGCTTCAGGAACCGGTCCTCGAGCCGCCGGCAGAAGCGCGCGGCGTAGCGATTGGCCTCGAGGTAGATCGCCTTCAGCGCCGCATCGAGGTCCTCGCGAAAGCGCACGCGCCCGAACAGGCGCTCGTGCAAGCCGTGCATCAGCGCCCCGCCCCGCTGCGAGCCCGCGAGCAGCACCGTGGCCGCGTACTTGTCGACCTCGGCCTGCGTCTCGAGCCCGAGCAGCGAGACAGTGACGCCGCGCGCCGCGCTCCAGGCGACACAGTGGAAGTGGCTGACGCCCTCGAGCGCGGTGCAGAAGTCCTCGAGGTTGTCGTCGTCGAGCCGCTCGAGCGGCGCGCTCGCACCGAGGCGGCTCAGGAGCGCGGGATCGAGGTAGAGGCCGACGTCGAGCGCGCCGTCCTGCTCGGCCACCAGCAGGGCCTCCGGCGTCGCGGCCGCCGCGCTCGGCGCGTGCCAGGCGGCGAGCTGCGCGCGGTCGGTGATCAGGAAGTCGCAGACGTCCTCGGCGACCGCCGCGTCGTTGATCGTGGCGAGCAGCGCCTGCAGCTCGCGCAGCAGCATCGTCAGTGGCTCCAGCGGACCCGCGCGGCCGCCGCGGGCTCGAGCCCGAGGTCGCGCAGCCGTCCGGCGGCGCGCCGGCTCCCGGTCTTGATCCAGAGCTCGTAGAGCCTGAGGAGGTCGTCGTGGCACGGCGGCCGCGCCGCGTCGGCGATCTCGTTCAGCGCATCGACGAGATCGCGGAACTTCGTCGCGAGCTCCGCGAACACGCCGGCGATCGAGCGGCCGCGCGGCGCCGCGCGCGCGCTGTCGGCGAGCGTGCCGTAGGCGCGCCCGCCCATCGCGATGTGATAGTCGATGTCGATGAGCTTGCGCGCGAAGCCGTGCGCGAAGAAGCCGGCGACGAACAGCGAGACGTCGCCGAGCCGCTGCAGGGCGTGCTGGCGCTCGGCGAGCGTGCGCGCGCCGAGTGCCTCCGACAGCATCATCGCCAGCGGCTTCAGGCGCGGGCCGGTGGGCGTCTGCTCGAAGAAGGCGTCGGCGCGGGAGAAGCTCGTCAGCACGTTGACGACGTAGTGCTCGGTGTGATCGTCGAGCGCGAGCTGCTGCTTCGCGGCGGCACCGTGCAGCGCGTCGCGAAAGAACTCCTCAAGACTCGAGACCTGCAAGACCGTGGCGTCCGACATCGTGCCTCCTCGACCGTGCAATCGAAGGATCGTCCGCGCGGCTCCAAACTTGACATGTCGCCGCGCGCGAGAACAGTGCCCGCGCGCACGATCTCGGGAAGCATTCGCTGGCAGCCGCGCGGCGCGAGTGCTGATCGGCGCGAAAAGGGTGCACGACGTGCGCGGAATTTGTGCACGGGGCGCGGCGGCACGCGCGCTGTGACCCGGGTCGCACCCGTCGCGTGACCCAGTTCACGCTCTTGCCGACCGTGACGCGCGCCCGGTCGGATCCTGCGCCTGCGGCGCATGATGTGCGCATGTCACCCGTCAACGGCAGTCCCGGAGTCCCGCAGTTCCTCGACGCGCTGTCGCTCGCCCGCCAGGGCGTCGACGCCGGAGTGCGCTCCTTCGACGAGGTCGCCCAGACGGTCGCCTCGGACGGTGCGCGCGGCCAGGTGTCCGCGACCAGCGCCGTCGATGCGCTCGTGGCCCGCAACCAGGTCCAGGCGTCGGCGCGGCTGTTCTCGGTCGCCGACCAGATGCTCGGCACGCTGCTCGACATCCGCGCCTAGCCCGGCGCGCCGAGCAACCGCCCGACCAGCCGCTCGAGTCCCGCGAGGTCGGCGATCTCGTAGTCCGGCGGCGGCCGCTCGGCCGGCCACGGCGTTCCGGTCCGATTCATCCACGCGGTTCGAAGCCCCGCGGCGCGCGCGCCCGCGACGTCCGCCTCCGCATCGTCGCCGACGTGCAGCACGCTCGCCGCCGGCACCGCCGCGACGTCGAGCAGCCGGGCGAAGATCCGCGGGTCCGGCTTCGCGGCGCCGGCGCCCGCGGCATCGACTGCGGCGACGAAGTGCCGGCCGAGGCCGGCCCGCCAGACACAGGCGTTGCCGTTCGAGAGCGCATAGAGCGGCAGCCTCGCTGCCAGGCGCGCGAGCGTGGCCGGCACTTCGGCGTACGGCACGACGTCGTTGCGCGCGCTCAGGAACACGCTGAAGGCGCGCTCGGCGAGGGCGTCGTCGTATCCCGCGGCGCGCGCCGCGCGCCTGAGCGCCTCGGTGCGCACAAAGCTGAGGTCGTGGGCGCGCGTCGGCAACTCGGCCGCGACCGAGAGCCTGAGCCGCGTCAGGTCCGCGGTCGTGAACCGCCTGGCGATCTCGGGTGCCTCGGCCTCGAGCCAGGCGCGCAACACCGACTCCGCCCGCAACAACACCGGCGGCGTGTCCCAGAGCGTGTTGTCGAGGTCGAGTGAAACGGCGCGCAGCGGACCCATCGTTCGGGCATTATCCGCGTCTCGCCATGAGCGCGTCACCGTCCAGCACGCGGCCCTTCGGCCCGCCGATCGTCATCGCCCACCGCGGCGCATCGGGCTACCTGCCCGAGCACACGCTGGTCGCCAAGGCCTACGCGCACGCCCTCGGCTGCGACTACCTCGAGCAGGACGTCGTGATGACGCGCGACGACGTCCCGGTCGTGTTCCACGACCTCGTGCTCGAGGAAGTGACGGACGTCGCGCAGCGCTTCCCGGCGCGCCGCCGCGCCGACGGGCACTGGTACGTCATCGACTTCGATTTCGACGAGCTGCAGACGCTCGGGGTCCGCGAACGCGTCGCCGAAGGCGGCAGCGCGGTCTATCCGGGGCGCTTTCGCGAGACGCTGCCGCTTCGGATCCAGTCGCTCGCCGAGGAGCTCGCGTTCGTGCGCGGCATGAACGCCGCAACCGGGCGGCGCACCGGCGTCTACACCGAGGTCAAGAGCCCGGCCTTCCACCGCGCTGCCGGCAAGGACCTGAGCCCGCGGGTGCTCGCGACGCTTGCCGACTACGGCTACCGGACGCGCGCTGACGGCGCGTACCTGCAGTGCTTCGACGCCGCGGAGCTGACGCGGATCCGCTTCGAGCTCGGCTCGGCGCTGAAGCTCGTGCAGCTCGTCGGGGAGAACGCCTGGCAGGAGGCCGCGACCGACTACGACGCGCTGCGGACGCCCGCCGGGCTCAAGCGCGTGGCCGCGTACGCCGACGGCATCGGCCCGTGGATCCCGCAGATCGTGCGCTGGCCGCGCGCCGGCGCCGCACCGTCGTTCACGACGCTCGTGTCCGATGCGCATGCCGCGGCGCTTGCCGTCCATCCGTACACGTTCCGGGTCGACCAGCTGCCCGAGCACGCCCCCGATGCGGCGGCGGTGCATGCGGCGCTCTTCGAAGCTGCCGGCGTCGACGGACTCTTCACCGACTTCTGCGACGTGACGCTCGCCTACCTTGGCCACCGCAACGGGTGATCCGATGGCCTCACTGACACTGATCGTCGGCAACTACAACTACAGCTCCTGGTCGCTGCGCCCGTGGTCGTTCCTGAAGCACCTCGGGCTCCTGTTCGCGGAGCGGCGCATCGTGCTCGATACCCCGACGTTCGCGTCGGAGATCCGGCGCTACTCCGCCGCCGGACGCGTTCCGGTGCTGATCGACGGCGATCTCACGATCTGGGACTCGCTCGCGATCATCGAGTACGCGAGCGAACTCGCCGGCGGGCGCGGCTGGCCGGCCGAGCCGGCCACGCGCGCCACCGCGCGGGCGGTCGCGGCGGAGATGCACTCGGGCTTCGCGGCGCTGCGCAGCGCGATGCCGATGAACGTGCGCCGG
>DATKOR010000088.1:0-2262 GCA_035524495.1 Steroidobacteraceae bacterium
CGCCTCGCCGCTGCCGAGATCCTCGCGACGCCGGAGCTGGCCGTGATCGTCGCCGCGGTGCGCTAGCCGAAGAACGCGCGCGCGACGTCGTACCACTCGGCCGGCACGACCTTCAGCTCGGCCGTCGCCTCGGCGAGCGGAACGGCGACGACGTCGTCTCCGCGCAGCGCGGCCATCTGCCCGAATTCGCCCTGGAGCGCGAGGTCGGCCGCCTTGAGCCCGAACCGTGTGGCCAGCACGCGATCGCGCGGCGTCGGCGTGCCGCCGCGCTGGACATGCCCGAGCACCGTGACGCGCGTCTCGAAGCCGGTGCGTTCCTCGATCTCGCGGCCGAGCGCCTCGCCGACGCCCCGCTTCGAGAGGATCACGTGGCCGAACTGATCCTGCTCGCCCGCGTCCGCGAGCCCCGGCAGCTCGCAGCCTTCGCTGACAACGACGATGGAGAAGTTCTTGCCGCGCGCGTGCCGCTTCCGGATCGTCTCCGCCACCTCGTCGAAGTCGACCGGGATCTCGGGCACGAGGATGACGTCGGCGCCGCCGGCGATGCCGCTCATCACGGCGATCCAGCCGGTGTGCCGGCCCATCACCTCGACGACCATGACGCGGTTGTGCGACTCCGCGGTCGTGTGCAGGCGGTCGATCGCCTCGGTCGCGACGAAGACGGCCGTGTCGAAGCCGAACGTGTAGTCCGTGCCCGAGAGGTCGTTGTCGATGGTCTTCGGGACGCCGACCACGGGGAACTGCTGCTCGGCATGGAGGCGCGCCGCGACGCCGAGCGTGTCCTCGCCGCCGATCGCGACGAGCGCGTCCAGGCCGCGATCGCGGAAGCTCTGCAGCACGCGCTCGATGCCGCCCTCGACCTTGAACGGGTTCGTGCGGCTCGTGCCGATGATCGTGCCGCCGCGCGGGAGTATCCCCGACACCTGCTGCGGGCCGAGGTCCTCGAAGATCGGCTCGATGAGCCCGCGCCAGCCCTCGCGCACCGCGACGACGTCCCAGCCCGCCGCGTCCGCGCGCCGGACGACCGCGCGGATGACCGCGTTGAGCCCGGGGCAGTCGCCGCCGCCGGTGAGGATGCCGACGCTCTTCGCCATCGGCCCGAGCCTAGATGCTTGCGGTGCCGGGGCGTAGGGTGTGTGCGTGACCGTGCATCCGCACGCGACCCGGCCGCTCTCTCACCTCGGCGGCTGCGCCGGTTTCTGGCTCTGGGCGTTGGTTGGCGCGGGGATGGTCTTCGGGATGATCAGCTTCATCGTCTTCTTCTTCATCCCGCCGGCCGTGCTCACCGTGCTGCTGATGCGCCGGTCGCGCTGGAACGGCGGCCCGTCCATGGTCGGGCTGGTCGCCGGCGCCGGACTGCCCCTCCTGGTCGTCGCAGGGATCCAGTGGAACGCCTGGCACAACCGCCTCGCCGGCGACGACACGCCGAATCCGTACGCCTGGGGCGGCGTCGGCCTCTGCTTGCTCGCTGTCGGCGTCGTCGCGTATGCGGTTGTGCGCCGACGCGAGGGCTAGCGATGCCGAAGGTGGGAATCGAACCCACACTCCCCGAAGGGAACCGGATTTTGAGTCCGGCGCGTCTGCCAATTCCGCCACTTCGGCTTGCGGAGTAATCGTACGCCATGGCCTGGCGCAACAATTTCCGTTGCGCAACAAGAAGTGTTGCGCTAGTCTGTGGAGATGGCTGTCGCGATTGCAACGAAGGTGGACGCGCTCCGGGTGGACTTCGGCTCGGCTGCGCGCCTTGCCGACATGCTCGGCGTCAGTCGCGCGCAGGTGACGCGCTGGCTGCGCGGCTCGGGGATCGATCCGCTCAATGCCGAGAAGGTCGACCTGCTCGAGCTCGTCTGGTCGAACCTGCTGCGCCTGTACGAGCGCGACGCCGCACTCGCCTGGCTCTTCGGGCTCAACCCCGTGCTCGGCGACCGCCGCCCGATCGACCTGATCCGCGAGGGCCGGACGGAGGAACTGATGCGGGCGATCCGCGCCGAGCGCTCCGACTCGTTCGCGTGATCCTCCACCGGTGCCTGGCGTGGAACGAGCGCGCCGCGCCGGATGCCGCGGACGGCGCCCTCTGGTTCCCGCGGCCGTACCAGGGTGAGGGCCGGCACGACAACCCCGCCGCGTACGGCTGCCTCTACCTCTCCGAGCAGCCGCTCTCGTGCGTCGTCGAGCAGCTGGCGCGCTTCCGCGGCCAGCGGCTGATCCCGTCCCTTCTCGTGCGGCGCGGCCTGCCGCTCGCGCTGGCGGAGCTCGAGCTTC
>DATKOR010000089.1:0-19905 GCA_035524495.1 Steroidobacteraceae bacterium
TTCCTGGCGCAGGTTCACCGGCGTGCGCGGATCCGAGAGCGCGATCGTCACGCGGCCGGTGCCGTCGGCGCCGCGGCGAAAATCGATCGACGAGAGCTTGCGGTCGCCGGCGGGAGCGGCGTTCGCGGCGGCCGCGGCGGCCGCGGCGGCGCTCTGCGAGGTCGGGACCGGACTGCCCGAGCGGCCCTGGCCGACGGTGAGGACGATGGTGTTGCCTTCGACGCGCGTGTCATAGGGCACGAGCGCGTCCATGTTGAGCACGAGGCGCGTGCGGCCGCTCGCTTCGCCGGCGACGACGCTGTCGACGCTGCCGGACTTCACGTCGATGCGGCGCTGGGCGAGCGCGAGCGACACGCCCGGCAGGTCGAGCGAAATGCGCGCCGGCTTGTCGATCGTGAAAGTCAGAGGCTGCGGCGCGGGACCGGAGGTGTGCAGCTTCAGCTGCACCTGCTGGCCGGGGAGCGTCGTGACGTCGACCGACTCGAGGCGGTTGGCGACCGCCTGGGCGAGGGCCGCCGGCGACGACACACACGCGAGGGCGAGGGCCAGCGCGGCAAATCCCAGGCGCGCGGCGCGGTGGCGCGGCGCGAGGGTGGCAGGCCCGAGGTTGGCGTTCATTCCCACTACTCCCGGTAACAATCAGTTGTTCGCAAGCGCGATCGCGGCGGGGCGTTCCATGTAGCCGCCCAGGCCGTCGGGCACGATCTCGACGACGGTGATCTTCGAATCGAGGATGTTCTGCACCCGGCCGTCGTTCTGGCCGACGTAGTTGCCGGGTAGCACCTTGTGAATCAGGCCGTCCTTGGTCTGGACGAGGCCGTAGGTCTTGCCGCCCTGGCGCAGCGTCCCGACCATCTTCAGCGTATCGAGCGAGAAACCCTCGAGGAACTCGCGATTGCGGTGCGCGTCCGGGCGCACGCCGCCGGCGCCGGGCGCCACCACCGGCACGCTCGGCTGGAACGGCGAGCGCAGGCCCGCCGGGTCGTAGACGAACGATTCGTAGGGCTTGATCTCGGGCAGCGGCTCGATGCGGCTGCCGGGCCGGGCCTTCTTTTCCTGGAGCTCGCGCTTGAGGTCGGCCGTGCCGCCGCCGCAGGCAGCGAGCGATGCGCCGAGCACGGTCGCGAGGGAAACGGTCAGGATCGTGTTCGCGATGCGTTTCATCAACCGCCCCCTCCGGTCTTCGCGCCCGGCTTCGCCTTGCTCTTGTCGACCGTCGCGAGTTCGTTGTCGTCGAGGTAGCGGTAGGTCTTGGCGGTGACGTCGAGCGTCAGGCGGTCCGGGGACGCGTCCTTGCCTTCGGGGCCGATCTGGATGTCGTGCAGCGTCACGATGCGCGGCAGCGCGGCAATGCCGCTGACGAAGCTGCCGAACTGGTGGTACGAGCCCGTCAGGCGGATCCGGATCGGCAGCTCCGCGTAGAAGTCGCGGCGCACCTCGGCGGCCGGCTGGAACAGCTTTTCCTGCAGGCCCGCGGCGAGGCCGGTCTGCGAGATGTCGACGAGCAGGCTCGGCACCTCGGTGCGGCCGGGCAGTTGCCTGAGCATCGCGCCGAAGGAGCGCTCCATCTCCTTCAGCTGCGCCTTGTAGGCCTCGAAGTTCGCGGCCTTGCGCTGGCGCTCGTCGAAGGTGCGCAGCAGGTCCTGCTCCTCGCGCTGCGCGCGCTCGAGCTCCGGCGCCTGGTTCTGGATCGGCACGAAGTAGATGAACACCGCCGTCAGCACCAGGAACAGCGCCAGGATCGCGAGCGCGCGGAACAGCAGCGGCCAGCGGCCCGGGTCCTTGGGGTCGAGTGTCTTCAGTTCTTCGAGGAAGTTCATTGTCCGGACGCTCCGGCAGGCCGTACGGGCTTGCGCCCGGGCTTGCGCTCATCCTCGGCAGGCTCGACGCTCTTTTGCGTCGCGAACAGCGTGAACTCGGAGCCCGCGCCGCCGCTCTTCAGCGTCTCGACGACCTGCAGCTCCGGGTTCGTCAGCCACGGCGAGGCCTCGATGTTGCGCATCAGCGTCGACACGCGCGTCGAGGACTGGGCGATGCCCTTGAGCTCGAGGCGCTTGTCGTTCTGCTTGACCGAGGTCAGGTAGACGCCGTCGGGCAGCGTGCGCGCCAGCTGGTCGAACACGTGCACGACCTCGGGGCGGCTGCGCTGCAGGCGCGTGATGATGTCCATACGCGCGACCAGGCGCTGCTTCTGGGCCTCGAGTCCCAGGATCTCGGTGATCTGCTTGTCGAGCTCGGCGATCTCCTTGTTCAGGAGCGCGTTGCGCTCCTTCTGGCGGTCGATCGCCCAGTTGTAGCCCCAGCTCGTCAGCAGCATCGCCGCGGCCGCGGCGACGACGGCGCCGATCGCCGCGAAGCCGAACTCTCTCTGTCGCCGGGCGCGTTCTTGCTGGCGCCACGGCAGTAGGTTAATACGCGGCATCAGTCGAAGCTCCGCAGCGCGAGGCCACAGGCGATCAGCAGCGCCGTCGCGTCCTTGCCGACGCCCTGCGCCTTCGCCTTCGAGGACAGTTTCATCTGGCCGAGCGGATCACCGCGCTCGGCGGGAATGCCGACCCGGCTCGCGATCACGTCGGCGACGCCGGGGATGTTCGCGCAGCCGCCGCAAATCAGGATCTGCTCGGGCTGCTCGCGACCGCCGCCCGAGGCGAGGTAGAACTGCAGGCTGCGGCTGACCTGCTGGGTCATGTCGTCGATGAAGGGGTCGAGCACCTCGGGCTGGAAGTTCGACGGCAGGCCGCCTTCCTTCTTGGCCCGGCCGGCCTCCTCCATCGACAGGCCGTAGGTGCGCATGATCTCTTCGGTCAGCTGCTGGCCGCCGAAGGCGAAGTCGCGCGTGTAGATGACGCGCAGGTTCTTGAGCACGCTGAACGTCGTCGTGCTGGCGCCGAAGTCGACGACCGCGATCGTGTGCTCGTTGCCTCCGTCGACCATCTGGTGCGTCATCAGGCGGCAGGCGTTCTCGAGTGCGAAGGCCTCGACGTCGACGATGTGCGCCGCGAGGCCGGCCGCGGCGACCGCCGCCTGGCGCTGCTCGACGTTCTCGGTGCGCGTCGCGACCAGCAGCACGTCCTGCATCTCGGGGTCCTTGTCCGAGGGACCCATGACCTCGAAGTCGTAGCTGACTTCTTCCATCGGGAACGGGATGTACTGGTCGGCCTGCAGCTCGACCTGCGACTCGAGGTCGCGCACCGACAGCGAGCGCGGCATCTGGATCACCTTGGTGATCGCGGCGTCGCCCGAGATCGCGACCGCGACCTCCTTGGCGCGTGCGCCGCTGCGCTTGATCGCGCGCTTGATGGCCTCGCCGACCGCGGCCGCATCGACGATGGCCTTCTCGTTGATCGCGCTGTGCGGGGTCGCCTCGGCGGCGTACGCCTCGACGCGATACTGGCCACTCGCCTGCGACAGCTCGATCAGCTTGATCGAGGAGGTCGTGATGTCGAGCCCGATGAGGGGCCGGTACTTGGCCCCGAAGGAGAACGGCAATTGCGGCAGAGAAAGCTTCATAAATCCTTTTTCTTTCAAGACGTTAAATAGTCTTGCCGCCGATCCGCTTTAGGAATTCCGAGCAACTTTATAGCAACAAACTGTTAAATGGAACGTGAGCATAATCACGGTTCGTTCCCTCGCTCGACCCCGCTCCGCCCCGGCGAGAACTGGCGCACAGGACCGACGGAATCCGCCCGCAGGCCCTCCGATCGGGGGCGCGCCGGATGAGACCGGGAACGAATGACGCGGGATTGCGATCAGCATGGGAGGGCGCGATCGAATGCGCGCCTCGAGACTCCCTGCCGGCAACCCCGCTGTCATAGGCCCGGCCGACTCGTCGTCGGCACCGCCGTTAGACCGGAGGCTTTGCGTCCCCACCTTTCGATGGGTTTGCCCTTAAGCGGCGCCAACTATGCATAATCGCCCCCCCCGAGGCAAATACTTGCGCCGCATTCCGTTGAATCCACGTTATGTCCGCGTCGGCGCGGTCGTCGCGACCCTCGCGCTGCTCATCTCTGGCGCCGTGCTGCTCGCGGGCTTCGCGACTTACGCCTATCTCGCACCGACGCTGCCCGAGGTCGCGCAGCTTCGCGACGTGCACCTGCAGGTGCCGCTGCGCATCTACACGCGCGACGGCCGGCTGCTCGCGCAGATCGGCGAGCAGCGCCGCATCCCGGTGCGCTTCGAGGACGTGCCGAAGCCGGTCGTCAACGCCTTCCTCGCCGCCGAGGACGACCGCTTCTTCTCGCACGGCGGCATCGACACCTTCGGTCTGGTGCGCGCGCTCATCGTGACCGCGGCGACGGGCGAGGCCCGCCAGGGCGGCAGCACGATCACGATGCAGCTCGCCCGCAACATGTTCCTGACGCCCGAGAAGAAGATGCGGCGCAAGCTGCGCGAGATCTTCCTCGCGTTTCGCATCGAGAGCGAGTTCTCCAAGCAGGAGATCCTGACGCTCTACCTCAACAAGATCTTCCTCGGCGAGCGCGCCTACGGCGTGGCCGCCGCGGCCGAGGTCTATTACGGCAAGGACCTGGCGCAGCTCTCGATCGCGGAGATCGCGACGATCGCCGGGCTGCCGAAGGCGCCCTCGACGCTGAACCCGATCGCGAACCCCGACGGCGCGCGCCAGCGCCGCGCCTACGTGCTCAGGCGCATGCTCGAGAAGGGCTACATCACCCAAGCCGACCACGACAACGCGGTCGCGGTCCCGATCGAGACCACCGAGCACGGCGCGCGCGTCGAGGTCGACGCGCCGTACGTCGCCGAGATGGTGCGTGGCGAGCTCGCGGATCGCTTCGGCGATGAGCTCTACAGCGCCGGCTACGAGGTGCGCACCTCGATCGACAGCCGGCTGCAGCGCGCCGCCGACTGGTCGCTGCGCGCGGCGCTGCTCGAGTACGACCGCCGCCACGGCTGGCGCGGGGCCTCGGGCCACGCACCGCGCCCGCCGGCCGACGCGCGCGAGGCGGCGCAGATGCTCGAGCACTTCACGCCGGTCGGCGGCCTCGAGCCGGCGGTGATCCAGAGCGTGGCGCCCAAGAGCGCAGTCGCGCTCGCCAAGGACGGCCGGCGCTTCGTGCTGCCGTGGGAGACGGGGCTTGCGTGGGCGCACCGCGCCGACAAGGGCAACGGCCCGGGCGCCCCGCCGCGCGAGGCGCGCGAGATCCTGAGCGCCGGCGACGTCGTCTACGTGCTGCCCTCGGGCGGCGGCTTCGCGCTGCTCGCGCAGGTGCCGCTCGTGCAGGGCGCCTTCGTCTCGCTCGATCCGCAGGACGGCGCGATCACCTCGCTGGTCGGCGGCTTCGACTTCTACGCGAGCAACTTCAACCGCGTGATCCAGGCGCGCCGCCAGCCGGGCTCGAGCTTCAAGCCCTTCATCTACTCGGGCGCCCTCGAGCACGGCTTCACGGCGGCGACGGTGATCCTCGACGCGCCGGTCGTCATCGAGGGTGCCGGCGTCGAGGAGATGTGGCGGCCCGAGAACGATGCACGGCGCTTCTACGGGCCGACGCGGCTCAGGGACGCGCTGGCGCGCTCCCGCAACCTCGTCTCGATCCGGATCCTGCGCGCGCTCGGCGTCGACTACGCGGTCGACTATGCGACCCGCTTCGGCTTCAGCGCCGAGGAGCTGCCGCACAACCTGACGATGGCGCTCGGCACCGCGCAGCTGACGCCGCTCGAGATGGCGTCGGGCTTCGCGGTGTTCGCCAACAGCGGCTTTCGCGTGCGCCCGTACCTGATCGAGCGCGTCAGCGACGCGAACGGCACCGTCGTCATGGCCGCGAACCCGGTCGTCGCCTGCCTCGAGTGCGCGGTGCCGATCGTCCCGCCGCTGCCGCCGCCCGCCGATGCCGCCGGCAAGGGCGCGGACGCCGAGCCCGACAGCGGCCCGAGCCCGGCGGCGGTGCCGGCCAGCGTCGCGCCCGGCGCCACGACGCTGCACGTCGTGGGCGCGAATGAGGCCGGCACGACGCGTCTCACCGACCTCGGCGACGGCGGAACGGTGCCGCCGGCCAAGACCATCGCGCCGCGGGTGATCTCGGCCGCGAACGCCTACCTGATGACCGACCTCATGCGCGACGTGATCCGCCGCGGCACCGGGCGCCGCGCGCTGACGCTCAAGCGCGACGACATCGCCGGCAAGACCGGCACCACCAACGACCGGCGCGACACCTGGTTCTCCGGCTTCAACGCCGACATCGTCGCGACCGCGTGGGTGGGCTTCGACCAGGAGCGTTCGCTCGGCCCCGGCGAGGAAGGCGGGCACACGGCGCTGCCAATGTGGGTCTACTTCATGGGCGAGGCGCTCGCCGGGCGACCGGAGCACCGGCTGCCGCAGCCGGAGGGCATCGTCAGCGCGCGGATCTCGGCGAGCACCGGGGAACCGGCGCGCGGCAACGATCCGGACGCGATGTTCGAGCTGTTCCTCGCCGGCAAGCTTCCCGGCGGCGTCGCCGGCGAGGGCGCCGGCGTGCAGGCCACGAGGCCCGGCGAGAAGGCCGAGGAATCGATCTTCTGAGACGCACTCGGCGGAGCGCGCCAAGCGCTGTGCTAGAGTCGGGACGTCACGATCGCCGGAGCCGACCATGACTCGCCCGCGCGCCATCCGCGGTGACGACCTGCGCCGCGCACTCGCCCAGGAAGCGGCGCGACTGATGTTCGAGCACGGCGTCGACGACTACGGCTTCGCCAAGCGCAAGGCCGCCGAGCGGCTCGGCGCGAGCGAATACGCGGTGCTGCCGAAGAACGCCGAGATCGACGCCGCGCTCGCCGAGTATCAGCGCCTGTTCGCCGCCGACACGCACGCCGACACGCTCGCGGCGCAGCGCCGTGCCGCGATCGACGCGATGGAGCTGCTGGAGGAGTTCGAGCCCAGGCTTGTCGGGCCGGTCCTGAGCGGCACTGCGACGCCGCACCAGGAGATCAGCCTGCACGTCTTCTCGGACACGCCGGAGGCCGTCAGCATCAAGCTGCTCGAGGACCGGATCCAGTACCGGGTCGCCGAGCACCGCGTGAAGATGAACGCCGAGCGCGTGCTCGCGATACCGGCGGTGCAGTTCAGCGTCTACGACTTCCCGGTCGAGGCGCTGGTGTTCCCGCGCGACGGCATCCGCCAGTCGCCGCTCTCACCGAGCGACGGGCGGCCGATGCGCCGCGCGACCGTCGAGGAAGTGCGCTCGCTGGTCGCCGACGTCGCGACCGCGGACCGCGACGGCGCACTCAGCCGCGCTTGGTGAACGCAGCGATGCCGCGGCGCGCGTCCGGCTCGACGGCGTTGCAGGCCATGACCTCGCCGGCGCGCGCGTAGGCCGCCTCGATCCCGAGCTCGAGCTGCTGATAGAAGAGCCGCTTGCCGGCCGCGACCGCGGCCGGCGACTTCGCGGCGATCGAGGCCGTCAGCTTCGCGATCTCGTCGTCGAGCGCCTCCGGCGCAACGACGCGGTTGACGAGTCCGCGCTCCCTCGCCGTCTCGGCGTCGATGAAGTCGCCGGTCAGCAGCATCTCGAACGCCGGCTTGCGCGCGACGTTGCGGGACAGCGCGACCGACGGCGTCGCGCAGAATAGCCCGAGGTTGATCCCTGAGACCGCGAAGCGCGCGTTGCTGGCCGCGACCGCGAGGTCGCACATCGCAACGAGCTGACAGCCGGCCGCGGTCGCGACGCCCTGCACGCGCGCGATCACCGGCTGCGGCTGGCGCTGGATCGCGAGCATGAGCTCGCTGCAGCTCGCGAACAGCGCCTCGAGCTCCGCGCGCGAGCGCTCGGGACCCAGCTCCGCGAGGTCGTGCCCGGCCGAGAACGCCTTGCCGTCGGCGGCGATCACGATCGCGCGGATCGACGAGTCGCCGGCGAGCGTCGCGAGCGCCTCCTTGAGGGCGCCGATCATCGCCGCCGACAGCACGTTGTACTTCGCGGCGCGGTTCAGCGTCAGCCGCGCGACCGGCGCCGCGCGCTCGACGATCAGGAGCGGCTCGGCCTGCGCCTCGACATTCGCGTTCATGCTCCACCTCCGGCCGCGCGCCGTTCCGGTCCATCGTAGCGCGACCGCGCGGCGAGCGCTGCAAGCGCGTCCTCGTAGCGAAGGCCCGGTCCCATCAGCGCGAGCAGCGCGGCGCTGACGGCCGCCGCCCCGATGCTCGCGCCGCGCCCGCCCGCGGCGCTCGAAAGGTCGCCGCCGAAGGTCGCGGGACCGAGGCACGAGAGCTCGCCCGCCCGGCAGCGCGCATCGCCGGTCGCGCGGATCACGCGCGGATAGGCAGCGGGATAGACCGGGCCGCCGCGCGCCGGCGTCGCGGCGACGATCAGGCAGTCCGTGGCGGCCGCGCGCGCCACCGCCGCCGCGAGCGGCGCGCGGTCGGCCGCGAGCCCGAGACTCAAGTGCACGAGCCGGGCGCCCTCGGCGATGCACCAGTCGAGCGCCGCCGCGACCGCGAGCGCCGACGTCGGCCGCGCCGCCTCGAACACCTGGCCGAGCACGAACTCGAGGCCGTCGCGACCCGCCGCGATTCGCTGCGCGACCCGCGTGCCGTGGCCGGTCGGGTCGGGGACGACGAGCGGCGCCACCGCGCCATCGGCGGCGAAGCGCCTTGCGGCCACGACGCGGCCGCGATCGGCACCCGAGTCGATGAGGCCGACGCGCATCGCTACCGCATCCGCGGCGCCGCGCGGACCGCCCCGGACTCGACGCGCAGGTCGAGGTCGTACGCCTCCACCTGCTCCGCGTGGTGCGTGATGACGATCCGCGTGCGGGTCGGGAAGGTCGCGTCGAGCGCGCGATGCACGGCGCGCGCCGCAGGGAGGTCGAGGCCGCTCGTCGCCTCGTCGAGGATCACGATCAGCGGGTCGGCGAGCGCCGCGCGCGCGATCGCGATGCGCTGGCGCTGGCCGGTCGAGAGCGTCGCCCCGCCGCTGCCGACCGGCGTCTGGTAGCCCTGCGGCAGCTCGCGGACGAACTCCTCGACGCCGGCGACCTGCGCGGCCTCCAGCACCGCCGCCTCGTTGACCTCGGGGAGCCCGTAGCGCAGGTTGTCGAGCAGCGTCCCGCGAAACAGCACCGGCGCCTGCTCGACGACGACGACGCGCCGGCGCAGGTCCTCGAGCCTGAGCGCATCGAGCGGCCGTCCGTCGAGCAGGATGCGGCCGGCGTCGGGCTCGACGAAGCGGCGCACGAGGTCGGTCAGCGTCGACTTGCCGGCGCCCGAGGCGCCCTGCAGGAGCACCTTCGACCCCGCCGCGATGCGCAGGTCGAGCGCATCGAAGAGCCGCCGGCCGTCCGGGAGCACGACCGTCACGGCCTCGAACGCAAGCGCACCGCGCGCCGCGGCCGGGAGCGGCGCAGCATCGGCGCGCTCGACCACGGTCGGCAGGGCCGCGAGCGCGAGC
The DNA here is from genome assembly GCA_035524495.1 of Steroidobacteraceae bacterium. Taxonomy (GTDB): domain Bacteria; phylum Pseudomonadota; class Gammaproteobacteria; order Steroidobacterales; family Steroidobacteraceae; genus CAIKZZ01. The sequence continues at coordinate 9,378 of DATKOR010000089.1, forward strand.
AGCCGCTCGAGGCTGACGCGCGCGCGCTGGTAGCCGGTGTAGAGGCCGAGCACCGAGCCCGCCGAGCCCGTGCCGCGCGCGACGAGCGCGACGAACGCCACCAGCGTCCCGACGGTCAGCGCGCCGTGCAGCACCTCGTAGCCGCCGAACAGCAGCACCGCCGCGGTCGTCAGGTGCCCGAGCAGCGCCGCCGCCGCGCCCGTCCCGTAACCGACCAGCTGCTGGGCGAGCGTGCGCTCGAGGTACTCGGCGCTGAGCGCCGCGAGGCGCCGCTCCTCGAGCCGCACCGCGGCGGCGCCCTGCACCTCGCGCGCCGCGCCGAGCGTCTCGACGAAGAACCCGCTGATCTCGCCCGCCTGCGCGCGCACCCGCCGCGCGCTCGCCTCGACTCGCGCGCGCGCGACGTGGCGCACGAGGAACTGCAGCGGCACGAGCGCCAGCACCGCGAGCGTCAGGCGCCACGACAGCGCGAGCATCACGACGACGGTCGCCGCGAGCCCGAGCGCGCCGCTCACGAACGAGGCAATCGCATCGGTGCCGAAGCGCTGCACCTCGGCGACGTCGCCGTCCAGACGCGCGACGAGGTCGCCGACCGACCACTCGGCGAGGCGCCGCGGCGACACCGACAAGAGCCGCACATAGAGCGCCCCGCGCAGCGAGAACAGCGCCGCACCCGCGGCGCGCACGTAGATCACGCGGTGCAGCGCGCCGAGGGCGAGCCCGGCGGCGGCGAGCAGCAGCATCGCCGCGCAGGCGAGCGCGAGGCGGTCGTAGCGGCCGGCGATCAGCCCGGCGTCGATCGCGTAGCGCGTCACGAGCGGCGGCAGCGCCGCGAGGCCGGCGATCACGAGCCCGAGCCCGAGCGCGAGCGCGAGGCGCCCGGCGCGCGGGCGCAGGTGCGGCCAGAGCAGTGCCGCGAGCGCCTTACCGTCCGCGGACGACACGCAGCGACGCGAGCGCCTGGTCGGCGCAGCCGGGCAGCTTCAGGATCGCCTTCTTCTCGAGGCTGGCCGCGTCGTAGAAGCCGACGTCGCACATCGCGCCGCCGGTGTAGATCTCCTTGCCGTCCGAGGACACGTTGACCGCGTAGTAGGTGTGGTCGAGCGGCACGCGGCCGGCGAGCTTCCTGCCCTGGACGTCGACCTTGGTCAGCGTCGAGTAGACGCCATAGGCGTACTTGCGGTCGGGGCTGAGCACCGTCGAGAAGATGAGCGCGGACAGGGGCTCGAAGTCGCGGTAGTCGAGCGCGCCGCTCGCGACGTCGAGCGACATCAGCGCCGTCGTCGGCACGGGCTTGCCGTCGACCGGCGCCTCGGCGTAGAGCGGGCTCGTGAACACGCCCGTCGGCTCGGTCACCGGCCAGAACGCGAGCAGGTCCGGCTGCGAATGGCCGGGCAGCTGCCAGTTCTGGATGCCGCGCGTGCCGAGCAGCTTGCCGGTCTTGACGTCGTACTCATATAGATCGAAGCCGAGCGCGTAGAAGCTCTTGCCGCTCGGGCGCATCAGCAGCATGTGCAGGCGCCGGGGCGCCGGGAAGCGGCGCGCCGCCTGGGCCTTCAAGCCGGCGTTGGTCTTGAAGACCGCGAAGCGCGGCTCCTCGACCTGGTACTCGCTCGGCAGCAGCCTGGTCGGCACCTCGTAGACGACGAGCTCCTTGCCGTCCGGCGTCACCGCGAGCGCGAAGAAGTCCTTGACGCGTTCCTCGGGCGTCGACAGGTCGGCGCGGAACACGATGTGGCCGCTCTTGAGCTCGACGCCGACGATCGACTCCATGTGGTTGATGACGACGTAGGCGATGCGCCCGTCCGCCGAGGGCACGATCGAGCCGACGAGCCCGTCGGCGCCCGGGATCCTGGTCTCGGAGCGGATCGCGCGGGTCGCTGCGTCGATCACGTACAGCTTGTCGGGCTTGGCGCCGGTCAGGATCAGGTCGCCGGCCGGCGCGGCCTGGGCGAAGAGCGCGGCGAGGAGCGCAAACGCGGCCGGGCGGACACTCGTCATTCTCGTCTCCTCACTTCTTCGGGAACACGCTGTCGAGCTCGCGCCAGTCGTTCTGCGCCGAGGGCTTGCCGGCGTCCCAGTCGGGGTAGGTCTGCATCGTGTCCGGCACCTGCGCCGGCCACCAGCACGGATCCGAGCAGCCGTAGAGGTCGGCCTCCATCGGCTGGCACAGCGAGGCGACGCCGCCGAAAGGATCGACTTCCCAGCCGGGATCGAACGTCGTCGCGCAGCCGGCGACGGTGTCCATCGCATAGACCTCGGCGACGCGGCCGTCGGCGGCGGCGTCGAGCAACAGCTCCGCCTTGCGGTTCGTGGGCTTCAGTTCGCTCATGCGGGGGCACTCCTCGGCTCGAGGTGGCGGGCGAAGAACTCGGGGTTGCGGGCGTGGATCTCGGCGTAGATGCCGACGCCGAAGTCGACCCAGCGGCGCAGCAGCGTGCAGTAGTGGTAGGTGCGGTGGTGCGGGTCGCCGAAGCGCGCGTACGACTCGTGGTAGCAGCCGCCGGCGCACAGGTTCCGGATCCGGCAGCTCTGGCAATGCGTGCCCTCGCGATCGCTGGCGCGCCCGATGAAGGCACCGAGCCGCTCGGCGTCGATGCCGGTCGCGACGTTGCCGAAGGTCGGCAGCTCCGAGCCCGTGAAGCGGTGGCAGAGGTTGAGCTCGCCCGCGCCGTCGACCGCGAGCATCCCGATGCCGGCGCCGCAGGGGACCGTCTTGCGCCGGCCCTCGTGAAGGTCGGTCATCAGCTGATGCATGTTCGAGAAGCCGTTGTTCCGGCCGGCGAGCGCGGCGTCGCGGTACGCAAGCCCGAGGCGCTCGAAGGCCGCGTGCACTTCGCCGAGTTCCGCCTCGCTGAGCGCATGCCCGGCGTCGGCCGCCGAGGTCACGGGCGCGTAGCCGACCTCGTGAAAGCCGAGCTCGTCCCTGAGGTGCGCGTGGATCGCCTCGACCTCGACGTTGCCGGCACCGAGCGTCACGCGCGCGCCGACCGGGCGCGAGCGGTAGCGCGCGAGCAGCATCCCGACCTTGCGCGCCACGACCGCGTAGGTCCCCTTGCCGCCGACGCTCCTGCGGTGCCGGTCGTGGATCGCCTGCGGACCGTCCATCGACACCGAGAGCCCGAAGCGGTGCGCGTCGAGCCACCCGATGAGCTCCTCGTTGAGCAGCGTCGCGTTCGTCGTCAGCGAGAACTCGATGCGGCGCTCGGCCTGCTCGGCGCGCGCCTCGGCATAGGCGACGACGTCGCGGATCAGCGGCACGTTCGACAGGGGCTCGCCGCCGAAAAACACGATGTGGATGCGCTCGCGCTCCCGGCCTGCCTTGAAGAGGAGGTCGACGCTCCTGGCCGCCGTCGTGAAGTCCATGCGCCGGCCCTCGGCGGGCCGTGCGAGGTCCTCCTTGTAGCAGTAGGTGCACGACAGGTTGCAGCCGGTGTTGACGTTGAGCACCAGCGTCGACAGCGGATAAGCATCGAGCTTCGCGGCCCTGGGGTTGAGCGGCCGCAGCGACCCCGCGGGCTGCAGCACCTCGAGGCGCCTGAGCTCGCCCGCGAGCGAGCGGATGCGCTCGGGCGCGAAGCGCGCGGCGAGGAGCTCGACGAGTTCCTCGACGCTGCGGCCCGCCCCCTTGCGGCACGCGCCGAGCAGCGCGACGCCGAGCGCGTCGAGGCCGAACAGCGCCGTCGTCGGCACGTGCAGCAGGTAGGCGGGCTCGCTGCCGACGACGTGGCCGTTGGCGGCGTTGTGCTCGAGGCGTTCGGTCGTGGCGCTCATGGCTTGATCAGTAGATCGGCGGCGTGTTCCAGCGCTGCACGGTCACGACGAGATGCGCGTTGCCCTCGACCGCGTACTGCCCCTCGCCGACCCGCGCGACGACCTTGAGGTTGCCGACGTTGTTGCCGGAAAACTCGCGCGCCGGGTTCGGGCCCGCGCCCGCCGGCAGATAGCGGCCGTTGGGCTCGATGCGGCCCGCATAGCGGTCGTCGCCGGTGCGCTTGGCCTCATCGTCGAACGGCTGCGTGCTCCACTCGGCGGCGACCGGCCCGAGCGGGAGCAGCTCGCCGCTCGGCAGCCGCGTCGAGGCGAGCGCCTCGAACTGCGCGGTGACGGGCGCCACGCGCCCGCCGCCGAGGCGCGCAATCCCGTAGCCCGGCTGCACGTCGATCTGGTTGATCTCGCGGTACACGGCGAGCGTCCCGCTGGCGCCGCCGGCGCTGATCGTGCGCCGGCCCGCGGCCGCATCGGCCGCGACGTCGACGACCGCCTCGATGACGTTCGCGTCGCGATGCAGGATGCGCGCGTGCGTGCCCTCGCCGAAGGACGGCGCCGCATCGCCCCCGAGGCCGGTCCCGACGACGGTGAGGCGCGTCGCGGCCCCGACGCGCGCCGCCTGCGGCAGCACCGCGAGCACCTGCGCCGCGGCGTCGGCGCGCACCGCGCTCCACTCCCCGCCCTGCTCGGCGTGCTCGGGGTCGAACCAGCGGCCGGCGAGGCGCGCGCCGTCCTCGGACGCCGCGTAGATCTCGCGCACCGCGCGACCCGCGAGCGAGGCCCGGCCGCGCCACTCGTAGCCGGTGTAGACGATCGCGTGCGATTCGCCGGCGAACGCGGCCCCGCCGGCCTCGTTGAGCGCGTAGCGCGCACGGTAGCTGCCGTCGGCGTCGCGCACGATCTCGGCGCTGCCGTAGAAGTCGTGGCCGCCCGGCACGTGGCCGACGACGACCCAGCGGCCGGCGAGGTCGGGCCTGGCGCGTCCCTGCCACGCGCTCCACTGCGGCGTCGACAGCGGGTAGCGCCGCGCGAGCTCGGCCGGCAGCTGCTGCGAGGCGATCTGCCACCACGGCCGGTCGCGCCCCGAGGCCTGGTACTCGAGCGAGGGGAACTGGCCCACGTGGAAGTGCATGTGCTTCAGCCACTCGTCGGCGTCGCGGCGCTGCAGTGCGACGCGCGCCAGCGAGTGGCAGCGCCCGCACATCACCCCGAGCTCGGGGCCGAGGTCGAGGTCCTTGACGTTCGGCCGGCGCTCGAGCGCGAAGCGCGCCGGCGCCGCCTCGGCGGGCGCGAGCCCCTGCGTGTCGGCGAGGTAGCGCAGGATCGCGTCGTGCACCTCGTCGCTGAGCGCGAGATGGTGCACCTGGTGCATCCGGAACAGCGTCATCACCCAGCCTTCCGGGGACTTCCTGATCACGCTGATGCGCTCGAACTGCCCCGGCCGCACCTCCTCGTGGCAGCCGCCGCAGTAGCTGCGGATGAGCGTCGGGCCGGACTCCTCGGCGGCGGCCGAGGCGGCGAGCGCGAGCGTGGCGATGACAATCGCGAGCCTTCGGATCAGCACGGCGTCAAACTCCTGAGGAAAGGGGCGCGAGTGCGCCTGCGCCCTTGAGCCATTCGAGGGCCGCGGCGACCGCGGCCGGGGACCGGTCGAGCCGCGCAGCGGCGTCCGGGATCGCCGCGCCGTCCCTGACGAGCGCGAGCAGCGGCACGAGCGGCACGCCGTCGACGACCCACGCGCCGCGCGGCGCGCTGCGCGTCACGAGCACCTCGCGCTCGCGGATGCGGCCGTCCTCGAGGACCGGCCGCCGCTCGATGCGTGTGGCCTCGGGGGCGGCTGGCTCCGCGAGCCGCGCGTAGGCCGCGGCGGTCTCGCTCCAGAAGCGGCCCCGCTGGCCGTTCTCGGCGTAGAAGCCCCCGGCGGTCGCGAGAGTCGCCCGCCAGCTCTCGCGATGGCGCGCGGCGACGAAGCGCGCGGCGCTGCCGGCATCGCCGCCCTCGAGCACCGTGACGACGGCGGCGGCGACGGCAACGGCGCCGCGCAGCGCCTCGAAGACGCCCTGTCCCGAGAGCGGATCGAGCGCGAGCGCGGCGTCGCCGACGCGCCACAGGCCAGGATCGGTGCCCGCGCGCCCGAGGCGCGCGTGCGCCGGTCGCGCCGTCGCGGGGCCCGCGCGCGGCGCGGCGAGGATCGGCCGAAGCGCCGGGATCTCGCGGGCCGCATCCGCGAACCACGCGCGCGGCGCGGCGTCCCCGGCCCGGCCCGCAAGCTGCACGTAGACGGACTCGCCGTCGTCGGCGAGCCAGCACCAGCCTCGCGACCAGGGCCCGATGAAGGTCCGCGGCGCGCGCGAGCGGAACTGGAAGCGCTGCCCGAGCGCGAGCAGCAGCGGCCCGCGCGACTGCGGGCCGCGCCGCCCGCGCGCATCGACGACGAGCCGCGCCGCGACGCCGCCGGCCGGCGAATCGATCGCAAAGCCGTGCGTCGCGCGCGCGACGCGGGTCGCGGGGCCCTCGAGACGCGCGATCCGGGGAAGCGCGGTTGCGCGCCACAGCGCCGCGGCGACAGCCGCGCGGTCGGCGAGCCACTCGGCGCCGGCGACCGCGCGCCCCTCGCCCCAGACGCCTGAGCGCGCGAGAGGCCCGACCAGAGTCGCCACCGCCTCGTCGAGCCCCTCGGCGAGCAGCCGCGCGCGGGTGCGCGCCGAGTAGCCCTCGCGCGCGCCCGCCGGCGGCGCGCCGCTGACGACGACGACGCTGGCACCCTGCGCGGCGAGCCGGCGCGCGACCGCAACGCCGGCGGGCCCGGCACCGAGCACCGCGACGTCGGCGGCGCGCATCACGCGTGCGCCTCCTCCGCGAGCTTGAGCTCCGCGCGCAGGTGCTCGCGGATCAGGTACTTCTGCACCTTGCCGGTGACGGTCATCGGGAAGGTGTCGACGAAGCGCACGTGGCGCGGCACCTTGTAGTGGGCGATCTGGCCGCGGCAGAACTCGCGGATCTCGTCCTCGGTCGCGCGCGCGCCGTCCTTGAGCCGGATGCAGGCGCAGACGACCTCGCCGTACTTGTGGTCGGGGACGCCGACGACAGCGACGTCGAGCACCGCCGGGTGGCGGTACAGGAACTCCTCGATCTCGCGCGGCGAGATGTTCTCGCCGCCGCGGATGATCATGTCCTTGACGCGCCCGACGATGTTGCAGTAGCCGTCCGCGTCGATGACCGCGAGGTCGCCGGTGTGCATCCAGCCGCTCGCGTCGATCGCCTCGCGGGTGCGCTCGGGCTCGGCCCAGTAGCCGCGCATCACGCTGTAGCCGCGCGTCAGCAGCTCGCCCGAGGTGCCGCGCGGCGTCGTGCGCCCTTCGGGGTCGACGATCTTGACCTGCACGTGCGGATGGATGCGCCCGACGGTCGTCACGCGCCGCTCGAGCGGGTCGTCGCAGCTGCTCTGGAAGCTGACCGGGCTCGTCTCGGTCATGCCGTAGCAGATCGTGACCTGCGGCATGTGCATCTCGTCGACGACCCTGCGCATCACCGCGATCGGGCACGGCGCACCGGCCATGATGCCGGTGCGCAGCGAGCGCAGGTCGAAGTCGAGGAAGCGGGGATGCTCGAGCTCGGCGATGAACATCGTCGGCACGCCGTGCAGTGCCGTGCAGCGCTCGCGCTCGACGGTCTCGAGCACCGCGAGCGGCTCGAAGGACTCGCCCGGGAACACGCTGGCCGCGCCGTGCGTCAGCGCCGCGAGCACCCCGAGCACCATGCCGAAGCAGTGGTAGAGCGGGACCGGGATGCAGATCGAGTCGTCGGGCGTCAGGCGCATGCCCTCGCCGACGAAGAAGCCGTTGTTGACGATGTTGAAGTGCGTCAGCGTCGCGCCCTTCGGCGAGCCGGTCGTGCCGCTCGTGAACTGGATGTTGTATGGCTGGTCCGGGTCGAGGTCGGCCGCGATCGCCGCGAGCGCCCCCGGCGCGACGCCGTGGCCGGCGGCCTCGAGGTCGGCGAACTTCAGGCACCCGGCCGCCTCGTCGGCGCCGATGCGCACCAGCAGCCTCAGCTCCGGGAAGCGCTCGGTGACGAGGCGCCCGTGCGCCGCGTGCTCGAGCCCCGGGATCAGCTCCTTCAGCATCGCGTGGTAGTCGCTGCCCTTGAAGGACGCGGCGAACACCAGCGCGCGGCAGCCCACGAGCCTCAATGCGAACTCGAGCTCGGAGGTGCGGTAGGCGGGGTTGATGTTGACGAGGATGAGCCCGGCGCGCGCCGCGGCGAACATCGTCAGGACCCACTCGACGCAGTTCGGCGCCCAGATGCCGATCCGCTCGCCGGGCTTCAGGCCGAGGCCCACGAGGCCGCGCGCCACCCGCTCGACCGCGGCGTCGAGCTCGGCGAAGGTGTAGCGCACCGCCTGGTGCGGCACGACGAGCGCGGGGCGCTCGGGCCCCCGGGCCACGGCGCCGCGCAGCACCTGGTCGACGGTCAGGTACCACAGCGGCGCGCCGCCCGCGCCCGACACGAAGCTCTGCTGCGTCGCGCCGGTTGCTGCGCTCATCGCCGGGTCCCCGCGCGCGCGGCGCGCTAGAAGTGGTAGCTCGCGTCGATCCCGTACATGCGCGGCAGGCCGCGGTGCTCGTAGTCGTAGCCGAGCGCCTGCAGGTCGACCGCGTTCGTCAGGTAGTACTTGTCGGCGAGGTTACGCCCCCACACGCCCACTTCCCAGCGTTCGCCGCCGCCGTGGTACGCGACCCGCGCGTTCAGGATCGCGTAGGCGTCCTGCGCGATCCGGTCCTCGTTCAGGAGCTCGAAGTACTGCTTGGAGGCGTAGCTGCCGTCGAAGTGCAGCGTCAGGCGCGAGTCGCCGAAGTGCAGCGCGTCCCAGTCGGCCTCGAGCGTCGCCGAGGTCGAGGGCGCGTTCGGCAGCTTGTGGCCGGAAACGTCGATCGCGCCGCCGGCGATCGACCCGTCCTGGATCTTGCCGTCGAGGAAGCCGAGGCCGACGCGCAGCGTGAAGTCGCGCACCGGGCGCGTCACGAGCTCGAGCTCGCCGCCGTCGATCTTCGACTTCGCGAGGTTGATCAGCGGCTGCTGGCCGGTCGGCTGCACGTCGATGTACTGCTGGTTCTTGTACTGGTAGTGGAACACCGCGCCGTCGAGCTGCAGGCGGTTCTCGAACCACGCGGTCTTGAAGCCCGCCTCGATCGAGTCGAGGGTCTCGGGCTTGACGGCCGTGAAGTCCTGGGGCGTGAACAGGAACTGCGCGTTGAAGGCCGCCGAGCGGTAGCCGCGGCTGTAGCTGAGGTACACCAGCACGTCCTTGGCCGGCGTGACGTCGATGCCGGCGCGGCCGGTCACTGCGGTGTTGTGCACGAACTGGTCGCGCGTCGCGGCCAGCGCCGCGGCGTTCGCCGGGTTGGTCGGGTCGAGGAACGCCGGGCCGAAGTAGCCGGCATAGGGGACGCCCTGGTAGGCGCCGCCCGGCTGCTGCGCGAAGAAGGCGAGGTTCGCGATCGGCATCTCGTCCGGGCCGCGCAGCTGGTCGAGCGCGTTCTTCTGCGCCGCGTTGTCGTGGTTGTAGCGCACGCCGGCGCGCAGCTTGACGATGTCGGTGAGCTTGTACGAGGCGTCGGAGTACCCCGACCAGCTGTTGCGCAGCTGGTCGAACTGGTTGTAGTAGCGGCACGCCGGGCTGATCACGACGCCGTTGGCGTAGCCGGTGCCGGCCGGCGGCAGCTGCGCCGGCGTCGCCGGCGCGACGAACGAGGCGTAGGCGCAGTCGTTGTAGTCGAGCGTGCCGTCGCCGGTGTAGTCGAAGACGTTGAAGAACTGGTTCTCGGTCGAGTTGTAGATGATCTCGTGCTGGTAGTAGGCGCCGACGATGTAGTCGAACGCGCCGCCGGTCGAGGAGGTCAGGCGCAGGTCCTGCGCCACCTGCTTGGTCTTGCCGATGTAGGGGATCTTGAACAGGTCGATCGGCGAGCCGTCGGTGCCCTCGGGGTTGAAGAGCGAGCCCTGGTCCCACGAGGTGATCGAGGTCAGCGCCAGCGTCGGCGCGAGCTGCCAGTCGAGCGTCAGCGCGACCGCCTCGTTGTCCTGGCGGCGCTTCGGCGTGTAGTTCTGCGCCACCTGGTCGTTGGCGAGCGGCGCGGTCGCGAGCGTGCCGTCCGCGGTGCGGAAGTAGCCGAAGCCGCCGACGCCGGGCCCGCCGCAGGTCGGTGGCGCGCTCTGGCAGATGTTGCCGGCGATGATCGCGTAGTTCTGCGGGTCCTGCATGCTCTTCGAGAGCCTGAGCGTCGCGCTCAGGTCATCGGTCACCTTGTAGAGCAGCGACAGGCGCACGCCGTACTGGTTGACGCCCTCCATGTCCGGGTGGCCCGGCAGCACGTTCTGGATGAAGCCGTCCTGCTTGGTGTAGGTGAACGCGAAGCGCATCGCGAGGCGGTCCGCGACGAGCGCGGTCTGGAACGCGCCCTCGGCCTCCTGCCGGCCGTAGTTGCCGGTGCCGATCTTGATCTCGCCCTCGGTGTCGAAGCCGGGCTTGCGCGTCACGAAGTTGATCGCGCCGCCGGTGGTGTTCTTGCCGTACAGCGTGCCCTGCGGGCCGCGCAGCACCTCGACGCGCTGCAGGTCGTACATCTCGACGCCGAACAGCACGAAGTTGCCCTTGTAGACCTCGTCGATGTAGCTCGCGACCGGGCTCGACTGGCTGAGGCTGTAGTCGAACATCGACACGCCGCGCAGCGAGAAGATCGGCGAGCCCTCGCCG
>DATKOR010000090.1:0-18467 GCA_035524495.1 Steroidobacteraceae bacterium
GGGCGAGCAGGCTCTGCATCTCGCTGATATGGGCGATCTGCGTGAATCCGGCCTCCCGCAGCCCCTCCTCGAGGATCGCAGCCCGGATCGGGCTCTCGTCGACAATCACGATTTTAGGCGACTGTTCGGCGCTCATTGCTCATCCACCACCCGGCAACCGCATCCATAGCATGCCGGACAGCCATGCAAAGGGTTGTAATTATGGGCAATTGGGACTAGCTCAAGCCCGTCAATCAGGCAGATTTGAATATGGATCAGACGGCTGCGCCCAAGGTCAGCTTCGTGTCGCTCGGGTGCCCCAAGGCATTGGTGGATTCCGAGCGCATCATCACGCGGCTGCGGGCGGAGGGCTATGAGCTCGCCCGCAAGCATGACGGGGCCGACATCGTCATCGTCAACACCTGTGGCTTCCTCGACAGCGCCAAGCAGGAGTCTCTCGGGGCCATCGGCGAGGCCATGGCCGAGAACGGCAAGGTGATCGTGACCGGCTGCATGGGCGCGGAACCCGAGCAGATCGAGCAGGCCTATCCGGGCGTGCTCTCGATCACCGGGCCCCAGGCCTACGAGGACGTGCTCAACAACGTCCACCAGCATCTGCCGCGACCGCACGACCCGTTCACCGACCTCGTGCCGGCGCAGGGCGTGAAGCTCACGCCGCGCCACTATGCGTACCTGAAGATCGCCGAGGGCTGCAACCACCGCTGCAGCTTCTGCATCATCCCGTCGATGCGCGGCGACCTCGTGAGCCGGCCCATTCCGCTGGTGCTCAACGAGGGCATCCGGCTGCTGAACGCCGGCGTGCGCGAGATCCTGGTGATCTCGCAGGACACGAGCGCCTACGGCGCCGACCTCAAGTACCGTGCCGAGACCTGGGGCAAGCGCGAGATCCGCAGCAGGTTCATCGACCTCGCGCGCGAGCTCGGCTCGCTGGCCGCGGAGCGCGGCGCGTGGCTCAGGCTCCACTACGTCTACCCGTATCCGCATGTCGACGACATCGTGCCGCTGATGGCGGAGGGCACGGTGCTGCCGTACCTCGACATCCCGTTCCAGCACGGCAGCCCCCGGATCCTGAAGCTGATGAAGCGCCCGGCGCACGCCGAGAACACGCTGGCGCGGATCGGCGCGTGGCGGCAAGCGCTCCCGGGGCTTGCGATCCGCAGCACCTTCATCGTCGGCTTTCCCGGGGAGACCGAGGCCGACTTCGAGCTCCTGCTCGACTGGCTGCAAGCGGCGCAGCTCGACCGCGTCGGCTGCTTCAAGTACTCGCCGGTCGAGGGCGCGAGCGCGAACGCCCTCCCGGACCCGGTGCCCGAACCCGTCAAGGAGGAGCGGCTCCGGCGCTTCATGGAGGCCGCGGCGGCGATCAGCGCCGCGCGCCTGCAGCGCCGGATCGGCAGCCGCGAGCGCGTGCTCGTCGATGCGGTCGAGGGCAGCGGCCGCGGTGCCGTCGCGATCGCGCGCAGCTACGCCGACGCGCCGGAGATCGACGGCACGGTGCGCATCCGGGGCGCCGGCAGCGCGCGACTCGCGGTCGGCGAGTTCGCCGACGTCGAGATCACCGCCGCCGACAGCTACGACCTCGGCGCGCGGCTGGTCTGAGGCCCCTCAGCGCGCCGGGTTCAGCATCTCGAGCGCCAGCCGGCACGACTTCCCGACGTCCCAGTTGTGCACGAACACGTAGTGGCGCGCCGGGGTGTCGAGGCGCGCCGCGACGTCGAGCTCCCCGTAGCTGACCTCGATGTCGCCGCCGTCCGAGCGCAGCGAGCGCGAGGTGCGAAGCTTTGAAAGCACGGCGCCCCTGAGCGTATCGCCCTTCAACCAGCCGCTGCGCCCGTCGATCAGCGCCGCGCCCGCGACCAGCTGGCGCGCATCGTCGGCGAGGAACTGCTTGAGCGCCGCGGCGCGGCCCTTCTGCTGCCACAGCGTCGCGAACGCACCGCTGCAGTCGCTCGCGCGCCCGTGGCCCCCGCCCGCGTGCCTGAGGCGCGGCGTGACCTCGAGCCGGTGCGCGATCTTCGGCTCATCGAGCGGATACGCGACGCCGCCGTCGAGCAGCACGCGCCAGGCGCCACCCGGCTCCTTGCGCCACACGGTCAGGTAATGGCCGGCCGCAACCGGCAGTTCCTCGGTCGAATGCTCGTAGGCGAGCCACGGACCGCTCGCCCAGCCGAAGTCGCCGCTCCCGGAGATGCTCGCGAGGTCGGGCTGCCAGCGCAGCGGCGCGCCGGGCGAGGGCCCGGCCTCCGTGACCGCGCGTCCCGGGTGCGGTGCCGGATCGAGCCGCACCGAGGACTCGGCCAGTACCTCGAGGAACGCCGCACGCGTGCCGCGCTCGACCGCCGCGTGCGCGAACGCGCGCTCGTTGTCGATGATCGGTTGCGCGCTCGGCGCGGCCAGGGCGGAAGGATTGCCGGCGATCAGCAGGGCGCCGGCGAGAACCGCGCGGGCGAGGCGTTCGACGCTCATCAGAGTTCCTCCGGAGGTGGCCGGTCCGTGGCGCGGCGCCGTCACAGCGCCGGCAGGCTCGACAGAATGCCGAGCCGCAGGTCCTTGAAGCGCGGCGCGAAGCCGAGCTCGTCGCGGATGCGGCTCGAGTCGATGCGCCGCGACTCGGCGAGGTACGACAGCAGCCCCGGCGACAGCGTCTTCTCGGCCTCGGCACGCGTGACGAGCTCCGGCGGCGGCAGTCCCGTCAGCGTCGCGACGCGCTCGAAGTACTCGGTCATCGAGGTCGGGTTGCCGTCGCTGACGTTGTAGATGCGCTCGACCGCGCGCGGCGCGCTGCCGGCCAGCAGGCACGCGGCAACGAGGTCGTCGACGTGGATCCGGCTCGAGTACCCGGCCTCGGAGTGGCGGATCATCGGCTCGCGGCGCTTCAGTCGCTCGATCGGCAACCGCCCCGGGCCGTAGATGCCCGGGACGCGCAGGATCGTCCAGCCGACACCGTGCCGTTCGCTCCAGTCGCGCGCGACGCGCTCGGCGTCGACGCGCCGCATCGCGCGCTCGGTGAGTGGATTCAGCGGCGCATCCTCGCCGACGGTCGCGCCGCCGGTGTCGCCGTACACGCCGGTGGTCGACAGGTAGACGAGGCGCGCCGGGCGCGTCGGCAGCTTCGCGAGGAAGCGCTTCAGCCGCGGGTCGCTGATGCCGGACGGCGGCGGCGCGATCAGGTAGTAAATCACCGACGCCGTGCCGATGCCGCGCGGCACCGGCGCTTCGGCGGAATCGAGATCCCAGCTGACGGCGTCGATGCCCTGGGCGTCGAGCTCGGCGGCGCTCGTGTCGCTGCGCGTGAGGCCGACGACCGGCCCGCGCGGCAAGAGCGCGCGCGCGAGCCGCGTGCCGACGTAGCCGCAACCGGCGACCAGGTAACGCGCAGTGGCGCTCATGGGCAGCATTCTAGGCGGTTTGCGGGCACACTGGCGGCTCATGGAGCTGACGCTTCGTCCCCACAATCGCCGGCTGCACCTCGAGCCCGGGCGGCCAGTGCTCGAGTCGGCGCTCGCGGCGCACCTGAACCTTCCGCACAGCTGCAAGGGCGGCAGCTGCGGCTCGTGCCGCGCGCGCCTGCTGAGCGGTCGCGTCGAATATCCGCGCGGCCGGCCGCTCGGCATCCGCGCCGAGGAGATCGACGCGGGCTACGTGCTCTTGTGCCAGGCGGTGCCGGCGAGCGATCTCGTTGTCGAGGCACGCGAGATCAAGCGCGTCACCGACGTCGAGATCAAGAGCCTGCCGTGCCGCGTCGCGCGCCTCGAGCGCCTGGCGCCCGACGTGATGGCGCTCTACCTGCAGCTGCCGGTCATCGAGGAGTTCCGCTTCCGCGCCGGCCAGTACCTCGACGTGATGCTGCCGGGCGGCCGGCGGCGCAGCTTCTCGATCGCCTCGCCGCCGCACGACGCGGCGCTCATCGAGCTGCACGTGCGACGCGTCGCGGGCGGGGCGTTCACCGAGCGCGTGTTCGAGGCGCTGCAACCCGGCGCGCTCCTCAGGATCGAGGGGCCGCTCGGGCAGTTCGTCTACGAGGAGCCGGAGCAGGCGGCATCGCCGCTCGTGCTGGTGGCCGGCGGCACCGGCTTCGCGCCGCTGAAGGCGATCCTGCGCCAGCTGCTCGAGCGCGGCAGTGCGCGGCCGATCGAGCTCTATTTCGGCGCGCGCACCGCGCTCGACCTCTATGCCGACGCCTGGCTGCGCGCGCGGCACGCCGCGGGCGACCGGTTCCGCTACGTGCCGGTGCTGTCGATGGCGAGCGCGGACGAAGCCGCGCGCTTTCGCACCGGCCTCGTGCACGAGGCGGTGCTCGCCGATCATCCGACGTTCGCCGGCGCCGACGTCTACGCGGCCGGGCCGCCGGCGCTGATCACGGCGCTGCAGCAGACGCTGCCGGCCCGCGGCCTCGCGCCGGGGCGGCTGCACTTCGACTCGTTCGACTACGCGCCGGATGCGCCCGCGCGCTAGCGCCGCGGCACGCCGAAGCGGCGCTGCTTGAGCGGCGGCAGCACCGGCTGCTTGCCGGTCACGAGCGCGATGCCCTGCTTCAGCACCGCGACCGCGCGCTCGGTGTCGCCGAGCTGCTCGAGCAGCTGGGCGAGCAGCTGCGCGGTCTCGGCGCGCGGCTTCAGCGCCTGGCTCATCTCGAGGTAGCTGCGCGCCTTGCCGTAGAGTTCGGCGTTGAGGCACAGCCGCGCGCAGCTCACGAGCAGCGCCGGGTCCTCGCGCCGCGCCTTGAGCCAGCCCTCGGCGGTGCGCAGCCGCTCGAGCGGATCGCCGCCGCCGAGCTCGCCGTACAGGAGCACCGCCGCCTCGTTCCATTCGGCCTCGAGCAGCGCCTTGAGCGCATCGGCGGCGCGCCCGGGCTCGCCGAAGCGCGCGAGCCCGCGCGCGTAGGCGACGACGACCCCGGGGCGGCGGCGCGCGGCGCGCGTCGCCTCGTCCCAGACCGCCTCGACGGCCGCGACGCCGCCCTTGTCGGTCGCGACCTTCAGCATGTCCGCGTACAGCGTGTCCATGATCTCGTCGACGGCGGAGGGCGTCACGCCGCGCGTGTTGCGCAGCCGCGGCTCGAGCTGCCGCAGCCGGTCGAAGTCGCCGCGCTGGCGGTAGACGCGCGCGAGCAGCAGGAGCGCGCGCGGGTTCAGCGCGCCGAGCTGCTCGAGCGAGGCGAGCGCCTCGAGCGCGGCGTCGCTGTTGCCGCTCTTCAGGTTCATCTCGGCGACCGTGATCAGCACCGGTCCCGGCTCGTCAGGGGCGGCCTCGCGCGCGAGCGCCAGCCAAGCGTCGCGCCGCTCGTAGGCATTCTGCAGGTCCGCAGCACGCGCCGCGGCGAGGTAGTGCACCGCGGGCAGGTCGGCGTCGCGCGCCGAGCGCGTCAGCGTCAGCTCCGACTCGGACCAGCGCCCGGCCGACATCTCCAGCAGCCCGCGGTTCAGGTCCTCGCGTGCCCGCGTGCGGCGGCGCGCGAGCCGCAGCGCGCGCTGCTCGCGCGGCCAGCGCAGCAGCCGCTGCAGCGCCTCGAGCGCGACCAGCGTGAGCA
This sequence comes from Steroidobacteraceae bacterium, assembly GCA_035524495.1. Lineage (GTDB taxonomy): Bacteria > Pseudomonadota > Gammaproteobacteria > Steroidobacterales > Steroidobacteraceae > CAIKZZ01. Next base: position 5,531 of record DATKOR010000090.1, read on the forward strand.
CGATGCAGAGCACGAGCGTCGGCACCGACATCTCGATCAGGTAGCCGCGAAAGCTGATCGCGACGTAGCCGTTCTCCGGCAGCAGCGTATTGGCGAGCTTGGCACCGATGATCAGCGCCGCGACGAGTAGCGCCAGGCGCTTCACGGCGACTTACCGCGCAGCAGCTTCAGCGAGCCCGAGACGTCCGGAATCTCGGGCGCCACGCGGCTCGCGGCGAGGTCGGCGAGCTCGGCGTCGAGGCGCGCGACGGCCGCGTCCTTGGCGTCGAAGAACCTTCCCAGCCAGTCGCGGGCGGCGGCGAGGTCCGCGACGTACTCGGCGGCGTCGGCGCGCAGCGCCGCGAGCCGCGCCGCGAACAGCAGCGTCTCGAGATGGTGGCGGCGAACGCCCATCTCCTCGAGCGACACGAGGCGCACGGTCGCGTCGCTGACGCGCCGGACGCTGACGAGGTCGGTGAGCGCGACCATGAACTGCTGCCAGGCCCGGGCGAGCCCGGGCTCCGCAGTCGGCGTGATGCCCGGCGGCACGTACTGGTTCTTGATCGTCCCCAGCATCGGCAGGTCGCGGACCGCGGCGCCGGCGGCCGCGAGCCGCGCGCTCAGCGTCGCGGCGTCGGGCGCCGCGACGGCGCGCAGCGCGCCGAGATCGTGAGCGAGCTGCGCGCGGATGCGCAGCGTCGCGGCATCGGAGCTGCCGGCGAGGCGCGCATCGGCGGCCTCGAACAGCGCGATCGCGCCGCGCACGTCGTGCTCGAGTTCGAGGCGGTGGCCGGCGAGCTCGACGAGGTGCGCGGCCTCGACGCGCGCGACCGCCCGCTGCGGCGCGTCGATGCGCGCCTCGATGCGCGCGAGGCGCTCGTCGAAGGCGTCGAGGCGGCCGGGCAGCGTCTCGAGGCGCGCGAGCGCCGCGGCGTCGCTCGCGGCCCTGCTCTCAAGCTTGGCGAGCGCCGCCTGGAGGAGCTCGTGATCACGGCTCGCGAGGCGCTCGCTGTCGAGGCTGCGCTCGAGCGCGAGCCCGCGCCAGCCAACGAAGACCGCGACGGCGATCGCGACCAGGCCGATCAGGAGCGCGAGCGCGCCCTGCGTCAGTGCGCGCGCGACGCGGCGCTGCTCGCCACGGCGCCGGTCGGCATGGCGGCGGTCGGCTGCCTCGTCTTCCGGGCTCAGCGGGGATTCGGTGTCGGGCATCGGCGTTCGCCGGGCGCGCGCATCAGGGGGCGCTAGTATGCCGCCGCCACTTCAGCAGCGCATCCACGAGACCGTCGTCGTCCGGTCGCGACGCGACGACCATCGGCCCCGCGATGCCGATCTGGCGCGCGACCGCGCCGATGCGCGCGCCGCCGACGAGCAGCACGCTCTTGCCGAGCAGCGCGCGTCCCTGCGGGCTCAGGATCTCGTACAGGCAGCGCAAGAGCTCGCCGCTGGTCGCCGTCACGACGTCGATCGCCCCGCGCGCCCATTCGGCCTCGACCGCGGCGACCGCGCCCGGAACCGGTCGTGCGCAGCGCCGCTCGTAGACCTCGGCGTACTGGATCTCCGCCCCGCGCGCCGCGAGCACGTCGGCCAGCAGCTCGCGGCCGCTGTCGCCGCGCACGATCAGCACCCTCTGCCCCTGCACGTGGCGAAACTCCGGGCTCTCGAGCAGGTGCTCGCTGTCGTAGCCCCCCTGCGGCACCAGCGCGACGCGAAAGCCCGCGTGGTTCAGGGCCGCGGCGGTCGCGGGGCCGACGGCCGCGAGCTTGAGGTCGCGACGGCCTTCGAGCAGTGCGGCGCCGAAGCGCACGGCGTTGGCGCTGACGAACACGATCCAGTGGAAACGGTCGATCGGACCCAGCGCCGCGCGCTGCCGGGCGCGATCGTCGCGCGGCAGCAGCTCGATCGCCGGCAGCCGATAGACGCGCGCGCCCTCGGACGCGAGCCGGCGCGCGAGCGGCCCCGCCTGGGGCTCCGGCCGCGTCACGAGGACGCCAAGGCCCTCGAGCGCGGCCATACCTCAGACACCCTGCGCCCGCAGCGCCTCGAGCAGCGCCGCGGCGCCGGCGCCGAGCAACCGCTCGGCGAGCGTGCGGCCCAGCGCCGCGGCGTCGGCCGGCCGACCGACGATCCGGTCGCGGAAGATCAACCGGCCGTCGGGCGCGCCGACGTAGCCCTCGAGCTTCAGTTCACCGCCGGCGAGCTCCGCGTAGCCGGCGATCGGCGAGGTGCAGCTGCCTTCGAGACGCGCGGCGAGCGCGCGCTCGGCGGTCAGGCAGCTGCGGGTCGGTCCGTCCTCGAGCACGGCAAGCCGCCCGAGCACGGCGGGGTCGTCGCGGCACTCGATGCCGACGATGCCCTGGCCGACGGCCGGCAGCGACAGCATCGGCGCGAGGTACTCGGTGATCCGGGCGCCGAAGCCGAGGCGGATGAGCCCGGCGGCGGCCAGGATCACCGCGTCGAAGCTGCCTTCGTCGAGCTTGCGCAGCCGCGTGTCGACGTTGCCGCGCAACGGCACGATCTCAAGATCCGGCCGCACCGACCGCAGGATCGATTGGCGCCGCTGGCTCGAGGTGCCGACGCGCGCGCCCCTGGGCAAGGATGCGAACGAGGCGTGCTTCAGCGACAGGAACGCATCACGGGGATCGGCGCGCGGCAGCACCGCCGCGATCATGAAACCCTCGGGCAGCACCGCCGGCACGTCCTTCATCGAGTGGACCGCGAGCTCGGCGCGACCCTCGCTCATCGCGACCTCGAGCTCCTTGATGAAGAGGCCCTTGCCGCCGACCGCCGCCAGCGGCCGGTCCTGGATGCGATCGCCCGTCGTGACGATCGGCACGAGCGTCACCTCGACGTCGGGGTGGTGCTCCCGGAGCCGGGCGGCGACGTGCTCGGCCTGCCACAGCGCAAGCGCGCTGCGCCGGGTCGCGATGCGAAGGTGCTGCATGGCGGCATTGTGCCATGCGGCCGCCCCGGCCCGCGGGCGCTACCCGCCGGCGCCGCCCAGGGACTACGATCGCCCCGTGGCCGGCACGCCGACCGGCCGCCACGGGGGGATCGCGATGCTGCGCTGCCTGCTGCTCCTCAGCCTTCTCGCCGTCGTCCCGCTCGCGCACGCCGAGTCGGGCGACGATGACAGCGTCGAGCACACGCTCGGCAACGACCGCTTCGCGGCCGGCCACGCCGTCAATCTCTCGGGCTCGATCGCCGGCGATGCGTTCGCGGCCGGCGGCCGGGTGACGCTCGACGGGCCGGTCGCCGGCGATGCGTTCCTGGCCGGCGCCCACGTCGAGGTGCGCGGCCCGATCAGCCAGGGCCTGTACGCCGCCGGCGGCTTCGTGATCGTCAGCAGCAGCGTCACCCGCAACGCGCGCCTCGCGGGCGGAACGATCGAGGTCACGCCGGGGGCGCATCTCGGCGGCAGCGTCTCGATGGTCGGCCGGACGATGACGATGGCGGGCACCACCGACGGCTACCTGCAGATGGCCGGGCGCGACGCCACCGTCAGCGGCAGCGTCGGCGGCGACCTCGAGGTCTCGGCGGCGCGCATCGAGATCGGCCCGCAGGCCAAGATCGCCGGCAAGCTGCGCTACCGCTCCGAGCGCGAGCCGGTCGTCGCGGCCGGCGCGCAGATCGTCGGCGGGCTCGAGCGCCTGCCCGGGTCGTACCGCGCATGGACCTGGCGCGAGGGCGCGCACCACGCGATGCACGGCGTCGGCCGCGGCCTGTGGTTCAGCGGCAGCTTAGTGCTCGGACTGCTGCTCCTGCTGCTCGCACCGGGCTTCCTCGCGCGCACCAGCCAGGTCGCGGCGACCGAGTGGCCGCTGTGCCTCGGGACCGGTTTCGCAGTGCTGATCGCGGTGCCGATCGCGGCGGTGCTGCTCTTGATCACGCTGATCGGCATCCCGATTGCGCTCCTGTCGATCGCGCTGTACGCGGTCGCCCTGATGCTCGGCCACATCGTCGGCGCCGTCGCGCTCGGGGACTTCGCGCTCGGGCGCCTCGCGCCGGCGCGCGTCGGCGCCGCGGGCTGGCGCATGGCCGGTTACCTGGCCGCGCTCGCGACGCTGCTGATCGTCCGGTACGTGCCGCTCTTCGGCGGCCTCGCAACGCTGTGCGTGTTCCTGATCGGGATCGGCGCGCTCAGTCTCTACGTCGTGCGCCCGAAGCCGCCGGCTTCGCCGGCGGCGCCGACCGCGCCCGCCGCCGCCGCCGCGTGAAGGCGCCCGGACTCAGCGCTTCGCGGCGCGGGTGAAGAGCGCGTCCTTGAGCCGGAACAGCGTCGAGATGTCCTCGTCGCCGTGGCCCGCGGCGACGAGCTCCCGGTACTGCGCGCGCGTCGCCTCGACGACCGGGAGCTCGGCACCGTGTGCCGCGGCCATGTCGTGGCAGATCCCGAGGTCCTTGTCGTGCAGCCGCACTCGAAATCCCGCCGGGAAGCTGCCGCGCGCCATGAATGGCGCGCGATTGACGAAGTACCACGAGGAGCCGGCGCCCTTCGATAGCGCCTCGATGACCTTCTCGAGCGGCAGGCCCTCGGCTTTCGCGAACGCCATCGCCTCCGCGACCGCCTGGATGACGCCGGCGCACAGAATCTGGTTGGTCGCCTTGGTCGCCTGACCGAAGCCCGTCGGGCCCATCAGCGTGACGGTGCGGCCGAGCGCCGACAGCACCGGCCTCGCGCGCTCGAAGGCGGCGGCCTCGCCGCCGCACATGATCGAGAGCGTCGCATCGCGCGCGCCCTCGACGCCGCCGCTGACCGGGCAGTCGAGGAACGCGGCGCCGCTGCGCTTGAGGTCCGCCGCGGCATCGCGCGCGGTCGCCGCGGCCACCGTCGAGCAGTCGATGACGATGAGCCCCGGGTGCGAGCCCGGCAGCAGCGCATCGATGATGCCGAGCACATCGGCGTCGGCCGAGACACAGAGGACGAGCGCATCGACCGCGGCCGCGAGCGCAGCCGGGTCCTTGGCGACCGCGCAGCCGGTCTCGGCGGCGAGCGCCTCGGCCTTCGGCCGGCTGCGGTTCCAGACGCCGGCCAGCAGTCCCGCCTTGTGGAGGTTGCGGGCCATGGAGAGCCCCATGGCGCCGAGTCCGATGAATCCGGTTTTCACGCGAGCTCCGGGCAAGCGCGCCCGGCGGGCGCAACCCGCCTAGTGAATCGCGAAACCGTCGCGAGGGGAAGCGGCGCTCAGCCGCTGCCGGTGCCGCAGAGCTCGTCGACCTCGTGCTTGGCGTTCAGCCGCTCGGTCTCGAGTTCCTGGTCCGACAGGTAGATGCGCTCCTTGTTCGGACCTTCCTTGTAGAGGCGACGCGAGTGAATGTAGTTCTGGTACTTGTCCTGCGCCTGCTTGCACTGATCGGCACGGGCGCTCGAGACGTCGTTGTCGACATTCTGCTTCAGCTTCGCGGCCGCCTCGGGCGACAGCGCGGCGTTCGGTGTGCCGGGCGCGCCGAGCGGCGCGGGCGTGCTGGCGCGCGGCGCAGGCTCGGGGCCCCGCTCGTGGCTGTGCTGGGCACTCGTGTCGATCGACAGCAGCTTGCCCTCGGGCGGTGGCGGCCGGTCGCTGTAGTGGATCTCGCCCTTCGGGTCGATCCACTTATAGACGGCGGCCACCGAGGGCAGCGCCACGGCGCCGAGCACGAGGAGGGCCGCAGCCGCCAGCGCGCGCCGCGCCGGGCGTCGCGTCCGCTCGTTCGGGGTGGTCGCGTTCATCGATCGGGCCCTCTCGCCGGGTTGGCCGGTTAAGTCACGCGGCAGTGTCGCCTGCCGGGGCCCAAAAGACCCTTGAAGTCCGTCACAGACAGGTGTCCGGGGCCCATCCTCGCACGGCTTCCGAGACGTGGGAACGGGGGCCGGCACCGGCCACCGGCGGCCGGGCCGCCGGATCGGGCCGGAAAGGTCGCTAGGCGCAGATCCCGTGCCCGGCGCGCAGCGGCAATACCTCGCGGGCGAGCGCCGCCTCCGAGAGATGGGAGAGGTCCAGAGGCAACGTCGCGACCAGGCGGTGCTGTGCGGCGGTCGGCAGATGGCGCTCGACGAGGCCGAGCAGGCGCCCGCTCGCGATGAGCACGACATCCTCGTTCTTGAGCGTGGCGCAGCGCCCGCGGACGCGCCGCGCGACGCTTCCCGCGAACCGTTCTGCGGCGATGCGCTTCGGGGAGCGATGCGCGGCGTAGGCCTGCGGGTGGCCGACCGCCCGGCTGTAGACGCGGCCCTGGCGGCCCCCGACGAGGTCATGTTCGTGGGCCCGGGCCGCGGGGTTCCTGAGCACCTCGAGCAGGCGCAGGCGCCGCGAGTCGCCGGGCAGGCGATAGAACCGCGCCATCGAAGAATCCGCGACCACGACCAGAATCGGACGCATGGCAGTCTCCTCACAGACCCCGCCGGCCCACCCGAGCGTAGTGGGTCGCGTCCGGACTGCCAGACGGGCCTTCCTTAGGAGGCCCTCGGTAATTCTCCCCACGCAGGTCGCGCGAGAGGATATTTTCCGGCGGATGGACGCGACCGAACCGGTTCCACGCGCGCCCGACGATGCGTTGCTGGTCGTCGACGTGCAGAACGATTTTCTGCCGGGCGGCGCGCTGGCCGTTCCGGCAGGCGATGAGGTGATCGCCCCGCTGAACGCCTGGCTCGCCGCGTTCGCCGCGCGTGGCTGCGGCGTGTTCGCGAGCCGCGACTGGCATCCGGCCGCGCATTGCTCGTTTCGCGGGCAGGGCGGGCCGTGGCCCGCACACTGCGTCGCCGGGAGCCCCGGCGCCGAGTTCGCGGCGTCGCTCGCGCTGCCCCCGCACGCGGTCGTCGTCAGCAAGGGGACGGCGCGCGACGCCGACGCCTACTCGGCCTTCAGCGGCACGGCGCTCGCGCCGGCGCTGCGCGCGGCGCACGTCCGGCGGCTCTGGGTCGGCGGGCTCGCGACCGACTACTGCGTGCTCGAGACGGTCCGCGACGCGCGGCGCCTCGGCTTCGAGGTCGTCGTGCTGCAGGCCGCCGTGCGCGGTGTCGAGGTGAAGGAGGGCGACAGCGCGCGTGCGTGCGAGGCGATGCGCGCCGCCGGCGCCCGGTTGTCACCGGCCCTGGCACCACCGTGAACGAATCGGCGCTCGTCACCGACCTCTACCAGCTGACGATGCTGACCGCGTACCGGCGGCTCGGCATGACGGGCGAGGCGGTTTTCGAGCTCTATGCGCGCCGCCTGCCGCCCGAGCGCGGCTTCCTGCTGGTCGCGGGCCTCGAGCAGGCGCTCCATTTCCTCGAGACGCTCGCGGTGACCGAGGCCGAGCGCGCGTGGCTCGCCTCGCTCGGGCGCTTCGAGCCCGACTTCCTCGACTGGCTCGGGCGCCTGCGCTTCACCGGCGAGGTCTGGGCACCGCCCGAGGGGACGGTGCTGTTCGCCGACGAGCCGTGGCTGCGGGTCGTCGCACCGCTGCCCGAGGCGCAGCTCGTCGAGAGCCGGCTGATCAACCTGATGCACCTCGAGACGCTGATCGCGAGCAAGGCCGCGCGCTGCGTGCTCGCGGCGGGCGGGCGGACGCTGATCGACTTCGGCATGCGTCGCGCGCACGGTGCCGAGGCCGCGCTGCTCGCCGCGCGGGCCGCGGTGATCGCGGGCTTCGCCGGAACCGCGACGGTCGCCGCCGGCCGCGAGTTCGGGCTCCCGCTCTACGGCACGATGGCGCATTCGTTCGTGCAGGCGCACGACACCGAGCGCGACGCATTCGCGGGCTTTGCGCGCGTGCACCCGGATGGCACGACGCTGCTGATCGACACCTACGACACGCTCGCGGCGGCGCGCGAGGTGGTCGCGCTGGTCCGGGGCGGCGCGCAGGTCGGCGCGGTGCGCATCGACAGCGGCGATCTCGGCGAGGGCGCGCGCGCCGTGCGCGCGGTGCTCGACGAGGGCGGCTGCCGCTCGGTCAAGATCCTCGCGAGCGGCAACCTCGATGAGCACGAGCTCGCGCGCCTCACGGCCCTCGGCGCACCGATCGATGCCTACGGCATCGGCACGCGCCTCGATACGTCGGCCGACGCGCCGTACCTCGACTGCGCCTACAAGCTCGAGGAGTACGCCGGCCGCCCGCGCCGCAAGCGCTCGTGGGGCAAGGCCACCTGGCCCGGCCGCAAGCAGGTCTACCGGCGCCTCGGCAGCGACGGGCGGATCGCCGCCGACGTCGTCGCGATCGAGGGCGAGGCGGCGCGCGGCGAGCCGCTGCTCGAGTGCGTGATGCGGGAAGGGCGGCGGCTGCGCGCGCCGGAGAGCATCGCGGCGCTCGCGGCCCGCGCCGCGCGCTCGCTCGCGACGCTGCCGGAGTCCTGTCGCGCGCTCGAGCGGCCGGTTGCGCTCGTCGCGGAAATCTCGGCGGGCGTGCGTGCGCTCGCGGCGCGCGTCGATCAGGCGACCGACGGCTAGCTGAGGTGCGAGGAGTCGCGCGCGAGCGGCACGCGACCCGGCCACCCGGCGCGTGCCAGCTGCTGCAACAGCTGCGGCAACGTGCGTGCGCCCATCTTCTCCATGATCCGGCGACGGTGCGCCTCGACGGTGCGCTTGGTGATGCCGAGCGCGCTCGAGACGCGGTCGTAGTGCACGCCCTCGACGAGCTGCAGCAGCACTTCCTGCTCGCGCGGCGTCAGGCGCGCAAGCTGGTTCAGCACCGCGCGCCGCGCCCGGCCCTGCACCGCGTCGGCCGCGGACTTCCTGAGCGCGCGGTTCACGACGTCGAGCAGCTGCTGCTCGCGCACCGGCTTCAGCAGGAAGTCGCACGCGCCCTGCTGCATCGCGGCGACCGCCGACGGCACGTCGCCGCGCTCGCTGACGAACACGACCGCAAGCGGGGAGCCGGCGGCGCGCAGCCGCTCGTGCAGCTGCGGGCCGCCGATGTGCGGCAGGTGGTAGTCGAGCACGACGCAGCCGGCCGCCTCGATGTGCGCTGCGCTGAGGAACGTCTCGGCGTCGGGAAAGTCGTCGATGTGGTAGCCGAGCGGCTGCAGCAGCCGGCGGTACGAGCCGCGGGTCGCCTCGTCAGCGTCGACGAGATACACCTGCGGACGCTCGGCTTCGACGCTCATGACCTCTCCAATCACTTCGCCGCACGCCCGCAGCGGCGCGGCTTCACCGCGGCGCCGCACGGCCAGGGCGTGCACAGATTTCGACTCACCCTCGATCAACGAGGCTGAGCGCTTGGGGAGCCGGCGTCATCCGCAGAATTGCGGAGCCGCGGGACGGGCAACACCAATGAGAATCGATCGCGATACCACCTCGACGCAAAAAAAGGCGGGCCTGGGCCCGCCCCGAGGGGGTTCGTTCTGCTAGCTGTAGGCGCGCTCGCCGTGCGAGGCGGTGTCGAGGCCCTCGCGCTCTTCCTCTTCGGGCACGCGCAGCCCGACGAGGAGGTCGGCGATCTTGAACGCGACGAGCGCCGCCACGGCCGTCCACACGGCCGTGAAGCCGACGGCCTTCGCCTGGATCCAGAGCTGCAGCGGGATCGGGTTCGAGATCACCTTGCCCGTCACCCAGTCGGTGACGAACCCGGGTCCGCCGAGTGACTGGGAGTTGAAGACGCCGGTCAGCAGCGCGCCGGTGATGCCGCCGACCGCGTGCACGCCGAAGACGTCGAGCGAGTCGTCGGCCTTGATGCGCTTCTTGAGGCCGGTGACGCCCCACAGGCACACGAGCCCGGCGGCGGTGCCGATCACGAACGCACCTGGAATGCCCACGTTGCCGGCCGCCGGCGTGATCGCGACGAGCCCGGCGACGGCGCCCGAGGCGGCTCCGAGCAGCGAGGGCTTGCCCTTGAGCGCCCACTCGCCGAACAGCCACGACAGCACCGCGCAGGCGGTCGCGAGGTAGGTGTTCATGAACGCGAGCGCCGCAGAGCCGTTGGCCTCGTAGGCGGATCCGGCGTTGAATCCGAACCAGCCGAACCACAGCAGCGAAGCGCCGATCATCGTCATCGTCAGGCTGTGCGGCGCCATCGACTCGCGACCGAGCCCGACGCGCTTGCCGAGCAGGATCGCGCCGACGAGCCCGGCGATGCCGGCGTTGATGTGCACGACCGTGCCGCCGGCGAAGTCGAGCGCGCCCCACTGCCAGAGGAGGCCGCCCTTGGCCGAGATCGCGTCGCTGAGCTTCGGATCGGTGTAGGCGTCCGGTCCCGGCCAGTACCAGACCATGTGGGCGATCGGCAGGTAGCTGATCGTGAACCAGACGATCGCGAAGATCAGCACCGCCGAGAAGCGCACGCGCTCGACGATTGCGCCGAGCACGAGGCAGACGGTGATCGCCGCGAAGGTCGCCTGGAAGGCGACGTAGACGAGCTCGTAGAGCGGCGTCGCCTTGCTGAACGTCGCGGCCATCGAGAACGTGCCCGTCGCCGCATCGAAGGTGCCGTTCAGGAACAGCCGGTCGAAGCCGCCGATGAAGGCATTGCGCTCGGTGAACGCCAGCGAGTAGCCGTAGACGGCCCACAGCACCGTGATCAGCGAGAACACGACGAACACCTGGATCAGCACCGACAGCATGTTCTTCTGCCGCACGAGGCCGCCGTAGAAGAGCGCGAGCGCCGGCACCGACATCAGCAAGACGAAGGCGGTCGAGGTCAGCATCCAGGCCGTGTCGCCCTTGTTGGGCGACGGCGCCGCGGCGGGCGCCGCGGCCGGCATCGGCGCGGGAGTCGCGGTCGTTGCCTCGGCGGCGGCGGGGGCGGCGGCCGGCGCCTGCGCGTGAGCGCGTCCGCCTGCGATCAATGCGCCGGCGATCAGCAGCGCCGCGAGCGCCGCGCGCCCGAGCCCCAGCGCGGGCGTCGCCCACGCGCGATCCGTCGAGCCCACTCTTCTAGAATGCACGGAGTACCCCCTGGTGCCTGCTGGCGTCGCCTCGCCTGTCGTTGCTCAGACGGCGTCCGGTCCCATCTCACCGGTGCGGATCCGCACCGTCTGCTCGAGCGACATCACGAAGATCTTGCCGTCGCCGATCTTGCCGGTGCGGGCGATGTTGGTGATCGCCTCGACGACCTGGTCGCAGATCGAGTCGTCGACCGCGAGCTCGACCTTCGACTTCGGCACGAAGTCGACCCGGTACTCGGCCCCGCGGTAGAGCTCGGTGTGCCCGCGCTGGCGGCCGAAGCCCTGGACCTCGGTGACCGTCACGCCCTGCACGCCGATGTCGGCGACGGCCTGGCGCACCTCGTCGAGCTTGTGTGGCTTGATGATCGCGACGATCCATTTCATGGCAGCGCGGACACCGTCCTCGCCGGAACTCAAGCGCGCCGGCGGCACGTGCCGCCGTCAGCCGGCGTGCCCTCGAATTGCAACGTCCATGCCATGGGCGCATCGCAGGCGAATCAGGCGCTTACGCGACGCGGCGGCGGCCGGCCGTCGCCGATTGCACCAATTTGGCGCACGCCGCGAGGCGTATGCTTGAAGGCAGAGCGCCGCTTGCGCCGGGGCGGACCCGCCGAGGATGCAGTCGACGCGGCGCCTTCGAGGAGAACGACCATGAGCACGAGCTTCGATCCCCGCTTCCTCGAGGACCTCGCGAAGCGCCTGTCGGAGGCGATGCCGCCGCAACTCGCCGCACTCAAGAACGACATCGAGGCGAACTTCAAGAGCGTGCTGCAGTCGGCGCTCGCGCGTCTCGAGCTCGTGACGCGGCAGGAGTTCGACGTCCAGGCGGGCGTGCTTGCGCGCACGCGCGAGAAGCTGACCGCGCTCGAGGCGCGCCTCGCGGGCCTTGAGGCCGAGCTCAGCCGCCTCGAGCGCGACGCGGCCGAGCGCGTCGAGCCACCGCCGGCCTGAAACGACAACGCCCGGCGAGGCCGGGCGTTGCAGGCGATTGCCGGGTGAAGCGCGCCTAACGGCTCATCTTCACCATGTACTCGACGGTCTCGCGGATCAGCTCGTCGGGCAGGTCGCTGCGCCCGCCCTTCGGGATCATGACGCCGCTCTTGCCGGTGAAACCCTTGAGCGCGTGCTCGGTGAGCCGTGCCGTCCCCTGGCTGATGCGCGGCGCCCAGGCGGCGCGATCGCCGACCTTCGGGGCGCCGCCGACACCGGTCGCGTGGCAGGCGCTGCAGACCGCGCGGAACGTCTCCTCGGCGTTGGCGGGAACCGCCAGCGCCGCGTGCACGACCCCGCTCGCGGCGACGATCGCGAGCGCGCGGTTGTCCGCGCCGGCGAGTGCGACCCTGGCGGGCGAGGCGGTGTTCGCGGCGGCCGAGGCGGCGAGGCTCGAGTCGGCCTCGCTGCGCGCACGCTCAAAGGGCGTGCCGATCAGGTGCGCGATGCCAAAGAGCACGATCGCGATCGCGACGAGGCCGCCGATCACGACGCTCAACATGTTGAAGAAATGATGGTCCTGCTTACTCACGCGTCATCCCCCGGGCTCCAGACCTCGACGAATCAGTGCCAACGGCTGCGTTCGGCTCGATGCGACCGGCGTTGGACGCTCAGGTGCGGGCACGGGTAAAATCCCCGGTCCTTCCGCGCGCCCGTAGCTCAGCTGGATAGAGTGACGGTCTCCGAAGCCGTAGGTCGTGGGTTCGAATCCCGCCGGGCGCGCCACTTTCCCTCGGGTCCTTACCGGACCCGTCCATGACGCCGCCGGGCTCAGCGCTTGTGCTCGGAGGCGGCAAGGTCGTCGATCAGCGTGATCAGCTGCGGCTCGCCCTTGGCGCTGCCGACGTCGGCCGTGTACTTGCCGTTGACGACGATGAACGGCACGCCCGTCACCTTGTAGCGGCGCGTCAGCTCGTCGGCATGCCTCAGCCACTGCTCGACCGAGAACGAGCGATAGGCCTTGTCGAAGTCGGCGTCCGAGATGCCCTTGGACTTCAGGAACGCGCGCTGCAGCTTCTCGGTGTCGGCCGGATCCTGGGCGGCGAGGAAGTTGTTGTTGACGTGGATCTCGCGGAACACGTCCGAGTGCAGCTGCTCGAGCTTGCCGAGCGCCATCAGCGTGTAGAAGAGCCG
>DATKOR010000091.1:0-28316 GCA_035524495.1 Steroidobacteraceae bacterium
TCGCAAGGCGTTCCTGCTCGCGCCGGTGCAGTTCTCGCGGATCAGCTCGGGGTTCGGCAACCGCTGGCACCCGATCCTGAACCGGATGCGCGCGCACCGCGGCATCGACTATGCGGCGCCGGTCGGCACGCCGGTGCGCGCCGCGGGCGAGGGGCGCGTGGCGTTTCGCGGTGTCGAGGGCGGCTACGGCAACGTCGTCATGGTGCGCCACTCGGGCGGCGTCGAGACCGTGTACGGGCACCTGTCGCACTTCGCGCCGTCGCTCTACGTCGGCAAGCGCGTGCACCAGGGCGAGCTCGTCGGCTACGTCGGCATGACCGGCCTCGCGACCGGCCCGCACCTTCATTACGAGTATCGGGTCGGGGGCGTGCACAGAAACCCCGCCTCGATCCGCACGCTGCCGGCGGAGCCGATCTCGCCGGCGCTGCGGGCCGACTTCGAGCAGAAGACGCACCCGCTGCTGCAGGCGCTCGAGGCCGCGAGCCACCCCGCCGAGCTCGCCGCGGCCCGCTGACCGCTGTCACACGACGCGACGGGGTCGCGTGCTAAGGTGATCGCTTGACGGGCGTCGACCATGGATGACATCAATCTCAAGGCCCCCGCCTACTACATCAACCGCGAGCTCTCGTTTCTCGAGTTCAATCAGCGGGTTGTAGACCTCGCCCGGGACCCGGCCGTGCCGCTCCTCGAGCGCGTCCGGTTCCTGTCGATCGCCTCCTCGAACCTCGATGAGTTCTTCGAGATCCGGGTCGCGGGCCTCAAGGAGCGCCTCGAGCGCGGCGCGACGGGCCTGGGGCCCGACGGCCGGTCGATCTCGGAGCAGCTCGCCGCGATCCACACCCGCGCGCGCGCGCTCGTCGACGAGCAGTACCGGATCCTGAACGGCGAGCTGACGCCCGCGCTGATCGAGGCCGGCATCGACCTTTTGCAGCCGAAGAAGATGTCGCGCGGCGACTCGGCGGCGCTTGAGCGCTACTTCGAGCGCGACGTCGAGCCCGTGCTCTCGCCGCTCGGCCTCGACCCGGCGCGACCGTTCCCGCGCATCCAGAACAAGAGCCTGAACTTCATTGTCAAGCTCGAGGGCACCGATGCCTTCGGCCGCGACACGAACCTCGCGATCCTGCAGGTGCCGCGCTCGCTGCCGCGCGTGGTGCGTGTCCCGAACGCCGACGGCGAGGTCGGACCGCTCAAGCTCGTGTACCTCTCCACGGTCGTGCAGCGCTTCGTCGGCAAGCTCTTCAAGGGCATGAGCGTCGAGGGGTGCTGGCAGTTCCGCGTGACGCGCAACTCCGACCTGTTCGTCGACGAGGAAGAAGTCGACGACCTGCGGCGCGCCGTCGAGGGCGAGCTCGCCGAGCGGCGCTATGGCGACGAGGTGCGGCTCGAGACCGCGCACGACTGCCCGGCGGACCTCACCCAGTTCCTGCTGCAGCACTTCCAGCTCGGCCCCGACGACCTCTACCAGGTGCCGGGGCCGGTGAACCTGAACCGCCTCGCCGCCGTCTACGACCTCGTCGACCGTCCGGACCTCAAGTACCCGCCGTTCACGCCCGGCGTGCCGGGCCGCTTCGCGGGCGGCAGCGACCTCTTTGCCGCGATCCGCGAGAAGGACGTGCTGCTGCACCACCCGTTCCAGTCGTTCGCGCCGATCCTCGACTTCGTGCGCCAGGCCGCGCGCGACCCGCAGGTGCTCGCGATCAAGCAGACGCTGTACCGCTCGGGCTCGGACTCCGCGGTCGTCGATGCCCTCGTCGAGGCCGCGAAGAACGGCAAGGACGTGACCGTCATCGTCGAGCTGATGGCGCGCTTCGACGAGGAGGCGAACATCGGGCTCGCGACCCGCCTGCAGGAGGCCGGCGCGCACGTGATGTACGGCGTCGTCGGCTACAAGACGCACGCCAAGCTCATCCTGGTCGTGCGCCGCGAGGAAGGGCGCCTGCAGCGCTACTGCCACGTCGGGACCGGCAACTACCACGCGCGCACCGCGCGCGCCTACACCGATTACGGCCTCTTCACCTGCGACGACGCGATCGGCGAGGACCTGCACGAGCTGTTCCTGCAGCTGACGAGCCTGACGCGCACGCCGACGCTCAGGAAGCTCCTGCAGTCGCCGTTCACGCTGCACGAGGCGCTGATGGAGCGCATCGCGCGCGAGGCCGACCACGCACGCGCCGGCCGGCCGGCGCGGATCATCGCCAAGATGAACGCGCTGATAGAGCCCAAGATCATCGAGGCGCTCTACCAGGCCTCGAACGCGGGCGTCGAGATCGAGCTGATCGTCCGCGGCATCTGCGCACTGACGCCGGGCATCCCGGGCGTCTCGGAGCGCATCCGCGTGCGCTCGATCATGGGACGCTTCCTCGAGCACTCGCGCGTCTACTACTTCCAGAACGACGGCGCCGAGGAGCTGTGGTGCGCGAGCGCGGACTGGATGGAGCGCAACTTCTTCCGCCGCGTCGAGGTCGCGTTCCCGGTCGACCGGCCGAAGCTGCGGGAGCGGATCGTCCGCGACCTCGAGACCTGGCTCGCGGACAACACCAATGCCTGGATCCTGAACGCCGACGGGACCTACACGCGCAGCGTGCCCGGGGCCGATGTGCCGTTCACGGCGCAGACGGCGCTGCTCGAGCGCCACGCCGAGAACTGAGCGTCCTCAGAAGACGCGCAGCCGAAAGCCCACGGCCTTCAGGAAGTCGACCTCCTGGTCGAGGTCGGCGCGCGTCAGCGCGTGCTCGCGCAGCCAGCCGCGCGGGAACCGGAGCTCGAGCGAGCGGCCCTTCGGCGTCAGCCGGATCGCCGGCAGCGGCTCGCGCGAGCGGCCACGGTGCAGCAGCACCGCGAGCCGCAGCACCACGATCAGGTAGAGGGCGAGCGTGTGCCATGGCGGCACGAGCTCCTCGGCGCGCTCGAGCGCGACCTTGCGGCGGTGCGCGCCGACGACGCACGCGAGCAGCCGCTGCTCCTCGCGCGGGAAGCCCGGCAGGTCCGCGTGCTCGAGGAGGTACGCCGCGTGCTTGTGGTGGCTCGAGTGCGAGATGTCGAGGCCGATCTCGTGCAGGCGCGCGGCCCAGCGCAGCGCGCCCTCGGCGAGCGGATCGTGCAGGCCCCAGTTCTCCTGCACCTGGCGCAGGAACTCGATCGTCGTCTGCTCGACGCGCTCGGCCTGGTCCTTGTCGACGTGAAAGCGCGCCGCCATCGAGCGGATGCTGCGCTCGCGCGCGTCCTCGTCGGTGTAGCGGCCGATCATGTCGTAGAGGAGGCCCTCGCGCAGCGCCCCGTCCGCGACGCGCATCGACTCGACGCCGAGCGCGTTGAACACCGCCGTCAGGATCGCCAGGCCGCCGGGGAACACCGGCCAGCGCTCGTCGCCGATCGCGCTGATGGCGGCGTTCCTGACGTTGCCCGCGCGCACCAGGTGGTCGGTGAGCTCGGCGAGGCCCTCGCGCGTGATGGTCTGCGCGGCCGGGTCGAGCTCGCGGATCGCCTCGCCGACCGCGCGCACGCTCCCGGACGAGCCGACCGCGTGGTCCCAGCTGATGGCGCGAAACGGCACCTGGATCGGCTCGAGCTCGACCTCGCAGCCGACGACGGCGCGCTCGAAGCGCTTCGCGGCGAAGCGGCCGTCGGGGAAGTGCTCGGCCGAGAGACCGACGCAGCCCATGTAGAGGCTCTCGAGGATCCTCGGCTCGTGGCCCTCGCCGATGATGCACTCGGTGCTGCCGCCGCCGATGTCGACGACGAGGCGCCGGCCGGGCTCGAGCGGCATCGTCTGCGTGACGCCGGCGTAGATCAGCCGCGCCTCCTCGATGCCGGAGATGATCTCGATCGGGTGGCCGAGCGCCTCGCGCGCGCGCTCGAGGAAGCCCGCCTTGCGCCGCGCCTTGCGCAGCGTGTTGGTGCCGACGACGCGCACGCTCTCGGCGCGCATGTCCCGCAGCCGCTGCCCGAAGCGGTCGAGGGCCACGAGCGCGCGGTCGGTCGCCTCCTTCGCGAGGCGGCCGTGCTCGTCGAGCCCGGCGGCGAGCCGCACCATCTCGCGCAGCCGGTCGACGATCGTGATCTGGCCGTGCGAGTAGCGCGCGACCACCATGTGGAAGCTGTTCGAGCCGAGGTCGACGGCGGCGAGGACGTCGGGTATGCGCTGGGGCATGCGGCTGCCGGCGGGCGCGCGAGCCGCCTCAGGAGGCGCGGCGGATCAGGCGGAGAACGAGGAGCCGCAACCGCAGGTCGTCTTGGCGTTCGGGTTGCGGATCACGAACTGCGCGCCGTCGAGCCCCTCGCGGTAGTCGATCTCGGCGCCGGCCAGGTACTGGAAGCTCGTCGGGTCTATCACGAGCGTCACGCCCTGGTTCTCGACGGTCATGTCGCCTTCTTCGATGCTCTCGTCGAAGGTGAAACCGTACTGAAACCCCGAGCAGCCGCCGCCCTGCACGTAGACGCGCAGCTTGAGCGCGGGGTTCGCCTCCTCGCGGATCAGCTCCCCGACCTTGAGGGCCGCGGCATCCGTGAAGAGGAGCGGCGGCGGCATCTCGGCCGTGCCCGCCTCGGGAAAGGTGCTGGACTCGTTCATCGAACCATCCCAATCAATGACTTAGCTCATTTTAGACCCGCTCGGCCCCGCGGTCAAAAGACGCCCTTCACGCGCCGTCAGACCGCGTAGCCGTAAGGCTGCGCCAGAAGCGAGCCCGGCGCATCGTGGCCGAGCGCACGGGCCGCGTGGAACGCCCAG
Organism: Steroidobacteraceae bacterium; assembly: GCA_035524495.1. Classification (GTDB taxonomy): domain Bacteria; phylum Pseudomonadota; class Gammaproteobacteria; order Steroidobacterales; family Steroidobacteraceae; genus CAIKZZ01. The sequence goes on from DATKOR010000091.1 coordinate 4,730, forward strand.
TGCGGGTCGTCGAGGAGCGCCTTGCCGATCACGACGAGGTCGAGCTGGCCGGTCGCGATCAGCTCGTCCGCGAGCTTGAAATCGCGGATCTTCCACGAGGCCCCGCACGGGATGCCGGTCGCTGCCCGGATGCGCACCGCGAGCGGCGCGACGAAGCCGGGCGTGCCCCAGGGCACGCGACTGACGTCCGGCGTGTTGAAGCCGAGCGAGACGTCGAGGAAGTCGAGCCCGAGCGCCCGCATCCGCCGCACCAGCTCGATCGACTCCTCGAAGGGCTGCTCGCCCTCGACGTAGTCGGTGACGCCGAGGCGCGCCGCGAGCGGCAGCGCCTCGGGCCAGACCTCGCGCACGGCGGCGAGCGTCTCGAGCAGGAAGCGCGCGCGGTTCTCGAACGAGCCGCCGTAGCGGTCGGTGCGCCGGTTCGCGAGCGGCGAGAAGAAGCTCTGCGCGAGGTAGCCGTGCGCGTAGTGGAGCATCAGGACCTTGAAGCCGGCGTCGCGCGCGCGCCTGGCCGCCGCGACGAACTCGGCGGTGATCGCCGCGATCTCGCGCTCGGTCAGCTCGTGCGGCACGCGCGGCAGCGAGCCGCCGAAGGCGAGCGCCGACGGCCCGACCGGCGTCCAGGCCGCGGGATCGTCGGCCGCGAGCTGCTTGTCGCCCTCCCACGGGCGCGTGGCGCTCGCCTTGCGCCCGGCGTGCGCGAGCTGGATGCCCGCAACGGCCCCCTGCGCGGCGACGAAGTGCGTGATGCGCGCGAAGGCCTCGAGCTGCGCGTCGTTCCAGAGCCCGGTGTCGCCGTGCGAGATGCGCCCGCTCGCCGACACCGCGGTCGCCTCGGCGAACACGAGCCCGACGCCGCCCGCGGCGCGCGCGCCGAGGTGCACGAGGTGCCAGTCGGTCGGCACGCCCTCGACGGCCGAGTACTGGCACATCGGCGACATCACGATCCGGTTGCGGATGGTGACGCTCTTGAGTCGATAGTCGCTGAATAGTCCCGGCACGACGGCCCCGCTCGCGGCGCGGCCCTGCGCCGCGGCGGGATTCTAGCGGCCTTAGGAGGCGCGCTGTGTCGGGGGTCGCCGCAGTCCGATGCGGGTCGCCTGCTCGAAGGCATGGCCCGCCTCGAGCACGCGCCGGTCCTCGCGGAAGCGCCCGACGAGCTGCAGCCCGACCGGCAGGCCCCCGGGCGTGAAGCCGGCCGGCACCGAGAGCGCCGGTTGCCAGGTCGCGGTGATCCAGTACGCCGACTTCATCCACGCGACGTAGTGGTCCATCGCGACCCCCGCGACCGAGCGCGGCCAGGTGATGTGCGCATCGAAGGGCGCCACCTGGTTGACCGCGCAGGCGATCAGGTCGTGGTGCGCGTGGAACGCGCGCATCGCGTCCAGCAGGTGCGCGTGGCCCGCGAGCGCGGCGCCGATTTCCTTCGCGGTCAGCTTCGAGCCGGCCTCGATCTCGCCGACCGCCTCGGGCTTCATCTCGGCGGCGTGCTGCTCGTAGGTCGGCCCCCAGGTGATCCACGAGCGCAGCGCGCGCAGCGTCAGGAAGATCTCGTCGGCGTTCTTGAGGTCCGGCGCCGCGTCCTCGACGATGCAGCCGAGCCCCTCGAGCGTCGCGCGCTGTGCGTCGAGCACGGCGCGCACCTCCTTCTCGACCGGCAGGCCGCCGAGGTCCGGGCACCACGCGACGCGCGTGCCCTTGAGGTCGCGGCCGAGGGGCGCGGCGAACTCGGCGGGATCCGAGGGCGCGCAGCCGACGTCGCGCTCATCCGCCCCGACCATGACGCTGAACAAGAACGCGACGTCGGCGACCGTGCGCGCCATCGGTCCCTTGACCGCGAACCCGAACCACGGCAGCAGCGTCGGCGCGGTCGGCACGCGCCCGACGGAGGGCCGGAAGCCCACCACGTTGTTGAAGTTCGCGGGGTTTCGGAGCGAGCCGCCGAGGTCGCTGCCGTCGGCGAGCGGCAGCATGCCGGTCGCGAGCGCGACGGCCGCGCCGCCGCTCGAGCCGCCGGCGCTCTTGGTCGGGTCGTAGGGGTTCAGCGTCGTGCCGTAGACACGGTTGTAGCTGTGCGAGCCCATGCCGAACTCGGGGACGTTGGTCTTGCCGATCGGCAGCACCCCGGCCCGGCGCAGCCGGCCGACCAGCACCGAGTCTAAGCTCGGGAAGTCGTTGCGGAAGATCGTCGAGCCGCGCGACCAGGTGAACCCGACCGCGGGCTCGAGGTCCTTGAACGCCCACGGCAGCCCCGCGAGCGGACCGAGCGCATCGCCGCGCGCGCGGCGCTCGTCGAAGGCGTGCGCGAGCGTCAGGCACTCCTCGTCCGGCAGCTTCGCGACGATCGCGTTCAACCTCGGGTTGAGGGCGCGGATCCGCGCGAGGTGCGCCTCCATCAGCTCGTGCGCCGACACCTTGCGCGCGCCGAGGAGCGCGAGCAGCTCGCGCGCCTCCATGTCACACAGATCCGTCGCGGCCGGCGCGGACTCGCCGCTCGCCCCGGCCGGAGTCGCACCGGCCACCGCGACCGACGTCGCCGCGAGGGCACCCTTCAGAAATCCGCGGCGATCGGGATCCATCGGCGCTCTCCGGCGCGGCCCGGGCGGCCACGGTGGCGTTGAGTCTAAAGGGTCCGCGGCATTCCGCCACCGGCCTTTGCGCTCTGCCCGCCATCGGGGATCATCGATCCATGAGCGCGCGCGACGAGCCGACCGCCGATCCCGACCGTGCGCATCGCGCCGCCGTCGTCGCGACGCTCGCGGCGGCCGCCCTGTGGGGACTCGGGACGCCGGCCGCGAAGACGCTGATCGGCGGCTTCGACCCCGCGCTCCTCGCCGGGCTCCTGTACCTCGGCATGGGCGGCGCGCTCGCGCTCGTGTTCGTGGTGCAGCGCACGGCGGCGCCGCGGTTCTCGGCGCGCGAGTTCGGCTGGCTCGGCGTCTCGGTCGTCTGCGGCGGCATCCTCGCGCCCTTCCTGCTCGTCTGGGGACTCGCGCGGACGCCCGCGACCGTGACCTCGCTCCTGCTGAACGCCGAGGTCGTGCTGACGGCGCTGATCGCGCGCTTCGGGTTCGGCGAGCACTACGGCTGGCGGCTCTCCGTCGGGCTGCTGCTGATCGCCTCGGGCTCGGCGATGCTCGGGGGCGCGGCGACCCAGCCCGCCGACCTCGTGCCGTCGCTCGCGGTCGTCGGGGCGTGCCTGCTGTGGGCGATCGACAACAACGCGACGCGCCAGATCGCCCACGCCGATGCGAGCTTCATCGGGCTCGTGAAGGGGCTCGTGGCCGGCGCCTGCAACACGCTGGTCGCGCTCGGCGCCGGCGCGAGCTGGCCCGGCGCGCGGCCGGTCGGCGCGGCGCTCGCGATCGGCGCGGTCAGCTACGGGCTCAGCTTCGGGCTCTACATCCGCGGGCTGCGCGCGCTCGGCGCCGCGCGCACCGGGGCGCTGTTCGCGAGCGCGCCGTTCGCAGGCGCCGCGCTCGCGGTCGCGCTGCTCGGCGAGGCGGTGACCGCGCGGCTGCTCGTCGCCGCCGCCGCGATGGCGACCGGCGTCTACATTCACCTCAGCGAGCACCGCGCGCGGCCGTGAACGGGCGATCAGTCGCGCCAAACGTGGCCTGCTTCACAGCCGCGTTCGCCGCGGAGTGCTGAAGTCGGGGGCGTGATGATCCGGAGCGCTCCGCGCAGTGTCGCAGTTCACAGAAGCCCTGTTCCAGCCGCCCGGCGCGAGCAGCCCGCCCGGGCGCGCGCTGCATCTTGCGGGCACGCTGATGCTCGGCGTCGCGGCACTGATCCTCGGCCTGCTCGCCGTGCTGCCGGTCCTCGCGCACCGGCAGGCGCTGACCTGGCCGGTGGTCGAGGCCGCCGTCGTCGATCGCACCGTCCTCACCCAGCACGTCAATCACAAGGGCCCGAGCTACATCGTCCGCGACACCTACCGCCTATCCGCCGCGACCGGCGCGTCCTCCTGCCACTGGGACGATGCGCTCGGCACCGGCATCAGGAGATGGATTGATGCGCGCCTCGAAACCCGCCAAAGCCTCTGGCCGCTCGGCTCGCAAGTCGCCGTCCACGCCGAGCCCTACGGCGAGCGCTGCGAGCCGCTCGGTGGCTACGAGCGCGCGGTGCGCCCTACGGTCGCCGTGGTGGCCCTGGCCGCGCTCGCCTTCCTTGGCGCTGTGCCCCTCCTCTGGCGGCGGCCGCAAGCGCCGCGCTGACTAGCCGCGCTGGCGGCGCTCCCCGACTCGTGCGATCGTTCGCGCCGACGGCGCCCGTCGGGCGCTGCGACGAAGGGCGCGACGATGACAAGCCTCTATGAGCTGAGCGCGAAGACGATCGACGGCAAGGCGCAGTCGCTCGGGGCCTACCGCGGCAAGGCGCTGCTGATCGTCAACGTCGCGAGCAAGTGCGGCTTCACGCCGCAGTACACGGGCCTCGAGGCGCTTTACCGCAAGCTCGGGCCCAAGGGCCTCGCAGTACTCGGGTTTCCGTGCGACCAGTTCGGCCACCAGGAGCCCGGGGACGAGGCCGAGATCAAGAAGTTCTGCGCACTCAACTACGACGTCAGCTTCCCGATGTTCGCGAAGATCGACGTCAACGGCCCGAACACGCACCCGGTCTACCGGGCGCTCAAGCAGGCCGCGCCCGGCGTGCTCGGGACCGAGGCGATCAAGTGGAACTTCACGAAGTTCCTGGTCGACCGCCAGGGCCGAGTCGTGCGCCGCTACGCGCCGACCGACAAGCCCGAGCGCATCGAGAAGGACGTGGCGGCGCTGCTCTGACTAGCCGTCGCCCGGCTCGGCCGGCGCCGACGGCGCGACCAGCCGGCCCTGGATCACCGCGCCTGCCGCCATCTCGATGACGCCGTAGCTGACGTTGCCCGAGACGCGCGCGCCGGCACCGAGCTCGATCTTGTCCTTGGCGCGGATGTCGCCGCGCACCTCGCCGTGCACGACGACGCGCGGCACCTCGACGAGGCCCTCGACGACGCCCTGCGGCCCGATCGACAGCACCGCCGTGCCGTCCGGGCTCGTCGTGACGTTGCCCTTGACGAAGCCCTCGAGGTGCACGCCCCCGGTGACGACCAGGTTGCCCTCGATGCGGGTGCCATGCCCGATCAGGGTCTCAATCTTCGCGGTCTCGGGCGTCTTGCGGCGGAACATCCGGATTCTCCAGCGTCAGGTCGTTTCGATCTTCCACGGGTAGGCCTGTCGGATCGACGAGGATCCCTTGGCCGGGCGCACCTCGACCTGCACGGTCTGCGGCACGAAGCCCTCGGGCAGCTCGATCTCGGTCTCCACTTCCTGAAAATAGCGGAACGAGAAGTTGAGCACCTTCGACGAGGTCCCGATTTCGGACAGCGGCAGGCTCTCCGCGCGCCCGGCGCGCGTGCCCTCGACGGTGAAGTCGGCGGTCGCCGACGTGACGACGTTCTCGCGCGCCGCCTGCACGAGCACGAGGCGCACGCGAAAGCGCCGCGGCGCGAGCGCCGGCTGCACGCGCAGCCGCTGCACCCGCATGCCGAGCATCGCGTCGTTCGGGGTGACGACGCTTCGGTAGAACGCGAGCTCCTGCGTCGCCTCGCCGAGGCGCGCCTGGAGCTCGGCGAGCGATTTCTCGACCTGGGTCTCGGCCTCGTGGTCGACGCGCCGCGCGACCTCGGAGGCGGCGAGCCGCGACTCCGCGTCCTTGAGCTTGGCGTTGAGGTCGCGGATCTCGGCGGCGCGCGCCAGGCGGTCGCGCGTCGCGCTGATCACCGAGTAGCCGGCGAGCATCCGGCCGGCCTCGAAGCTGCCCCAGACGCCGAGCACGAGCGCGAGCACGCCGCCGACCGCGACGAGCACGGCGCGCCTGGGCGCATGGCGGGTGACGATCAGCCGCTCGGCGTCGGTCGGCATGTGCGGGCCTAGGAAGTCGCCCGGCGCGGCGGTCGTCGTTGCATCTCGCTCTCGCGGCCTTACGTCGTGTTCTGGATTGCCCGGGCCCTGGTGTTCGATCGCCGCCGCGTCCGTCGCCGGCCCCGCTGTGTACCACATCCAGGCCCGCCGCTCGCTGTCGGGGATCGGCGACGCCGTCAGCCGGGCGCGTGCCCGGCCCCGCCTTCCGGGCTCGCGTCCCGGGCCTCGCTGTCCCACCACGCCGGATACGGCGGCAGCCCGCCCGGGAAGGCGAGCTGCCCGAGCTCGTGCAGCGCGCGCCGGTACACGTCGCGCTTGAAGAAGATGACCTCGCGGACCGGGTCCCAGAAGTCCGCCCAGCGGAAGCGATCGAACTCCGGCGGCTCGTCGGTCGCGTCGAAGCGCAGCCGCTCCTCGTTGCCCCGGAAGCGCAACAGCGCCCAGCGCTGCTTCTGGCCGATGCAGCGCGGCAGCCCGTTCCTGCGCACGTACTGGCGCGGCAGCTGGTAGCGCAGCCAGTCGCGCGTCTCGCCGACGTACTCGACGTCGCTCGCCTCGAGCCCGATCTCCTCCTCGAGCTCGCGGTAGAGGGCCGTCGTGAACGCCTCGTCGGGCCGGATCCCGCCCTGCGGGAACTGCCAGCCGCGCCCGCCGGGGCGGCCGCCGAGGAACACCCGCCCGTCGTCGCGCATCAGCACGATGCCGACGTTGGCGCGGTAGCCGTCCTCGTCGATCCAGTCGGTCATCGGCCCCCCGGGGCGTTGCGCGGTCGATTCTTTCATAGAGGTGCGGGGCGGCCAACCTGCCGCGGCGGCCCGGTTCGGGGTAGGCTCACGCGCCCGACGCCACTCGAGCCCGCCGTGCTTCCCGCCCTCGTCCGCCGGCCCGCCCTGACGCTGACGCTGCTGACCGCCGTCGCGGTCGCGGCGCTGCTGGCGTCGGTCTCGCTCGGCAGCGCGGGGCCCGCACCCGCGGCGCTGTGGCAGGGACTCCTCGACGGCACCGACCCGCTCGGCCGCGCGCTCGTCGTGAGCCTGCGGCTGCCGCGCGCGCTGACCGCCTTCGGCGCCGGGGCGCTGCTCGCGCTCGCCGGGGTCTGCATGCAGGTGCTGCTCAGAAACCCGCTCGCCGATCCCTACGTGCTCGGGCTCTCGGGCGGCGCGGCGGTCGCCGCCCTGAGCGCCATGCTGCTCGGGCTCGGGGCCCTCGGCGTGCAGGTCGCGGCGTTCCTGGGCGCGCTCGGCGCGACGCTGACCGTGTTCGCGCTCGCGCAGGGACCGGGCGGCTGGACGCCGACGCGGCTCCTGCTGACCGGCGTCGTCGTCGCGGCCGGCACCGGGGCGCTCGTGAGCCTGCTGCTCGCGGCGGGCGACCCGACGGTGCTGCGCGGCATGGTCTACTGGCTGATGGGCGACCTGACGTGGGCCGACTCGCCGCTGGGGCTCTTGGCGCTGACCGCGATCGCGGTCCCGGCGGGCATCGTCATGGCGCGGCCGCTCAACGTCCTCGCGCACGGCGAGGTGCAGGCGCGGCTCCTCGGCGTCGCGGTGACGCCGCTGCGCGGCGTCCTGTTCGCGGTCGCGAGCCTGCTGACCGCGGCGACCGTCACGAGCGTCGGCGCGATCGGCTTCGTCGGGCTCGTGACGCCGCACCTCGTGCGCCTCGCGCTCGGCTCCGACCACCGGCGCGTCGTGCCGGCCGCGGCGCTCGCCGGCGGGACGCTCGTCGTGATCGCGGACCTGATCTCGCGGACGCTGCTCGCGCCCCGGCAGCTGCCGGTCGGCGCGCTGACGGCGCTGATCGGCGTCCCGCTGTTCCTCGTGCTCATGCGCCGGGCGCAGCCGGCGACGTGAGCCCGGACCCGCTGATCGACACCCGGTTGCGGCCGCTCGCCTTGGCCGCGTAGAGCGCGGCGTCGGCGTCGGCGAGCAGCCGCTCGGCGAGCGCCTTCAGGTCCTCGTGGCCGCGCTCGCCGGCGAGCGCCGCGACCCCGATCGAGAGCGTCACCGCGTGGTGCACGCCGTGGCCGACGTCGATCGGCGGCGCGACGGCCGCCGGGATGCGCTCGGCGAGGCGCTTGGCGTCGGCGAGCGAGGTGTCGGGCAGGAGCAGCGTGAACTCGTCGCCGCCGAAGCGCGCCGCGGTGTCGCTGGCGCGGACCTGCGTCTCGATGCGCGCCGAGATCTCGCGGAGCGCCTCGTCGCCGCCGATGTGGCCGTAGGTGTCGTTGATCGCCTTGAAGTGGTCGACGTCGATCATCAGGCAGGCGACCGAGGTCCGGCTGCGCTGCGCGCGCGCGAGCTCCTCGCGCAGGCGCGCGGTGAGGTAGCGGCGGTTGTGCCAGCCGGTCAGGTAGTCGGAGAGGCCGCTCCGCAGCACCCGCGCGCGGTTGCAGGCGTTCTCGAGGCAGATCGCGGTCACCGAGGCGAGGTGCTGCAGGAAGTCGGCGCCGAGGCGGTGCGAGAAGCGCTCGGCGTCCCGGCTTCCGAAGCACAGCGCGCCGACGTTGCGCTCGTTGCGCCGCAGGGGCAGCAGTGCGAGCGTCTTCAGGCCCGTCGCGCCCGGGAACAGCAGCTCGTGGTCGGCGCGCACGTACTGGCCGAGCCAGGCGCGGCGCAGCGTGCCGAGCTGCGGCGCGAGCCCGGTCAGGGTGTCGGCGAACAGCACGCCCGGGATCTCCTCGGGCCGGTCGCCCATGCCGAGCAGGAGGTGCTGCACCTCGTGGTTCGGGTCCTCGAGGATCAGCTGCACGGCGTCGAGTCCGTAGGAGGACGCGAGCCCGCGGGTCACGAGCGCGAGCAGGTCCGGGAGCGTGTCGGCGCGCAAGAGGTCGAGCTCGCGCTCGAGCGTGCGCTGCCACTTCTGCTCGTTGGCGGCCGCCTCCTCCTTGAGCCGCTTCAAGAGCGCGCGCAGCTCCTCGGCCTCGGCCCGGCCGGCGGCGTCGCGCCGCTCGCCGCCGGCCCGGCTCACGTGGCGTCCCGCCCCGGCTGCGGGCGGGTGTGCAGGTAGCTGCGGCCGCGCTCCATCATCTGCCGAAAGCCCGCCGCATCGTGCGAGCGCACCGTCGCGCGCAGCCGCTCGACGGCGAAGAGCAGCGCCGTCAGCGACTCGGTCCCGTACTCGTTGAGCGCCTGGATCTCGAAGTAGAGCGCCGGGGAGTCCTCGGCGACGCGGCGCGCGACGTCGAGCTGCGCGTCGAAGGTGGTCGAGGACATGCGCGCGAGCCGCGGCGCCGCCTCGCCGCTCTCGGCGAGCGCGGTGAAGAAGGCGATGTTGAGCGCGTGCGACAGCCCGAGCACGTAGGCGATCAGCCGGTCGTGCTCGTCGAGCCCGGTGACCACGCGCTCGACCATCGTCGGCGCGAACAGCTCCTGCGCCGCGGCGAGCGCGGCGGGGTCGCCGAGGTCGATGTAGATCACGTGCCGCCCGGACAGCAGGTCGGTGTCGGGGCCGAACATCGGGTGGATCGAGGCGGTGCGGACCCCGGCGGCGAGCAGCGCCTTCAGCCCCTCGCGCAGCGGCGTCTTGACCGAGGCGAGGTCGAACACGAGCCCGCGCGGGCGGCGCTCGGCGAGGCCCTTCAGCACCTCGGCGGTGATTCCGAGTGGCGAGGCGACGACGATGACGTCGTGGTCGAGCGGCGAATCCTCCCAGCGCGCGCGGTGCGCGTAGCCCTCGACGGCGCCCGCGGGATCGGCGACCTCGACGTCGAAGCCCTGCGAGGCAAGGAAGTCGACGAACCAGTGGCCCATCTTGCCGCGCCCGCCGATCACGAGCGCGCGCTTGCCGCTGCCGTGGCCCTTGGCGACGACGCGCGCCTGCTCCTGGGTCGCGAGCGAGTTCATGATCAGCAGACGCAGGATCTGCTCGGCGACGTCGGGCGGGACCCCGCGGCGCTCGGCCTCGGTGCGCGCGCCGAGGATCACCTCGCGCTCGCGGCGGTAGTCGCGGGTCGGGTGGCCGGTCGCGCGCTTGGCGCGCTCGACGTCCTGGGACAGGCGCTGCCGCTCGGCGACGAGCCCGATCAGCTCGCGGTCGATCTCGGTCAGGCGCGCTCGCAACTGATCCAGCGATTGAGGCTCCGGCACGTCGACTCCCCGTCGGCCCCGGACGTCGGGGCTGACGGGGATTTTGTCACGTCAGAGCGGAAGCCTCACGACGACCGAGACGCCGGGCGGGGCGAAAGGCAGCGGCGGCGGCAGGACCGCGACCGGGGCCTCCCAGCCGCGCCAGCCGGGCGCGAAATAGCCCGGGCGCCAGTCGCCCCGCCCGCCGTGGGCGTGCCAGCCGCGCTGCTGCCAGCCCGGTGCGTCGTGGCCGCGCCAGCCGTGCTCGTGGGCCTCGGCGCTTGCGGCACCGAGGCTGCCGATCGCGAGCGCGGCGGCGATCAGCGTTGAGCGATAAAGCGAGGGGCGGGTGTTCATCGTGCGGCTCCTCTGCAGGCTACGGCTCGATCCTCGTCGGTGCGCGCTGAACCCGTGCTGAACCCGTATGACGAGAGGCCAAACGAAGCCTTAACATTGCTTCATGAAATCCTTCTCGGCCCAGTGGCTGCCGGACCCGCTGCCGCAAGACCCGCTGCAGGTCGCCGAGACCTGGCTCAGGCAGGCGTTCGACGAGCAGGCGCAGCCGAACCCCGACGCGATGACGCTCGCGACCGTCGGCCCCGGCGGCCAGCCGTCGGCGCGCGTCGTGCTCTGCAAGGACATCGTGCTGCCCGAGGGCTACCTCGTGTTCTTCACGAACTACGAGTCGCGCAAGGGCGCCGAGCTCGCTCAGCACCCGCGGGTCGCGGCGGTGCTGCACTGGGATTCGCTGCGCCGTTCGGTGCGCGTCGAGGGCTTCGTCGTCAGGTCGCCCGCGCGCGAGAGCGACGACTACTTCGCGAGCCGCCCGTGGCAGAGCCGCGTCGGCGCCTGGGCGAGCCAGCAGAGCCGCCCGGTCGCGAGCCGCGCGCAGCTGATCGAGCAGCTGCGCGACGCGGGCCGGCGCTTCGGGACGCCGCCCGTCGGGCCCGACGGCAACGAGGCCGACGACTCGCCGGCCGGCGTCGAGGTGCCGCGCCCGCCGAACTGGGGCGGCTACCGGCTGTGGGTCGAGGCGGTCGAGCTCTGGGTCGAGGGCGAGTTCCGGATCCACGACCGCGCCCGCTGGACCCGGTCGCTGACCGCGATCGGCGACGGCCACAGCCTCGCGGCGACGCCTTGGCACGTCCAGCGACTGCAGCCCTAGCGGAGCGCGAACTGCTCGGCGCCTCGGCGCTCGAGGTCGCGGTTCCGGGCCGAGCGCTGGTGCGCGCGCTCGACCTCTCGGTCCTCGCCGGCCACTTCGTCTGCGTGCTCGGCGCCAACGGCGCCGGCAAGTCGCTGACGCTGCACACGCTCGCGGGCCTGCGCGCGCCGGGGGCGGGCGGCGTGCGCCTCTGCGGGCGCGCGCTCGGCGAGTGGCCGCGGCGCGAGCGCGCGCGCCGGCTCGGCCTGCTGACGCAGGTCAGCGAGGATCCGTTCCCCGGCTCGGTGCTCGACGCCGTGCTGATCGGGCGCCATCCGCACGTCGGGCTCTGGACCTGGGAGAGCGCGGCCGACGTCGCGGTGGCGCGCGCCGCGCTCGCCTCCTGCGACCTCGCCGGGCTCGAGGAGCGCGCGATCGACACGCTCTCGGGCGGCGAGCGCCGCCGCGTCGCGCTCGCGGCGGTGCTCGCGCAGGACCCCGACGTGCTGCTGCTCGACGAGCCGCAGAACCACCTCGATCCGCACCACCAGCTCGACGTGCTCAAGCTGCTGCGTGCGCGCGCCGACGCCGGCCGCGCGGTGGTCGCGACGCTGCACGACCCGTCGCTCGCGGCGCGCTTCGCGGACCGCGTGCTGCTCCTGTACGGCGATGGCCGCTGGGACTGCGGCGAGACCGCGACGACGCTGACGGCCGCGGCGCTCTCGGAGATGTACCGGGTCGCGGTCGAGGAGGTCGTGGTCGGCGGGCGGCGCCTGTTCCTCAGCGACTAGCGGCGTCGGCGCGCGCGCGCTCCTCGTCGGCGGCGAAGAGCTTCTCGAGCTGCGCCGCGGACTCCTTGGTCGCGGCGACGAGCTTGTCCTCGTCCTCCTGCACCGCCTGCTGCGCGAGCAGCGTGCGCTCGTCGTGCGCACGGAAGGTCTTGATGCTGGCGCGCGCCTCCTCGCGCGTGAGCCCGAGCGCGACGAGCGCCTCGCCCGCCACCTCGAGGCTGGTCGCGTAGGTCTCGCGGAACACCGCGGTGATCCCGAGGTCCATCAGCCGGAACGCGTGCTGGCGGTTGCGCGCCCGCGCCAGCACCTTCAGCCGCGGGAAGTGGCGGCGCGCCATCTCGACGGTGCGGATGGAGGCCTCGACGTCGTCGATCGCGACGATCAGGAGCTCGGCGTGCGCCGCGCCCGCGGCGTGCAGGAGCTCGAGGCGCGAGGCGTCGCCGTAGTAGAGCTTGTTGCCGAAGCGCCGCACGAAGTCGACCTGCGCCGGGCTCGCCTCGAGCGCCGTGAAGCGGATGCGCTTGGCGCGCAGCACACGGCCGATGATGGTGCCGAAGCGTCCGAAGCCCGCGATGATGACGCGCGGCTCCTCGGACTCGGGCCGGTCGAACGGCCGCGGCGCGGGCGCCGGCGCGAGCCAGGCCTCGAGGCGCGCGTGCGCGCCGATCAGCAGCGGCGTCGCGATCATCGACAGCGTCACCACAAGCACGACGAGGTCGGCGGTCGCCTCGTCGAGCAGCCGCCCGCGGGTCACGAGCGCGAGCAGCACGAACGCGAACTCGCCGCCCCCGGCGACGTCGCTCGCGAAGCGCCGCGCCGCGCCGTCCCTGAGCCCGCTCAGGCGCGCGACGACCCAGCCGGCGAGGCCCTTGAGCACCAGGAGCCCGAGGAACGCGCCGAGCACCGCGAGCGGGCGCTCGATCAGCATCCCCACGCGCGCCGACATCCCGGTCGCGACGAAGAACAGCCCGAGCAACAATCCCTTGAACGGCTCGATGTCGGCCTCGAGCTCGTGGCGGTACTCGGAGTCGGCAAGCAGCACCCCGGCGACGAACGCACCGAGCCCCATCGAGAGGCCGGTGGCGCTGAAGAGGAGCGCGCTCGCGATCACTAGCAGCAGCGCGGTCGCGGTGAAGGTCTCGCGCACGCGCGTCTCGGCGACGATGCGCAAGAGCGGCCGGAGCGCGAGGCGACCGAAGCCGAGAACGATGCCGAGCACCACGAGGCCGTTGATCGCCTGCAGGGGGCCCCCGGCCTTGCCGCCGCCGGCGAGCGGCAGCAGCGCGAGCACGCCCATCGCCGCGACGTCCTGGAAGAGGAGCGTCGCGAACGCCGCCCGCGCATGGTTCGCGTGCAGCTCCTCGCGCTCGGCGAGCACCTGCAGCACGAGCGCGGTCGAGGACAGCGAGAGCGCGAAGCCGACGAGGAGCGCGCTCCGCGGCGCCAACCCGAAGCCCCAGGCGCCGAGCGCGAGCACGGCGCTCGAGAGCACCACCTGCAGCAGCCCGGTCCCGAACACCGCGCGGCGCATCGCGAAAAGCCGCGACGGCTGCAGCTCGAGCCCGATCACAAAGAGCAGCAGCACGACGCCGAACTCGGCGACGTCGAGCGTGCGCTCGACGTCGCTGATCAGCTTCAGACCCGAGGGCCCGACCACGATGCCGGCCGCGAGGTAGGCGAGCACGGCGCCCAGGTGGAAGCGCTTGAAGAGCGGCACCGCGACGACCGCCGCGGCGAGGAACACGGCGACCTCTACGATCGCGCCCACGGCCTCAGCCGAGCGCGGCGCTGAGGCGCGCGTGCAGCGCCGGGTTCGCCGCGAGCACGCTCGTCGTCGCGAGCCCGACCGGCGCGCCGTCGAGCGCCGTGAAGCGCCCGCCGGCCTCCTCGACGATCACGACGAGCGCCGCGATGTCGAGGATGTTCACGTCCGACTCGATCACCGCGTCGATCTTGCCGGCCGCGAGCAGGTGGTAGTGCAGGAAGTCGCCGTAGCCGCGGATCCGGTTCACGCGCGCGACCACCGCGCCGTAGCGCGCCCAGCCCGCGCCCTGCGCGAGCGACCTGAGGTTCCCCGCCGAGAGCGCCGCCGCCTCGAGCGTCGCGACCTCGCTGACCCGCAGGGGCCGGCCGTTCAGGTACGCCCCGGCGCCGCGCTCGGCGCAGGCGAGCTCGCCGTAGAGCGGCGCCGAGGAGACGCCGAGCACGAGCTCGTCGCCCTTCATGAGCGCGATCTGCGTCGAGAACATCGGATACTCGCGCACGAAGGCCTTGGTGCCGTCAATCGGATCGACGAGCCAGGTCGCGGGCCCGCGCTCGTCGCGCCCGGTCTCCTCGCCGTGGAACCCGTAGTCCGGGAAGCGCGCCGCGAGCACCGCGCGGATCGCCTGCTCGGCGCGCACGTCCGCCTCGGTGACCGGGGAGGCGTCGGCCTTGACCTTCACCGCGAGCGGCCGCGCGTAGCACTCGCGGATCACGCGCGCCGCCGCCTCGGCGGCCTCGAGCGCGGCGGCGAGTTCAGGGCTCTGTCCCATGGGGCCTTTATCCGAACCCCTGCCCCGGCTGTCAATCGCTTGACAGCGCTGCAGTGCCTCTTCACGATGCCGCGCGTCAGGTGTCCCCGGCCGCGTCGCAAGGCGCGTCCGGGGTGAAACGGGAAGCCGGTGACGCCCATCGCACGCGCGAGGGCCATTCCGGCGCTGCCCCCGCAACGGTAATCGAGTCGCGAAGCCCTCCGCCGCGCGCAAGCACGGCAGCCACTGCAGTCACCGGTCCTCCGGTCGACGCGGGAAGGCGAGGGCCTCCGGCCACCCCCGAGGTGGTCCGCTCGAGAGTCCGGAGACCGGCCTGGCACTCGATCCGCAGCGCGGTGGGCGCACGCGAGCCGAGGTTCCTCCGGAACCCCCGCTCCCTCCCCGCCCGCGGCGGCAACGCCACCAGACCATGCGGGCGAGCATGGAGGAGAGCCGATGCGTCACTATTCCCTTGCGCTTTTGTCCCTGTCCCTCGCCTCGCCGCCCGGTGCCGCGGGCACCGAGCCCGCGACGACGCTCGAGCCCGTCGTCGTGACCGCGAGCCGCGAGCCCGAGCCCAGGTCCGAGGCGCTGGCGCCCGTGCTGATCATCGACCGCGACACGATCGAGCGCTCCCCGGGCGCCGACGTCGGCGACCTCTTGCGCTTCAACGCCGGCATCGACGTCGTCAGGAGCGGCGGACCCGGGCAGGAGACCTCGCTGTTCATCCGCGGCACGAACTCGAACCACACCGTCGTGCTGATCGACGGCGTGCGCATCAACCCGGGCACCGTCGGCAATCCCGCGATCCAGAACATCGCGCCCGAGTTCATCGACCACATCGAGATCGTCAAGGGACCGCGCTCGACGCTGTACGGGACCGACGCGATCGGCGGCGTCATCAACATCATCACGCGCCAGCCCGCGGGCTCGGGCTTCGACGTCGTCGCCGGCGGCGGGCGCTACGACACGCGCAACGCCGGCGCCGCCGCCTACGACTCCGGGAGCGCGGGCTCGGTGTCGGCGGCGGTCAACTGGGTCGAGTCGGCGGGCTACCCGACGCAGGCCGGCGATCCCGCCGACCGGGGCTTTCGCGACGTGTCGCTGTCGGCGGCGGCGCGCACGCAGCTCGGCGGCCTCGAGCTCGGCGCGCGCGTCTGGGGCGCGCGCGGCAACACGCAGTACTCCGACTTGTTCTCGACCCCGATCGGCCAGGACCAGAACTACCTCGACTCGGCGCTCGCCGCGAACGTCGGCGGCGCGCTCTCGGAGGCGCTGCACACGCGCCTGCTCGTGTCGCAGTTCGTCGACGACCTCCGCCAGGCGCAGTCGCCCGACTACGAGACGACGCGGCGCACGACCTTCGACTGGCAGAACAGCGCGGACCTCGGGGCCCAGAAGCTGACCTTCGGCGGCCTCGCCTCGCGCGAGAACACGCGCTCGTCGGTGTTCGGCACGAACTTCGACGTCGACACCTCCGAGGACACCTGGTACGTCGAGGACCGCGCGACGTTCGGGCCGCACCGGCTGCTCGCGGCCGTCGGCTACACGCACCACGAGACCTTCGGCGGGCACGCGACCTGGAATGCCGAGTACGGCTATGAGGCGGGCGCCGCGACGCTGCTGACCGCGGGCTTCGGAACCGCGTTCCGGGCCCCCGACAGCACCGACCGCTACGGCTTCGCGGGCAACCCTTCGCTCAAGCCCGAGAGCGCCCGCAACCTCGAGCTCGGGTTCCGGCAGCGCCTCGACGAGCACCAGGGGATCGTGCTCTCGGCCTTCGAGAACCGCATCGACAACCTGATCCAGTATGTCGCGATGCCGACCGTCGACGACCCGTTCTTCGGCGTCAACGAGAACGTCGACCGGGCGCGGATCCGCGGCCTCGAGGCGGCCTGGGAGTACAGCGACGACGACTGGCAGGCGCGCGCCGCCGCGAGCCGCCAGGACCCGGTCAACCGCGCCGACGGCTCGACGCTCCTGCGCCGGGCGAAGGCGAGCGCGACGTTGTCGCTCGCGCGCAAGCTCGGCATCCAGCAGGCGGGGCTCGACCTGCTGACGAGCGGACCGAGGGCCGACATCGACAACTTCGGCGACCCGGTGCACGACGGCGGCTACACGCTCGTCAACTTCTTCTGGCGGGCGACGCTGTCGCGGGGCCTGTCGCTGCAGGCGCGGCTCGAGAACGCCCTCGACAAGCGCTACGAGCTCGCCAACGGCTACTTCACGCCGCGGCGCGGCCTCTACGGCGCGTTGCGGTACGATTTCCGATAGGGCGCGCCCTGGAGCGCGCCGGAGCGCCCCGATGGGTAACCGACTCAGCCGCATCTACACGCGCACCGGCGACGACGGCACGACGGGCCTCGGCGACGGGACCCGTACCGACAAGGACGCGGTGCGGGTCGAGGCCTTCGGGACGGTCGACGAGGCGAACTGCGCGGTCGGCATGGTGCTCGCGGTGCCGGACCTGCCGCCCGCGGTCGTTGCATGCCTGACCGAGGTGCAGCACGACCTGCTCGACATCGGCGCCGAGCTCTGCATCCCGGGCCACCGGGTCGTGACCGAGGCCTACGTGACGCGCCTCGAGACGGCGCTCGACGGCTTCAACGGCGCGCTGCCGCCGCTCAAGGAGTTCATCCTGCCGGGCGGCGGGCCGGCGGCGGCCGCGTGCCACCTTGCGCGCACGATCGCGCGGCGCGCCGAACGGCGCGTCTGGTCGCTGGCGCGCGAGGCGCCGGTCGCGCCCGAGCTCACGAGCTACCTCAACCGGGTGTCGGACCTGCTGTTCGTGCTCGCACGGGTGCTCGCGCGCCACGAGCGCGGCAGCGAGGAGCTGTGGAGGCGCGAGCGCTGAGGCGCTTCAGCGCCAGGTCGAGTCGTCGGCGGTCGGGTCCGCCTCGCTCACGCGCTGGCCGACTTCCTTGGCGAGCAGCTGCGCATCGTAGGCGATGTCCTCGCCGAGCTTCATGTCAGAGGCCTCGGCCGGCGTCTCGCTCTTCGGCACGATCAGGTTGTCGTCGGCGTACTCGACGCGCCAGTCGGTGACCGCCGAGCCGCCCGGCACGTGCGTCACCGAGCTGTCGAAGCGGTGGAACGCGGGCATCGGCCAGTTCGCGCGCTCGAAGCCCTCGAGGTTGCAGAGCAGGCGCCACTCGCCGCGAAACAGCGCCGCGTCCTTGAACCGGCAAACGAACGCCGCCTGCTGCGGGTGCAGGGCGTTCAGCCAGGCGTCCATGGGCGGTGAATTGCGCCGCGGCCCGAAGAAGTAGCCGAGCAGCACGCCGCCCCGCTTCGGTGCCCGCGCGATCAGGCCGACCGCGTACTGCCCGCGCTCGACCGGCAGCAGGAAGAACTGCCCTTCTTGGAGTTTCACTGTCATAGGTCGTGTCTGGCGCGGGCTCTTCTATACCGCACTTTGCGACGCGGGCCACCCGGACGATCCATGGTCGGCAGCCGCTGCGCCCGCGATCGTACCCTACTCCGCCCGATCTTCGCCCCCCTCCGGCCGCCGGGCGCGGGCGCCTCCCCCGGAACCCCTCCGGCCGGTCCTCAGGCGATCCATTCGACCAGGGTCAGGAGCGCGAGCACGACGAGCCAGACATAAAGGGCCGCGTCGGCGAGCGCGAGCGCCGCCCGGGCCCGCTCGGGCTCGTCGCGCGCCTGGCTCCAGCCGACGCCGAGCGCGCCGCGGCCGGCGTGCACCAGCAGCCGGTCGTTGGCGTCGAAGAAGTGGTCGGACTCAGAGGCAAGGTAGCTGCGCCAGCCGGCGAAGGATTCCTCGAAGCTGCCGGCGACGCCGTAGGTGAGCGCCACGAGCCGCGCCGGCAGGAACGCGATGACGCCGTGCAGGCGCTGGCAGACGTCGCGGACCGCCCCGGCCGAGGGCGGAGCGTCGGCACGTCCCGCCCGCTGGATCGCCTCGCGGCGCATGAGGTCGGTGACCCGGAACGCGAGCGCCCCGAAGGGCCCGACCAGCGCGAACCAGAACAGCACGCCGAACAGCCGGTTGTTGGCCTGCACGAAGATCGCCTCGCCGACCGAGCCCAGCATCGGCCCCTGGCGCTGGCTCGCGTCCGCCTCGAGGATCTCATCGCCCAGGCGCTTCGCGGCGGCGGCGTCGCCGCGCGCGGCCGCCGCCCGGTATTCGGCGACCTCGCGCCGCAGGTCGCGCGGCCCGAGCGCGAACACGAGCACGAGCGCGGCCAGGAGCACGTAGATGAGCCCGTGCACGACCGCGCCGAGCACCCCGATCGCGATCGCGACGACGAGCCCGGGCAGCAGCGCCGCGATTGCCGCGATCGGCAGCGCGAGCGACGGGTCGCGCGCGGTCATCCTGAGCGCCCCGCGGACGTAGGCGACGAGGGCGCGCGGCTCGCGCACCTCGCGGCGCAGCGCGAACATCCGCTCGGCGACGAGCGCGATCAGGATCGCGAGGAAGTTCATGCGCCGGCCCCGGCGTGCGCCAGCGCCGTCTGCAGCCGCGGCCAGTCGAACGCCGGCCCCGGGTCGGTCTTGCGCCCGGGCGCGATATCGCTGTGGCCGGTGATCGCGTCGGGTGCGAGCGTCGGGTAGGCGCGGCGCAGCGCGGCGACGACGGCGGCGAGCGCTTCGTACTGCACTTTCTCGTAGGGCACGGCGTCGTCGCCCTCGAGCTCGATGCCGATCGAGAAGTCGTTGCAGGCGACGCGGTGGCGCCAGCTCGAGGCGCCGGCGTGCCAGGCGCGTGCATGAAACGGCACGAACTGCACGAGCTCGCCGTCGCGCCTGATAAAGAGGTGTGCGGAGACCCTGAGGTCGCTGATCGTCGCGAAGAACGGGTGGTGCGCGGGCGGCAGCGTGTTCAGGAACAGCCGCTCGACCCACGGCCCGCCGTACTCGCCGGGCGGCAGGCTGATGCCGTGGACGACGACGAGGTCGATCGAGGCGCCGGGCGGGCGCGTGTCCTGGTTCGGCGACGGGACTTGCCGCGCCGGGGCGATCAGCCCCCGGCCGACGTCGACCGAGACGGACGCGGCGTTCCCCATCCGGGCAGCTTACGGCACGGGCGGGCGGCGCGGAATCCGCGCCCTCGGTACACTCGGGGCGACCGCGATGCCACCCACCCACCCCTCTTTGCCGCTTCACCGCGGCCACCGGCCCCGGTCGCCGGTGGCGGCCGGCGCGCTGCGAGCCGACGGATGCGCCTGACCCGGGTCCATGTCGCCGGGCCCCTCGCCAGCGGCGCGACCCTGAAGCTCGCGCCCGACACGGGCCTGCACCTCGTGCGAGTGCTGCGGCTCTCGCGCGGCGCGCCGCTCGCGGTGTTCGACGGCCGCGGCCGCGAGCACGCGGCGACGATCACCTCGGTCCGCGACGCCGAGGTCCTGGTGCTCCTCGGCGAGCCGATCGCGAGCGCCGCGGAGTCGCCGCTCGCGATCACGCTCGCGCAGGGGATCTCGCGCGGCGAGCGGATGGACTATGCGCTGCAGAAGGCGACCGAGCTCGGCGTCGCGAGGATCGTGCCGCTCCTGTGCGCGCGCAGCGTCGTCAAGCTCGACGCCGAGCACGCGGCGCGGCGGCTCGAGCACTGGCGTGGCATCGCGGCCGCCGCCGCCGGGCAGTCGGGCCGCGCGGTCGTGCCCGAGGTCGAGGCGCCGCGCCGCCTCCTCGATCACCTGGACGCCGCGCGCGGCCGCGACGAGCTCAAGCTCGTGCTGGCGCCGAGCGCCGCCCTCGGTCCGCGCGCACTGGCGGCGCCGCCGGCGCGCCTCGAGCTCCTGATCGGGCCCGAGGGCGGGCTGTCGGAGGAGGAGCTCGCGGCCGCGGCGCAGTGCGGCTACCGGTCGCTCAGGCTCGGCCCGCGCATCCTGCGCACCGAGACCGCGGCCGCGGCGGCGATCGCGGCGCTGCAGGCGCTCTACGGCGACCTCGGCTGAAGTCGATGAGCCGCGCCCGCATGCGTCGACGTCTGTGGCTCGTGCTCGGCGGCAGCGTGCTGCTCCTCGCCGGCGCCTTCGCCGGCTGGGTCGTCTACCTCGACCACGTCGTGACGCGCGAGTTTCGCGGGCGGCTGTGGTCGGTGCCGGCCAAGGTCTACGCCGAACCGCTCGAGCTGTACGCGGGCGCCCCGGTCAGCGCCGACGAGCTCGAGGAGGAGCTGCGGCGCCTGCGCTACCGGCCCGGTGACCCCGGCGCCGGGCCCGGCCTCTACCGGCGCCGCGGCGCGGACTTCGAGCTGCACGCGCGCCGCGTGCGCTTCGTCGACGAGCTGCGCGCGCCGCTGAGGCTCAGCGTGCACGCGAACGCCGAGGCCGTGACCCGGCTCGCCGGCAGCGACGGGCGGGAGCTGCCGCTGTTTCGGCTCGATCCGCTGCTGGTCGGCAGCGTGTTCCCGGTGCACGGCGAGGACCGGATCGTGCTCGCGCCCGGCGACGTGCCGCCGCTGCTGCGCTCCGCGATCAAGACCATCGAGGATCGGCGCTTCGACGAGCACCACGGCGTCGACCCGCGCAGCATCCTGCGCGCGCTGTGGGCGAACCTGCGGGCCGGGCACATCACCCAGGGCGGCAGCACGCTGACGCAGCAGCTCGTCAAGAACTACTTCCTGAGCGACGAGCAGACCTTCGGCAGGAAGCTCACCGAGGCGCTGATGGCGATGCGCCTCGAGGCGCATTTCAGCAAGGACGAGATCCTGGTCGCCTACATCAACGAGGTGTACCTCGGCCAGGACGGCGAGCGCGCCGTGCACGGCTTCGGGCTCGGCAGCCAGTACTACTTCGGCAAGCCCGTCGACGAGCTCGACGCCGCCGAGCTTGCGCTGCTCGTCGGCATCGTCAAGGGCCCGTCGTTCTACGACCCGCTGCGACACCCCGACCGCGCGCGGGCGCGGCGCAACCTCGTGCTCGGGGAGCTCGCGGGCGCGCACCTGATCAGCGGCGCCGAGGCGCAGCGCGCCAGCGCCGAGCCGCTCGTGCTCCGGCCGCACGCCGGCGGCTACGTGCCGGCGTTCCTCGACCTCGTGCGCCGGCACCTGAAGCGCGACTACGCCGAGGCCGACCTCGAGGCGGCGGGCCTCGCGATCTACACGACGCTCGACCCGCGCGCGCAGGCCGCCGCCGAGCGCGCGCTGACCAGGGGACTGAAGCGCCTCGATGCGCAGTCGCGCGAGCGCGACGCGCACCTCGAGGGCGCGGTGGTGGTCGCGGCGCCGCAGAGCGGCGACGTGCTCGCGGTGGTCGGCGGCCGCGACACGGGCGGCGAGGGGTTCAACCGCGCCCTCGACGCGCGCCGCCCGATCGGCTCGCTGGTGAAGCCGGTCGTCTACCTGAGCGCGCTCGAGACCGGCCGCTACAGCGCCGCGAGCCTCCTTGAGGACGCGCCGCTCGAGCTCAAGCTCGCCGACGGCAGCGTCTGGGCGCCGCAGAACTTCACGCGCGAGACCTACGGCGAGGTGCCGATGGTGCGCGCGCTCGCGGAGTCCCTGAACCTCGCGACGGTGCGGCTCGGCCTCGAGGTCGGGCTGCCGCGGATCGCCGACACCTTCGTCAAGCTCGGCCTCGAGCGCCGCCCGCCGCTCAACCCCTCGCTGCTGCTCGGTTCCGTCGAGCTCTCGCCGCTCGAGGTCGTCGAGATCTACGCGGCGCTCGCCAACGGCGGCTTTCGCTCGCGCCTCAGGGCGGTGCGGGCGGTGCTCGATGAGCGCGGCGAGGCACTCAAGCGCTTCAAGGTCGAGGTCGAGGCCGCGGCGGCACCGGCGGCCGTCTACGCGCTCGACGAGATGCTGGCGCAGGTGACCGAGCGCGGCACCGGCCGCGGCGCGACCGCGCGCCTGCCACGCGGCATCGTGGCGCCGGCGAAGACCGGCACGTCCTCGGACACGCGCGACAGCTGGTTCGCGGGCTTCACCGGCAGCCACCTCGCGGTCGTCTGGGTCGGGTACGACGACAATCGCGCGACCGGGCTCACCGGCGCCGCCGGCGCGATGCCCATCTGGGCGGACGCGATCGCGGCGCTGCGGCCCGCGTCCTGGGAACCCGCGCCGCCGCCGGAGGTCGATGAACGCTGGATCGAGTTCTCGACGGGGCTCGCGACGAGCCCCGGCTGCAGTCCCGATGCGGTCCGGGTCGCGGTGCCGAA
Organism: Steroidobacteraceae bacterium; assembly: GCA_035524495.1. Taxonomy (GTDB): domain Bacteria; phylum Pseudomonadota; class Gammaproteobacteria; order Steroidobacterales; family Steroidobacteraceae; genus CAIKZZ01. The sequence continues at coordinate 27,257 of DATKOR010000091.1, forward strand.
GGGCCTCGCGCTCGCGGCGCGCTCCGGCTGCGCGACGGGCGCGAACGACTCGCTGATCGACCGGGTGAAGTCATGGTTGCAGAACCGCGGGCGCTGACCCGCTTCCTGGCCGCGTGCCTCGCGGCGCTCGCGCTCGCCGGCTGCCGGCTGCCGCCGCCCTATCGGCCGCCGGCCCCGGGGCAGGAGAGCGTGCCGGGCGGGGCCGGTCCTTCGGCCCCGCTCGCGGCCGGCGGCGAGGCGCAACCCGAGCTGCCGCCCTCCGTGCCATCCCCGACCCGCGAGTACCGCCTCGGCGCCGCCACCCAGTCGCTCGTGACCCAGGCGCACGCGCAGGTGGCGCGCGGCGAGCTGCCCGGCGCCTCGACGACGCTCGACCGGGCGCTGCGCATCGAGCCGCAGAATCCGCTGCTGTGGATCGAGCTCGCGCGCCTCAGGCTCGCCGAGAACGACGCGCACCAGGCGGAGAGCTGTGCGCGCAAGGCGCTCGCGATGGCGAGCGGCGACCCGGGCGCGCGCGCCCGCGCCGGGCGGGCGCTCGCCGACGCGCTCAAGGCGCAGCATCGCAACCAGGAAGCGCGCGAGCTCGAGGCCGAGCCCTGGATGCGCTGAGGGGCCCTCAGGCCGCGACCGAGGTTTCCTCGGCGATCATGTTCTCGAGGTACTCGAGGTCGGGCACGAGCGGCGCCTCGTTGACCATCCTGAGGCCGCAGAGCACGGCGCTGCGGTCCGGGAACGAGCGCGTCGGGTCGGGCTTGACGACGTCGGGGTTCAGGCGCACGAGCTGCGGGAAGCCCTGCGTCAGGATCCCGAACGCCCCGGCAGCGAGCCGGGTGCCGAGGCAGTGCAGCACCACGATGCGCGTGCGTCCGCTCGGCGCCGGGATCGCGCGCCCGAGCGTGCCCTCGAACGAGATCACCGGCACCGTGCGCCCGCTCCAGCCGACCGTGCCGACGTACCAGGACGGCGCGCCGCTCATCGGCTGCGGGTCCTGCCAGGCGACGACCTCGGCGACGCAGCTGCGCGGCACGATCAGCCGCTCGTCGTCGAGCGGCACCAGCAG
>DATKOR010000092.1:0-33405 GCA_035524495.1 Steroidobacteraceae bacterium
GAGAGGGCGGTGCCGCGCGCGACGCCCGGCCAGCGGCGCAGCGCGCGGCGGTCGCCGAGGCCGAGCTTGGCGAGCGCGTTCCCGACGTGGAACTTCACGGCGTCGAGGCTGACGCCGTCGCGACGCGCGATCGCGCGGTTCGTCAGGCCATGGCGCACGGCCTCGACGGTGCGCCACTCGGCCGGCGTCAGCAGGTCGGGATGCGGGGGCCGGCCGGGCGGTGCGCGACGGGGCATGGGCCGACGATAGCAGCGGCGGCGGGCGGGTTACCCTCCCCCCGGGCCGCCGCGTTCAGCGCTTGAGGCGCGTGACCTTCGAGCCCTCGAGGGTCAGGTTGTACATCAGGCCCTTGTTCGAGAACACGAAGCCGATGATCGGCTTGCGCACCGTCTCGGTGTCGAGCTCGCCACCCACCCCGAGCGTCGCGATCGCAACCGAGCCGTCGACGCCGGCTTTCCAGCCGTCGCTGTCGCGAAAGCGCTTCAAGGCCTCCTCGGTCATGAACAGGATCGCGACGGACTCCTGCTGCAGGCCGAGCTGGAAGCCGATCGAGGCCGAGGCGATGTTGTAGTACTCGACCGGCCGGCCGCCGACCGACAGCGACCCCTCGCCGTACTCCCCGCCCACCCCGACGCCGCCCTTGATGACGCGCGGGAACACGAGGATGCCGCGCGACTTGCCGGCGAGCTCCTTCGCGGCGCTCGACTTGTAGAGCTGCTCGAGCGCCTCGCGGACGCGGGCGTCGATCTCCTCCTTCGAGGCGCCGTGGCCGGCGAGCGGCGCGAGCGCGAGCAGGAACGACGCGAGGACGACGGGCAGTCGGTTCAGGTTCATGGCGGGTCTCCGGTCGAAACGGCGGCGCATCTTAGCGTCCGCCCCCGCACCCGCCAACGGACTCAGGCGGTCGCGACCCTGAGGCGGCTGCGGCGGTAGGCGACCTCGACGTGGCGGATGCCGGAGGTGCGGCGCGCGACGGTGCGGATCTGCTGCATCAGGCGCTGCAGCACGCGCTCGCCCGAGTAGGGACCGCCGAAGGCGTAGTCGGTCGCGACGCCGACGTGCAGCACCGTGATCCGCTCGAAGCTGTCGCGCACGTAGACGACGACGCCGACGGGACGCGCCCGGCCGTCTTCCTCGTGCACGGCGAAGAGCGTCTGGACCTCGGGGATGCCGGCCACCTGCACGTGGAGCAAGCCGCGATCGTCGATCAGCTCCGGAAGCCCGTAGCGCTCGATCGTCTCTTCGATCTCCTGGCGCATCCGGTGCTGCCCGGCATTGAAGAACAGCAACGCCTCGAGCTGGCCACGCATCGTGGCGGGCAGGCGCGACTTGACCGAGATCCGGTACTTCATCCGCTCAACCCCCGTCGGCGCTTTGTTGTGTGCGACATAAGTCCGCGCCCTGAAAGCGGCGGGTCGCGGTTCCCGTCGCACGGCATCCTGCGCCAAGCACGGCCTGCTGTCGAGGGTTTTACCCCAGTCCGCCGCACAAAATTAACGGAACATCAACGGGTTAGCTGCTGCGTTTTGACCACAAGCCCCCCTCGGGAAAACCGGTCGACCGCGCGTCAAGCTCCGGCGTCGATTGGTTTTTTGACCGATCTCACAGGCCCGCGGCCGGAAAACGTTAACTGTCTCCACCCTGCAACGGTGGGAGTAGCGAACGATGGCGTTTGGGGCGGAGACCGCCGGGCCGCAAGAGCCCGCGTCGCCGCGAGACGTGCCTGGCGGCCTCGGGTCGCCGGATTGAGGACTTCAGATGAACACGACCTCGGCCCGCTTCGCGGCCGCGCCACGCGCGCCCAACGCCCGCGCCGCGCGCGTGCGCCTGCCGCGCGAGGTCGTGCTCGTCACGCAGGACCCCGTTCTGGAGCGCGCGTTCGTCGAGGCGGCGATCGAGGCGCGCGTGCTCGTCACGACGACGCCGGCGGCACTCGCCGACCTCTTGATGGCCGGCCGCGTCGGCGCGCTCGTCCTTGACGTCGGCGCGCTCGAGGGCGCCGCACCCCCGCTCGCCCGCCACCTCGCCGAGCAGTTCCCCGACGTGCCGCTCGTCGGCGTCGGCACGCGCGAGGACGAGGCGCGCGTCGCGGCGCTGATCTCGAGCGGCCTCATTTACCGCTTCCTGCACCGCCCGGTGTCCGCCGCGCGCGTGCGCACGTTCGTCGAGGCGGCGCTGCGGCGCGGCGCCGAGGTCGACTACACCCCGCCCCCGCCGCCGCCCGTCCGGGCCACGCGCCACTGGCCGCTGATCGCCACCGCCGTCGCGGCGACGCTCGCGGTGACGCTCGGCCTCGCGTTTCACGCGCGCGCGCCGCAACCGCCCTCGCCAGTCGCGATCGAGCGCCCCGTGGCCGGGCGCGCCCCGCTCGTGAGCGCGGCGCCCGCTGCGCGCGAGCCGGAGATCGCGTCGCCGGCGCCGCGCATTGCACGCGAGCCCGAAGCCGACGCGACCGCCGAGCCGGTGCCCGCCGAGCCCGTGCCCGCCGAGCCCGTGCGGGCCGTCGCAACGGCCGTCGTCCCCGCCCCGGTCGCGGACCCCGTTCCCGTCGCGCCGCCGCCCGCGGAACACGAAGCGCCACCGGATGCGCCGACGGCCTCCGGGCCCGAGCCTCTGCACGAGCCGCTGCCGGCCGCCGCGGTCCAGGACGCTGCGCCGGATGCCGCGCGGGAGGCCCGGGCGATGCCCGCCGCCGAATCCGTCGCGGACGCGCCGCTCTCGACCGCCCCGCCACCGCAACGGTAACCGACCGAGGCATGACGCGCGCCCGACGGCGCGCTACGCTCGCCGCTCCACTTCCACGGAGCAGATGCGATGCGCATCGACGTCAACGGACAGACCCACGAACTCGACGCACCACCCGAGATGCCGCTGCTGTGGGCGCTGCGGGACCTCTTGTCGCTGACCGGCACCAAGTTCGGCTGCGGCGCGGCGCTGTGCGGTGCGTGCACCGTGCACGTCGACGGCCAGCCGGTGCGCGCGTGCGTAACGCCGCTCTCGGCGCTCGCCGACAAGAAGGTGACGACGATCGAGGCCATCGGCGCGACCGCGCTCGGCCGCAAGGTGCAGGATGCGTGGGTGGCCGAGGACGTGCCGCAGTGCGGCTACTGCCAGTCCGGCCAGATCATGTCGGCGGTGGCGCTGCTCGCCGCGACGCCGAAGCCGACCGACGAGGACATCAACACGGCGCTGAACGGCAACCTGTGCCGCTGCGGCACCTACAACCGGATCCGCAAGGCGATCCACCGCGCCGCGGGGGGCCCGGCATGAGCGCCGTGACGACGCGCCGCGACTTCCTGATCGCCGCCGGGGCCGCGACCGGCGGCCTCGTGCTCGGAATCACGCTCCCGGTGCGCGGGGGTGCGGCGCCTTCGAGCACCGACGTGAACGCGTACGTGCGCATCGGCAGCGACGGCAAGGTGACCTTCGTCGTGCCCAAGTCCGAGATGGGGCAGGGAACCTACACCGGGCTCGCGCAGATCCTCGCCGACGAGCTCGACCTCGACTGGGGCGCGATCAGCGTCGAGTCGGCGCCGGTCAATCCCGTCTACAACTCGAGCTTCGCGCCGATGCAGTTCACGGGCGGCAGCTCCTCGATCCCGGGGAGCTTCGAGCTCCTGCGCAAGACCGGGGCCACCGCGCGCCAGCTGCTCGTCAGCGCCGCCGCAGCCGAGCTCGGCGTGCCGGAAGCCGAGCTCTCGACCGCGCACGGCGTCGTGACCCACCGCGCGAGCGGCCGGCACGTCGGCTACGGCGCGCTCGCCGCGCGCGCAGCGACGCTGCCCGTGCCCGCGAACGTCACGCCCAAGGCGCCCGCCGACTGGAAGCTGATCGGGCGCCCGTTGCCGCGCGTCGACACGCAGGGCAAGACCGACGGCAGCGCCGGGTTCGGCATCGACGTGCGCCTGCCGGGACTGCACTACGCGGTGATCGCGCGCGCACCGTCCTTCGGCGGCAAGGTCGCCTCCTTCGACGCCGCGGCCGCCAAGGCCGTCCCGGGGGTCGTCGCCGTCAAGGAGGTGCCGAGCGGCGTCGCGGTGATCGCGACCAACACCTGGGCCGCGATCCGCGGGCGCGCGGCGCTCAAGGTCGAGTGGCAGGGCGCGGCGGCCGCAGGGCTCTCGTCGAAGACGATCGCCGCCGACTACGCCGAGCGCGCGAAGCAGCCGGGCGTCGTCGTGCACGAGCGCGGCAACGTCGAGGGCGCTGGCGCCGGCCACCGCCTCGAGGGCGACTTCGCGACGCCGTTCCTCGCGCACGCGCCGATGGAGCCGCTGAACGCCGCGGTCGCGTTCTCGGACGCGGGCCTCGACGTCTACGTGGGCACGCAGTTCCAGACCGTCGATCGCAACGCGGCCGCGGAACTCGCCGGGCTCCCGCCCGAGAAGGTGCGGATCCACACGCGGTTCCTCGGCGGCGGCTTCGGCCGGCGCGCGAACCCGTTCTCCGACTTCGTCCGCGAGGCGGTCGCGGTCGGCAGGGGCTTCGGCAAGCCCGTGCTGACCGTCTGGACGCGCGAGGACGACGTCAAGGGCGGCTACTACCGGCCGCAGGCCCACAACCGCCTGACGGCGACGCTCGGCGCCGACGGCAGGCCGCTCGCCTGGACCCACACGCAGGTGATCCAGTCGATCATCCGCAACACGCCGTTCGAGGCGATGATGCGCGACCCCAAGACCGGCATCGACGTCATCCAGCACGAGGGCGCCTCGGAGCTCCCGTACAAGGTCGCGAACCTGCGCGTCGCGGTCCACGACAGCACGCTGCCGGTCCCGGTGCTGTGGTGGCGCTCGGTCGGGCACACGAACACCGCGTTCGCCGTCGAGAGCTTCATCGACGAGTGCGCCCACGCGGCGCATCAGGATCCGGTCGCCTACCGGATCGCGCTCCTCGAGGGCCAGCCGCGGCACCTCGCGGCGCTCAAGCTCGCCGCCGACAAGGCCGGCTGGGGCACGCCGCTGCCGAAGGGCCGCGCGCGCGGCGTCGCGGTGCACGCCTCCTTCGGCAGCGTCGTCGCCGAGGTCGCCGAGGTCTCGCTGGTCGGCGGCCGGCCGCGCGTGCATCGCGTGGTCGCGGCGATCGACTGCGGGCTCGCGGTGAATCCCGGCCAGGTGGCCTACCAGGTCGAGAGCGCGGTCTGCTACGGGCTCTCGGCGACGCTGTACGGCGAGATCACGCTCGCCGACGGGCGCGTCGAGCAGTCGAACTTCAACGACTACCCGCCCGTGCGCATGGCCGAGATGCCCGCGGTCGAGGTGCACATCGTGCCCTCGACGGCGGCGCCGACCGGCGTCGGCGAGCCCGGCACGCCGCCGATCGCGCCCGCGGTCGCGAACGCGCTCTACGCGCTGACGAAGGTGCGCGCGCGGCGGCTGCCGCTCGCGCACACGACGTTCGCGTAGGTCGCCGGGGCGCCCTCAGCGCGCCTTCTCGGCGGCCTGCGCGGCGGCGACCGCGGGTCGCGCGGCGATCCGCGCGTGGTAGGCCTTGAGTGCCGGCCACTGGCCGAGGTCGATGCCGGTGAAGGCGGTCCAGTTGAGCACCGTGTAGAGGTAGGCGTCGGCGACCGTGAACTGGCTGCCGAGCAGGTAGTCGCGGCCGGCGAGCGCGCGCTCGGTGTAGCCGAGCCGCCGCGCGATGCGCTCGCGCGAGCTCTCCTTGACCGCCTCGGGCGCGCCGGCGTCAAAGAGCGGCCCGAAGGGCTTGTGGATCTCGGAGTTGATGAAGGCGAGCCACTCCTGCAGCCGGTAGCGCTCGAGCGTGCCGTTCGCGGGCGCGAGCCCCGCCGCCGGCCGCTGGTCGGCGAGGTACTGCAGGATCGCCGGGCCCTCGGTCAGGATCGCCCCCGAGTCGAGCTCGAGCACCGGCACGTAGCCCTTCGGGTTGATGGTGTTGAAGTCGGCGCCCGCGCGCGTCGTCTTCTTGCGCAGGTCCACCGCGACGGCCTCGAAGGTTAGGCCGAGCTCCCTGAGCACGATGTGCGAGGCGAGCGAGCAGGCGCCCGGCGAATAGTAAAGCTTCATCGTCGTCCTCCGTTCCAGGGGCAAGGCGTCGGCGAGTCCCACCTCGCCGAGCAGAAACGCGTATTCCTCGGCGATCTCGCGGTAGCGCTCGAAGCGCCCCGAGCGGCCGCCGTGGCCGGCCTCGAGGTTGGTGCGCAGCAGCAGCGCGTGCGCATCGGTCTTGAGCGCCCTGAGGCGCGCGACCCACTTCGCCGGCTCCCAGTACTGAACCTGGCTGTCGTGCACGCCGGTCGTGACCAGCATCGCCGGGTAGTCGTGCGGCGCGACGTTGTCGTACGGGGAGTACGCGAGCAGGTACTCGTAGGTCGCGCGGTCCGCCGCCGGGTTCCCCCACTCGTCGTACTCGTTGGTCGTCAGCGGGATGCTCGCGTCGAGCATCGTCGTCACGATGTCGACGAACGGCACGTGCGCGACGAGCGCGCGGTACTCCGCGGGCGCGAGGTTCGCGACCGCGCCGATCAGGAGCCCGCCGGCGCTGCCGCCCATCGCGCAGACGCGCGCGCCGTCGGCGTAGCGCTCCTTGACCAGGTGGCGCGTGACGTCGATGAAGTCGGTGAAGGTGTTCTGCTTGTGCTGCAGGCGCCCCTGGTCGTACCACGCGCGGCCGAGCTCCTGGCCGCCGCGCACGTGCGCGATCGCGAACACGAAGCCGCGGTCGACGAGCGAGAACACCGTCGAGCGGAACGTCGGGTCCTGCGACAGGCCGTAGGCGCCGTAGGCGTACTGGTAGAGCGGCGCGCGACCGTCGCGCGCGACGTCGCGCCGGTACAGGAGCGACACCGGGATCCGGGCGCCGTCGCGCGCCGCGGCATAGAGGTACTCGGTCGCGTAGCGCGCGCCGTCGAAGCCGCCGAGCACCGGGTCGCGCTTCAGGAGCACGCGCGTGCCGCTCTTGAAGTCGTAGTCGTAGGTGCTGTTCGGCGTCGTCAGCGACGAGTAGACGTAGCGCAGCGTCGGGCTCTCGACCTCGTCGTTGGCGCCGAAGCTCATCGCGAAGGCGCTCTCCGCGGCGTCGATCAGGCGCTCGGTCCCGTCGCTCCAGCCGCGCACCCGGATGCGCCGCAGCCCGCCGGAGCGCTCGGCGACCGCGAGGAAGTCGCGAAACACCTCGAAGCCCGCGATGAACGCGTCGGCGCGCGCCGCGACCTCGTCGCGCCAGCTCGCGCGCTCGGCGACCGTCGCGATCGGCGCCGACACGATGCGGAAGTTCGGCGCCTGCTCGTTGGTCCGCAGCACGAAGCGCTCGCCCCAGTCCTCGAGCTGGTACTCGTGGTCGCGCGCGCGCGGCACCGCGATGCGGAACGCGAGCGCGGCGTCCGCGGCGGGCGCGTAGCGGACCTCGCTCGAGACGGTGCTCTGCGAGACGACGTAGAGGAAGCGGCTGCTGCGGCTGCGGTAGACGCCGAGGTAGAAGCTGGGATCGGGCTCCGCGTAGACCTCGGTGTCCGACGCCGCCGGCGTTCCGAGCACGTGGACGAGGATCCGGTTGCCGAGCAGCGTCTCGGGGTCCTTCGCGACGTACAGGAAGCGCCGTCCGTCGTCGTGCCAGGCGACGTCGGGCTCGGCGTTCTCGATCCGGTCGGGGAGGTCCGCGCCGCTGTCGAGGTCGCGGACGCGCAGCGTGTACTGGCGGCGCCCGACGCGGTCCTCGGCGAAGGCGAGCCGGCGGTTGTCGGGGCTGACCTCGAGATTGCCGATCTCGTAGAAATCCTCGCCCTCGGCCTCGCGCCGCGCGTCGACGAGGACCTGCTCGGGCCCGTCCTGCTCGGGTCCGCGGCGCGCGTAGATCGGGTACTCGCCGCCCGTCGTGTAGCGCGTGTAGTACCAGTAGCCGTTGCGGCGCGCGGGCACGCTCGCATCGTCCTGCTTCAGGCGGCCGATCAGCTCCGCGTACAGGCGCTCCTTGAGCGGCGCGAGCGGGGCGAGGACGGCGTCGCAGTAGTCGTTCTCGGCGGCGAGGTAGGCGCGCACCGCCGGATCGCTGCGCGTGTCGTCGCGCAGCCAGTAGTAGGGATCGCGGCGCGTGCCGAACGGCGAGGGCACGTCGGCCGGCCGCTCGGGCGCGCGCGGCGGGGGCATCGGTTCGGGGCCGGGGGGTGGCGGGGCCGTTATGGTACTCGACGCCGGGCGCGCCGGCCCCTCGTGCTAGCCTTCGCGGCATGAAGGGCCTGCGCCATTCCCTCCTCGCGCTCCTCGGCGCCGCTTGCGCCGGGCTCGCCGGCCCCGCCGCGGCGGCGGGAGCCTTGGATCCCGCGCAGTTTCGCTACGAGGCACTGCCGGCGGACGGGGTCGTCGACTTCTCGATCGACGCCTCGAGCCCGACCTTCGAGTTCCAGAGCGGCGTCAGCGCCTACCGCGCGTTTCGGCTGCCGAGCGCCGCCGGCCCCTACCTCGTCGAGGTCCGCAGCTTCCTGTCCGGGCCCCCGGACCCGGCGCGCGCCCGGGTGTTCTACCCGGTGGTCGCGGTGCTGACCGACGACTTTCTCGTGTCGCGGACGACGGAGCTCGAGCTGCTGCGCTTCGACCTGCCGGTGCTCGAGGGAACGTCGGCGCCCGCCTACCGCGTGACGGTCGCGATCGACCCGAAGCGCACGCGCGAGCAATACCTCGTCGTGTTCACGCCGGCCAAGCTCGCGACCCAGCGCCAGCTGCCGCCGATCTCGACGCCCGAGAGCGCCGCCGAGGCCGCGCGCTTCGCGTTCCTCGGCGCCGCGCCGCACGGCCGGCTCAGCATCAGCGTGCACCACGGCGAGCTGCCGCCCGCCGAGGAACGCTGATCAGCGGCTCCGGTCGCGCCGCGCGGCCTTGAGCGCTGCGGCGCGCCGCCGCTGCTTCGGCAGCTTCCACCACAGCTCGTAAAGCGCAAACAGGCTGAGCGCGATCACGAGCGGCACGACCTCGAGCACGAAGCGGTAGACGGCGACGGCCGCGATCAGCGTCGGCTGCGGCACGTGCGGCAGCAGGCTCGTCAGCATCGCCTCGAGCACGATCAGCCCCGCCGGCACGCTCGAGGCGAGCGCCGCGAGGATCGACAGCACGTAGACGCCGAGGAACGCGAGGAACGGCAGGTCCGGGAGGTGGGGCAGCATCAGGTACAGGACGCCCGCGCCGCAGCTGACCTCGATGACGCCGACGCAGTACTGCACGGCGGTGAGCCCGGGCGGCGGCAGGCGCATCGCGAAGCGGCCGAAGGCGATCGGCCGGTCGCGGGTCGCGATCAGCGTCACGTAGGCCGCGTGCAGCGCCAGCAGCGCGAGCCCGACGCCGCGCGCGAGCGCAGGACCCACGTGCAGCACGTTGCCGCCGGCCTCGCTGCCGAGCACGAGCGAGATGGCGAGCAGCAGGCCGAGCCCCAGCGGGTACGGGATCGCGGCCAAGAGCGCGATCTTGCCGATGTCGAGCGGCGGCAGCTCGACGGCCGAGTAGACCCGGTAGCGGATCGCCCCGCCTGACACCGCCCCCCAGCCGATCGCGTGCCCGATCGGGGCCGCGAGCAGCGCCGCGAGCATCGCGCGCCGCGAGCTCGCGGCGCCCTCGACGAAGCGCACGATGATCGCCTCGTAGAGCGCGAGCGTCGTGTAGAGCGTCGCGACCAGCAGCGCCGCGACCAGGATCGCCGCGGTCGGGATCGCGTGCGTCGCGGCCAGCACGTCGTTGAGGCGAACGTGTCGCAGAATGCCCCACACCACGCGGGCCGCGAGCGCGAAGATCGCGGCCGAGACCGCGATCGGCAGGAGCCGTCGCAGGGAGGCGAGGACTGGCACTCGTGGGCTCAGCGGATGCGACGCTCGGAGTAGTTCTCCTCGATGTTGTCGCGGAAGTAGCTCCACATCGAGGAGGACGTCGACAGCCGGCGCCAGGTCTCGGCCGAGACGCCGGAGTACTCGACGAGCGCGCCGCCGGCGAGCTCGACGCGCAGCGCGCGGTTCGACTCGTCGTAGCCGATCGCGCGCAAGTTGCCCGCGTTCACCGATTTCATCTCCATGCCTGCGCTCCCGAGGACGCGTACACCGAAACCGGCTGCCAGCGCCGCCCGCGGCGCGCGCCGTCGTGGACCAGGATCGCCTTCTCCTGCACCGGCGCGGGCACGCGGAACGTGAAGTGCGCGACCGGGCGCCCCTCGATGGCGAGGTCGAGCTGGTAGTCGCCGGCCGGATCGCCGGCCGCGAGCGACCAGTAAAAGCGCGTGAGCTGGCCGTCCTCGACGAGGTCCTCGCCCTGCGCGACCGCGCTCTTGCCGTCCTTCGAGATCAGCACGTCGGCGTCGTTCGCCGCCTCGCCCCAGTCGGCCGGCGGACGCGGCAGCCTCAGGTACTCCTGCCAGTGCAGCGAATCGCGCGTCGTGTCGACCTCGACCACCCAGCCGAACACCTGGCCGTCCTCGGCCGGCACCTCGGTCGCCGGCACGAAGTGGTCGTCGCCGTCGGCGGTGCTCTCGAGGATGCCGAACTCGACGCGCTTGATGACGAGGTCCGGCCCGATGCGCAGCGGCAGGCGTGGCGCGGCGGTCGGGTTCCAGGCGATCGAGGGCTGGTGCGTCGCCGGCGCGTGCGGATCGGCGCACGCGCCGAGCGCGAGTACTGTGAAGAGGGCGACGGGAAACATGGCCTTGGGATGCACGGCGACCGGGTCTCGGCAGAAAACGAATTATCGCTCAATCGGCCGCGACCCGCTCGCGGCGGGCGCTGCTAAGATCGAGCACGGCCATGCCGAGACGCACTTCACTGTCGTGCGTGTTGAGCTTGCTTTTGCTCGCGGCGCCGGCGCTCGCCGAGGACTTCGTGCTCGCGAGCCCGGAGCTGCAGGCGGGCGGTCGCCTCACGCTGCGCCACGCCTACGACAGCTACGGATGCAACGGCGGCAACGTCTCGCCGGCGCTCACCTGGAGCGGCGCACCGGCCGGCACGCGCAGCTATGCGCTCACGCTCTTTGATCCGGACGCGCCGCACGGCTTCTGGCACTGGGTGATCTTCGACGTTCCGGCGACGCTCGCGGGACTGCCGGCCGGCGCCGGGGAACCCAAGCAGGCGCCGAAGGGCGCGCTGCAGGGCACGAGCGATTTCGGCGACAAGGGCTACGGCGGGCCGTGCCCGCCGAACGGCGACCGCCCGCATCGCTACGTGTTCACGCTCTACGCGCTGAAGGTCGAGCGCCTCGGCGCCGACGCCTCGGCGCAGCCCGCCTGGCTCGCGGCGCGCATCCGCGCCAACGCGCTCGCCGAGGCGAGCCTCACCGTCTACTACGCGCGCTGAGCGGCGCGCGGCGCCGTGGCCCCGACGAGCTTCGCGAAGGCCGTCCGGGTGCGCGCGAGCGCGAGCGGGTCGCGCATGAAGTGATGCGCCCAGTGGTGCGCGTAGCGCAGCGCCAGCAGCTCGTGTGCGAACTGCGCGGGGTCGGTGCCGGCCGCGAGGTGCCCGTGGCGGGTCGCCGAGGCGACGAGCTGCTCGATCACCGCGCGAAAGTCGCGGAACAGCCGCACCAGGCGCTCGCGGACCGGGCCCTGCCCGTCGTCGAACTCGACGACGCCGGCGAAGAACGGGCAGTTGCCCGGCAGGCCCGCGTTCTGCGGCCAGTCGAGCCAGCGCTCGAACACCCGCTCAAGTCGCGGCAGTCCCGCGGGCTCGGTCTTCGCCGGCGCGACGATCCGGGTCTGGAAGAGCTCCGCGGCGTACTCGAGCGTTGCGACCTGCAGCGCCTCCTTCGAGCCGAAATGCGCGTAGAGGCCGCTCTTCGTCATGCCGACCTTGTCGGCGAGCGGCTGCAGGTTCAGGCCCTCGAAGCCCGCGAGGCAGGCGGTCTCGACCGCCGCCTGCAGGATCGTCGCGCGCGTGCGCGCTCCCTTGCCCATCGGCGGATATTAGCACGACCGGTCGGAAAGGCACCCCCGACCGATCCGAAGCGGAACAAGGGGATATCGGATCGAGGTCGGCGATAGGCGGGCGCGACGGCCGAACCGTCGCGCCCCCGGGCATCAAGCCGCGATCAGGAGCAGGTCGTCTCGCCGTCCTTGAAGCCGACGTTGAGGTTGCCGCCCGCGGCGATGTCGCGCTCGCAGGTCGCGATCTCGGACGGCAGGTTCGCCGTGAACTTCCACTTGCCGGGCGCCATCGGGATCGTCTGCGCCGAGCCCGTGCACGAGACGTTGTCGGTGCCCTTCGTGAGCTTCACGGGCGTCACGAACTCGCGATCGTTCGAGAGCTTGGGCGCGCCGGGCAGGATCTGCACCGGCGTCACCTTGACGTTGACGTCCTCGCACTGGCCCTGCTGCGTGATCGACTGCACCTTGACCGTGGAGCGGATCAGCGAGGCCGACTCGTCGCCTCCGCCGCACCCGGCGAGGGTGCCGAGGGCGACGGCCGCGGCCGTCATCAGAATCAGGCCGGCCTTGCGGCCGCGTGCGCTGAGCTTCGACGAAACGTACATCTGAGTCCCCCTGATGGTCGTTGGCTGGTCGGGCGCCTGGCGTCCGAATCATTGTAGCGTGCGCAATCCTACCCCGGAAATCCACGCCTGCAGGGCACGGGCGGCGCGCTACAGTCGCGACCGACTACGGGAGACTGCCATGCGCGACGCAACGAGGGTCCTGACCGCCGCTGCACTCTTCGCGGCGCTCGCCGCGCCCGCCACGGGCGCCGACTACTCCGACTACAGCGGCGCCGACCTCTACCACCGCTTCTGCGCGAGCTGCCACGGCGCGACGGGCGAGGGCAATGGCCCGGTGAGCCGCAGCTTCGCCGTCGCGGTGCCCGATCTCACCCGCATCAGCCTGCGCCACGGTGGGCAGTACCCGGACAACTGGGTCTACCGCGTGATCGACGGGCGCGCAGCGCTCGTCAGCCACGGGCCGCGCGACATGCCGGTGTGGGGCGTCGAGCTCTGGCGCGAGCAGGGGGCCGACGTCACCGCGGGTGCCAAGACCCGCGACGCGGTCGCGCGCCTCGTCGACTACCTGCACACGCTGCAGGTGCCGCGCACGCTCGCCGAGCCCGGCCGCTGAGCGCCTAGGACCAGGGGCGCTCGAGCTCCCACAGGATCGGCGACAGGCCGCGCGCGAAGTAGACGCCCGCGGCGACGTGCCGGAAGCGCCGCCGCAGGCGCCGCCGGTACCAGTCGGCGCTGCGCAGCCACACGTCCCGGTCGGTGCGCGACTGGTCGGCGGCGCTGCGCCAGTCGCGCCGCGTGAGCACGCTGAAGTAGAGCGCGCCGCGCGTCAGGCGCGCGAGGTTGGCGAGCGAGCGAGCGGCGTCCCGGTCGTTGAGGTACTGCAGCACGTCGTGGCAGATCACGAGGTCGTAGGGCGCATCGGCCGTGAACGTCGCGAGCGAGCCCTGCTGCCAGCCGTGCTTCGCGCACAGGAAGCGGCTGATCTCGAGTCCCTCGTAGCGCGCCCGCGGAAACGCCCGCGCGAGCGGCGCGCGCAGCATCCCGATGCCGCAGCCGGCGTCGAGGATCCTTTGCACCGGGAGCCCGACGTAGTTGACGATGCCGCCGATCAGCGCCGCGAGCCGCGCGGCGTCGCCGGCATCCGCGACGCGCGTCTGCGGATTGCCGTAATAGCGCTCGAAAAAACCTTCGTCGAAGTCGCGGACCGGCCGGCGCATAGCGTCTTTGCGTGTCGATTTGATGACGAGGCCGCCGCCGCCCCTTGTGGTCTGCCGCGATGCGACGCCTCCCGTGCCGGCGCAGCATGACACAAGGTTGCCAAGGACCCGCATGGCCGGCAAGCAGTCGATCGTCGCCGCGCTCGGCGAGCACGCGCTCGCGCTGCCGCGCCTCGTCGACGAGGCGCTCGCGGCGAACGACCGCGTCAAGTACCGGCTGACGCTGCTGCAGGTCGCGCGCCGCCACGCCGACGCCCCCGAGGAGCCGCTGCCGCAGCTCGTCGCGGAGCGCGGTGCCGCCGGCATTGACGACGCGGCGCTCGATGCGCTGCCGCGGGCCTGCGAGCGCGCCGGCGCCGGTGACTACCGGCTGCCCGGCGCGGGCGCGCTGCTCGCGGCAATTGCCGCCGACGTGCGTACGATGCTCACGCCGGTCCGCCTCGCCGCGCCCGGGGCGGAGGCGCTGGTCGCGCGCGCCGACGCGCTGCTGCCGCCGCTCGATGCGCACGCCGACGGCTTCGGCGCCGCCGAGCTCGCCGGCTGGTCCCACGGCGAGCGCGCCAAGGGCGACAGCGTGCACCTGCTGGTGATGGACCTGCACCAGCAGCTGAACGCGCTGCAGCGCGCGGTCGCGACGGAGCTGATCGACGGCGCCGCCGTCTACGGGCTCGCGCCCGGCGATGCCGAGCTGGTGCGCGCCTTCATGCGCGGCGTCAACCGCACGAGCCGGCTGCGCTTCGACCATCCCGGCCTCGGCACGACCGCGACGCGCAGCCGCGGGCGGCTCGTGATCCAGAACGACATCGGCACCACCGATGCGCACGTCGTCGTGATCCACGTGACGGGCGATGCGGTGATCGTGACCTACACCGACGTGCACCTGCAGCGGCTGCTCTTCTTCCAGTCGCTGTTCGCCGACCAGGCGGTTGACTGGGCCGACACGCGCCTGGTGCAGGACCACGGCGATGGCAGCTACCACGTGACGGTCGGCCACCATGCGACCGCTGGCGACGCCGCCGCCTTCCTCGAGTTCCTCGGCAGCCGCCTCGTGTTCCTGATCGACTGGAACCGCGCGCGCAAGCAGCTGCGCCAGCTGGTCGGCAAGGAGCACGCGGTCGAGCTGCTCGGCTGGGCCGCGGCGCACGAGCTCGGTCACATGGGGTTCCTGCGGCTCGGCGGCGCACAGGCGGTGTTCGACGCGCTCGACTACGCGGCGCGCGGCCGCGGCCGCTTCGGCCAGACGCTCGAGGACGTGCTCGGCGGCGAGCGCGCCCTGAAGTTCCTGCAGTTCGCGCTCAAGCGCGCCGCCCACGAGCAGCTCGCGGGGCGCGGCGACTCGCTGGTGCAGGACGAGCTGCGCGCGGAACTCCTGCGCCACCTGCGCGGCTCGGGCCAGAGCGTGCTCGACCTCGTCTGCGAGCACGCCGGACTCGTCGTCGAGATCGCCGGCGGCGTGCGCGACGCGCTCGCCGGCCTCGGGCGCCCCGGCGGCCAGGCCGGCGCCGAGCGGCTCGCGGCGCGCTGCAAGCGCTGGGAATCGGACGCCGACCGGCTGGTCAACGAGGTGCGCGACGCGACGCGCACCGCACCCGAGACCGCGTACCTGCAGGAGCTCGTGCAGCGCGCCGATGACGTCGCCGACGACCTCGAGGAAACGGCCTTCCTGGTGACGCTGCTCGAGCGCGCCGGCGTCGGCGCCGCGCTGCGCGAGGCACTCGCGACGCTCGCCGCACGGCTCGTCGCCGGCAGCCAGGAGCTCGTCAAGGCGCTCGAGACCGTGCGCGCGATCGGCCCGACGGCCGCGCGCGAGGACCTCCGGGACTTCCTCGAGGCGATCCACCGCATCGGCCGCGTCGAGCACGACACCGACGAACTGCAGCGCCGCGTCGCGGCCGAGCTCGCCGGCGGCTCGGCCGGGCCGCGCGAGATCCATCTCGCGGCCGAGAGCGCCGCGGCGCTCGAGCTCGCGGGCGACCACCTGCAGCACGCGGCGCTGCTGTTGCGCGACCGGGTGCTGGCGCAACTCGCGCCGCGCTGAGCCATGGCCGAGTCCGCCCGGCGCCTGTACCTGATCGGCTGCGGGCCGAACGATGCCCGCGCCGGCACGCTCGATGAGCTCGGCTTCAAGGCCTACAACCTCGCGCGGCTCGCGCGGCTCGGTGCCCCGGTCCCCCCGGCCTTCGTGCTCGACACCAACTGGTGCCGGGCGTTCCGCGCCGCCGGCGGGGCGCTGCCCGACGGCACGCGGACCGAGCTCGCCGCCGCGCTCGCGCAGCTCGAGGCCGCGAGCGGACTCGGCTTCGGCAGCGCGCGCCGCCCGCTGATCGTCGCCGTGCGCTCGGGCGCCCCGGTGTCGATGCCCGGCATGCTGGAGACGGTGCTGAACGTCGGGCTCTGCGACGCGACCGTCCCCGGCCTCGTGCGGCTCACCGGCAATCCGCGCCTCGTGTGGGACTCGTACCGGCGGCTCATCGAGGCCTACGCCGAGATCGTGGCGATGCTCGCGCCGGCGCCGTTCGCGGCCCTGCGCCAGGCGGCGCTCGCGCAAGCCGAAGCCCGGACCCTCGCCGAGGTCGACTTTCGGGGGCTGCGCGCGCTCGTCGAGCGCGAGCTCGAGACCTACGCGGCGCTTGCCGGCGAGCCGTTCCCGCAGGTCCCGCTCGCGCAGCTCGAGGCGGCGGTCGTCGCCGTGTGGCGCTCGTGGGACGGCGACAAGGCGCGCTGGTACCGCGGCGCACACGCGATCGACGCCGCGCTCGGTACCGCCGTGACCGTGCAACGGATGGTGTTCGGCAACGCCGGCGGCACCTCCGGCGCCGGCGTCGGCTTCACGCGCGACCCCTCGACCGGCGCCGCGGCGCTCTATCTGGACTACGCGCCGAACGCACAGGGCGAGGACGTGGTCGCCGGCCGCACCGCGCTCGGCAGCGACCCGGCCGCCGAGATCGCGGCGCCGATCCGCGAGGAGCTCGTCGAGCTCGCACAGCTGCTCGAGCACGAGTTTCGCGACGCGCAGGAGTTCGAGTTCACGGTCGAGAACGGTGAGCTTTACGTGCTGCAGACGCGCGATGCGAAGCGCACGCCGCTCGCCGCACTCGAGATCGCGGTGGCGCTCGGCGAGGCCGGCCTCCTCAGCCCGGCGCAAGCGCGTGCGCGCGTCGCGGCGCTCGATCCCGAGCGTCTCGCAAGCGTCGAGCTCGCCGCGCCTGCCGATCCGCTCGCAACCGGCGTCCCCGCAAGTGTCGGCGTCGCCTCGGGTGCCGCGGTCTTCGACCCGGCGCGCGCGCTCGAGCGAGCACGCCGCGGCGAGCCGGTGGTGCTGCTGCGCGAGGACGTCACAACCGCCGACATCGCGGCGCTCGAGGCCGCGGTCGGCCTCGTCGCCGCCCGCGGCGCCAGGACCGCGCACGCCGCCGTCGTCGCGCGCCAGCTCGGCAAGGCATGCATCGTCGGCTGCCAGGCGCTGACGATCGATCCCGGGCAGCGCGCGGCCTGGTTCGGCACGGAGCGAATCGCCGAAGGCGAGTTGCTGACGATCGACGCCGGATCTGGGCGGGTCTACCGCGGGAGCCTGCCGGTCGTGCGGCGCCGGCCCGAAGCGCTCTGGCGGCGGCTCGCGGCGCTCGGCGCCTGAGGCGGGCGCGCCGCGTTTCGATGGCCAGCCGGGGCGCTCCGCCCCTAGAATCCGCCGTGGGAAACGGCCATCGCCGGCGCCTGCCGGCACGGTGACCGAGGGGGTCGGCGCCACCGGGAGCGCCGGGCGGGGCCGAGCGCGAGGACGAGCGTGACAGCGACCAACGATCGGCCGGCGTCGGCGGGGACGGCGTTACGGGCGGCGTAACGGCGGGTTTCGGGCTGCGCCACTGGGCGGCGTGGGCGCCAGGGCTCGAGCGACGCGACGACTGGCTGCGCTGGGCGAGGGCGCCGGTGCGACCCGCGGGCGATGCGGCACCCCCCGTCAGCGAGATGCCGGCGCTCCTGCGCCGCCGCGCCGAGCGGCTCGGCCGCATGGCGCTCGCGGTGCTCTACCAGAGTTCCGACGCCACGGCCCCGATCGTCTACTGCTCGCGCTACGGCGAGCTCGGCCGCGTCGTGACGCTGCTGAATGAGCTCGCGGCCACCGGAACCGTGTCCCCGCAGGGCTTCAGCGTCTCGGTGCACAACGCGATGGCCGGGCTCTACTCGATCGCGACCCGCGGCCGCGAGAACGTCCAGAGCCTCGCGGCCGGGCCCGGCACGCCGTTCGCCGGCCTCGTGGACGCCGCCGGGCTGCTCGCCGACGGGACGCCCTGCGTGCGCCTCGTCTGGTGCGAGGAACCGGTGCCGCCCGTGTTCGCGCGATTCGCCGAGCCCTCGGACACCGCGTACGCGGTGCTGCTCGAGCTCGAGGCCGGGCGCGACTTCGCGTTCGAGTGGGTCGCGCCCGCCGGGCCCGTTTCGGCGCTGCCGCCCGCGCTCGCGCTGCTCGCCTTCCTGCTCGGCGATGCGCAGGAGGCGCTCGTCAACGCCGGGCCAGAGGCCTGCCGGCTCAGGCGGGGCGCCTGAGCGGTGGCCTCGTTCGACCGCACTTACCGCACGCTCGCGACGGCGTTCTGCTTCGCGACCTTCGGCGTCGGCGGCCTCGTCCTCGCCTCGATCGTGCTGCCGCTGCTCCTGTTGATACCGCGCCCCGCGCGCCACCGCACGGCGCGCTTCCTGATCCAGCAGCTGTTTCGGTTCTTCGTGGCGCTGATGGAGGGCTGCGGCGTGCTGTCGCTGTCGATTGTGGGCGCCGAGGGGCTGCGCGGCCGCGGCCGGCTGATCCTGGCGAACCACCCGTCGCTGATCGACGTCGTGGTGCTGATGTCGCTCGTCTCGCAACCCGACTGCGTCGTCAAGGGACAGCTGTGGCGCAACCCGTTCACCTGGGGCGCGGTGCGGCTCGCCGGCTTCATCGACAACCAGTCGGGGCCCGAGCTCGTCGAGGCCGCCGTCGCCTCGCTCGCGGCCGGCAACAACCTGATCGTGTTCCCCGAAGGCACGCGCACGGCACCCGGCCGGCCGATGCACTTTCAGCGCGGTGCGGCCTACATCGCCGTGCGTGGACGATTCGATATCACACCGGTAATCTTCACGGTGTCCGAGCCGACGCTGACCAAGGGGTATCCCTGGTATCGCGTACCGCGGCGCAGACCGCGTTTCAGCGTGCACGTGCTTTCGCCCGTCAGCATCGAGCCGCTGCTCGCGTCGGAACCCGCGCACGTCCATCGGGCGCGCTGGCTGACGGGGTGGCTCGAGGAGTTCTTTACGATGCAAGTGGAGCGCCATGGACCCCCTGCTGTCTGAGATCCGGGCGCTGATCGTCAGTTGTCTCAATCTCGAGGACGTGCGCCCCGAGGACATCGACGTCGAGGCGCCGCTGTTCGTCGAGGGGCTGGGGCTCGACTCGATCGACGCGCTCGAGCTCGGCGTCGCGCTGCAGCGCCGCTACGGGCTCGCGCTCGCGGCCGACACCGAGGAGACGCGACGCCACTTCGGCTCGGTCGCGAGCCTGGCGCGCTTCGTCGCGGCCAACCGCACGAAGTAGCGCGCATGCCCGCCATGGAGAAACCCGAGATCTACGCGTGGGTGTCGCGGCACCTGACCGAAATGTTCGAGATCGCGCCGGAGCGCATCACGCCGGAGGCGCGCCTGTACCAGGACCTCGACATCGACAGCATCGACGCGGTCGACCTGATGGTCAAACTCAACGAGCTGACCGGCAAGCGCGTGATGCCCGAATCCTTCAGGTCGGTGCGCACGGTCGCCGACGTCGTGGACGTCATCTACGGTCTCGTGAACTGATGCCGGCGCGCGGGCGCGGCGCGAGCGGCGTGCGCCCGGCGGGGAGCCCGTCGTGACCGGCGCCGCACCGCTCGCGACGCTGCTGACGCGCCCCGCGAGCGCCGCGCGCCCGATCGCGGAGGGCACCGCGGGACCCATCGACTGGACGCGCTTTCGCGGCGACGTCGCGCGCGCCGCCGCCCTGCTCGCCGCCGAACCCGGGCCGAGCGCCGCACTCTACGAGAGCGACAGCTACCGCTTCGCCGTGTGGCTGTGGGCGGCGTGGCACGCCGGGCGCGCCGTGATCCTGCCGGCCGACCCGCAGCCGGCGACCGCGGCGGCGCTGGGCAGCGAGACGGGACTGATGCTCGGCGAGCTTCCCGGCGCGCGACCACTGCCGGCCGGCGCCGCGCCCGATGCGCTCGCGCCGGTCGACCGCGAGCGCGCGCTGCTGCGCGTCTACACCTCGGGCTCGACCGGCCGGCCGCAGCTGATCGACAAGACGCTCGCGCAGCTCGAGGCCGAGACCGGCGCGATCGAGGCCGCGCTCGGCCGCTACGCGCCGGACGACGCGCTGGTCGCGGGCTCGGTCAGTCACCAGCAGTTCTACGGACTCATGTTCCGCGTGCTGTGGCCGCTCGCGACGGGCCGTCCGCTGCTCGCGCGCGCGCTGCGCTTTCCCGAGGAGCTCGCGCTCGTGCCGCGCGGGCGGGCGTCGGTGCTCGTCACGAGCCCGGTCTTCCTCGGCGTGCTCGCCGCTGGCGAGCGCGCGCTACCCGACGGTACGCGGCTCGTGCTGAGCGCGGGCAGCGCGCTCGCCGCCAACGTCGCGCGCCGCATCGCCGGCGCCGGCGCGCTCGTCGAGATCTACGGCTCGACCGAGACCGGCGCCGTCGCGGCGCGCCACGCGCCCGGCCAGCCCTGGCAGGCGCTGCCCGGCGTCGGCATCCGCATCGCCGAGGACTCGACGCTCGAGTTCGAGGCCGCGCAGCTCGCCGCGCGCGGCTGGCAACGCAGCGCCGACCGCGCCCGCGCCGTCGACGGCGGCTTCGAGCTCCTCGGCCGCAGCGACCGGATCGCCAAGATCGCCGACAAGCGCGTCTCCCTCGACCGTCTCGAGGCGACGCTGCTCGCGACGCCGCTCGTCAGCGCGGCGCGCGTCGTCGTGCTGGCCGCGCCGCGCCCCGAGCTCGGTGCGGTGCTGGTGCCGAGCGCAGCCGGCAGCGTGGCGCTCGGGCGCGACGGGCCGTTCGCGCTCGGCCGCGAGCTGCGGCGCTTGCTCACCGAGGAATTCGAGCCGGTCGTGCTGCCGCGGCGCTTCCGCTTCGTCGCGGAGCTGCCGCGCGATCCGCTCGGCAAGATCCGCGCCACCGACCTCGAGGCGCTGTTCGCGGCGGCGCGGCGCCGCCCGATCGTCTCGCGCCGGCACGCGGAGAGAGAGAGAGCGACGCTGACGCTCGAGATCGACCGCAGCCTCGCCTGTTTCGACGGCCATTTCCCGGACCAGCCGATCGTGCCCGGACTCGCCCAGCTCGACTGGGCGATCAGCTTCGCGCGCGAGCACTTCGCGATCGGCGGCGAGTTCGCCGGCGTCGACGCGCTCAAGTTCCAGCGCGTGATCGTGCCCGGAACATCGGTGACGCTGACGCTCGAGTGGCGCGACGGAACGCTCTCTTTCCGCTACGCGTCCGACGGCCCGCACTCGAGCGGGCGGATCCTGTTCGGCGCGGCCGGGCGATGAACGTGTGCGCGGTGGTTCCGGTCTACGACCACGCGGCACCGGCGGCGCGCGTGGTCGCGACGCTGCGCGCGCTCGATCTCGTCTGCATCGTCGTCGACGACGGCAGCGCCCCGGCCGAGGCCCAAGCGCTCGCGAAGCTCGCCCAGCCCGGCGCCGTCGAGCTCGTCCGCCATCCCGAGAACCGCGGCAAGGGCGCCGCGGTCCTCTCCGGGCTGCGGCGCGCAGCGGCGCTCGGCTACAGCCACGCGCTGCAGGTCGACGCCGACGGGCAGCACGACGTCGCCGAGGCGCCGCGCCTGCTCGCGGCGGCGCGTGCCGAGCCCGGGGCGGTCGTGACCGGCTATCCGCGCTTCGACGCCTCGGTGCCGCGCGGCCGCTACTACGGCCGCTACGCGACCCACGTGTGGGTCTGGATCAACACGCTGTCGCGGCGCATCGTCGATGCGATGTGCGGCTTTCGCGTCTACCCGGTCGCGCCGGTGCTGGCGCTAGCCGCGCGCGGCGCGCTCGGCCGGCGCATGGACTTCGACATCGAGGTGCTGGTGCGCCTCGACTGGGCAGGCGTGCGCATCGTGAACCTGCCGGTCGGCGTGCGCTACCCGCCCGGCACCGCCTCGCACTTTCGGCTGTGGAAGGACAACCTGCTGATCGGCGCGCTGCACGCACGGCTGTTCGCCGGCATGCTGTGGCGGCTGCCGCGCCTCGTGGCGCGGCATTTCGGCGCGGGACGCTGATGCACTGGACGCGGGTCCCCGAGGTCACGTTCGCGCCGGGCATCCGGATGCTGCGCGCGCTCTACGCCGCGTTCGGCCGGCGCGCGTTTCGCCTGGCGCTGTGGCCGGTGGTGCTCTGGTACGCGCTCGCGCGGCCGGCCGCGCGCCGCGCCTCGCTCGACTACCTCGCGCGCCTCGGGGCGGCGGGCGTCGCGGCGCCGGCGCCGCGGCTCGGCGGCGTGCTTCGGCACTACGCGGCCTTCGCCGAGGCGCTGCTCGACAAGCTCCTCGTCTGGGACGCGCGCCTCGATGCGCTCGACTACGAGGTCGAGGGTGCCGACGTCGTCGAGCGCGCGCTCGCCGGCGGCCGCGGCGTGGTGATCGTCACGGCCCACGTCGGCAACTTCGAGCTCTGCCAGGTGCTCGCGACGCGCTACACGAAGGCGCGCGTCAACGTGCTGATGCACACCGGCAACGCCGAGCGCTTCAATGCGCTCCTGAAGCGCCGCCGGCTCGCCGGCCGGCTCGAACTGATCCCGCTCGCCGGGATGTCGCCCGCGACCGCGGCCGTCCTCGCGCAGCGCATCGACGCCGGCGAGCTCATCGCGATCGCCGGCGACCGGCTGCTCTCGGGCGGCGCGGCCGAGTCGATGGCCGCGCCGTTCCTCGGCGCGCCGGCGCAGTTCCCGATCGGCCCGTACGTGCTCGCGAGCCTGCTCGAGTGCCCGCTGCTCGCGCTGTTTGCGACGCGGCGCGGCGAGCGCTACCGGGTGGCGGCGACGATGCTCGCGGAGCGGGTAGACTTGCCGCGGCAGGGGCGGCGCGAGGCGGTGCGGCCGTTCGTCGAGGCGTTCGCGGCACGGCTCGAGGCGGAGTGCCGCGCGGCGCCGCTGCAGTGGTTCAACTTCTATCCGTTCTGGGCGCCGCCAGGAGCCGGGTGAGATGCGATTGTCCCGCGCGTCGTGGTGGCTGATGCTCGCGCTCGCGCCGGCGGCCGAGGGTGCGGAGCTGCTGCACGAGGTCGAGTCGCGGCTCGAGCACGCGCGCGTCACGCGCGGCGAGTTCGTCGAGGAGAAGCGACTGGTCGGCGTCGAGCGGCCGCTGAAGGGCCGCGGCAGCTTCCTCGTCGACCGCGAGCGCGGCGTGCTGTGGCGCACGCTCGCGCCCTTCCCGAGCGTCCTCAAGATCACCCGCGGCGAGATCGTGCAGACCGACGGCAAGCAGGTGCTGATGCGCCTCGCGGCCGAGCGCGAGCCGGCGGTCAAGGCGGTGAGCGCGGT
Source organism: Steroidobacteraceae bacterium (assembly GCA_035524495.1). Classification (GTDB taxonomy): domain Bacteria; phylum Pseudomonadota; class Gammaproteobacteria; order Steroidobacterales; family Steroidobacteraceae; genus CAIKZZ01. The sequence continues at coordinate 23,161 of DATKOR010000092.1, forward strand.
GCTGTTCGCGACCTTCGCCGCCGACCTCGGCGCGCTCGCGCAGTACTTCGACTTCGCGGGCGGAGTCGACGGCGGGCGCTGGCACCTGAAGCTGACGCCCAAGGAGCCCGGCCTCGCGCGCGTGATCCGCGTCCTCGAGCTCGACGGCGCGCAGAGCGTGCGGCACGTCGACCTGACCGCGACCAGCGGCGACCTCCTGCACCTCGAGTTCCGGCAGGTCGAGAGCGCGGGCGCCCCGACCGCCGCGGAAACCGCCGAACTTGACTAGGGTCCTGGGCGCCGCCTGGCTCCTCGCCTGCCTCGGCATCGCCGGCTGGCTGCTGGAGAGCGGCGCCGCGCTTCGCGCGCGGGTCGACACCGACCTCTTCGCGCTGCTGCCGTCGGATTCGCGCGACCCGGTTGCCGAGGCCGCGCTCGCGGCGATGGCGAAGGCCGGCGAGCGGCAGCTCGTGGTGCTCGTCGGCCACGCGGACGCCGCGCGCGCCGCCGCCGCGGCGCGAACGATCTCCGCGGGCCTCGCCGGCGCGCCGCTGCACGCGAGCGCCGCCGCGGACGCGGTCGGTGCGTTCGCGACGTTCTACGCCACCTACCGCGCGGGACTGCTGTCGGGCGAGGACCGCAAGCGCCTCGCGGCCGACGACGCAGCGGCGCTCTTCGCCAAGCGCGCGCTCGCCGCCGCCTATGCGCCGCTCGCGGGCTCGGCGCTGCCGTGGAGCGCCGACCCGTTCGGGCTCTATGCCGGCTGGCTCGCCGAGCAGGCGGCGACGACGCGAGTGCGTCCGGTCGGCGGACAGCTCGTGGTCGAGTCCGACGGCCTCAGCTACGTCGTGCTGCCCTACGAGCTCGACGGCAGCGCGTTCGCGTCGCCGACGCAACGCGCCGTCACGACGAAGCTCGCCGCCGCGATCGGCGCGGCGCAGCGCGCCGACCCGGCGGTCACGGTGCTGCGCGCCGGCATCGTGCTGCACGCGGCGGCCGCGGCCGAGGCCGCCGACCGCGAGATGTCGCTGATCGGCATCGGCTCGACGCTCGGCGCACTGCTGCTCGTCGTCGTCGTGTTCCGGGGCCTGCGGCCCGCGGCGCTCCTCGTGCTCTCGCTCGCGACCGGCACGCTGCTCGCGATCGCCGTCAGCTTCGCGCTCTTTGCGCGCGTGCACGCGCTGACGCTCGTGTTCGGCGCGAGCCTCGTGGGCGTCGCGGTCGACTACAGCCTGCTCGCGCTCGGCGCCTCGATCGGCGCCGCCGAGGCGGTCGGCGAGCGCTACCGGCGGCTCTTCCCGGCGCTCGCGCTCGCGCTCGCAACGACGCTGGTCGGCTATCTCGCGCTCGCGGTGACGCCGTTCCCCGGCCTCGTGCAGATGGCGGCGTTCTCGGCCGCGGGGATCCTCGGGGCGTGGCTGACGGTCGTGCTGTGGTTCCCGCGGCTCGGGCCGCGCTCGATCCCGGAATCCCCCGCGGCCCGGCGCATCGCGGCGCTGCTCGCCCGCTGGCCGCGGCTCGGCCTGCGCGCCTGGCCGGCCGCCGCGGCGCTCGCCGCGCTCGCCCTCGTCGGCCTGGCACGGCTCTCGGCCGACGACGACGTCCGCTCGCTGGTGCGGCCGGATCCGACGCTGCTCGCCGAGCAGCTGGCGGTCGGCCGGATCCTCGACCTGCCGAGTCCGGCGCAGTTCTTCGTCGTCGAGGGCGCCGACGCCCAGGCGACGCTCGCGGCCGCCGAGGAACTCGGCGCGGCGCTCGACGGGTTCATCGCGTCCGGGCACCTGACGGGCTACGACAGCGTCGCGCGCTGGGTACCGTCGGCGCAACGCCAGGCGACGGACCGGCGGCGGGTGCGCGGCGCGCTCTACGGCCCGGACGGGGCGCTCGCGCGGGTCGCCGCGGCGACGGGACTCGATCCGTCGCGCCTGGCCGCGGCCGAGGCGCCGACGCTCGACGTCGCGAGCTGGCTCGCGGATCCTGTGTCGATGCCGTTTCGCCACCTGTGGCTCGGCGCGCAGCCGGGCGGCGGCTACGCGACGCTGGTGCTCGTCAAGGGCCTCGGCGATGCCGCGACCGCGGCCGCGCTCGCCGGGCTCGCCGGCCCCGGCGTGCGTTACGTCGACAAGCCGGCCGGCATCTCGCAGCTCCTCAGGCAGCAGCGTGAGCGCCTCGCGCTCCTGCTCGTCGCCGGCTACGCGCTTGCGGCGCTCCTGCTCTGGCTGCGCTACCGGACGGACAGCTGGCGCGTGCTCGCGCCGACCGCGATCGCGACGCTGCTGGTGCTCGCCGTGCACGGCCTCGCCGGCATCAGGGTGGGGCTGCTGACGCTGATTGCGCTGCTGCTGCTCCTCGGCATGGGCGTCGACTACGGCATCTTTCTCAAGGAACGGCCGGCCGACGGACGGATGTTCGTCGCGATCTGCCTGTCGGCACTCGCGACGCTGCTGTCGTTCGGGCTGCTCGCATTCAGCGCGACCCCGGCGCTGCACGCGTTCGGGCTCGCGACGCTGCTCGGCACCGGCTGCGTGTGGCTGATTGCGCCGGTGTTCCGCCCGGGCGCGCGCACTTGAGCGTGCGCGGCGCACTCGCGCTCGCCCTCGCCGCGCTCGCCGGTTGCGCGGCGCTCCTTGCCCCGCCGCTGCTGCGCGTGCCGCTGCGCGAGCTTGGCGAGCCGCGCACGCTCGAGCAGCGCCTGACGCTGACGCGGCACGGGCGCTCGGTCGTGCTGGACGGCGTCGCCGACGTCTCGGCGGCGCGCGTGCAGCTGATCGCGACGACGCTCGGCGTGCGGCTCTACGCGCTCGAGTACGACGGGGCGCGCGTGCGTGCGCAGCCGACCGGCGTGCCGAACGGCGGCCTGCCGCCGTCGGCGGCGCTCGACGACTTCCTGATGCTGTATGCGCCGGCCGCGGCGCTCGAGCGCGCGCTGCCCGACGACTTGCGGCTGGTTGCGGCCGAGGGCGGGCGGGCGCTGTACCGCGGCGACCGGCTGCTGGTGTCGGTCACGTACGAGAGCGCCGATCCCGCGAACGGTCGCAGCCGGCTGCGCAACGCCGCGCTCGACTATGATCTCGTCGTGGATTCGGCGGTCGTGCAGTGAACTTCTACTTGTCGGAACCGGCCGTCGTGTGCGCGCTCGGCGCCGACCTTGCGACCATCCGCGAGCGGCTGTTCGCGGGCCTGAGCCCGGGTCTCGTAGTCACCGAGGCCTACAGCCCCGGGCGGCCGCTGACGGTCGGCATCGCCGCGGTCGGCGAGCAGCCGCCCGACACTGCGCTGCGCCACCGATCGCGCAACAACCGGCTGATTTCACTCGCGCTCGCGGCGCTGCGGCCGCGCCTCGCGCGCCTGCTCGCGAGGGTGCCGCCGCACCGGATCGCGGTCGTGCTCGGCACCAGCACCTCGGGCATGGAGGAGACCGAGCAGGCGGTCGCGGCGTATGCCTCGCAGGGGGCATTGCCTTCAGGATTTCACCTAGGCCAGCAGGAGCTCGGCTCGGGCGCATGGTTCATCGCCGAGACGCTCGGCCTCACCGGCCCCGCGTACACGGTCTCGACCGCCTGCTCCTCGAGCGCCAAGGCGCTCGCGAGCGGCGCGCGGCTGCTGCAGGCGGGGCTCGCCGATGCGGTGATCGCCGGCGGCGCCGACACCCTGTGCCGCTTCACGGTGGCCGGGTTCGCCGCGCTCGAGGCCGTGAGCTCCGGGCGCTGCAATCCGTTCTCGCTGAACCGCAACGGCATCAACATCGGCGAGGGCGCGGCGCTGTTCGTGCTCGGCTGCGAGCCCGAGGCCGTGCGCCTGAGCGGCTGGGGCGAGGCCTCGGACGGCTATCACGTGTCGGCGCCCGACCCCGAAGGCCACGGTGCGCGCCTCGCGATCGAGGGGGCGCTGGCGCGCGCCGGAGGCGCGGCCGCGGCGCGGATCGGCTACGTGAACCTGCACGGCACCGGAACACGGCAGAATGACGCCATGGAAAGCCGCGTCGTCGCCGATCTCTTGCCCGGGGTGCCGGCGAGCTCGACGAAGCCGCTGACCGGCCACACGCTCGGGGCGGCCGGCGCGGTCGAGGCGGCGTTCTGCTGGCTGACGCTGACCGATCCTGATGGCCGGCTGCCGCCGCACGTCTACGACGGGGTCGCTGATCCCGCGCTCGCGCCGCTCGCGCTCATTCCGCCGGGCACCCGCCAGGGCAGCGCGCCGCGGGCGGCCCTGACGACCTCGTTCGCGTTCGGCGGCAGCAACGCGGCGCTCGTGCTGGAGCGCGCATGACGCCGCCGATCGAGACGCTGGTGCCGCACGCGCACCCGGCACTGCTCCTCGACCGGGTCGTCGAGGTGCACGGTGACCGGCTTGTGACAGAGACCGAGATCCGGGAGGACAATCCCTATTGCGAGGCCGGCCGGGTCGGTGCGTGGATCGGCATCGAGCTGATCGCGCAGAGCATCGCGGCGCTCGCCGGGATCGATGCGCACCGGGCGGGGCGGCCGGTCCGGGTCGGATTCCTGCTCGGCACGCGGCGCTATCGCGCGAGCGTGGCGTCATTTGCCGTCGGAGAGCGGCTGAGGATCGAGGCGACGCGGGAATTCCAGAGCGAGGACGGGCTCGGAGCGGCGCGCGGCCGGGTGCTCGCCTCCGACGGGCGCGTCGTGGGCGAGGGAGTCCTCACGGTCTACCAGCCGGCGCGGCCGGAGGACGTGATCGGTCGATGAGCGCACGGGGGGTACTGGTGACCGGATCGAGCCGCGGCATCGGGCGCGCCATCGCGCTGCGTCTGGCCGCCGATGGCTTCGACGTCATCGTGCACTGCCGCTCGCGGCGCGCCGAGGCCGGGGAGACCGCGGTCTCGATCCGCGCACTCGGCCGCAGCGCGCGCGTGCTCGTCTTCGACGTCGTCGACCGCGACGCGACGCGCGCCGCGCTCGAGGCGGAGGTGGCCGAGCACGGCGCGCCGTACGGCGTCGTCTGCAACGCCGGCATCGCCGCCGACAATGCCTTTCCGGCGCTCAGCGACGCCGACTGGGACCGCGTGATCGACACGAGCCTGAACGGCTTCTACAACGTGCTGCGCCCGCTCGTGATGCCGATGATCGGGCGGCGCCGCGGCGGGCGGATCGTCACGCTCGCCTCGGTGTCGGGACTCGTCGGCAACCGCGGCCAGGTCAACTACAGCGCCGCGAAGGCGGGCGTCATCGGCGCCACCAAGGCGCTCGCCCTCGAGCTCGCCAAGCGTGGGATCACCGTCAACTGCGTCGCGCCCGGGCTCATCGAGACCGACATGGTCGATCAGGCGCTCGCCGCCGAGATCGTGCCGCTGATCCCGGCGCGGCGCATCGGCCGGCCCGAGGAGGTCGCGGCGGCGGTCAGCTACCTGTTTCGCGACGAGGCGGCCTACGTGACCCGCCAGGTGCTGTCGGTCAACGGCGGTCTCGCATGAAGCGCGTCGTCGTCACCGGCATGGGCGGCATCAGCCCGATCGGCGCCGACTGGCCGTCGGTCGAGCGCCGGCTGCGCGCGTGCCAGAACGCCGTGCGCCACATGCCGGACTGGGACGTCTACCAGGGGCTCCTGACGCGCCTGGCCGCACCGGCGGCGCCGTTCGAGCTGCCCGCGGATCGCTATACGCGCAAGGCGACGCGCAGCATGGGGCGCGTGTCGCTGCTGGCATGCCGGGCCTCCGAGCTCGCGCTCGCCGACGCGGGACTCCTGGACGACCCGTTCCTGCGCGGCGGCCGCGTCGGCGTCGCCTACGGATCCTCGACCGGCAGCACCGCGGCGGTGCGCGACTTCGCGGGCATGCTCGAGTACAAGACGACCGCCGGGCTCAACGCGACCACCTACATCCGGATGATGTCGCACACGACCGCGGTCAACATCGCGGTGTTCTTCGGCCTGACCGGCCGCGTGATCACGACCTCGAGCGCCTGCACCTCCGGCAGCCAGGGCATCGGCTACGCCTGCGAGGCGATCCGCCACGGCTATGCGACCGCCATGGTCGCGGGCGGCGGGGAGGAGCTGTGCCCGACCGAGGCCGCGGTGTTCGACACGCTGTTCGCGACCAGCACCAAGAACGACACCCCGTCGTTGACGCCGCGGCCGTTCGATGCCGATCGCGATGGGCTCGTGCTCGGCGAGGGCGCCGGGACGCTCGTGCTCGAGGAGCTCGAGCACGCGCGCGCGCGTGGCGCACGCATCTACGCCGAACTCGTCGGCTTCGGCACCAACTGCGACGGCGCGCACGTCACGCAGCCAAGCGCCGAGACGATGGCCGAGGCGATGCGCCTCGCGCTCGGCAACGCGGGGCTGCCGGCCTCGGCGATCGGCTACGTCAACGCCCACGGGACCGCAACGCAGCAAGGCGACGTCGCCGAGTCGATCGCGACGGCGGCGATCTTCGGCAACCGGATGCCGATCAGCTCGCTGAAGAGCTACATGGGCCACACGCTCGGGGCCTGCGGCGCGCTCGAGGCGTGGATGACCATCGGCATGATGCGCGCCGGCTGGTACGCCCCGACCGTGAACCTCGCGCACGTCGACCCGCGGTGTGCGCCGCTCGACTATCTGACCGGCAGCGGGCGGGCGATTGATCTCGAGTATGTGATGAGCAACAATTTTGCCTTCGGCGGCATCAATACCTCCCTGATCTTTCGCCGCCAAGGATAGGCCCCCATGTCGGTTCGATTGCTGCTGTCGTGCGCCGCGGGCGCGCTCCTCCTCACGTCCGTCGCGCAGGCGCGCGACACCACGCTGCACCTGCCGATCAAGGAAGTGCTGGAGGACGCCGAGGCCAAGGCCAAGCTCGGCACCGACATCGCGCTGTTCTTCGGCAAGCAGGCGACCCCGCCGGCCGCGCAGAGCCTCGGCGAGGGTCTGACCAACAAGAAGACCAATGCGTTCGGCAAGCCCGACGAGACCGCCTGCCGGTGGGCGATGCTGTCGGCGCTGGTGCAGCTCGTCGAGCGCGCGCGCGAGCTCGGCGCCGACGCCGTCGTCGAGATCAAGAGCGACTACAAGAAGGTCGAGTTCGTCAGCGACACCGAGTACGAGTGTCATGCGGGCGGCGTGATGGCGGGCGTCGCCCTGAAGGGCCGGTTCGTCAAGCTCAAGAAGTGAACCGCGTCGTCGCGCTCGTCGCCAGGCTCGGCGACGGCGCTGCGGTCGCGGCGCACGCCGGCCCGCCTTCGGCGGGTACGCTCGAGCGCCTGTCGCGGATCCGCGCGCCGCGCCGCGCCGCGCAGAGCGCGCTCGCCCGACCGCTCGCGGCGCTCGCCGCCTCGCGGCTGCTCGGTCGTCCCTACCCCGCCGCGCTCGTCGAGGAATCCCGGGACCGCCCGTGGCTGCGCGCGGCAGGCGGCCTTGCGCTCAGCGTCGCGCACAGCCGCGAGCGCGTCGCGGTAGTCGTCGGCGCGGGGCCGCTCGGCGTCGACCTCGAGTACTGCGATCCGCGGCGCGAGGGCGTCGCGCTCGCGCGGCAGGCGTGCGCGGCGAGCGAGGTCGCCTGGCTTCTGCGCGGCGCGCCGGCGGAGCGGCTCGCGCGGTTTTACCTCCTCTTCACGCTGCGCGAGGCGGCGTTCAAGGCGGGGCTGCGGCCGGGTGCTTTGGGCGGTGAACCGTGCCTCGGCCGTGGAGCGGCGCGTTTCGGCCGCGCGAGCCGCACGGTCGATGGCTACCGGATCTCGATCGCGGGCGCGGGCCGGCTCGCCGTCGAATGGTTCGGCATCGAGAACGGCGAGCCCGTGCCGCTCGGACCGGACCGATCGGCGCCCCAGGACGGCCGTGCGGCCGTCGCCGCGCATTACTTATAGCGGTTGACGCGGCGGGCCGCGCCGCCGGCCCCTCAGCGCAGAAGTGCCGCGGCGACCAGCGTCAGGCACCCGACCGCGTGGATCGCGAGCGTGAGCTCGATGCTCTTCTTCAGGCCCTCGCGCTTGGCGGGGTCGAGCGAGATGCCGCTGGCCGCCTTGAGTCCCCCGGCCGCGAGCAGCAGGGCGGTGACGATCGACCAGCGCGGCAGGTCGTGGCGCACGGCGAGCGCGACGGCCGCAGCGAGCGCGACGAGCGTCAGGAACTGGTAGAGGATGCGCACGCCGCCGATGCTGAGCCGCACCGCGAGCGTGCGCTTGCCGGAACTCGCGTCCGCGGCCGAGTCCGGCACCTCGTTGATCAGCAGGATGAGTCCGACCCAGACACTGACAATCACGGCGAGCAGCCAGGCACCGCTGTCGACGAAGCTGGCCTGCAGCCACACGGCGCCGGCCACCGGCAGCGCGCCGAGCCCTACGGCGCAGGCGAGCTCGCCGGCACCGCGGCCCGCGAGCTGCACGCCGGGCCTCGAATAGAAATAGCCGAGCGCCAGGCCCACGAGGCCGAGACCGACGACCATCGGGCCGCGCAGCACCGCGAGCGCACAACCGGCGATCAGTGCCGCCGCGGCCAGCACATACGCGAGGCGCAGCGTCGCTGCGCGCGTCATCACGCCGTTCTGGATGAAGCGCGAGCCGCCCGTATACGGGTAAATGCGCAGCACGTTGACCGCGTCGGTGCCGATGACGTCGTCGCCGAAGTCGTTGTAGACGTTGGTTGCGGCGTGCGCGAGCACGGTGCCGACCAGCGCGAGTGCGAACCACAGGCCGTTGAATGCGTGGTGCGCGGCGCCGGCCCAGGCCGTACCGACCAGCACCGGCAGCACCGAGGCGGTGAAGAACTTCGGACGCGTGGCCAGAAACCCGCGCTTCAGCTGCGCGCCAAGGCCGGCACCGCCGAGCGCGGCGGTCGAAGGCTCACCTGCAGGCTGCGTGGTTCGATCCATGGCTCGTATCCTTCAGACGGACGGCACACCCGTTGGGACCGGCAGCTTAGCGCACGCCCGCCGACGGCGCCTGCACGATGCCTCGCCGTCGCTACCGCCTCGCATGGGTAGTTTCCGCAATGCGGCAGCGCCGCGCCTCCCTCACTGCCACGTGGACGCGACCACGTGCGAGCGGGTGATCGCCGAGAGCGAAGGCGTCCCGGCCTGGCGCATGATCTGCACCAGCTCTCGGTTCAGGATCTCGAGCACGCGCTCGACGCCCGCCTGGCCGAACGCCGCCAGTCCCCAGGCCTGCGGCCGGCCGATGCCGACCGCGGTCGCCCCGAGTGCGAGCGCCTTGAAGACGTCGGTGCCGCGGCGCACGCCGCCGTCGATCAGCACCGGCACGCGGCCGGCGACCGCGGCCGCGACTTCCGGCAGGCAATCGAGCGTTGCGCGCAGCGTCTCCTCGTTGCGCCCGCCGTGGTTCGAGACGATGACGCCGTCGACGCCGTGCGCCACCGCGAGCGCGGCATCATCGCCGGTGACGATGCCCTTGACGATGAGCTTCGCCTTCACGAGCGCGCGCAGCCGGTCCAGGTACTCGAGCGTGATGTAAGGCGGCGCGTGCGTCGTCACGTGCGAAACGTCGAGCCCCGCGTACATCGGCTTGCGCCACGCATCGTGCGAGTTGTTGACGTGGCACTCGGCGCAGGTGCGGGTGTCGATGCGCATCGCGCGATACAGCGTCTCGGTGTTGCGGCTCGGCATCGCATCGACCGTCAGCACGATCGCCGGACACCCGGCGCGCTCGGCACGTCGCACGACGCCCTCGGTCACCGCCCAGTCGTCGGTCGGATAGAGCTGCTGCCACAGCGGCGCCCCGCGCGCCGCGGCAACGTCCTCCACGCCGAGCGAGGCGGCGTTCGACAGCATCATCAATGTCGTCTGTGCGCGCGCGGCGCGCGCGGTCGCGAGCTCGCCGTCCGGATGGAACGCGCGCTGGGCACCGAGCGCCGACAGGTAGATCGGCGTCGTCCAGGCGGCGCCGAGCACGGTGCGCGTGAGATCGACGTGGCTGACGTCGACGAAGCGGTGCGCGCGGATCTCGATGTGGCCGAAGGCATCGCGGTTGCGCGCGAGGGTCCGGTCGTCGTCGATGCCGGTCTCGAGGTAGCCAAAGTGCGCCGGCGGCAGCGCAGCGCGCGCCAGCGCCTCGAACTCCGTGACATCGAGCACGTCGGCGGCGCTCGCCGGCGGCGGCATCGGCCGGCGGAACGCGACCGACGGCAGCAGGCTATCGGCGGCCAGTGCGCGCGCCGCGGGCAGGAGCGCGAGCCCGCCCAGCAGCACGCGACGCGAGATGCGCCGCGGTGGTCGCGTGTTCATCGGCAGTCCCCCTGGCGCGGCGCGCCGTTGACCGCAGCATAGCGCGGTTGCACCGAGCGCCCGGGCGACTGCCGCGGGGCACGGGGGAGCGG
>DATKOR010000093.1:0-17446 GCA_035524495.1 Steroidobacteraceae bacterium
GCGGTCGAGGCGATCTACGCGACCGGCACCGTCGAGCCGACGGTGATGCTGCCGATCGCGCCGCGGGTCGCCGGCCGCATCGTGTCGCTGCTGAGCGACGAGGGACGCGCGGTCAGGAAGGGCGAGCCGCTCGCGCGGCTCGAGTCGCAGGACCTCGACAGCACGGTCAGCGAGCTCACCGCCCGCGCGCGCTATGCGCACGCGGAGTTCGAGCGCATGCAGTCGCTGGTCAAGCGCGGCGTCGCCGCCGCGACCGACCTCGACCGCACGCGCGCCGACGCCGATGCCGCCGACGCCTCGCTCGAGCGCGCGCGCACGCAGCGCGACTTCATGGTGCTGACCGCGCCCGCCGCCGGCACCGTGATCCGGCGCGACGGCGAGGTCGGCCAGTTCATCCCGGTCGGGCAGGCGGTGTTCTACCTCTCGTGCTGCGCGCCGCTGCGGGTCTCGGCCGACGTCGACGAGGAGGACATCCCGCGGGTGCGCGTCGGCATGCCCGTCGTGCTGCACGCCGACGCGCTGCCCGGCAAGACCTACGACGGCCAGGTGCTCGAGGTGACGCCCAAGGGCGACCCGGTCGCGCGCACCTACCGGGTGCGCATCAAGCTCGCCGATCCCGACGCCTTCAGCGTCGGCATGACGGTCGATACGAACCTGATCGTCGCGGTGCGCGACCACGCGCTGCTCGTGCCCTCCAACGCGGTCGCAGGCGGCGCCGTGTGGACGATCGAGAACGGGCGGCTGAAGCGCCGCGCGGTGACGGTCGGCGTCGCGAGCGCCGCGCAGACCGAGATCCAGGCGGGCCTCGAGGACGGCTCGACCGTGGTCGCGAACCCGAGCGACGCGCTGCGCGAGGGGCGGCGCGCGCGCGTGAAGGCCGCGACCTCGACGGCCGCCGCAGCGGTGCCGGCCGGGCGATGAGGATCGAGCTCGACGTCGCGCTCACCCACCTGACGAGCCGGCGCCGGCAGACGCTGGTGTCGCTCACGGGCGTCGTGCTCGGCGTCGCGTTCTTCCTCGCGGTCTCCTCGCTGATGCGTGGCTCCGAGAAGGACTTCATCAAGCGCCTGATCGACAACAGCCCGCACATCACGGTCTCGGACGAATACCGCGCGCCCGAGGTGCAGCCCGCCGAGCTGCGCTGGCCGGGGGGCGCCGTGCAGGTGTCGCGCGTCAAGCCGCAGACCGAGACGCGCGGCATCCGCGGCTACCGCGAGAAGCTCGCGTTCGTCGAGTCGCTGCCCGGGGTGCGCGCGGCGCCCGTGCTGATGGGCTCGGCGGTGCTGACCTTCGCCGGCAAGATCCAGGCCGTGACGCTCTCGGGCGTCGTGCCGGCGAAGATGAAGCACGTGACGACGATCGAGGAGAAGATGACCGCGGGCTCGCTCGACGCGCTCGGCGCGAACCCGAACGGCATCATCATCGGCCGCACGCTCGCCGACCGCTTCAACCTGCGCCTCGGCAGCACCGTCAGCGTCGTGTCCCCGGCGGGCGGCAGCCGCGCGATGAAGGTCGTCGGGATCTTCCGCACCGGCAACGCCTCCTACGACGAGGAGCAGACCTTCACGCTGCTGAAGCGCGCGCAGGCGCTGCTCGACCGGCCCAATCGCGCGAACCGCTTCGTGATCCAGCTCGAGGACGCCTACCAGGCGCGCGACCTCGCGCTGCGGATCGAGTCGACGCTCGGCTACAAGGCGGTCAGCTGGGTCGAGGCGTCCGAGGACATCCTGAGCGTGCTCCTGGTCCGCAACATCATCATGTACAGCGTCGTGTCGGCGATCCTGGTCGTCGCCTCGTTCGGCATCTACAACACGATCTCGACGATCGTCATGGAGAAGACCCGCGACATCGCGATCCTGAAGTCGATGGGCTTCCACGCGCGCGACGTGCGGCGGATCTTCCTGCTCGAGGGCCTGATCGTCGGCCTGATCGGCAGCGTCCTCGGCCTCGGGCTCGGTCTCGTGCTGATGCGCGTGCTCGCCGAGATCACCGTCAAGCCGCCCGGCGTCACCGAGCTCGTGCACCTGCCGGTGTGGTGGGGACCGGAGCAGTACGCGCTCGCGACGGCGTTCGCGCTCGGCTCCTGCCTGCTGGCGGCGTACCTGCCGGCGCGCAAGGCCGGGCGCCTGCACCCGGTCGACATCCTGCGGGGCGCGACGTGAGCGGCGTCATCGTCGCCGAGCACCTCGTCAGGCGCCTCACGGGCGAGGTGCCGGTGACGCTGATCGACGACGTGAGCCTGTCGATCGGGCGCGGCGAGTTCGTGTGCGTGATGGGGCCGTCGGGCTCGGGCAAGTCGTCGCTGCTGTACCTCCTCGGCCTGCTCGACGTGCCGAGCAGCGGCCGCGTGCTGCTCGACGGCGAGGACACCTCGCGCTACCAGGAGGACGAGCTCGCGAACCGGCGCCTGTCGAAGCTCGGCTTCGTGTTCCAGTTCCACTTCCTGCTCGCCGAGTTCACGGTGCTCGACAACGTGCTGTTGCCGATGCGGCGGCTCGGCGCGCTCGACGAGGGTGCGGCGCGCGCGCGCGGGCAGGAGCTGCTCGAGCGCTTCGGCGTCGCCGACCAGGCCGTGAAGCGGCCGAGCCAGCTGTCGGGCGGCCAGCGCCAGCGCGTCGCGATCGCGCGCGCGCTCGCCAACGATCCGCTCGTCGTGCTCGCCGACGAGCCGACCGGCAACCTCGACTCCGCCGCGGCGCTCAACGTCCGCCAGATCCTCCGGGCGCTCGCGAGCGAGCTCGGCAAGACCGTCATCGCGGTCACCCACGACAGTGGCTTCGCCACCGCCGCCGACCGGCGCATCGGCCTCGTCGACGGACGCCTGCACAACGCGGCCTGAGGGGCCGGCGACTTCGGTTTCGCCGGATGCGGCGCGGCGCCCGGCTGCCGTTCCATAGGACCCAAGGCCCTTCAGCAACCCGCGAACACAGGGGGGAATCATCATGAAAATCAGGACCTTGGCCATCGGTGCCGCCGGACTCGCGATCGCCGCCGCCGCCTTCGCCGACCCGCCCGATGCGGCGCGTGGGGCGGAGGTCTTCAAGGCGCAGTGCGCCGCGTGCCACCTGCAGAAGGCGACCGACAAGAGCCCGCCGATCGGCCCGCAGCTCCTCGGCGTCGTCGGCCGCAAGGCCGGATCCTGGGACCACTTCAAGTACACCGACGCGATGCGAAAGTCGGGCCTCAGCTGGAACGCCAAGCTGCTGGATCAGTACCTCGAGAACCCGTACGCGGTGGTGCCGGGCGCGGCGATGGGCCTGCTCGTGCCGGTCGAGAAGAACCGCGTCGACGTGATCGCCTACCTCGAGACGAACCCCGCCGAGCTCAAGCAGACCGAGCGCGCGCCCTAGGGGCGCTTCAGCGCCTCACGCAGGCTCGCGACGAAGCCCTCGTCCTCGGCCGCGAGCACCTGCGTGCGCGTGACCGGGACGCCGTCGCGGTCCAGGAGCGTGATGATCGAGGCATGGCTGAAGCTGCCGTCGGGCAGCTGCCGGTAGCGGATCCCGAGCGCCGCGGCGAGCGCGCGCACATCGCCGGCGCTCGCGTGCGCGACCACGAAGGTCGGCGCCTCGAGGTGATGGCTCGCCTGGTACTCGGCGAGCTTCGCCGGCGTGTCGCGCTCGGCGTCGAAGGACACCAGCAGGAAGGATGTGCCGGCGCGCTCCTCGCTCGTCAGCGCCGCCGCGGTCCGGCCCATCGCGAGGGCCAGCATCGGGCACACCGTCGTGCACGTCGAGTAGAACATCGTGACGACGAGCGGCCTTCCCCTGAACGAGGCGAGCGGCAGGCTCGGGCCCGCGGCGGGCTCGAGGCTCAGCTTCAGCTGGTACACCGACTCGCCGGGCAGCGCCGCCGGCGCCAGGGCGCCGTGCACGTGCGGATCGGCGCGCAGCGGCGATCCGACCAGCGAGCAACCGACGCAAAGCGCGAGCACGAGCCTCATCATTGCGATCCTCCGCGCGCGCAGCGAAAGCCGAGGTTGCGCGTCGTGAAATGCGCCTCGAGCGAGGACAAGAGCGCCATCCGCATCAGCACCGGGTAGTCGTCGCGGATCTCGGCGCTCAGCGCGCCGGCGCCGCAGTACTGCAGCTTGTCGGGGTCGCCCTGGGTGCGCGAGTCGCCGCTGATCATCAGCCCGCCGAAGTCCTCGACCCACTCCCAGATCACGCCATGCAGGTCCAGGATGCCGTAGACGTTCGGCGGGGTCTTGCCCACGGGCGGCAGGCGCCGGCTCGAGGGCTGCGCGTACCAGCTGAGGATCCGCTCGCGGTACGCGGGGTCCTGGCGCGCGTCGCGCTGCCGCTCGTCGGCCGCGGCGACGTACTCCCACTCGTACCAGGTCGGCAGGCGCGCGCCCGCGGCCTCGCAGTAGGCGCGCGCCGCGAACCAGCTGACGTGCGTGACCGGCTGCTCGGGATCCGCGTCGCGGCCGAGCGTCGTCGGGCCCGCCCAGTGCGCGAGGTACTGGGCGTCGGCAAGGAGCGCCGGCGTCCTGCCGCGCGCCCACTCGGGGTGCGCGCCCACGAACGCCAGGTAGTCGGCGTTCGTGACCGGGGTGCGGTCGAGCTCGAAGGCGGCGACGTGCACGTCCTTCCGGTTCGTCCCGGGAGCGACGACCGGCGTGAAGTCGCCTTCGGGAATCCGGGCGCGCTGCGCGCCCACCGCGAGCGCGGCGAGCGCCGCGAGCAGGACGGCGAGGAGCGCGCGCATCGGCCTCAGTGCGCGGCGCCCGCGGGCCGCTTGGTCGACTTCCTGATCTCGGCGACGTCGGAGGCGCTGACCTGCTGGTCCTCGTTGCCCCAGCTGTTGCGCACGAAGGTCAGGATGTTGGCGACCTCGTCGTCGTTGAGCTGGCTCATCGGCGGCATCACCGAGTTGAAGCTCTTGCCGTTGACCGTCACGGGGCCCGTGAGGCCGTTGAGCAGGATGCCGATCGCGCGCTTGGCATCGGCCATCAGGAAGTCGGACTTCGCGAGCGGCGGGAAGACGCCCTCGAGGCCCTGGCCGTTGACCTGGTGGCACACCGAGCAGGTGCCGGTGAACAGCACCTCGCCGGCCTTGATCTGTTCCTCGCGCGTGAGCTTGCCGTGCGCGGCGGCGGCGGCGGCCGTCTCGACGGGCTTCTGGCTGCTCAGCGACTTCTCGGCGAGGTAGACCGCGTCGACCTCCTTGCCGGAGTACACGCTCTTGTTCTCGGGTCCGTCGATCTTGAGGATGCCGAGCGCGCCCTTGTTGAAGGCGCGGAACAGCGAGTGGTCGACCAGCACGTAGCTGCCCGGGACTTTGGCGTGGAACTCCATCATCGCCGCGCCGCCGGCCGGGATCAGCGTCGTCTGCACGTTCTCCTGGAAGTGCGTGCCGCCCTCGAACCACACCCGGTCGAAGATCGCACCGATCACGTGGAAGCTCGAGACGAGGTTCGGGCCGCCGTTGCCGACGTAGAGCCGCACGCTCTCGCCGACCTTGGCCTTCAGCGCCTTGTCGCCGATCAGCGAGCCCTCCGAGCCGTTGAAGAGCACGTAGGTCGGGCGCTCGTCGATCGCGCGCTGCATGTCGAAGGGCTGCTGGCCCTTCTCGCGGTACTTGCCGACCGTGTAGAAGTCGCCCTGCATCACGTAGTACTCGTGGTCGACCGGCGTCAGGCCCTCGGGCGGCTCGACGAGAATCAGCCCGTACATGCCGTTCGCGACGTGCATGCCGACGGGCGCGGTCGCGCAGTGATAGACGTAGATGCCGGCGTTCAGCGCCTTGAACGTGAACTGCGACTCGTGGCCGGGCGCGGTGAAGCTCGAGGCGGCGCCGCCGCCGGGTCCCGTGACCCCGTGCAGGTCGATGTTGTGCGGCATCTTGCTGTCGGGGTGGTTCTTCAGGTGGAACTCGACGGTGTCGCCCTGGCGCACGCGGATGAAGCTGCCGGGGACCGTCCCGCCGAAGGTCCAGAACGTGTAGCGCACGCCCTCGGAGATCTCCTTCTCGACCTCGCGGACCTCGAGATCGACGATCACCTTCGCCGGATAGAAGCGGTGCGTCGGCGGCGGCACCTGCGGCGGGGAGGTCAGCGTCGCGTGGACGGGCTCTCCCATCGGCGGGCCGAAGTCGCCATGCAGCACCTCGCCGCTGTCGGCGGGCGGCGCCGCGGCGAAGAGCGGCAGTGGAAGCAGCAACAGTGCTGCGAGCGCGAGCGAGCGAAGGTTGAAAGTCATCACGGGACCTCCCGGTAACGAGGCGGCATTCTGGCCGCGCGGTGGGGGGCCCTGTCACCCGGACTTGCCACGGGCCGATCAGGATCTTCCGCGCCCGGAGGCGGGCGCTCACCGCAGCTTGGATGCTGCGCTGCGGGAGGCCGGTCCGCCTTGACTCAGGTCAAGGCGGGGCGCCGGGCGGGCCTGCGGAAAACCGCAACCGGTGCCTGGCTCACCGCTGGCTCACCACCGGCTCACCACTGGCTCACCATTGGCCGGTGTTCGCCATCGACTTCCAGGGCTCGGCCGGGGGCCTCGCGCCGCCCTTCTGCAGGAGCTCGATCGAGATGTTGTCCGGGGAGCGCACGAAGGCCATGCGGCCGTCGCGCGGCGGGCGGTTGATCGTGACCCCGGCCTTCATCAGCCGCTCGCAGAGCGCGTAGATGTCGTCGACCTCGTAGGCGAGGTGGCCGAACGCGCGTCCGATGCCGTAGTTCTCGGGGTCCCAGTTGTAGGTGAGCTCGACCTGCGCCGCGTGATCGCCGGGCGCGGCGAGGAAGGCGAGCGTGTAGCGGCCGGCCTCGTAGTCCTTCCTGCCGACGAGCTCGAGCCCGAGCTTGTTGCAGTAGAAATCGAGCGAGGCGTCGAGGTCGGTGACGCGCACCATCGTGTGCAGGTATTTCATCGCATCCTCCGGTCGGCGAATGATGCCGGGTTTGGCGCACGCTTTCACCCCGAGGTCGTGTGCTAGGCTGAATCGCAACCGTCCCTGCAAGGAACTCGCCATGCGCCTGGGCCTCCTCATCTTCGCGCTCTTGATCGCCAGCCACTGCGCGGCGCAGGACCCGGCGCCGCTGACGCGCGAGCAGGGTGAGGCGATCCTCAAGGAACTCGCCGACATCAAGCGCGCGCTCGCCGACCTCAAGTCAAAGCCCGCGGGCGAGTCCGAGTCCGGCGCGCCGTCGAAGGTCACGCTCGGCGACGTCGCCGTCGACGTGATCGGCTCTCCCAACGCGCCGGTGACGATGGTCGAGTTCACCGACTACCAGTGCCCGTTCTGCAAGCGCTTCCACGAGCGCACCTGGCCCGAGATCAAGAAGAAGTACGTCGACACCGGCAAGGTGCGCTTCGTCGTACGCGACATGCCGCTCTCGTTCCACGAGCAGGCGCTGCCGGCCGCGGTCGCCGCGCGCTGCGCGGGACAGCAGGGCCGCTTCCCGTTCGTGTTCGAGGCGCTCTTCGCGCTGCCGGAGCTCTCGAACGAGGCGATCCGCGCCGTCGTCTCGGCCGCCGGCGTCGCCGAGGGCCCGTACCGGCTGTGCACGGCGGCCCCGGTCGTGCGCGCGGCGATCACCGCCGACAGCGACGAGGCCGAGCGGCTCGGCATCAACGGGACGCCCGGCTTCGTGATCGCGCAGAAGAAGGGCGATGCGCTCGAGGGCGCGCTCATCGTCGGCGCGCAGCCGACGAACGTGTTCACCTCGCGGCTCGATGCGCTCCTCGCCGCGCCGCCGGCGCCGGCGCCGGCGCACTGAGGCTCAGAACATCTCCGAGGCGCCGGGCGGCCGGGTCGATCCCTTGCCGCGCGAGGCGATGTGCTCGCCGGTGATCATCTCGTCGTAGGCCTGGCCCGGGCCCACCATCGGGTAGACGCCGGCGTCGGGGTCGATCAGCACCTCGAGGAACGCCGGTCCCTTGAAGCCGATGAACTCGGCGATCACCCGCGGCACGTCCGCCTTGCGCTCCAGGCGCTGCGCCCACGGGAAGCCGTCGGCCTGCGCGGTCTTGACGAAGTCCTTCTTGTGCAGCGACTTGTCGCTCGCCGACAGCCGGCCCTTGAAGAACAGCTTCTGCCACTGCTTGACCATGCCGTCGCCGAAGTTGTTGAGCACGACGACCTTGATCGGCAGGTCGTAGGTCGTGACGGTCTCGAGCTCGCCGAGGTTCATGCGGATGCTCGCGTCGCCGTCGATGTCGATGACCAGGCGCCCGGGGTTCACGAACTGCGCGCCGATCGCCGCCGGCAGCCCGAATCCCATCGTCCCCATGCTCCCCGAGGTCAGCCACAGCCGCGGGCTCTTGAAGTCGAAGTACTGCGCGGCCCACATCTGGTGCTGGCCGACGCCGGTCGTGATCAGCGCCTCGCCGCGCGTCAGCCGGTTGATCTCCTCGATCACGTAGTACGGCTGGATCAGCGCGCTCGCGCGGTCGTAGTTCATCGCATACACGCGCTTCAAGTCCTCGCAGTGCGCGTGCCAGTGCGACCAGTCGCGCTTAAAGCCGTGGCGGCGGCCGTACTCGGTGAGCTCGACGAGCGCCTGGCCCATGAGCCCGACGTGGCTCCAGTGCACGCGCTTGACCTTGTTGATCTCGGAGGCGTCGATGTCGAGGTGCGCGATGTGGCGCGCGTTCGGCGCGAAGCGCTGCGGCACGCCGGCGACGCGGTCGTCGAAGCGCGCGCCGACCGCGAGCAGGAAGTCGCAGTCCTCGACCGCGTAGTTCGCGAACGCCGCGCCGTGCATGCCGAGCATGCGCAGCGCGCGCGGACCCGTCGTGTCGACCGCGCCGATGCCCATCAGCGTCGTCACGACCGGGATCTCGAAGGCCGCGCTGAAGGCCCTGAGCGCCTCGGCGGCGTCGCCGTTGATGACGCCGCCGCCCGCGTAGATCAGCGGCCGCTTGGCCTCGCCGAGCATCGCGAACAGCGTCCCCATCTCGCGTTCGAGGAGCCGGTGCTGCTCGAGCTGCCGCAGGCGGCTGCGATAGCCCGGGACCGGCAGCCGGCCGTCGCCGTGGAACGTGCCCTGCCAGTTCTGCACGTCCTTCGGGATGTCGATGACGACCGGGCCCGGCCGGCCGGTGCGCGCGATCTCGAAGGCGGTCCGCACCGTCGCCTCGAGGCGCTCGGGATCGGTGACCAGGAACACGTGCTTGGCGACCGAGCCCATGATCGCCGACACCGGCGCCTCCTGGAACGCGTCGCTGCCGATCGCGCCGCTCGGGACCTGGCCGCAGATGACGACCATCGGCACCGAGTCCGCCATCGAGTCGCGCACCGGCGTCACGGTGTTGGTCGCGCCGGGGCCCGAGGTCACGACGCAGACGCCGACGCGGCCGCTCGCGCGTGCGTAGCCGGCCGCCATGAAGCCCGCGCCCTGCTCGTTCGCGGGCACGATCAGCGGGATCGGCCGGCGCGCGCCGTCCTTGTTGTGGACGAAGATCGCATCGTAGGTCGGCAGGATCGCGCCGCCCGAATAGCCGAACACGACCTCGACGCCCTCGTCGGCGAGGACCTGGACGATCATCTCGGCGCCGGTCATCGTCCGGCCGGCCAGCGGGTGGGCGCTCATGCCCGTGAGTTCATGGCTGCTTCGCACGTCGTTTCCCCGTCGTCAGCCCGAGAGTAGCAACGGCCGGCCACGCCGTCTATGCACTGCAAAAAGAACCGCGCTATGCTGCAAAACCCCCGCAGGAACCTTCGGTTAGCCCGCATGCGCCACATCATCGCGATCCTTCTGCAGAACGAGGCCGGAGCGCTCGGCCGGGTGGCGGGGCTGTTCTCGAGCCGCGGCTACAACATCGAGTCGCTCGCGGTCGCGCCGACCGATACGCCGACCGTGTCGCGCCTGACGCTGGTCACGGCCGGCAACGACGCGGTCGTCGCGCAGATCGTGAGCCAGCTCAGAAAGCTCATCGACGTGGTGCTGGTCGAGGACCTGACGCGCGGCGATCACTTCGAGCGCGAGCTGCTGCTCTTGAAGCTCAAGGTCTCGGCCGCGCAGCTCGAGCCCCTGACCGCGCTCGTGACCGAGTCCGCCGGGCGGATCCTCTCCGGCGCGCTCGGCAGCTTCGTCATCGAGCTCACGAGCAGCGAGGCGCAGGTGTCGCGCTTCCTCGCGCAGGCCTCGCAGTACGGCGAGGTGCTCGAGGTCGTCCGGAGCGGCGCGCTCGGCATCCGCCACGGCACCGCGACCGTCACGCACGTCTCGGCGGCCTGAGCGTGTACCGGCTCTACGACTACCGCCCGTCCGGCAACGGCTACAAGGTGCGCCTCGTGATGAAGGCGCTCGCGATCCCGTACGAGCTCGTCGAGCTCGACATCAAGGTCGGCGCGACCCGCACCCCGGCGTTCCTCGCCAAGAACCCCAACGGGCGCATCCCGCTGCTCGAGGTCCCGGGCCGCGGCTGCCTCGCCGAGAGCCACGCGATCATCAGCTTCCTCGCCGAGGGCTCGGCGCTCGTGCCCACCGACCCCTGGCACCGGGCGCAGATGTGGCAGTGGATGTGCTTCGAGCAGTACAACCTCGAGCCCAACATCGGCACGGCGCGCTTCTGGCTCGCGTCCTTGAAGCGCACGCCCGCGGAGCTCGGCGAGAAGCTCACCGAGAAGCACCAGAAGGGTCGCGAGGCGCTCGCCGTCCTCGAGCAGGGCCTCGAGGGCCGGCCGTTCCTGGTCGCGGAGCGCTACTCGCTCGCCGACATCGCGCTCTACGCCTACACGCACGCCTCGGCCGAGGCGGGACTGCCGCTCGATCCGTACCCTGCGATCCGCGCCTGGATCGGACGCGTCGAGAACCAGCCCGGCTGGGCGCCGATCACGGCGCCCTGAGCGGCGCGAGCGCGCTTCTGATGACGTCCGGGACCGTCACCGGCGTGCGCGTCCCGGCGTCGACGTACACGTGCACGAAGCGCCCGACCGCGCAGGCTTCGCTGCGCGTCTCGCTGAAGAGCCCGATCCGGTAGATCACGCTCGAGTTCCCGAGCTTCTCGAGCACGAGCCCGGCGTCGACGGGCTCGGGGAACGACAGCTCCGCGAGGAAGCGGCACGAGGTCTCGGCGACGATGCCGATCGCCGGCAGCGCCCTGATGTCGGTGCCGGTCGCCTCGATCAGATAGCCGTTCACCGCGGTGTCGAAGTACGAGTAGTAGACGACGTTGTTGACGTGCCCGTAGGCGTCGTTGTCCATCCAGCGCGTCGTGATGCGCCGGAACACCCGGTAGTCGCTGCGCGCCGTCGCCACCTAGCGCGCCAGCGGATTCGGGACGGGCGCCGCGACGCGCGTCAGC
Source organism: Steroidobacteraceae bacterium (assembly GCA_035524495.1). Lineage (GTDB taxonomy): Bacteria > Pseudomonadota > Gammaproteobacteria > Steroidobacterales > Steroidobacteraceae > CAIKZZ01. The sequence goes on from DATKOR010000093.1 coordinate 11,250, forward strand.
GTGCTGCGGTCGCGGTGGTGGAACGGGGCGCTGCGGCCCTTGATCTGTATGACCGTGTCCTCGTCGTACGACCAGCGATCCTCGCCCTCGATCGAGACGACGATCCGGTACTCGAGCGTCGTGAACGCGGCGTCGAGGAACGGCCCCGAGACGATGCCGTTCTCGGTCGTGCCGCGCCGCGCCTTGAGCTCGAAGCGCGTCGCGTCCGCCCTCGCCTCGCCGATCGCGAGCACCGTCTGCGCGCGCGGGATCGAGAGCGTCTGGTAGAGCGTCCCGGTCGCCGGCTCCCACAGCCAGTAGCCGACCTGGTCGTGGTAGGCGCCGACTTCGCCCGGCTTGACGACGTGCTGGTGGTAGCGAAGCCCGTAGAGGAGCTGCGGCCCGTTGGTCTGCGGGTCGATGGGCTCGAGGTCGATCGTCTCCTCGAAGGCCTGCGTCCCGCCGCCCGCGGCGTTCGGGAAAAAGTCGGTGCCGCGCTGTCCGGCCCAGCGGCCCGCGAGGCGCGTCAGGGGACCTAGGTTCGCGAGCGTGCGGACGTCGACGTCGGCGGGCTCGGTGTAGATGTCGTCGGGGATCGTGCGTGCCATGTTCAGAACTTGTCGAGCGTCTGGATCGTGACCTCTACGCGCCTGGTGCCGGGCGGTGCATCCAGAGCGTACGACAAATCGACGTGCACGACATTGCCGAGACCCGAACGCACGTTGCCGACGCGGATGCCGAGCCCGACGTCCTTGAGCAGCCCGAGCGGCTCGGCGCCCTCGAAGTCGCGGCCCCAGGTGCGGCCGGCGTCGAAGAAGAGCGCGCCGCCCACGCGCACGAGCCGGAACGGGAACCAGTCGGTGAACACGCGGTGCTCGAGGGTCAGCAGCGCGCTCGAGGTCCCGCCCTGGAAACGCAGCGGGTAGCCGCGAAGTCCCGTGTCGCCGCCGAGCAGCAGCTGCTGGTCGGCGTCCTGCCGGTGGGTCGTCGTCCCGGACAGCGACACGTAGAAGAGCTGGTGCGGCGTCAGCCGGTCGAAGTAGCGCGCGCTCGAGGTCAGGCTGACGTTGCGCGCGCTGCCGTCTTCGATCCGCCCGGCGAACGCCGCGGACCAGAGCAGGATCCGCTGCTCGCCGAAGTGCCAGGCATCGAGCGCCGAGACCTGCGACAGCACCGAGCGGCCGCGGCCGCCGAAGGTCGGGTTCGAGTAGCCGACCTCGGCGTACAGCGAGCGGCCGACGTACAGGTCCTCGGTGCGGCCGATGAGGTCGAGGTTCTCGGTCTTCTCGTAGCGGTTCTCGACGGCCTGCCAGCCGAGGTACGGGTAGGCGAAGCGCCTGTCGTCCGGCACCACGCCGTTGGTGACGCCCGGGATCGCCGTGAACGCGGCCGCATCGTAGCGGACGCCGGTGTACCAGCGCCGGGTCCAGTCGCCGACGAGTCCGTCCGACCAGCCGTAGTAGACCTGGTGGTAGGTGTGCCGCTCGTAGAGCTGGTCGGCGATCGCGCCGTCCGAGTAGCGCGACAGGCGGCTCGTGCCGTCGGACAGGTAGATGCCGAGCGCATCGCGCGTGTCGAGCGCGTAGAACGGGCGCTCGACGTCGAGGGACTTCACCTTGCCGTCGCTGTTGTTGGCGTAGTTCAGCGCCGTCTGCCACCAGCTGCCGGCGACGTTCGGGTCGTAGACGCTGAACAGCGTCGAGCTGCGGTCGACATCGTGCGAGCGCGCGACCTGGATCCGGTTGCCGAACCCGAGCAGGTTCTCCTCCTCGATCGCGACCTGGGTGCGGTTCGCGCCTCCCTGGCGACCGAGCGACACGCTCGGATTCAGCGTCCAGACGTCGCGGACCGTGACCGCGACGTCGGCGCTGTTGGTCGCCGCGTCGTAGCCCGAGACCACGACCCAGGCGTCGCTGAGGTAGCGGCGCGTGCGCAAGAGCCGCTCGGTCTCCTCGAGCTTCTGCGCCGAGAGCCTCTCGCCCGGCGCGAACAGCAGCTGCTCGCGGACCGTGCGGTTGCGCGTGCGGTAGTGCAGGTGGTCCGCGAGCGTGTAGAGCCCGTTGGCCTCGCGCGGGTCGTCGAGGTTGAAGATGTTCTCGACGTGCACGTCGATGCGGCGGATCGTCGCGCCGCGCCGCTCGAGCTCCTCCGGCGCCGGCGTGCCGCCGGCCGGCACCGCGCTCGCCGGGCGCTCGGTCGCGGCGGCTGCCGCGGCGCCGAGCGCGAGCACGGCGAGGAGCAGCGCCGCGAGCGGTCGTTTCCTCAGGGGATCAGTACCGTCGAGCCCGTCGTTCGCCGCGCCTCGAGCTCGGCGTGGGCACGGGCCGCGTCGGCGAGCGGATAGGTCTGGCCGATGCGGATCCTGACGGCGCCGCTCTGGACCGCGGCGAAGAGCTCGCGCGCCGCGCGGTTGAGCTCGCCCTTGGTCGCGATGTAGTGAAAGAGCGTGGGGCGCGTCAGGAACAGCGAGCCGCGCTTTGACAGCTCGAGCGGGCTGAAGGGCGGAACCGGGCCCGAGGCGTTGCCGAAGGTCACCATGAGGCCGAGGCGCCGCAGGCAGTCGAGCGAGGCGAAGAACGTGTCCGCGCCGATCGAGTCGTAGACGACCGGCACGCCCTTGCCGCCCGTGATCTCGCGCACCCGCGCCACCAGGTCCTCGCGCGGAGTCACGACGACCTCGTGCGCGCCATGCTCGCGCGCGAGCGCGGCCTTGGCATCGGAGCCCACGACCGCGATCACCCTGGCGCCCAGGTGCCGCCCCCACTGCACGAGGATCAGGCCGACGCCGCCCGCGGCCGCGTGCACGACGATCGGGTCGCCCTTCCTGACCTTGTAGGTGCGCCTCAGCAGGTAGTGCGCGGTCAGGCCCTTCAGCATCATGCCCGCCGCCTGCTCGTCGCTGATCCCGGGCGGGATCTTGACGAGGCGCTCGGCGGGTACGTGGCGGTGCTCGGCGTACGAGCCGGGGCTTGCCATCACGTACGCGACGCGGTCGCCCGGCTTGTAGGCGCCGACCTTGCTGCCGACGTGCTCGACGATGCCGGCCGCCTCGCGGCCGAGCACCATCGGTAGCTTGCCTGGGTAGAGCCCGCTGCGGTCGTAGACGTCGATGTAGTTGACGCCGATCGCGGTGTGACGGACGCGGACCTCGTTGCGCTTCATGCGCGGCAGCTCGACTGACGTGAACTCGAGCGCTTCCGGGCCGCCGTGGGCGCGCAGCTGTATGCCTCGGGTCATGGGGGATCCTCCGTGAGCCGACCGTGCGCTCAGTCTACCAGCCCGGGGCGGCCGGCTAGCCCGAGAGGGGGGCGGTCGCGATCGCGAGCTCCGCGACCGGCTTTCCGCCGATCAGGTGCTCGACGACGATGCGTTCGAGGTTCTCGGGGGTGCAGTCGCGGTACCAGGTGCCGTCCGGATAGACGACCGCGATCGGCCCGTCGCGGCAGACCCTGAGGCACACGGCCTTGGTGCGCAGCACGCCCGCGACGGCATCGACCTGGCCGAGCTCGCGCAGGCGCTTCTTCAGGAACGTCCAGCTCGCCTCGCTCGCCTCGACGGGCGCGCACTTCGCGCCGCCGACGCACAGCACGATGTGGCGGCGGGCGGTGTCGAGGTGCAGGCCCGCGAGCACCGTCGCGAGGTCGCCTGGGGTAGCGCTCATCGGCGCGGCTGGCGCGTGGGAATCAGAGCGCCTGCTCGTCCGACTCGCCGGTGCGGATGCGGATCACGCGCTCGATGTCCGACACGAAGATCTTGCCATCGCCGACCTTGCCGGTGCGCGCGGCACCGACGATCGCCTCGACGACCTGGTCGAGCAGCACGTCCTTGACCGCGACCTCGACGCGCGTCTTCGGCACGAAGTCGACGACGTACTCGGCGCCGCGGTACAGCTCGGTGTGGCCGCGCTGGCGCCCGAAGCCCTTCACCTCGGTCACGGTCATGCCGGAGATGCCGATCTCCGACAACGCCGCACGGACGTCGTCGAGCTTGAACGGCTTGATGATCGCGGTGATCAATTTCATGTCGCAGGCTCCTGTCGCCCGTCTACTCTAGCGAAAATCGCAGGCATCCGGCGGGTTGCAGCTTCCGTGCCGCGCGCGCCTCGGCCGCGAATCATGCACTTAGGGTGGCGGCGCGGCATCCGTACGCACCACGGTAGAGCGGCTCGGCCGCGCCGCTGCGCGGCTTTGGTGCGCGTCAGCGCGACGCTGGTAGAGTGGCCGCTCGCGGGAGAGACGCCATGCCCGAGAGCTTCGTCATCGTCGGTGCCGGCCAGGCGGCCGCCCAGGCCGTCGACAGCCTGCATCGCGAGGGCTTCAAGGGCCGGCTCGTCGTCGTGGGCGACGAGCCTTACCCGCCGTACCAGCGCCCGCCGCTCTCGAAGAAGTTCCTCGCCGGGGAACTGCCGATCGATCGGCTCGCGATCAAGCCGGCGGCGTTCTACGAATCGGCGGGCGTCGAACTGAAGCTCGGCGTGCACGCCGAGGGGCTCGACCTCGCGCGCCGCGAGATCAGGCTCGCGGACGGCGAGCGGCTCCGCTACGACCGGCTGCTGCTCGCGACCGGGAGCGCGCCGCGCAAGCTCCTGGTTCCCGGTCACGACCTCGTCGGCGTGCACGCGCTGCGCACGATCGCCGACGTCGACCGGATCCGCGCCGAGCTCAGGCCCGGAAGCCGGGTCGCGGTCGTCGGCGGCGGCTACATCGGGCTCGAGGTCGCGGCGACCTGCCGCACGCTCGGCCACGAGGTCGCGGTGCTCGAGATGGCCGAGCGCCTGATGCCGCGGGTCGCGGCGCCTGCGGTGGCGGCGTTCTACGCCGACGAGCACCGGCGCGCCGGCGTCGCGATCCACCTCGGCGTCACGGTCAGCAGCTTCGTCGCGCGCGCCGACGACTCGCGGCGCGTCGGCGGCGTCGTCGCGGGCGGGGCGACCATTGCGGCCGACCTCGTCGTCGTCGGCGTCGGCGTCGTCCCGAACACCGGGCTCGCGGCCGCCGCCGGCCTCGCCTGCGAGAACGGCATCGCGATCGACGAGCACTGCCGCACGAGCGACCCATCCGTCTACGCGGCCGGCGACTGCGCGAGCCAGGTGACGCCGCGCTACCCGAAGCGCGTGCGCCTCGAGTCCGTCGACAACGCCTTCGAGCAGGCGAAGACGGCCGCCGCGAACCTGCGCGGCGGGTCGCTCGTCCACGACAAGGTGCCTTGGTTCTGGTCGGACCAGTACGACCTGAAGCTGCTGATCGTGGGCCTCAACCTCGAGCACGACGCGACGGTGGTGCGCGGCAGCCCCGCGAGCCGCAGCTTCGCGTGCTGCTACCTGAAGGGCGGCGAGCTCGTCGCGATCGACTGCGTCAACAGCCCCAAGGACTACATGGCGGCGAAGAAGCTGATCCAGGAGCATGCGCGCCTCGATCCCGCGCGCCTCGCCGACCCTGCCGTCGCGCTCAAGGACGCGGTCGCGGCCTGAGGGCTGGGCTTTTGCTGCACTGCAAAAAGACGTCTATAATCGACCGGCTGGCCCCCGCTGGAGACGTCCATGAGCGATCCCAAGGCCCCTGAGAGCGCAACGGTCCTCGACAAGGCTCCGCCGCCCGATCCGGGCGCGAGCCTGCCCCGGGCGCCGACCACCGAGGCCATCGACCGGGCGTTCCGCGCGGCCATCGGCAAGCTCACGGGCGGCCTCTCGACGACCCCCTACACGGCGGCCTGGACCGACTGGGCGCTGCAGCTCGCGCTCTCGCCAGGCCGGCAGATGGAGCTGACGATGGACGCGATGCGCCGCGCGGCCGACAACCTCGCGTTCGCCTCGCGCGCGGCCGGCACCGAGAAGCTCTCGCCGAACGAGGGCCTCGCGGCACCCGCCGACGGCCGCTTCGCCGCCGAGTCCTGGCAGCAGTACCCGTTCAACGTGCTGGCGCGCGCCTACCAGAACGGCGCCGCATGGATGCAGACGCTGCCGAAGGACGTGCAGGGCCTGCGGCACTACCACGGCGAGCTCGTCGACTTCACGGTGCGGCAGTGGCTCGAGGCCCTGAGCCCCACGAACTTCCTCGCGACGAACCCGGAGCTTCAGGAGCTGACGCGCGCCGAGGGCGGCGAGAACCTGATGAAGGGCGCGCAGAACCTCATCGAGGACCTGTCACGCGTCGTCGACAAGAAGGCCCCGGCCGGCACCGAGCAGTTCCAGGTCGGCAAGAGCGTCGCCGTGACGCCCG
>DATKOR010000094.1:0-7566 GCA_035524495.1 Steroidobacteraceae bacterium
CGGTCGATCGCGCCGTAGACGATCGTCTCGGCGACCGACTTCTTGCCGCGCTCCATGACCATGTTCATGAACTTGGCGAGCATCTCGCTGCCGAACTTCGGGTCCGGCAGAACGGTGCGGGTGGGGGCCTGTGCGCGTCGGGACATGAATCGCTACCTGTGATTACTTCTTGGCGCGCTTCGCGCCGTACTTCGAGCGGCTCTGCTTGCGGTCGGCAACGCCGGCGCAGTCGAGCGTGCCGCGCACCGTGTGATAGCGCACGCCCGGCAGGTCCTTGACGCGGCCGCCACGGATCAGCACCACCGAGTGTTCCTGCAGGTTGTGGCCCTCGCCGCCGATGTAGCTCGTGACCTCGTAGCCGTTCGTCAGGCGCACGCGGCAGACCTTGCGAAGCGCCGAGTTCGGCTTCTTCGGCGTCGTCGTGTAGACGCGCGTGCACACGCCGCGCTTCTGCGGGCTCGCCCCGAGCGCCGGCACCTTGGACTTGAACGGCGGGTCGTTGCGCCCGTCGCGGATCAGCTGGTTCGTCGTTGCCATAAAACCTGCGCAAAAACCGGCACTTGCGGCCGGAGAAAAGCGGGCCGCCTCGCGGCGGCCCGGTGTTCGTTGATCCTGCGCCGGGCCTGAATAGCAAGGGCCGGCGAGAAAGACCGCGAATTTTAGGGTGCGGGATCCCGGAGTGTCAATGTCCCGCCCGCCCGCGGGACCTGGATCCGGCGCCCGCCACCCGGCGATCCGGGGGCGCTCTACGCCGGTTGGCCGGGCGGGATCCTCGTACCGGGCCCTCAGCCACGTCCCGATCGAACGTGCCCGAGGGCGGCGCGCCCGGCCTGTCGCACCGCTGCCTACTGGCCCGCCAGCAGCGCCCGGACCTCGGAGTCGCTCACCTGCGGGAAGTCGTCGTAGAACTGGCCGACGGCCATGAAGAACGCCGGCTGCTCGAGGCAGATCACCTCGTCCGCCTCGGCCGACAGGAGCGCAATTGCCTCGTGCGAGGCGACCGGGACGGCGACGACGACGCGTGCGGCGCCGAGCTTGCGTGCGGCGGCGACGGCCGCGCGCAGCGTCGCGCCGGTCGCGACGCCATCGTCGACCAGAACCACGGTGCGATCCTTCAGGTCGAGCGGCGGGCGCTGCCCGCGAAACAGACGCTCCCGTCGGCTCACCTCGGCCCGCTCCTCGGCCGCGACCGACTCGAAACGGCGCGCGGCGTCCGGCACCAGGCCGAGCACCTCGGCATTGCGGATCGTCACGCCGCCCGGCGCCACGGCCCCCATCGCGAGCTCGGGCTGCGACGGGACCCCGACCTTGCGTACCACCAGCACGTCGACCGTCGCGCCGAGCGCCGCGGCGACCCCGACCGCGACCGGCACGCCGCCCCGCGGCAGGCCGAGCACGACGGCCGGCTGCTCCCCGAGACGCGCGCGGACCGCGGCGCCCAGCAGGCGGCCGGCCTCGGTGCGGTTGGCGTAGACGCGCTCCATCGTGAACTCCGTCGGCCATCGTAATCCGCGCGGTGCGGGCCGCCAGTCGTGAAGCCCGCAGCGGCGCGGCGTATATACGCGCTGGCGCTTCGCGTCGCGTGAGCTACGCTGCGCGCGTGAGCGGAGCGGTCACAGCGACGGTTGCTGCGCGGGACGGCGTGCCGGTGCGCTCCGCTCGCGCGCCGGCGACGCCCGCGGAGCGAGACCGTTGAGAGCGCCCGTGGCCTCGTCGGTGTCCCTCGAGGAAAAGATCGAGTGGCTCTCGACACCGGACGCGTACCCGGCGCGACCGCCACGCGTCGAGCTCATCGAGACGCACTTCGCCTATGTGTTCCTCGCCGGCGCCCGGGCCTACAAGCTCAAGAAGCCCGCGCTCATCCACGGCGTCGACCTCAGTCGCCTCGCGGAGCGCGAGCGACGGTGCCGCGAGGAACTCATCGTGAACCGGCGGCTGGCGGCGCCGACCTACCTTGGCCTCGTCGCGCTCGTGCGACGCGGCCGCGAGCTCGTGCTCGCCGGCACCGGCACCGCGGTCGAGTGGCTGGTCGAGATGCGGGCCCTCGACCGCGCCCAGATGCTCGATGCGCGACTCGCCGCCGGCAGCGTGCGCCCCGCCGACTGGGCGACGCTCGTGGCGCACCTGCGGTCCCTGGATCCGCCGGCGCTCGCCGGGCGCGCCGCGGCGCCCGGCGGACCGGATCCGGGCGTCAGGTTCCGGCTCGAGGAAGCGTTGCGCGAGGTGGCCCGCCCCGAGTTCGAGCTCGCCCCCGCCGATCATCGAGTCCTCGCCGGGGCGCTGCGCGCCGCCTACGCCGACCTCGTGCCACAGCTCGCCGGGCGCGCCGCGCGGGTGCGCGATGGCCACGGCGACCTGCGCGCCGAGCACGTCTGGCTCGGCCATCCGCTGCAGATCATCGATGCGCTCGAGTTCGACCCCGGGCTGCGGTGGCTCGACCCCGCAGAGGACGTGGCGATGCTCGCGGTCGATGTCGAACGCTGCGCCGGCGCCGCGGCCCGCGAGGCGTTGTGCGCGGCCTACGAGGCGGTCGCGGGCGATGCGCTCGCACCGGCTCTGTGGAGCTTCTATCTCGCGCTGCGGGCCGTCACGCGCGCGAAGGTGGCGCTCTGGCACATGCTCGACCCGCGGCCGTCCACGGACGCGACGCACTGGCAGCGGCGCGCGCTCGACTACCTCGGGCACGCGGCGCGGCTGCTCGAGCTGCGCTGAAGCCGGCTCATTCGAGCCCGGCGAGCTCGCTGACCGATCCGCCGCGCGCGATCCGGGCGAGCGCCTCGCCGAGATACGGCCCGAGCGGGAGTACCTCGACCGGCAGCGCCCGGGCGACGGCCGCCTGGAGCGGCACCGAGTCCGTGACCAGGATCCGCTCGGCACCGATCGCGCGCAGCGCGTCCGTGGCCGGCGGCAGGAACAGCGCGTGCGCGACGGCAATCGCGATCGCCTGCGCCCCGCCGGCACGGCAGGCGTGCGCCGCGCGCGCGAGCGTACCGCCCGAGCTCACCAGATCATCGACGATGAGGCAGCGGCACGCGTCGACGTCGCCGACCAGCAGCTCGCCGCTGACGACCCCGGCGCTGCGGCGCTTCTCGACGAACGCGAGGCGCGCCTTGATCCGGTGGCGTCGCTCGAGCAGGTCGCGCAGCTCCTGGGCCCGCTTCGTTCCGCCCACATCCGGCGAGACCACCGCGACCGGCCGGTCGTCGGGGCGCTCCGCAAGCCACGCCGCCGCGAGCGGCGCAAGCGGCAGCGCGATCGCCTCGATGCGAAAGGCATTCTCGAACGCCGCGAGGTTGTGCGGCTCGAGCACGACGATGCGGTCGATGCCGGAGGCCTCGAAGTGCTCGGCGACGTAGCGCGATCCGAGCGGGTCGCGGGCCTTGGTGCGCCGGTCCTTCCGGGAGTACGGCAGATACGGCACGATCACGCTGACCGAGCGGGCGCCGGCGTCGCGCAGCGTGCTCGCGAAGAACCACAGCCGCAGCAGCCGGTCGTTCACCGAGGGTCCCGCGAGGTCGCCGTGGACACCGTGCAGCACGAACGTGTCGCGACCACGCACCGGGGCCCGCGGGCGCGCCTTGTGCTCGCCGCGCTCGAACTCGCGCTCCTCGACGGGCCCGAGCTCGACGCCGGCCTCGCGCGCCACCGCGGCGCCGAGCGCCTCCGAGCCGCCGAGCGCGAACAGCAGCGGCGGTTCCTGGTATGGGCCGGTGGCGGCAGCGTTCACGGTTGGCCTCGCACCGCTAGCGTGTCGGGTGGCCGTCCGGGGCGCAATCGCGAGAGTACCTAGGACCCACGCCGCGGCGCCGCGCCTGCGGTACCGCTCCATCGCGCGAGGATCCGGCGAGCAGTACTTATTGTGAGGCGTGCGCTCTGGGCGCGAGATGAGTGACGGTGCCGGAGGCGTGGCCGATGGAGTGCGTCATGAACGATCGCGTCAGCTCAATTCAGGTCAGTCTGTTGAAGCACCAGCTGCTCACGCGTCTCGGGGTGCTGCGGGGCATTCTGCGCGAGCACCTGCTGAAGTCCGACGACGACCGCATGCGGCTGCTCGCCGACCGCGTCGGCGACGAGGAGGACGCCTCGGTGTCGGATCTCCTCGTCGACCTCGACCTCGCGGAGATCGACCGCGACATCGAGGAGCTGCGCGACGTGGAAGCGGCGCTCGAGCGGATCCGCGTGCAGGCCTACGGAGTGTGCATCGGCTGCGGCAGCGCCGTGCCCTTCGAGCGCCTGCGGGCCTATCCGACGGCGAAGCGCTGCATCCGCTGCCAGCGAGCGCGGGAGAAGGCCTTCGCCCACACGCCAACGCCGTCGCTCTGAACGGGCGGCGTGGCGCGGCCGCGGCGCACGCCTTCAGCGGCTCGATCGCCCGACGAGGGTTCCGGTCGACGCCAGCGCGGCGACCGGGCCCGGCGCCGCGCACGCCATGCGGGGCCCGGGCGCGAGGCTCCGTATCGCAGAGCCCCGCGCGCCCGAGGCGGTCGTCGCGCACGCGGCGGCGCCGCCGCCTGCGATCGGGCGCGGCCGCCAGGGCCGCGCCGCTCGCGACGCCCGCGCTATTCGGCCGCGTGCACCTCGGCGCTCTCGCCGCCGCCGCCCTCGTCGACCTCCGGCAGCGCCCCGCCCATGTCCATGAAGCTGCCGCGACCGGTGTCGTCCTCCGGCCGGCGACGGCGGGCCGCATGGTAGGCAAAGCCGGTGCCCGCCGGGATCAGGCGGCCGACGATGACGTTCTCCTTGAGCCCGCGCAGGTCGTCCTTGAGCCCGCGGACCGCGGCCTCGGTGAGGACGCGCGTGGTCTCCTGGAACGACGCCGCCGAGATGAACGACTCGGTTGCGAGCGAGGCCTTGGTGATGCCAAGGAGGAGCGGCTCGTACTTCGCGCCCGCCTTGTTGTCCTTCTGCAGGCGGACGTTGAGCTCCATGACCCGCGCGCGATCGAGCTGCTCGCCGCGCAGCAGGCCCGACTCGCCGGTCTCGGTGATCTCGGCCTTGCGCAGCATCTGGCGGATGATGACCTCGATGTGCTTGTCGTTGATGCGCACGCCCTGCAGCCGGTAGACGTCCTGGATCTCGCGGACGAGGTAGTTCGCGAGCGCCTCGACGCCCTGCAGGCGAAGGATGTCGTGCGGGTTCGGCTCGCCGTCGGCGATGACCTCACCCTTCTCGACCGACTCGCCCTCGAAGACGTTGAGGTGACGCCACTTCGGGATCAGCTCCTCGTACTTGTCGCCCGTCTCCGGGGTGATGATCAGGCGCCGCTTGCCCTTGGTCTCCTTGCCGAAGGAGACCGTGCCGGAGCGCTCGGCGAGGATCGCCGGGTCCTTGGGCTTGCGGGCCTCGAAGAGGTCCGCGACGCGCGGCAGACCGCCGGTGATGTCGCGGGTCTTCGACGACTCCTGCGGGATGCGCGCGATCACGTCGCCGACGGACACCTTGGCGCCGTCCTCGAGGCTGACCAGCGCGCCCGCCGGCAGCGCGTAGACGGCCGGGATGTCGGTGTGCGCGAAGGTGACTTCCTTGCCCTTGGCGTTGACGAGCTTGACGACCGGCCGCAGGTCGCGGCCGCCGGCGCCGCGCTGCTTGGGGTCGAGCACGACGGTCGAGGACAGGCCGGTGATCTCGTCCAGCTGCGTCGTGACCGTGAGGCCGTCGACGAAGTCCTGGAACTTGATCAGGCCCGCGACCTCGGTGACGACCGGGTGCGTGTGCGGATCCCACTGTGCGATGACCTGGCCCGCGACCGCGGTCGCGCCCTCGTCGATGTTGATGATCGCGCCGTAGGGGATCTTGTAGCGCTCGCGCTCGCGGCCGAAGTCGTCGACGACGCCGAGCTCGCCGGAGCGTGACGTCGTGACCAGGTGGCCCTTCTCGTGGCGCACCGCCTTGATGTTGTGGAAGCGGATCGTGCCCTTCGACTTGACCTCGACGCTCGAGGCCGCCGCGGCCCGCGAGGCCGCGCCGCCGATGTGGAAGGTCCGCATCGTCAGCTGCGTGCCGGGCTCGCCGATCGACTGCGCGGCGATCACGCCGACCGCCTCGCCGATCGAGATGCGCCGGCCGCGCGCCAGGTCGCGGCCGTAGCACTGCGAGCAGACGCCGTAGCGCGTCGCGCAGGTGATCGGCGAACGCACCTGGATCTGGTCGACGCCGGCCTGCTCGATGATGCGCACCAGCTTCTCATCGAGCAGCGTGCCCGCCGGGACCAGCACCTCGTCCGAGCCCGGGCGCGCGAGGTCGACCGCGACCACGCGGCCGAGCACGCGCTCGCCGAGGCCCTCGACGACGTCGCCGCCCTCGACGATCGGCGTCATCGACAGGCCGTTCGACGTGGCGCAGTCCTCCTCGGTGATCACGAGGTCCTGCGAGACGTCCACGAGGCGCCGCGTCAGGTAGCCCGAGTTCGCGGTCTTGAGCGCGGTGTCGGCGAGACCCTTGCGCGCGCCGTGCGTCGAGATGAAGTACTGCAGGACGTTCAGGCCCTCGCGGAAGTTCGCCGTGATCGGCGTCTCGATGATCGAGCCGTCGGGCTTGGCCATCAGGCCGCGCATGCCGGCCAGCTGGCGGATCTGCGCGGCGCTGCCGCGCGCGCCCGAGTCGGCCATCATGAAGATCGAGTTGAACGACTTCTGGCGCGCCTTCTGGCCCTTGCGGTCGGTGACCTCGTCGGAGCCGAGCTTCTCCATCATGGCCTTCGCGACCTGGTCGTTGGTGCGCGACCAGATGTCGACGACCTTGTTGTAGCGCTCGCCGTCGGTGACGAGACCCGAGGCGTACTGCTCCTGGATCTCCTTGACCTCGCGCTCGGCGCCGCCAAGGATCTTCTCCTTCTGCTCCGGCACCACCATGTCGTCGACGCCGATCGAGACCCCGGCGCGCGTCGCGTAGGCGAAGCCCGTGTACATCAGCTGGTCGGCGAACACCACGGTGTGCTTGAGGCCGAGCGTGCGGTAGCACTCGTTGATCGTCGCCGAGATCGTCTTCTTGGTCATGTCGCGGTTGACGAGATCGAACGACATGCCGCGCGGCAGGATCTCGCCCAGCAGCGCGCGGCCGATCGTCGTCTCCACGGTGCGGCGCCGCTCGACGTCGCTGCCGTCCGGCTGGCGCAGCCACTCGACGATGCGCACCTTGATCTTCGCCTGCAGGCTCGCGTGGCGCCCCTCGTAGGCGCGGTGCACCTCGGCAACGTCGGAGAAGGACATGCCCTCGCCCTTGGCGCCGATGCGCTCGCGCGTCATGTAGTAGAGGCCGAGCACGACGTCCTGCGAGGGGACGATGATCGGGTCGCCGTTGGCGGGCGAGAGGATGTTGTTGGTCGACAGCATCAGCGCGCGCGCCTCGAGCTGCGCCTCGAGCGACAGCGGCACGTGCACCGCCATCTGGTCGCCGTCGAAGTCGGCGTTGAACGCCGTGCAGACGAGCGGGTGCAGCTGGATCGCCTTGCCCTCGATCAGCACCGGCTCGAAGGCCTGGATGCCGAGGCGGTGCAGCGTCGGCGCGCGGTTCAGCAGCACCGGGTGCTCGCGGATGACCTCCTCGAGGATGTCCCACACCTCCGGG
>DATKOR010000095.1:0-58019 GCA_035524495.1 Steroidobacteraceae bacterium
CGATGACAAGTTCCTGCCGTTCGTCATCGAGCAGTTCCACCGGACCGGGCTCGATGCGCGGCGCATCTGCTTCGAGATCACCGAGACCGCGGCGATTGCGAGCTTCTCGCAGGCCAATCGCTTCATCCAGGCGCTCAAGGAACTCGGCTGCAAGTTCGCGCTCGACGACTTCGGCACCGGGCTCTCGTCGTTCGGCTACCTGAAGCACTTCCCGGTCGACTTCCTGAAGATCGACGGCAGCTTCGTCAAGGAGATCCTGCACGACCCGATCGACCGTGAGATGGTCCGCTCGATCAACGAGATCGGTCACCTGACCAACAAGCGCACGATCGCGGAGTTCGCCGAGAACGAGGACATCATCACGATGCTGAGGAACCTCGGCGTCGACTACGCGCAGGGCTACGGCGTCGCCCGGCCGCAGAAGATCCAGCGCGGCCCGATCGAGCGCAGCGTCAGCGGCGAGCCGACCTAGAGCGCGCGCCTAACCAAGCAGCTCGAGGCGCATCGAGAGGTCGAGCGCCCGCACGTGCTTGGTGATCGATCCCACCGAGATGTAATCGACGCCGGTCGCGGCGATCGCGCCAATCGTGTCGAAGTCGATGCCGCCCGAGGCCTCGAGGCCGAGCGGGCGCGCGCGCGCCCGGTTGCGCGCCACCGCCGTCCTGAGGTCCTCGAGGCTGAACTCGTCGAGGAGCGCGAGATCGGCGTCGGCGGCGAAGGCCTCCTCGAGCTCTGCGAGCGACTCGACCTCGACCTCGACCGGCACCGACGGCGCGAGCCGGCGCGCGGCGGCCACCGCGGCGGCGATCGAGCCCGCCGCGGCGATGTGGTTTTCCTTGATCAGGATGCCGTCGTAGAGTCCGAGGCGGTGGTTGCGCCCGCCGCCGCAGCGGACCGCGTACTTCTGCGCGAGGCGCAGCCCCGGCAGCGTCTTGCGCGTGTCGAGGATCCGGCAGCCGCTGCCGGCGATCGCGTCGGCGTAACGCCGCGCCGCGGACGCGGTGCCCGACAGCGTCTGCAGGAAGTTGAGCGCCGTGCGCTCGCCGGTCAGGAGGGCCCTCGCCGGGCCGCTGGCCTCGAACAGCAGCTGGTCGGCCTTCACGTCGTCGCCATCGTGCGCGTGCCAGCGCAGCTCGACCGCGCGATCGAGCGCCGCGAACACGGCGTTGACCCACGGCGCGCCGCACAGCACGCCGGGCTCGCGCGTGATCACGCGCGCGCGGCCGCGCGCCGACGCGGGTACCAGCTGGGCGGTCAGGTCGCCGCTGCCGACGTCCTCGGCGAGCGCGGCGGCGACGGTCTGCTCGAGGTCCGGCGGCGGGCGCAGCTCCATCGCGCGAGCCTTGCACGCGGCGTCCGAAAAAGAAACCCGTCCGGCCGCGGCCGGCGGCTCGCCGGCGAGGGGCGGGCGTCGGGACGGCGCAGGCCGCACCGGCGCCCGCCAAGCGTCAGAACGGCAGCCCGTGGCTCTGGCCGCCCATGCACATCAGCATCGGGATCGACAGCACGAAGTTGATGCGCGAGGCGAGCCCGGCGACCTTGCGTGCCGCGGCCTTCTCCTCGTCGGTCGCCGGCACGATGCCGAGGATCTTCTTCTGGTTCGGCCAGATGAAGACCCAGACGTTGAGCAGCATGATCGTGCCGAGCCACGCGCCGACGCCGATCGTGCGAAAGCCCTCCTGCAGCATGAACGCCTTGTGGATCGTCGCGGCCGCGCCGTAGCCGAACAGCAGGAAGTAGGCGCCGGTCAGCCAGGTCGCGACGGCGCCCCAGCGGAACCACCACAGCGCCCGCGGCGCAATGTACTTCGAGATGCCGGCGCCGCCCGGGCCACCCTTGTCGGCCGCCGCGGCGGCGAGGCCCGGCGTCTGCACGACGTTGAAGTACCAGAGGAGGCCGATCCACATCACCCCGGACAGGATGTGCAGCCAGCGGTCGACGCGGAAGTGCTGGATGTCGATGCCGTTGCCGAACGCCAGGCTCAAGCAGACGCTGATGATGATCGCAAGCACGAAGCCGGTCGTGATCGCGCCCTTGACAGAATTAAGTGGATTCATCGCCGAGGTCCCCCTGTGTCTTCACGGACCGGCCGCGCACGCGGGTGCGACGGCGCGGGGCCGCTCAGGTAGAATAGGTGTTTGCCGCAGTCGATTTCAACCGGCCCGCGCCCGCCGAGCGCGACTCCCAAGCCCTCATGTCCGCCGCCGCGCCCAATTCACCGTGCATCAACGTCTGCAGCATCGGCCCCGAAGGCTGGTGCCTGGGCTGTTACCGCACGCTCGCCGAGATCGCGGCCTGGGTCCGGCTCGATGCCGCGGACCAGTGGGCGGTGCTGCGCGCCTGCGAGGCGCGGCGCGGCGTCGCGCACGAGCGCCGC
Organism: Steroidobacteraceae bacterium; assembly: GCA_035524495.1. Classification (GTDB taxonomy): domain Bacteria; phylum Pseudomonadota; class Gammaproteobacteria; order Steroidobacterales; family Steroidobacteraceae; genus CAIKZZ01. The sequence goes on from DATKOR010000095.1 coordinate 2,378, forward strand.
GCCGCCGGGCGCACCTGATCGAATGGTCATCTGTCGCGAGGTTTGCACCGATGAGTGAGTCCGAAGTTACGGCGCGCATCAAGGCGCACCTGAGTCAGTCCCCGGTCGTGCTGTTCATGAAAGGCACGCCCGACTTCCCGCAGTGCGGCTTCTCGGCGCAGGCCGTCGCGGCGCTGAACGCCTGCCATGCCGAGTTCCACGCGGTCAACATCTTTGAGGACCCGGAGCTGCGCGAGGCGCTGAAGGCCTACTCAAACTGGCCGACGTATCCGCAGCTCTACGTGCGCGGCGAGCTGCTCGGCGGCTGCGACATCGTGCTCAACATGTATCGCAGCGGCGAGCTGAAGCCGGTGCTGCAGGAAGCGGGCGCGGTCGCGGCGGCCTGAGCGGCTCAGGTCTCGTCGGGCTCGAGCGGGGCGGGCTCGACCATCGGATTGCGCGGCTCGTCGTCGAGCACGCTCAGCGAGGCGAGCCGCGTGCGGGCCGCGGCGAAGATCGGCCGGAACTGGTTGCAGACGTCGCAGAAGAGGTCCGCGGTGCGCTCCGCGTCGTAGCGCGCCGAGTGCGCTGAATCGCGCTCCCAGCTGAGTCCCGAGGCGATGACCGCGCGCGACAGCACCGTCTGGCCGAACGCGACGCCCGCCAGCGTCGCGGTGTCGAAGCAGCTGAACGGATGGAACGGATTGCGCTTGATGCCGGCGCGCGCGACCGCGGCGTTCAGGAACGCGAGATCGAACGCCGCGTTGTGGCCGACCAGAATCGCGCGCGTGCAATCGGCGTCCTTGATCGCCGCGCGCACCTCCTTGAAGAGCCGCCCGAGCGCATCGCGCTCCGGGAGCGCCGGCCGCAGCGGGTGGTGCGGATCGATGCCGTTGACCGCGAGCGAGGCGGGGTCGAGACGTCCGCCCGGAAACGGCTGCACGTGGTAGCGCCAGGTCTCCTCGCGCCTGAGGATTCCGTCCGGGTCGAGCTTGAGCGTGACCGCCGCGATCTCGAGCAGCGCGTCGGTCGCGGCGATGAAGCCGCCGGTCTCGCAGTCCACGACCACCGGCAGGAAGCCCCGGAAACGGTCCTTCATCAGGTAGGGGACCGACATCGCCGCCTCAGCCGCCCGGCGGCGCGTCGAGACGCCAACGCAGCGCCTCGCCGGCGCGGAACGGCACCAGCACGTCGTCGCCGAACGGATAGCTCGCCGGAACGTCCCACGCGGCCTGTGTCAGGGTGATCAACTCGGTGTTGCGCGGCAGGCCGTAGAAGTCGGCGCCGAAGCCGCTCGCGAACCCCTCGAGGCGGTCGAGGCGTCCGGCGCGCTCGAAGGCCTCCGCGTAGAGCTCGATCGCCGCGTGCGCCGAGTAGACGCCGGCGCAGCCGCAGGCCGTCTCCTTGGTCAGGCGCGCGTGCGGCGCGCTGTCGGTGCCGAGGAAGAACTGCGGCTCGCCGCTGGTCGCGGCGTCGACCAGCGCCGCGCGGTGCGGCTCGCGCTTGAGCACCGGCAGGCAGTAGTGGTGCGGGCGGATACCGCCCTCGAAGAGCGCATTGCGGTTGAGCAGCAGGTGCTGCGGCGTGATCGTCGCCGCGACCCGCCGGCCCGCGGCGCGCACGAACGCCACCCCCTCGCGCGTCGTCACGTGCTCGAGCACGACGCGCAGGCGCGGAAAGCGCCGCACGACGCCCGCCAGCACGCGGTCGATGAACACCTGCTCGCGGTCGAAAACGTCGACCGCCGGGTCCGTGACCTCGCCGTGTACGAGCAGCGGCAGGTCGTGCTCCTCGAGCGCCGCCAGCGCGGCGTCGATGCGCTCGATCGCGGTGACACCCGCTTCGGAGTGCGTGGTCGCGCCGGCCGGGTAGTACTTGACCGCGCGCACGATGCCGCTCGCCTTGGCCCGCGCGACCTCCGCGGGGCTCGTGCGGTCGGTCAGGTACAGGGTCATCAGCGGCTCGAAGCGCGCCCCGGCGGGCAGTGCGGCGAGGATCCGCTCCCGGTAGGCGCGCGCGAGCTCGGTGGTCGTCACCGGCGGCTTGAGGTTCGGCATCACGATCGCGCGCGCGAAGCGCGCCGCGGTGTGCGCGACGACCGCGCCGAGCGCCGCGCCGTCGCGCAGGTGCAGGTGCCAGTCGTCGGGACGGCGCAGCGTCAGTTTCATCGGCGTGTGCGGCGGCGGCCGAGCGCCCGCTTGAACGCCGGGTCCGCGAGCAGTGCGGTCCCGAAGCGCACGCCGAACCCGGTCGTCGGCGTCGGCACGTGCGCGAGACCGCCGGTGCGCTCGGCGGCCGAGAGGTCGACGTGCAGCCAGGGAATGCCGGCGGCGACGAACCGCGACAGGAAGCGCGTCGCGTAGATGTGGTCACCCTTGCCGTCGAGCAGGCACTGCACGACGTCGGCCACCGGGCTGTCGAGGTCCTCGTCGAAGTCGGCCGGCATCGGCAGGTTCCAGACGCGCTCGCCGGCGCGCCGACCCGCGCCCTCGACGATGTCGCGCAGACGCTCCTCGTTCGTGAACACGCCGGACAGGCGCTCGGTCAGGGCCACCACGCACGCGCCGGTCAGCGTCGCGAAGTCGATGATGCACGCCGGGCGGGTGCGGGAGACGAGCGCCAGCGTGTCCGCAAGCACCATCCGGCCCTCGGCGTCGGTGTGCATGACCTGGATCGTCGTGCCGTTGGCCGCGGTGACGACGTCCTGCTGCGTGTAGCTCGCGGGGCCGATGCGGTTCTCGGCGAGCGCGAGCCAGGCGTCGACCGGATCGGGATAGTCGAGCGCGCTCAGCGCCGCGAGTAGGCCGACCGCAACGGCGCTGCCGGCCATGTCGCCGTGCATGTCGAGCATCGACTTCGGCGCCTTCAAGTTGAGGCCGCCGGTGTCGAAGCACAGCCCCTTGCCGACCAGCGCGATCGGTGCCGCCGACCGGCCGCGCCCGGCGCGCCGCGGCCGGTACTCGAGGCGCACCAGCGCCGCATCGCGCCGCGCACTGCCGTGGGCGACCGCCAGGAACGCGCCGGCGCCCTGGCGCCGCAGCGCGCGCTCATCGTAGACCTGCATGCGCCAGCGGTGGCGGCGCGCGAGCGCCGCGAGCGCGCGGCGGTAGGTGCCCGGGACGAGCACGTTGGGCGGCAGCTGGGTCAGCCAGCGCGTGAGGTGCGCGGCCGACTCGACCGCGGCCGTGGTGCGCAGGTCCGCGCGGCCGCAGACCGCGATGCGCGGCCGCCAGCGCGGCGGTGCGCGCCGCTTCTCCGCGGGGCGACCCTGCGTCGCGACCAGCAGCGCCGCGAGGAGCGCCTCGCGCGCCGCCGGCGCCGCCGCCTCCTCGGCGAGCGCGGCGATCCCGATCGTCGCGGGGCGCACCGCGGCGATCTCGCGCACCATGCGTGCGGCGAGCGTCAGCGACTGAAATGCATCGGCGCGCGCCGCGCGGATTCCGACGACGACGCGCAGCCCGCGCCGCGTCGGCAGCGTCAGCAGGTAGCACTGCCCGGCGCGGGGCGCGAGGCGCGCGCGCTCGCGCTCGAGGGCGGCGCCGAAGGGCAGCTGCGCGAGTTCCGCGGCCTGATCCGCGTCGACCATCACGAGCAGCGCGTCAAGGCGTGCGAACCAGGCCGCCGTGGGCGGTCCCGCAACGCGGCTCAGCGCGAGCGCATCGGTCGGCGGCAACAGTTTCACGTGCGGAGCTTACCTTGACCCACCCAACTCAAAGCCAGATGATATCGGAGTCGCGCCCCGGGGCGGGCCGCATCAGCTGTGGACTGTCAGACGCATGGCCGAAACCCCGCGAGTCGAGGACGTTGATCCGCTCGAGACGCAGGAGTGGCTCGAGTCGATCGACGCGGTGCTGAAGGTGCACGGGCCTGAACGCGCGCATTTTCTGCTCGAGCGACTGATCGACCACGCGCGGCGCGCCGGCTCGCACCTGCCGTTCAAGCCGAACACCGCCTACGTCAACACGATCGGCCCCGCCCAGGAGCGGAACTACCCGGGCAATCGTGCGGTTGAGCGGCGGCTCGAGGCCTACATCCGCTGGAACGCGCTCGCGATGGTGGTCGCCGCCAATCGCCAGAACTCCGAGTACGGTGGTCACCTCGCGACGTACGCCTCCTCGGCAACGCTGTACGAGGTCGGCTTCAACCATTTCTGGCGCGCGGCGAGCGAGCAGCACCCGGGCGACCTGGTCTTCATCCAGGGCCACTCGAGCCCCGGCATCTACGCGCGCGCGTACCTCGAGGGCCGGCTCAGCGAGGAGCAGCTGCGCAACTTCCGGCGCGAGACGACCGGACACGGCCTGTCGTCCTACCCGCATCCGTGGCTGATGCCGGATTTCTGGCAGTTCCCGACCGTGTCGATGGGCCTCGGGCCGATGATGGCGATCTTCCAGGCGCGCTTTCAGCGCTACCTCGAGCACCGCGGCATCGTGAAGCCCTCCGACCGGCGCGTCTGGTGCTTCCTCGGCGACGGCGAGATGGACGAGCCCGAGTCGATGGGCGCGATCACGATGCCGGTGCGCGAGAAGCTCGACAACCTGGTGTTCGTCATCAACTGCAACCTGCAGCGCCTGGACGGCCCGGTGCGCGGCAACGGCAAGGTGATCCAGGAGCTCGAGGCCGCGTTCCTCGGCGCCGGCTGGAACGTCATCAAGGTGCTGTGGGGCTCGCGCTGGGATCCGCTCTTGGCGCGCGACCACAAGGGCACGCTCAGGCGGCTGATGGACGAGTGCGTCGACGGCGAGTACCAGAACTTCAAGGCCAAGGGCGGCGCGTACACCCGCGAGCACTTCTTCGGCAAGTACGACGAGTTGCGCGAGATGGTCGCCAACATGTCGGACGAGGAGATCTGGCGCCTCAACCGCGGCGGCCACGATTTCGTCAAGGTGTGGAATGCCTACGCCGCGGCCTCCGCGACGCGCGGCCAGCCGACCGTGATCCTCGCCAAGACCGTCAAGGGATTCGGCCTCGGCAAGGCGGGGGAGGGCCAGAATCCCGCGCACCAGCAGAAGAAGCTCGACGACGACGCCCTGAAGGCGTTTCGCGACCGCTTCAACATCCCGGTCTCGGACGACGAGATCGCGAAGCTGCCGTTCAAGCGCCCGGCCGAGGACAGTGAGGAGCTGCGCTACCTGCGCGAGCGCCGCGCGGAGCTCGGCGGCTTCCTGCCGGCGCGTCGCGTGAGCGCGCCGCCGCTCGTCGTGCCGCCGCTCGAGGCGTTCCAGCCGCTGTTCGAGAGCACCGGCGATCGCGAGATCTCCTCGACGATGGCTTTCGTGCGCCTGCTCGGAATCCTCCTCAAGGACAAGAACATCGGCCGTCACGTCGTGCCGATCGTGCCCGACGAGGCGCGGACCTTCGGCATGGAGGGACTGTTCCGGCAGATCGGCATCTACTCGTCGGTCGGACAGCTGTACACGCCGCAGGACGCCGACCAGCTGCTGTCGTACCGCGAGGACAAGAAGGGCCAGATCCTCGAGGAGGGCATCAACGAGGCGGGCGCGATGTGCTCGTGGATCGCCGCGGCGACCTGCTACGCGAACTCCGGTACCTACATGGTGCCCTTCTACATCTACTACTCGATGTTCGGCTTCCAGCGCGTCGGCGACTTCATGTGGGCCGCCGGCGACATGCGTGCGCGCGGCTTCCTGCTCGGAGCGACCGCCGGTCGCACGACGCTCGCGGGCGAGGGGCTGCAGCACCAGGACGGCCACTCGCAGCTCGTGATGAGTGCGATCCCGAACTGCATCGCCTACGACCCGTGCTACGCATACGAGCTCGCGGTGATCATCCACGACGGGCTGCGGCGCATGTACGTCGAGCAGGAGAGCGTCTACTACTACCTGACGGTGATGAACGAGAACTACAAGCAGCCGGCGATGCCGACCGGGGTCGAGGCGGGCATCGTCAAGGGCATGTACCTGCTGCACATCGGCGGGCGTGGCAAGGTGCGGGCCTCGCTGCTCGGCTCCGGCACGATCCTGCGCGAGTGCCAGGAGGCCGCCCAGATCCTCGAAGGGGATTTCGGCGTGCCGGCCGACGTGTTCAGCGTCACGAGCTTCTCGGAGCTGCGCCGCGAGGCGCTCGACGTCGAGCGTCACAACCGCGTCCAGCCGACCGACAAGCCGCGCCTGCCGTACGTGCGCGAGTGCCTCGGCGACCGGCCGGGCCCGTTCATCGCCGCCACCGACTACGTCAAGCTCGTCCCGGACCAGATCCGCGAGTGGGTGCCCGGCCGCTACGTCGTGCTCGGGACCGACGGCTTCGGTCGCTCGGACGGACGCGCGGCGCTGCGACGGCACTTCGAGGTCGACCGCTACCACATCACGGTCGCGGCGCTGAAGGCCCTGGCCGACGACGGCAAGATCGACGTCGCGACCGTCAGTGCCGCGATGCAGAAGTTCGGCATCGACGCGTCGACGCCGAATCCGTTGAACGCCTGACGCCATGGCTGCAGCGACCCGCGTCCTGGTGCCCGATCTCGGCGACTTCAAGGGCGTCGACGTCGTCGACGTGCTGGTGCGCGTCGGCGACGTGATCGCGGTCGACACGCCGCTCGCGACGCTCGAGACCGAGAAGGCGACGATGGACGTGCCCTCGACCGTGGCCGGGCGCGTCACCGCGGTGCTGATCAAGAAGGGCGACAAGGTCTCGGCCGGCTCGCCGGTCGTCGACGTCGAGGCTTCCGCGCCCGAATCCGAGCCGACCGTGCGCCAGCCGGCCCTGGCGCCGAGCGCAGCGCCACCGCCGCCGCCGCCGCCACCACCGCCGCCGCACTCGGCGCCCGCGCCGATGCCGGTGCCTGCGACCGCCCCGCCGCCCACCGCGGCGCGCGCGGCGTCGGCGAAAGGTGCCATCGAGGAGATCGGCTTTTCTCGCACCCACGCGAGCCCCTCGGTGCGGCTGCTCGCGCGCGAACTCGGCGTCGACCTCACGCGCGTGACCGGGAGCGGGCCGAAGGGCCGCATCAGCCACGAAGACGTCAAGGCCTGGGTCAAGCGCGCACTCGCGACGCCCGCGGCCGGCGGCGAGGGCGCGGCGCTGCCGCGCGTTCCGGAAGTCGACTTTGCGAAATTCGGGCCGGTTGACGTACAGCCGCTGTCGCGCATTCAGCGCATCTCCGGCCCGCGGCTGCACGCGAGCTGGGTGAACCTGCCGCACGTCACGCAGTTCGACGAGGCCGACATCACCGTGCTCGAGGAGGTGCGCGGGCAGCTCAAGCAGAAGGCGCTCGACGCCGGCATCAAGCTGACTCCGCTCGCGTTCATACTGCGCGCCTGCGTCAAGGTGCTGCAGCAGTTCCCGCGCTTCAACGCCTCGCTCGACGCGCGCGGCGAGAACCTCGTCTACAAGAAATACCTGCACCTCGGCTTCGCGGCCGACACGCCGAACGGCCTTGTCGTGCCGGTGCTGCGCGATGCGAATCGCAAGGACGTCTACGAGATCGCGCGCGAGCTCGGCGTGCTCTCCGACAAGGCGCGCACCGGCAAGCTCAGTGCCGCCGACATGCAGGGCGGGTGCTTCACGGTGTCGAGCCTCGGCGGCATCGGCGGCACCGCGTTCACGCCGATCATCAACGCGCCCGAGGTCGCGATCCTCGGCGTGTCGCGCTCGAGCATGAAGCCGGTCTACGTCGACGGCCAGTTCGTGCCGCGGCTGATGCTGCCGCTGTCGCTGTCGTACGACCACCGCGTCATCGACGGCGCCGAAGCGGCGCGCTTCACGACCGCGCTCGCCGCGGCGCTCGCCGAGGCACGGGGTCTGCTCGAGGCGGTCGTCAAATGAGCGAGGACTCCGGCGCGCCGCGCGAGGTTCGCGTACCCGCGCTCGGCGACTTCAAGGACGTCCCGGTTATCGCGGTCCTGGTCACGGTCGGCCAGTCGATCGCCGAGAACGACGCGCTCGTCACGCTCGAGAGCGACAAGGCGACGATGGACGTCCCGGCGCCGTTCGCCGGGGTCATACGCGACCTGCGCGTCAAGGTCGGCGACCGGGTCGCCGAGGGCACGGTGCTCGCGCTGGTGGCGCCGGGTGCCGAAGCCGCTGCGCCTGCCGCCGCGCCCGAGACCGCTGCCGTGCCTCCGGGCGCGCCGGAACCGGCGTCGCGCACGGGCGACACGGTGCGCATGCAGCGCCCGCCCGACGCGGAGGCGATGGCCGCGCCGTCGGGTCAGGAACCGCAAGCCGACGTGCACTTCCCGCTCGTGGTGCTCGGCGCCGGGCCCGGCGGTTACACGGCGGCGTTCCGCGCCGCGGACCTCGGGCTGAAGGTCGGCCTCGTCGAGCGCTGGCCGACGCTCGGCGGCGTGTGCCTGAACGTCGGGTGCATCCCGTCGAAGGCGCTGCTGCATGCGGCCAAGGTCATCGAGGACACGGCGGCGATGGCGAGCGCCGGCATCGTGTACGGCGCGCCGCAGATCGAGCTCGAGCGCCTGCGGGCGTGGAAGCACCGGATCGTCAGCCGACTGACGGCGGGCCTGAACTCGCTCGCCAAGCAGCGCAAGGTCGAGGTCGTGCGCGGCGAGGCTGTATTCGTCTCGCCGCACCGGCTCGCCGTCAGCGGCGAGGGTGGCACGCGCATCGTGGGCTTCGACCAGTGCATCATCGCCGCCGGCTCGGAAGCCCTGCGCCTGCCGGGCGCGCCCGACGACCCGCGCATCCTCGACTCGACCGGCGCGCTCGAGCTCGGCGCGCGGCCGGCGCGAATGCTGGTGATCGGCGGCGGCATCATCGGCCTCGAGATGGCCTGCGTGTACGGTGCGCTCGGCACCAAGATCACCGTGGTCGAGGTGCTGCCGGGACTGATGCCCGGCTGCGATCGCGACCTCGTGCGGCCGCTCGAGAAACGGCTGCGCGCGCACTACGAGGGCATCTACACCTCGACCAAGGTCACGCGGATCGAGGCGTCGCCGGATGCGCTCACCGTCAGTTTCGAGGGCGAGGGGGCGCCGGCCCCGCAGCGCTACGACCGCGTGCTGGTATCGATCGGTCGGCGACCGAACGGCCGCAGCATCGCGGCGGACAAGGCCGGCGTCCGCGTCGATGAGCGCGGCTTCGTGCCCGTCGACCGGCAGCTGCGCACCAACGTGCCGCACATCTACGCGATCGGCGACATCGCCGGCGCGCCGATGCTGGCGCACAAGGCGAGCCACGAGGGCAAGGTCGCGGCCGAGGTCGCGGCGGGGCTCAAGCGCGCCTTCGACGCGCGCGTGATCCCGTCGGTCGCCTACACCGATCCTGAGATCGCGTGGGTCGGCCTGACCGAGAGCGAGGCGCAGGCGCGCGGCATCAAGGTCGGCAAAGGCGCCTTTCCGTGGATCGCGTCCGGTCGCTCGCTGGCGCTCGGCCGCGAGGAAGGGTTCACGAAGCTGCTGTTCGACCCCGAGACCCACCGCGTGCTCGGCGCCGGCATCGTCGGCACCAACGCCGGCGATCTGATCTCGGAGGTCGGGCTCGCGATCGAGATGGGTGCCGACGCCCACGACATCGGTCTCACGATCCACCCGCACCCGACCCTCTCGGAGACCGTCGCGTTCGCGGCCGAGGCGTTCGAGGGCACGCTGACCGACCTCTACGTGCCGAAGAAGGCCTAGCCGCGTCGCTAGGCGCTCGCCGCGGCGAGCAGCGGGATCTCGAGCACCACCTTGAGGCCCGGGCCCGCATCGGCGAGCTCGAGCTCGGCGTGGTGCAAGCGCGCGACCGCCGCGACCAGCGACAGGCCGAGTCCCGAGCCCGGGAGCCCGGAGCTGCCGGGCAGGCGCCGGAAACGCTGCGTCGCGAGCTCGCGGTGTTCCGCCGGGATGCCCGGCCCGCCGTCGCTGACTTCAAGGCGCGCGCGGCCGTCGCGGCGGCGCAGGCTGAGGGCGATCGCGGAGCCGCGGCCATACTTGAGGGCGTTGTCGAGCAGGTTCGAGAGCGCCTGGGCGAGCAGCTGCCGGTGCCCGCGCACCGTCAGCCCCGCCTCGAGCGCGACCGAGAGCTGGCCCGGCTCGGCCACCGGCTGATAGAACTCGGCGAGATCGGCGGCGACCGCGCTCAGGTCGACGTCCTCGAGCGGCGCGGTGCCCGACTCGGCGAGCGCGATCCTGAGCAGCCCCTGCAGCGTCTCGCTCAGCCGGTCGATCTCGGCGAGCACGGTCTCGGTGGCGGCGGTCTCGCCGGCGCTGGTCGCGGCCTTGCGCGCGTCCTGCGCGGCGCCGCGGATCCGGTTCAGGTGGCCGCGCAGGTCGTGGGCCGTGCTGTCGAGCACCGCGCGCATCGTCGTCGTCAGCGACTCGACGCGTCCGAGCAGCTCGTTGAAGCGCGTGACGAGCGCGTCGATCTCGTCGCCGCTGCCGCTGACCGGCAGGCGCTCGCCGAGGTTGCCGGCGGCGATGCGTCCGGCGCTCGCGCTGATCGCCTGCGCCGCGTGCGAGATGCGCCGCCCAAGCCACCAGCCGCCGAGCGCGCCGAACAGCAGCGTCACCAGCACCGCCCACGCGAGGCTGCGCAGCATCACATCGCGAAACGTGCGCCGGTCCTGGATGTCGTGGCCGACCAGCAGCCGGAATCCGCCGCCGAGCTCGACGACCTTGGCGCGGATCCGGCGGCTGGCGTTCGCGTCGCCGCGCGTGACCGCGACGTCGAACTCGGCCCAGCCTCCGGGCTGCACGCTGAGGTCCGGCAGTACGACGACGTTGCCCGCGAGAAAGTCGCCGCGCGGGCCGCGCAGCTCGTAGACACCGCCGCGCACCCACGGATCCTCGGCGCGGTCGACGACCGCGGTGACGAACGCGTCGAGGTCGCGCTCGCGAAAGTCCGCGGCGAGCCCCTGCGCCTCGAGCGCGATCAGCTGGTCGCCCTCGGCGGCGATCAGCCGCGCCGTGACGAAATAGGCGCCACCGAGCACCGCCACCATCGAGGCCGCCAGCAGCACGCCGTGCAGCACGGCCAGCCGGGCGATCGAGGAGCGCGCGAAGCTGACGAGGGCCACGACCGGGGCGGATCAGGGATCTTCGCTGAGCGTGTATCCGGCGCCGCGCACCGTGTGCAGCAGCTGGCGCTCGAAGCCCTTGTCGATGGCCTGCCGCAGCCGGCTGATGTGCACGTCGATGACGTTGGTCTTCGGATCGAAGTGGTAGTCCCACACGCCCTCGAGGATCATCGTGCGTGTCACCACCTGGCCGGCGTGGCGCATCAGGAACTCGAGCAGCTGGAACTCGCGGGCCGTGAGCTCGATCTTGCGGCCGGCGCGCGTCACACGACGCGCGCGCGCATCGAGCTCGAGGTCGGCGATCTTGACCTTGCCGACGAAGCCCGCCTCGCCCTGGCGCCGCGCGAGCGCGTCGAGCCGTGCCGCGAGCTCCTCGAGGTGGTAGGGCTTGGCGAGGTAGTCGTCGCCGCCGGCGCGCAGTCCCTGGATGCGCTCGTCGACCTCGTCGAGTGCGCTCAGGATCAGGATCGGCACGCTGTTGCTCGCGCCGCGCAGCCGCTTGACGATCTCGAGGCCGTCGAGGCGTGGCAGCATCCTGTCCAGCACCAGCACGTCGTAACTGCCGGTCTCGGCCGCCTTGAGACCCGCCTCGCCGTCGAAGGCCTGCTCCACCACGTGACCCAGTTCACGCAGTCCCTTGGCCAGGTACTCGCTGGCGCGGCGATCGTCCTCGACGAGCAGAATTTTCATGGCGGTCCCTGAAGGGCAAGGATACGGCAACTTCGCCCCCGGCGAGGCCCGTAACCTTAAGGACTTTTAACGCGGGCGTAAGGCGCTCGAGGCGCCGCTCGGGCTAGTCTCTGACGGTGACGCTACGAGACCGGAGCGAGAACCAGTCCCATTGGCGCCGCGCGACCGCGCGGGCGCTCCCCGCATGCGTCGGGTTCCTCGCCGTGCTCGCCAACTCGCTCGCGCTCGCCTCGGGGACCAACGCGCCGGCGCGTCCGCCGGCCGCGACCATGAGCGACTGCCAGAATCTCTTGAAGCAGTTCGACGTCGCCTGGCCCGCGCATCGCGAGGCCACGCGCGCCGCAAGCGCCCGCCACAGCCGCGACCAAGGCGAGGCCGACTGCCAGGGTGGGCGCTACGCGGACGCCGTCCGCAACCTGCGGCGGGCGCTGCACGACATCGGCGTGAAGCCCGTCAAGAGCGTTTCGATCGCCCCTTCGCGCTGAGCCCGGGCGCGGCGCTCTTCGGACGGTAGGCGCAGTCGGCGCGGACCGGGCAGCGCCAGCACTCGGGGCGGCGCGCCTTGCAGGTGTAGCGCCCCAGCAGGATCAGCCAGTGGTGCGCGTTCAGCCGGTACTCCGGCGGCACGGCCTTCAGCAGCCGTTCCTCGACCTCCTCGACGTTTCGGCCCGGCGCGAGTCCGGTGCGGTTCGCGACGCGGAAGATGTGCGTGTCGACGGCGATCGTCGGCTCGCCGAACACGCAGTTGAGGACGACGTTGGCGGTCTTGCGCCCGACGCCCGGCAGCGCCTCGAGCGCCGCGCGATCGCGCGGCACCTCGCCGCCGTGGCGCTCGAGCAGCAGCCGCGACATCTCGACGATGCTCTTCGCTTTGGTGTTGAAGAGCCCGATCGTGCGGATGTGGTGCTTCAGCCCCTCGATGCCGAGCGCAACGATCGCCGCCGGCGTGCGTGCGACCCGGTAGAGGCCGGCGGTCGCGAGGTTGACGCTCTTGTCGGTCGCCTGCGCCGAGAGGATCACCGCGACCAGCAGTTCGTACGGGCTCGCGTAGGCGAGCTCGGTGCGCGGTTCGGGATCCGCGGCCGCGAGCGCGGCGAAGAAGCGCCGGCGCCGCTCCGGGCTCATCGCGCCGCGCCGCCGGGGCCGAGGCCGGCGAGGCGCGCGCCGCGCTGCGCGGCGCGCGCCGCATCACGGGCCTGGTGCGCCGCGTAGCGCGCGCGGTAGCGCACGGCGTCGGCGCGGATCGCGGCAAGGGTCAACGGCGCGTCGGCCACGGCCGCCATCGTGATGCAGTCGACCGGGCAGGGCGGCAGGCACAGCTCGCAGCCGGAGCACTCGGCGGCGATCACGGTGTGCAGCAGCTTCTGGGCGCCGACGATCGCGTCGACCGGGCACGCCGGCAGGCACTTCGCACAGCCGATGCACACGGCCTCGTCGATGACGGCGACCCGCGGCGGGCCCTCGGCGCCGAAGGCCGGGTCGACCGGCCGCGGCTCGCGGCCGAGCAGCGCCGCGAGCGCTGCGGCGGTCGCTGCGCCGCCGGGTGGGCAGTGGTCGGCAGTGACCTCGCCGCGAGCCAGCGCCTCAGCGTACGGCCGGCACCCGGCGAAGCCGCAGCGGGTGCACTGCGTCTGCGGCAAGAGCGCATCGAGACGATCGGCGAGCGTCGCAGCCACGACGCTACTTGACGCGCATCCCGCTGGCCGCGCCGGTGTCCGGCGCGACCAGGAACACGCCCGGGCCGTCGCCGCTCGCCGCCAGCACCATGCCCTGCGAGACGCCGAAGCGCATCTTGCGGGGCTTGAGATTGGCAACGATGACGACGTGGCGGCCGACGAGCTTCTCGGGCTCGTAGGCGCCACGGATGCCGGCAAACACGGTGCGCGGCTCGCCGCCAACGTCGAGCGCGAGTTTCAGCAGCTTGTCGGCGCCCTCGACGAGCTCGGCCGCGACGACGCGCGCGACCCGAAGGTCGATGCGCGCGAAATCCTCGACGCTGATCTCGGCGGGTGGAGCGGCCGGCGCGGCTATCGCTGCGGGCGTCGGCGCCGGCGGCGCGGTTGCCGGCGGCGCTTCGGCCTCGATCAGCGTCGCAACGACCTTCGGATCGAGTCGGGTCGCGAGCGGCTCGTAGGCGGCGAGCGGCGCATCGAGCAGCGGCGTCGCGATCTCGTCCCAGCGCCGAATCGGGCGGCCAAGGAAGGCGCCTGCCCGGTCCGCCATTGCCGGCAGCACGGGCTTGAGGTAGGTCATCAGCACGCGGAACAGGTTGATGCCCTGCGTGCAGACCGCGAGCACCTCGGCCGCGCGCGCCGGGTCCTTGGCAAGGATCCACGGCTTGTGCGCGTCGATGTACTGGTTGGCGCGGTCGGCGAGCGCGGCGATCTCGCGGATCGCGGCTTGGAAGTCGCAGCGGTCGTAGAGCTCGCCGATGCGCGCGCGCGCATCAGCAAATTCGGCGTACAGCGCCGGCTCCGGCAGCTGGCGCGCGAGGCGGCCGCCGCCGCGCGCGACGAAGCCCGCACAGCGGCTCGCGATGTTGACGAGCTTGCCGACCACGTCGGCGTTGAAGCGGTTGACGAAGTCGTCGAAGGACAGGTCCATGTCCTCGACGCCCGGGCTGAGCTTGGCCGCGAAGTAGTAGCGCAGCGGCTCGGCGGGCAGGCGCTCGAGGTAGCGCCCGCCGGTGATGAACGTGCCGCGCGACTTCGACATCTTCTGGCCGTTGACCGTCAGGAAGCCGTGCGTGTGCACCGCGGTCGGGCGGCGGAATCCGGCGCCCGTCAGCATCGCCGGCCAGAACAGCGTGTGGAAGTAGAGGATGTCCTTGCCGATGAAGTGGTGCAGCTCGGCCGTGCTCCCGGGGCCCCACCAGGCGTCGAAGTCGCGCCCGTCGCGGCGCGCGAGCGCGAGGCTCGCGCCCATGTAGCCGATCGGCGCGTCGAGCCAGACGTAGAAGTACTTGCCGGGGTGGCCCGGGATCTCGAAGCCGAAGTACGGCGCGTCGCGCGAGATGTCCCAGTCGCGAAGGCCCGCATCGAACCATTCGTCGAGCTTGTTGGCGACGCTCGCGTCGATCGCGCCGGAGCGCGTCCACTCGCGCAGCATCGGCTCGAAGGCCGCGAGCCGGAAGAACAGGTGCTCCGACTCGCGCTCGACCGGCCGCGTTCCGCTGACGACCGACACCGGGTCGATCAGCTCGGCCGGCGTGTAGGTCGCGCCGCAGACTTCGCAGCTGTCGCCGTACTGGTCCTTGGCGCCGCAACGCGGGCACGTGCCCTTCACGTAGCGGTCCGGCAGGAACATCTGCGCCTCGGCGTCGTAGGCCTGGCGGATCGTGCGGCGCGCGATGTAGCCGCCGGCGTCGAGCGCGCGGAACACCTTGTCGGTCATCTCGCGGTTCTCGGCGCTGTGCGTCGAGTGGAAGAGATCGTGCTGCACCAGGAAGCCCGCGTAGGTCGCGCGGTGCTCGGCGGCGACGCCGGCGATCAGCTCCTCGGGCGTGATGCCCTCCGCCTGGGCCTTCAGCATCATCGGCGTGCCGTGCGTGTCGTCGGCGCAGACCAGCACGCATTCGTGGCCGGCGAGCCGCAGGTAGCGGCACCAGACGTCGGTCAGCACGGCCTCGAGCAGGTGCCCGAGGTGCAGCGGACCGTTGGCGTAGGGCAGGGCGTGGGTGACGAGGATGCGGCGCATGAGCGTGGGGCGGGCCGGGAATGGCCGAGCATTATGCCAGCGGCCCGCCGGCCCCGCTCAGGCGTCGCTTTTGAACTGCTCGAAGCGCTGCTTGTTGATCGCCTTGCGGTAGGCCTCGCGCCCGGTGATCACGCGGTTGTCGAGCAGTTGCTGGATCGCCATGTCCATCGTGCGCATGCCGAAGCTCGCGCCGCTCTGCATCGTGTTCTCGAGCTGGTCGATCTTGCCCTGGCGCACCAGGTTCGAGACCGCCGGCGTGTTGACCAGGATCTCGAGGGCGGCGACGCGTCCCGCCTGGCCGGCGCGCGGCAGCAGCTGCTGCGAGATCACGCCGCGCAGGCTCGTCGAGAGCATCGTGCGGACGTGCGACTGCTTGTCGGCCGGAAAGGCGTTGACGATGCGGTCGACCGTCGGCGCCGCCCCGTTGGTGTGCAGCGTGCCCATCACGAGGATGCCCATCTCGGCCGCCGACACGGCGACGCTGATGGTCTCGAGATCGCGCATTTCGCCGACCAGCACGACGTCCGGGTCCTCGCGCAGGGCCGAGTGCACCGCGTCGGCGAACGACGGCGAGTGCACGCCCACCTCGCGCTGGCTGATCAGGCAGCTCTTGCGCTGGTGCACGAACTCGATCGGGTCCTCGATCGTCAGGATGTGGCCATTGAGGCGCGTGTTGATGTCGTCGATCATCGCGGCGAGCGTCGTCGACTTGCCGGAACCGGTCTTGCCGGTGACCAGGATGAGCCCGCTGTTCTGGCGGCACAGCGTGCGCACTGCATCCGGCATGTTCAGCTGCTCGAGCGTCAGCGCCGCCGACGGGATCACCCGGCACACCGCGCCCATGCCGTTCAGCTGGCGCATCACGTTGACGCGAAAGCGCGCCAGGCCCGGCACCGCGTAGGCGAAGTCGGCGCCCTCCTTCTCCTCGAAGCGGGCGATCGCCTTCTGCGGCATGATCTCGTAAAGCGTTTCCTTGACGAAGTCGGCGCGCAGCGGCTCCGGACGCAGCGGCTGCAGGTCGCCGTACACGCGCAGCCGCGGCGGGTCGCCGGCGATGAAGTGCAGGTCCGAGCCCTTGCGGCCGAGGACTTCGCTCAGGTATTCGTCGATGCGCGCCATGGCTCAGGCGCCCGGCGCGTCGATCTTGGGCAGCATGCTGGTGTCGGTCACGTAGCGCTGCAGCACCTTCTTGTCGCTCGCGTAGACGTAGGCGTCGTCGGGGTCGAGCTCCTTGGCGAGGACGCCCGCGAGCAGCGACTGGTCGAGCAGCTGCATGCCCGCGTCCTTGCCGGTCTGCAGCTGCGCCGGGATCTGGTGCGTCTGGTCGGTCTGGATCAGCTTGCCGATCGCGCGGTTCATCACCATGACCTCGCAGACCGCGCGGCGTGAGCGGCTGTCGGCGCGCTTGACGAGCACCTGGGTGATGACCGCCAGCAGGCTTTGCGACAGGAAGCTCTTGGTCTGCTCGCGCTCCTCGATGGGCAGCGCGTCGATGATGCGGTCGATGGTCTTGACCGCGCTCGTCGTGTGCAGCGTGCCGAGCACGAGGTGCCCGGTCTCGGCGGCGGTCATCGCCATGCGGATGGTCTCGGCGTCGCGCATTTCGCCGACCAGGATCACGTCCGGGTCCTCGCGCATCGCGGCCCGCACGCCTTCCGCGAAGCTCGGCACGTGCGTTCCGTACTCGCGCTGGATGATCTGCGCCTCCTGGCTCTTGTGCACGAACTCGATCGGGTCCTCGAGGCTGATGATGTTGAGGCGCCGCGTCCGGTTGAGCTCGTTGATCATCGCGGCCAGCGTCGTCGACTTGCCGGTGCCGGTCGAGCCGGTCACCAGGATCATGCCCTGGTGGTAGTCGAGCAGCTTGCCGACCATCGGCGGCAGGTTCAGGCTCTCGAGCGTCGGCACCGCCGACGGGATCGCGCGAAACACGGCGCCGACGCCGGTCTCCTTGCGGAAGACGTTGACCCGGAAACGGCCGCCGTCCTCGGCCACGTACGAGAAGTCGAGGTCGTGCCCGCCCTTGAACGACTCACCCTGGTTCTTGGTCAGGATCTCCGCGACGTAGGCCTCGAGCTCGGAATCGCCGAGGTTGCGGAAGCGGATCGGCATCAGCTCGCCGTTCATCCTGAGCATCGGCGGCACGCCGACCGCGAGGTGCACGTCGGAGCAGCCTTGCGCGGTGCCGAGCTTGAGGAAGGCGTCTATGCGCGGCATGCGGCGCCCGTGCCTAGGCGAACTTCTCGAGCGCGACGCGCAGCTCGTCCATGCTCTGGAAGCGCTTGGTCTTGTCGACGGCCATCGCCTTGGTGACCAGGTCCGACAGCGCCGGCGGCAGCTGGCTGTTCACCTCGAGCGGCGGTCGCGCCTTGCCCTGCACGTGCTGGTACATCACCGCCATGTGGTCGCCGCGGCTGTAGGGCGGCACGCCGGTCAGCATCTCGTAGAGGATCACGCCGGTCGAGTAGACGTCGGCGCGCGGATCGACCTGCTTGCCGAGGATCTGTTCCGGCGCCATGTACTTCGGCGAGCCGATCACGTAGCCGGTCTTGGTCAGCTGCACGTCGCCCTCGCGCTGGGCCGCGGCGACGCCGAAATCGACGATCTTCAGCAGGCCCTGGTCGTTGATCAGCACGTTGGCGGGCTTCAGGTCGCGGTGCACGATGCCGATTTCGTGCGCGACGCTCATGCCGGTCGCGATGTCGATGCCGTACTTGACGGCGCGCGGAACTGCCAGCGGCTTCTCGTTGACGATCTCCGCGCCCAGCGTGTGGCTCGGGAAGTACTCCATCGAGATCGCGTAGTTGCCGCGAATGAACAGGAAGTCGTAGATGCGGATGACGTTGCGGTGCGTGATCTTGCGCGAGTAGCGCAACTCGTGCACGAAGCGCTGCATCATCTCCTCGTCCTGCGACACCGCCGGGTTCAGGAACTTGAGGATCAGCCGCTCGTCGACGACGGTGTCCTCCATCAGCAGCACCGTGCCGAAGGCGCCCTTGCCGATCTTCTCGATGTACTTGTAGCGGCCGTCGAGGATGTCGCCGGCCTTGAGCGTCGTGATGTCGAGGCGCTGCGCGGCGGCCTCGTTCTGCTTCACGAGCTCGTGCAGGTCGGCGTTTTCGATCAGCATCGTGCGGGCCGGCGCGGCGGCGACGTGCTCGGCGCGTTTCTGCGCCGCGACCTCGGCCGTGGAGAAGCGCGCGTCGAGGTTCTCGAGGGCGCGGTTCGCGGCCACGACGACCGTCTGGTCGGTCGAGACCTCGCCGATCGAGCGGATCTTGGTGCGGATCGTGTCGGCGTTGCGCTCGTCGGTCAGCGTCGCGAGCGCGTGCATCGTCTCGACGCGGATCTCCTTCTCGGGGCGCGCCAGCTGCGGCACCAGCGCCTCGATGATGCTGGCGTCGCCGAGCTTGCTGAGTGCGCGGATCGCCGACGGCACCGAGCGCGCCGGCCCCTTCAGCATCTCGATCAGCCGTGGCACGGCGCGCTCGCTGCCGATCTCCGCGAGCGCGTCGACGGCGCGCTCGCTGACCCACCAGTCGGTGTCGCGCGTCGCCTGCAGCAGGTAGTCGACCGCGCGCTCGTCCTTGGTCAGGTTCAGGATCTCGATCGCGGTGCGGCGGATGTCCTCGTCCGGGTCGCGCACCAGTAGCAGCACGGCGTCGACGACCCGCGGACCGCCGATCTTGCCGAGCGCATCCGCCGCGCGGCTGCGCACCCACCAGTCGCTGTCCTTGATCGCCTCGAGCAGGATCTTGATGGAGCCCGCGTCGCCGACCTCGTTCAGCACCTCGACTGCCGCGCGGCGGGCGTATTCCGATTCGTCCTTCAGGATCGGGATCAGGTAGCGCACGGTCTGCGGATGGTGCGCCTTGATCATCAGCTCGATCGCCCGGTTCGTCACTTCCATGTCGGAGTCGGCGAGCAGCGGCGCGACCGGCTTGACGTCCGGCAGGCTCGGGGTCTTGAGCAGCGCCGCGAGCGCGGCCTGTCGGACGAGCTTGCTGGGGTCCTTGAGCTGCGCGACGAGCGCCTGCTGCACCTCGGGCGTGCCGAAGCGCGCGAGGATGTCCATCAGGTTGATGCGGACAATGAAGTCCTTGCCGTCGAGCCGCGCCAGCAGGTCAGGAATCGAGGCCTCGTCGGCCACGTCGCCGATGATCTTGAAGAGCGCCGCCTTGTCTCCGGACTCGTGCGCATAGGCCGCCGACAGCAGGTCCCGCAGGGGAATCCGCGTCTTGTGGGCGTTGATCACGTCGATCAGCGCCGGGCCCGCAAGGTCCGGGTTCTTGAGCGCGTCGAGCAGCAGGCCCGGCGGAATCGTCTTGGCGCTCGACAGCGCCCAGGCGATCGCGGCGGTGGTCCGGGGGTTCGACTCGGCGAGCCCCTCGAGAATCACCGGGACGTTCTTGGGATCGTTCGCGAGCGTCGACAGCACCTCGACGAAGGCCATCGTGGCCCCCTTGTCGGCAGAGCCGAGCGCGTCGACGATCATCGGGACGGCGTCCTTGCCGAGCGCGACCAGTTTCTCGATCGCCTTGCGGCGCGCGGGGTTGGATGGTTCGCCACCCGCCTTGATATCGGCGAGCAGCTTTTCACCGCGCAGAGACGCTAGAAACTTCACGCCAGAATTATGCCATAGGGGGCTCGCGAGCCGCCCCCGCCGTCGGCCGGTCCGTTAGAATGTCCGGCCCCTAGGAAGACCCCCTCCCGCATGAACGCCAACGAGCTTCGCGCGCGCGCCGCCGCCGTCGTCGACCCCTATCTGGCGCAGCCGCTGGGGGCCGCCGTGACCGGTACGGAAATTGTCGGCCCGGACGCTGTGATCGACATCACACTCGGGTTTCCCTCGGGCGGCTACGAGGCTGCGCTGACCGCGCAGCTGGCGCGCGAGCTGGCCGCGGCCGGCTGGGGCGGCGGCGTCCGCCTGAGGCTGAAGTCCCAGATCCTGGCGCAGGCCGTGCAGGGGAACCTTAAGCCCCTGCCAACGATCCGCAACGTGCTGGCGATCGCCTCGGGCAAGGGCGGCGTCGGCAAGTCGACGACCGCGGCGAACCTCGCACTTGCGCTCAGCGCGCAGGGCGCCCGGGTGGGGCTCCTCGACGCCGACATCTACGGCCCCAGCCAGCCGCTGATGATGGGCCTCGCCGGCGAGCGGCCGAACACCCCGGACGGGAAGCAGATCGACCCCCTGCGCGCCTATGGCGTGGAGGTCATGTCGATCGGCTTCCTGATCGACCCGGCGCAGCCGATGGTCTGGCGCGGGCCGATGGTGACCCAGGCCCTGGTGCAGCTCCTCGGTGAGACCCGCTGGAGCGAGCTCGACTACCTGATCGTCGACATGCCGCCCGGAACGGGCGACACGCAGCTGACGCTCGCGCAGCGCGTGCCGGTCAGCGGCGCGATCATCGTCACGACGCCCCAGGACATCGCGCTTGCCGACGCGCGCAAGGGCCTGATGATGTTCCGCAAGGTGTCGGTGCCGGTGCTCGGGATCATCGAGAACATGGCGACCCACGTGTGCTCCAAGTGCGGCCACGAGGAGCATATCTTCGGGGCGGGCGGCGGCGAGCGGATGGCGGCCGAGTACGGCATCCCGCTGCTCGGGAGCCTCCCGCTCGACATCCGGATCCGGGAGCAGGCTGACGGTGGGCGGCCGACGGTGGTCGCCGAGCCCGAGGGCCGACTGGCGCAGGCATACCTCGAGATCGCGCGTCGCGCGGCCGGGCGCCTCGCCTCGGGAACCGCCACCGGCGCCTTTCCGACGCTGTCGGTCAGCGACGATTAGGACGTCAAATCGGGCTCAAGCGAGCCGTTTTGCGGCTGGCAGTGGCTGGGCCGCGTGTAGAGAATTGAGCGGGTCGGTGTCGCGGGGGACTTCATGAGCATCAAGTCAGACCACTGGATCCGTCGGATGGCGGCGACCGGAATGATCGAGCCGTTCGAGGCGGGGCAGGTCAGGTCCGTCGAGGGTCGCAAGATCGTCTCGTACGGCACGTCGAGCTACGGCTACGACGTTCGCTGTGCGAACGAGTTCAAGATCTTCACGAACATCAACTCGACGATCGTCGATCCGAAGGCGTTCGACACGAACAGCTTCGTCGACGTCACCGCCGACGTCTGCATCATTCCGCCGAACTCCTTTGCGCTCGCGCGAACGGTTGAATACTTCCGAATTCCGCGCAACGTCTTGACCGTCTGCGTCGGAAAGTGCCTTACGGGCGACACTCGAGTCGTCGATGCGGAGACGGGCGAGTACCTGCCGATCACGGAAATGCGATTTGGCCGGAAGACCCTTGCCATGGACGGCTGGCAGCTGACACCTGCGCGCGTGTCGGCATTCGTTCCGCAAGGCGTGAAGCCTGTGTACGAGCTGCGCACCCGGTCCGGACAGCGGATCCGGGCGACGGCCAATCATCCATTCCGGCAGCTTCATCAGTGGACCGCGCTCAGCGAGCTGAAGGTAGGTGATCGAATTGCCATGGCCCGCGAGATCCCGGTATTCGGCAAGACCGCGCTGCCGGACTGGGAGGCGAGTCTGCTCGGCTTGATGATCGCGGAGGGGCAGTGCCGGACGCCCGGCCACAGCCCGGTCTTTACGTCGTCCGACCCGGTACTCGTATCTCTACTCAAGGCCAGCGTCGCCGCAGGCGGGCTGGGGACGGTGACTCACAATGGTCACCTGGGGTATCGCATTGTGAACCATGCGGGGCGTGGCGGCGTTCCGGAGCCGAATCGCGCGTCGGCGTGGCTCAGGAAGCACGGACTTTACGTCGGGGCGGCCGGAAAATTTGTGCCGGAGGCCGTATTCAAAGCCCCCAAGTCGACCGTACGGCGTTTTCTGCAGGCGCTGTTCGCCGGGGACGGAGGCCTCTACTGCCAAGAGCGTGCCGCGTTCCTTGAATACTATTCAAAATCGCGACGCCTGGTCGAAGACGTTCACCACCTGCTGCTGAGATTCGGAATATTTGGATTTATCCGTGAGAAGACGACGGCGATTGGAACGCGCGCGTGTTCGGTGCTCATCACGGACCGCGACCAGATCTCGCGCTTCGCCGAGCGAATTGGTTTCGTGCCGGGTTGCGTGAAGCAGCAGCGCCTCAAGAGAAAGGTGCTTCCGTTGGTCAAGCGCGGACGGATCAGAAGCAACTTCGATACGCTTCCCAACGCTGCATGGGGTCTGCTCAAGTCCGTCGCTGGGAGCGCCGGATTCAGTCTGAACTCGATCGGCGTGCACAGTGTCGGATGTCAGTCGGTGTCCCTCGTCGTCGCGCGCCGGGTCGAGCAGCACGCTGACGATGAGTCACTTTCGGCGCTGCTGGACGGTCCGATCTGGGACGTCGTGACTTCGATTGAGCCGGCGGGCGAGGAAGAAGTATTCGACATTTCCGTGCCGAGGTTGCATAACTTCGTTGCGAACGGATTCGTCGTGCACAATTCAACGTATGCACGTTGCGGTGTAATAGTAAACGTAACGCCCTTGGAACCCGAGTGGGAAGGGCACGTGACGCTCGAGTTCTCGAACACGACGACACTGCCCGCCAAGATCTACGCCAACGAGGGCGTCGCGCAGATGCTGTTCTTCGAGTCGGACGAGGTATGCGGGACGTCCTACAAGGACCGCGCCGGCAAGTACATGGGCCAGCGCGGCGTGACCCTGCCGAAGGCTTAGGCCGTCAGCTGCGCGGCGCGGCCGCCGGTGCGCCACCGTCGAGCCACTTCAGCGAGCGGATCGCGAGCGTCATGCGCGCCTTGCCGTCCTCGCGCTGCTCGGCGCGCAGCGGCAGCCACCCGAGCGCCGGCGCGTACCAGTACTGCCAGGTCCGGCCGCGGCCGTCGGAGTCCTTGCGATCGCTCTTATAAATGACCGTGTCGTACTCGCCGATGTCCGTCTTGAGCTTTGCGGTGCCGATGCGGGTATAGACGTAGTGCTTCAGCTCCCGGCCGTCGAGCATCGTGTACTCGTGCGGCTCGCGGCCGGCCAGCAGGTCAACCAGCACGACGGCGCGGATTGACATCACGTCCTGGGTTCCCGGCTCGATCGCGAGGTCAAGCGGCTTGCCGCGCGCCTCGCCGGTCAGGCGCCCGCGGGTCCAGTCGTACTTCAGGTCGCTGCCATTCCCCTTGTCGGAGGACCCCTCGTCGAGCAGATAGCGCTGCGGCTCGACGCCCGCCGGCGTGACGCGAAACCACCCGCGCTCGATCGAGTTCGGCGACACGAAGAAGCTCGCGAGGAAGTTCGGGTGGGCATGCGTCTCGTAGATCCAGCTGCCGGGTTGCGAATCGGCCAGCAGCTTCAGCTCCAGCGTGCCGCCGCTGATGCCCTTGAACAGGAACTGATAGACGACGTCGTGCGGACGCAGGCCGTCGGCCTGCGCCGGCGCGCCAGCGCCCAACCCGAGGAGGAACGCCGAAAGGCCCGCGAGCAGCCGTTGAGGAATCCGTGCGTCAGTCGCCCGCATCGAGCTGCTCCAGTCGGATCGGCGTAATCAGCGGTTGCCCGTCGAGCGTGACGCGCCCGCCGCTCGAGCGCAGGCGCCCGGATGCGTACCAGCCGATCACCGTCGGGTAGAGCTTGTGCTCGGCCCGATGAACGCGGGCTGAAAGCGTCTCGACCGTGTCCCCCGGCAGCACGCGGACGGGCGCCTGGGCGACGAGCGGGCCGCCGTCGAGCTCGTCGGTCACGAAGTGCACCGAGCAGCCGTGCCAGGCGGCCTTGGCCTCGAGGGCGCGGCGGTGCGTGTCGAGGCCGCGGAGCTCCGGCAGCAGCGACGGGTGAATGTTGAGCATCCGGTCGGCGTAGTGGGCGACGAAGGCCGGCGAGAAGATCCGCATGTAGCCGGCGCAGACGACGAGCTGCGGCTGGAAGCGATCGATGCACGCGGCCAGCGCGCGGTCGTGCGCGGCGCGGTCGGGGTAGGACGCGACCGGCACCGCTTCGGCCGCGATGCCGAGCGCTCGCGCCCGCTCGAGCCCATAAGCCGCCGGACGGTCGGAGATGGCCGCGCGCACGTCGATGGCGATGGTTCCGGCGCGCGCCGCGGCGGCGATGGCCGCGAAGTTGCTGCCCGAGCCCGACAGCAGCACGACGACCGGCAGCGGGCCGGCCGGCCTAGCCGTCGAGGACGACACCGCTCGTGCCCGCACGTACCTCGCCGATGACGGTCGCGGTCTCGCCGAGCGCGCGCAGCCGCGCGACGGCGCGATCCGCGCTCGCGGCCGGCACGCACACGGTCATGCCGATGCCGCAATTGAACGTGCGGTGCATCTCGGTGCTGTCGATGTTGCCGGTGTGCTGCAGCCAGTCGAAGACCGCGGGACGATGCCAGGCGCGACGGTCGAGCCGTACCTCGAGACCTTCGGGGACGACGCGCGGGATGTTGTCGAGCAGTCCGCCGCCGGTGATGTGCGCAAGTCCGTGCACCGGCATCTCGGCGATGAGCGCCAGCAGCGGCTTCACGTAGATCCGCGTCGGCGCGAGCAGCTGGTCGTAGAGCGGGCGGCCGTCGACCTGGGTCGAGGCGCCCGCTCCGGCCATCGCGAGCAGCTTGCGGATCAGCGAATACCCGTTCGAGTGCGGCCCGGACGAGGCGAGGCCGATGATGAGGTCGCCGGCGCGCGTCTGGCTGCCGTCGATCAGGCGATCCTCGTCCGCGACGCCGACGCAGAAGCCGGCGAGGTCGTAGTCGGCGCCGTGGTACATGCCCGGCATCTCGGCGGTCTCCCCGCCGACCAGCGCGCAGCCGGCCTGCACGCAGCCCTCGGCGATGCCGGCGACGACGCGCTCGGCCACCGCGACCTCGAGGTGGCCGGTCGCGTAATAGTCGAGGAAGAACAGCGGCTCGGCGCCCTGCACGACGACGTCGTTGACGCACATCGCGACCAGGTCGATTCCGATCGTGTCGTGCCGCCCGGTCTCGATCGCGAGCCGCAGCTTGGTTCCGACGCCGTCGGTGCCGGACACGAGCACCGGCTTGCGGTAACGGTCGAGCGGCACGCGCACCAGCGCCCCGAATCCGCCGAGTCCGCCGAGGACCTCGGGCCGGAGCGTGCGGCGCACGTGCGGCTTGATGCGCTCGACGAGCTCATCCCCGGCGTCGATGTCGACACCGGCGTCGCGGTAGGTCACCGAAGGGCGCGAATTGGACATAGGGAGGGGCCAGGGCGTCTGCTGCAGCTATGCTATTTTACATGGCGACCCGCATCGCCGCCGGTCCGACGGGGCCGCAAAGCCCCGGCAAGGAAACGCATGCGCCTCGTCCACCCCGTCGCCGCCGCGCTGCTCGCGGTCGTTCTGGCTGCTCCCGGCCTTGCCGCCGGCGCGGTCGTCGAGGGGCTCTACGACGGCACGGCGGCCGGCAGCGCGACCGAAGCCGGCCGCGCGGCGGCGGCAACCGACGCGCTGCGCCAGGTCATCGTGCGGCTGACCGGACGCCGCGCGGCGGCGACCGATCCCGCGCTCGCGGCGCTGTACGCCGACGCGCCGCACCTCGCGCGGACATTCCGCTCGATCGCCGGCAATCAGCTCGTCGTGTCATTCGATCCTGAGGCGCTCGAGCAGGCGCTCCTGCAGGCGGGCCAGCGGCTGTGGTCGCGCGAGCGGCCGCTGACGCTGATCCTGATCGTCAGCACCAGGCCCGGTGCCGCTCACACGCTGAGCGGCGCCGCGGAGCCCGACGTGCGGCGCGCGGCCGCGGCGGCGGCGCAGCTGCGCGGTCTGCCGCTCGTCTGGCCGACCGGGCTCCCGAGTGGCACCGAGCAGGCTCGCTTCGACGACGCGATCGCGGGGCGCCTCGATCCGCTCAAGGACCTCGCGCGCCAGTACGGCGCCGACGCGCTGCTGCTCGCGCGCGTGGCGCCCGGGACGGTGACCTGGAACTGGAGCGGCCCGGCGGGCGAGGGCGGCACGAGCGGCGCGGCGGACGAGGGGGTGCAGGCGCTCGCCGACCGCTTCGGCGCGCAGTATGCGACCGCCGGCGCCCGCGCCGGGCAAATCGACGCGGTGGTGCGCGGCGTCAGGGATCTGGCTGGCTATGCCCAGGCGAGCAGCGCGCTCGCGGGCGTGGCCAACGTTCGCAGCGTCGTGCTCGAGGAAGTGAGTGGCGACGCGCTGCGCTTTCGCATCGGCTTCGAGGGTGACCCGGACACGCTGCGCCGTGCGCTGCGCGACTCCGGCCGGCTGCTGACCGACGACTCGGCGCCACCCGGGAGCGCGCTGCAACTCGTGCTGCGGCCGTGAGTCTCGCCTGGCTGCCGAATGCGATCTGCGTGGTGCGCATCCTCCTGGTCGCACCGTGCGCGCTTACGCTGCTCGCGGGCCGCTACGACCTGACGCTGCTGCTGTTCGGCGTCGCCGCGATCTCCGACGGCCTCGACGGCTGGCTCGCGAAGACGTTCAACTGGACGTCGCGCCTCGGCAAGATCCTTGACCCGATCGCCGACAAGCTGCTGCTCGTGACGGTGTTCGTGACGCTGGTGTGGACCGGACTCGTGCCGCTGTGGCTCGGCGTGACGGTTGTCGCGCGCGACGTGCTGATCGTCGGCGGCGCGATCGCCTACCGGCTGCTGATCGGCTACATCGAGGGCCACCCGACGCCGATCAGCAAGCTGAACACGCTGCTGCAGCTGTCGTTCGTGCTGGCGGTGATCGCCGATGCCGGATGGCACAACATGCCGCGCGGCCTGGTGGTCGCCGTCGGCGCCGCGACGTTCGGCACGACGGTCGTCAGTGGCATCGACTACGTGCTGACTTACGCGCGCGAGGCGCTGCGGGCGGGACGTGCCGCTGCGCGCGCGGCGCCGTGATGGAGCAGCTGCCGCTCGGCATCCGGCTCAGGGCGGCGTCGACATTCGCGAACTTCCAGGCCGGCGCCAACGCCCCGCTGGTCGCGGCACTCGAGGCGCGCGCCTCGACCGCGGGTCTCGCGCCGCTGTGGCTGTATGGGCCGCCGGGCGCCGGACGCACGCACCTGCTGCAGGCGGCCTGCGCGCGCGCTGGTGAGCGCGGCCGGCGCGCGGGCTACCTGCCGCTCGCGATGCGCTGGCCCTCGGCCGAGATCATCTCGGGCCTCGAGCAGCTCGACCTCGTTTGCCTCGACGACGTCGAGCGGGTTGCGGGCGACGCTGCCTGGGAGCGCGCGCTCTTTGGGCTTTACAACGAGCTTGCGGAGCGGCGCGGCAACCTCGTCATCAGCGCCGGCGCAGCGCCTGCGGCGGTGCCGGTCGAGCTCAAGGATCTCGCTTCGCGGCTCGCCGCCAGCGTCGTGTGGCAACTGCGGCCGCTCGACGAGGCCGAGCAGGGGCGGGCGCTGCAGGCGCGCGCGCTCGCGCTCGGCGTCGAGCTCCCGGAGGACACTTTGCTGTATCTGCAGCGGCGCTTGCCACGCGACCTCGGTGCGCTCTGCGACGCGCTCGATCGCCTCGACGCCGCGGCGCTGTCGCGGCAGCGCCGCCTCACGGTGCCGTTCGTGCGCTCGGTGCTGCAGCTGCCGGGCGACTGAGCCGCAGATACCCGATCAGCGCGACGAACAGAACGATGCTGAGGAGCGCGAGCCCGAGCGCCCAGGTGCGCGCGCCCCGATTGGCGAGGAACTCCATGACGCCGTAGCCGAGGTAGGGCGCGGTCAGCAGCGTCGCGATCGCATAGCGCCGCCGCTCGCCGCGCCACAGGCTGGGCGCCACGCAGATCCACGGCGCAAGGCCCACGACGCACGCGAGGCTTGCTGCCGGCGGGCTCAGGCGCGTGAGGTGCCAGCCGAGGTAGTCGAAGCACAGGAGCGCGACCAGAGCCGCGACGACGGCGCGCGCGGCGCGCGTGGCGCGCGCCGGGCCGGCCTCGCTCACGCCCCGGTCCGCGGCGCGAGCCGCGTCGCCACCTCGGCCACGCGCCGGCCGAGCAGCTGCGCGAGCAGCTTCTCGTCGTCGCTGGGCTCGGTTCCGGCGCCGGTTCCGATCGCGCCGGCGCCGTACGGCCCGCCGCCGCGCTGCGTGCGCACCAGCGCGGGCTCCGTGAACGGCAGGCCGCAGATCAGCATCCCGTGATGCAGCAGCGGCAGCATCATCGACACGAGCGTCGTCTCGTGGCCGCCGTGCAAGGTGCTGGTCGAGGTGAATACTCCGGCGGGCTTGCCGACCAGGTCGCCGCTCGCCCAGCTCGCGCTGGTGCCGTCGAGGAAGTACTTGAGCGGTGCAGCCATGTTGCCAAAACGCGTCGGGCTGCCGAGCACCAGTCCGTCGCAACGCGCAAGCTCCTCGTAGCTCGCGTACGGCGGCCCGCTGGCCGGCACCGGCGGCGCAGGGGCTTCGATTACCGCGGATACGGCCGGCACGGTGCGCAGCATCGCGGTCGCGCCGCCGACGCTCTCGACGCCGCGGCACACCTGGCGCGCGAGCGCGGCGGTGCTGCCGTTGCGCGAGTAATACAAGACGAGGATGGTCTGCGTCGACATGGGCTCGTGCGGCGGCGGTGTGCTTGCTTGACGCAGGAATCAGGCGCTTGCTAGCGTCGTCCCGGATGTTAGGGAGACGATGATCGCATGTTTTTCCGCTCGCGACTGTGGCGACAGGCTGTGCTCGCGGTTCTGCTTGCGGGCTGCGCGGCTGCGCCGGTGCAGACGATGAGCGACACGCGCCAGACGATCCGCGCCGCCGAAGCGGCGGGCGCCGCGGCGGTCGCGCCGCAGGCGCTCGCCGCAGCGCGCGACGGGCTGAAGCGCGCCGAGGACCTGATCCGGGCCGGCAACTATCGCGACGCGCGCCGCGAGGCCGCGCTCGCGCGGCAGAACGCGGCCGACGCACTCGCGGCCACGCAGCCGCACGTTCAGAACTGAGTCAGCCGCGCCAGCGGCTCGACAGCCGCGTCAGCACCATGTCGGGATACTCGCGACGCCCGACGCTGCCGTTGTAGCGCGCGAGCGCCCGGCGGTAGTCGTTGCGCTCGAGGTGCATGTAGTAGCCGAGGATCTCGCAGCCCAGGCGCACGTTGAAGTCGACGCTGCCGAAGAGCCGGTTGTCGACGCCGAGGCGCCGCGGCCAGAACGGCATCACCTGCATCAGTCCGACGGCACCCGACTTCGACACCGCGTAGCGGTCGAAGTGGCTCTCGACGTCGATGACCGCGAGCACGAGTTCCGGCGTCAGCAGCAGGTTGAAGCGCTGCTCGTCGCGGTAGCGCGCGACGACCCTGTGCGCCTCGCAGTAGACGTGGCGCAGGATGTCGATGCGCAGCGTCGCGTCGCCGACCACCGGCCGCAGCCGCGGCTCCTGCAGCTTGAAGAACACTTCCTCGCCGAAGCGATCGTCGTGGCCGTCGCAACGGGTCGTCGCGATCGCCTGCTCGAGGACCGCGCGCAGCTCGGGGTCCTGCTGGCGATCGGCGCGCGCCGGCGCGGCCAGTGCCAGCGCGAGGGCGAGCGTGCCGAGCCGCGCGGCGTTACGCAGCGCGGCGCGAGCGCAGGAACGCCACGACGTCGGCCAGCGGGAACTCCTCGCTTTCGCTGGCGCGGCGGTGGCGGTACTCGAGCCGGCCGGCATCGAGCCCGCGTTCGCCGACGACGATCCGATGCGGTATTCCATACAGCTCTGCATCCGCGAACTTGACTCCCGGGCGCGCGTCGCGATCGTCGAACAGCACTTCGAAGCCGGCGGCGCCGAGCTCCTCGTACAAGCGCTCGCTCGCCTCGCGCACCCGCGCCGATTTCTGGAAGTTCATCGGCACGACGACGACGTCGAAGGGCGCGATCGGCTCCGGCCAGATGATCCCGCGCTCATCGTGATTCTGCTCGATGGCCGCCGCCACGACGCGCGTCACGCCTATGCCGTAGCAGCCCATCAGCATCGCGACGCTCTTGCCCTGTTCGTCGAGCACCGTCGCGCCGAGCGCGTCGCTGTACTTGCGGCCGAGCTTGAACACATGGCCGACCTCGATGCCGCGCGCGATCGCGAGTCGGCCCTTGCCGCTCGGGCT
This sequence comes from Steroidobacteraceae bacterium, assembly GCA_035524495.1. Classification (GTDB taxonomy): domain Bacteria; phylum Pseudomonadota; class Gammaproteobacteria; order Steroidobacterales; family Steroidobacteraceae; genus CAIKZZ01. The sequence goes on from DATKOR010000095.1 coordinate 32,677, forward strand.
CGGATCGCCGTCGACGACGTTGCGCAGGTCGGCCGCCACGGGCTCCGGCAGGTCGCGGCCCCAGTTGACGCCGGTCAGGTGGGCGTCCCTGGCGTTGGCGCCGCAGACGAAGTCCGCGAGCGCCGCCGCCGAGTGGTCGGCGACGATCGGGCAGCGCAGTCCCACGGGCCCGAGGAAGCCGATCTCGGCGCCGAGTTCGCGCGCGATGCGCTCCGGTGCCGCCATCCTGAGCGGGTTCGCGACGGCGGCGAGGCCCTGCGCCTTGACGGCGTTGAGCTCGTGGTCGCCGCGCACGACGAGCGCCACCAGTCCGCCGTCGGCGCCTTCGACGATCAGCGTCTTCAGGCAGCGCTCGGCCGGCATCTTGAGGAGCGCCGCGAGCTCGGCGATCGTGCGCACGTGCGGCGTCGGCACCGACTGGCAGTTCTCGCGTGGCGCGGCGCGCGGCCCCGGCGGCGCGACCGCCTCCGCCTTCTCGATGTTGGCCGCGTAGTCGTCGCCATCGGAGAACGCGATCGCATCCTCGCCCGAGGCCGCGAGCACGTGGAACTCCTGCGAGCCCGTGCCGCCGATCGCGCCGGGATCGGCGAGCACCGCGCGGAACTTCAGGTGCATCCGCGTGAAGATCCGCGTGTAGGCGTCGTACATCAGCCGATAGCCCTCATCGAGCGAGGCCTCGTCGGTGTGGAAGCTGTAGGCGTCCTTCATGATGAATTCGCGCGCGCGCATCACGCCGAATCGCGGCCGGATCTCGTCGCGGAACTTGAGCTGGATCTGGTAGAAGTTGACCGGCAGCTGCCGGTAGCTCTTGAGCTCGCGCCGCGCGATGTCGGTGATGACCTCCTCGTGCGTCGGCCCGTAGACGAAGTTGCGCTCATGCCGGTCCTGCAGGCGCAAGAGTTCCGGCCCGAACTGGTCCCAGCGCCCCGACTCCTGCCACAGCTCCGCCGGCTGGATGGTCGGCATCAGCGTTTCGAGCGCGCCGGCGCGGTCCATCTCCTCGCGGATGATGCGCTCGACCTTGCGCAGCACACGCAGCCCCATCGGCAGCCAGGTGTAGAGCCCGGCCGCCAGTCGGCGCACGAGGCCGGCCCGCAGCATCAACTGGTGGCTGACGATCTCGGCCTCGGCCGGCAGTTCCTTGAGGTTCTGAATCGGATAGGCGGACAGGCGCATGCGGGACGGGGCCTCGGGAATGGCGGGACGTGAACCAATTTCGCATCTTAGCAGGCGAGGCGGCGCCCTCCTGCGGCTGCGGTTGTTGGCGACACCCCAGCGCCCTATCATCGTGGGATGAGCGAGCCCGCCCACCACGACGCTCAGGACCGCCCGCGACGGCGCGGCGTCTTCCTGCTGCCGAACCTGCTGACGACCGGAACGCTGTTCTCGGGTTTCTACGGCATCGTGGCCGCGATCGACGGCAACTACGACCGCGCCTCGGGGGCGATCTTCCTCGCGATGCTGTTCGACGGGCTCGACGGCAGGGTGGCGCGCTGGACGCACACCGAGACGCTGTTCGGCAAGGAGTACGACAGCCTCTCGGACCTGGTCGCGTTCGGACTCGGGCCGGCGATCATCGTCTACCAGTGGGGCGTGGCGCGGCTGTCGGAGTACAACTCGACCTGGGGCCGGATCGGCTGGCTGGTGACGTTTTTCTACGCGGTGACGACGGCGCTGCGCCTCGCGCGCTTCAACACGCGCACCGCCTCGGTCGACAAGCGCTACTTCGAGGGCCTGCCGTCGCCGGCGGCGGCGGCGGTCGTCGCCTCGTTCATCTGGTGCGCCCACCAGTTCGACATCGGGGGCCTCAACGGCCTCGTCACCGCGTTCGCGGTCACGGCGCTCGCCGGCGTCCTGATGGTCAGCCGCTTCTACTACACGAGCTTCAAGGTCGTGCACCTGACGGGGCGCGTGAGGTTCGCGTACGCGATCCTGATCCCGATGGTGTTCGTCGTCATCGCGGTCTATCCGCCGGTCGTGCTGCTGGTGCTGTTCGGCGCGTTCGCGCTCAGCGCGCCGTGCGTGGCGATCTACCGCCGCCTGCGGCGCCGCCCTGCGATCGCCGGCGGCACCGGGAAGCCGTGATGGACGCGCGCCGGGCCGCGGTCCTCGGCACGATCGGCATCGAGCGCTTCGCGCCGCGTGCCCCGGCGCCGGCGGCCGAGGCGCCGGTCGACGCGACGGCGCTCGACTGGGAAGGCCTCGCGGCGGCCGTCGCCTCCTGTACGCGCTGCGGGCTCGCGGCCGGACGCACCCAGACGGTGTTCGGCGTCGGCGATCGCGCCGCGCGCTGGCTCGTCGTCGGCGAGGCACCCGGCGCCGAAGAGGACCGCCAGGGCGAGCCGTTCGTGGGCCGCGCCGGCCAGCTCTTGAACTCGATGCTGCGCGCCGCCGGGCTGGCGCGCGAGCAGGTGTTCATCGCCAACGTTCTCAAGTGCCGCCCGCCGGGCAACCGCGACCCGCTGCCGGAGGAAGTGCGCTGCTGCCTGCCGTACCTCTACCGCCAGATCGCGCTGATCTCGCCGGCGCTGATCCTGTGCGTCGGGCGCATCGCCGCGCAGAACCTGCTCGGCGTCGACACGCCGCTCGGCCAGCTGCGCGGACGCACGCACGAGCTCGCGCCCTTCGGCATCCCGGTCGTCGTGACCTACCACCCGGCGTACCTGTTGCGCTCGCCCGGCGAGAAGCGCAAGAGCTGGGCGGACCTGAAGCTCGCGATGGAGGTGGCGCGTGGCCGCGGCGCGTGACGAGGTCCGCGAGCCCCGGATCACCCACCGGCGCATGGGCGAGACGGACCTGCCGGCGGTCGTGACGCTCGAGAACGCGGCGTACATGTTCCCGTGGAGCCAGGGCATCTTCCGCGACTGCCTGCGCGTCGGTTACACCTGCCGCGTCCTCGACGCGCCGGACGGCGTCGGCGGCTACGGCATCATGTCGATGGGGGCGGGCGAGGCCCACATCCTCAACGTCTGCATCCGCGCCGATCTGCGCGGCCAAGGCATCGGGCGGCGGCTGATGACCTGGCTGCTCGACGAGGCGCGCGCGGCCGGCCAGGGCTGGGTGTTCCTCGAGGTGCGACCCTCGAACCGGCCGGCGATCCTGCTGTACGAGTCGCTCGGCTTCGCGCCGGTCGGGCTGCGCCGCGGCTACTACCAGGCGGTCGGGGGGCGCGAGGACGCGATCGTCTACCGGCTCGACCTCGACGCGTGGGGCGAGGCCCGGGCGCGCGCGGCGCCCACGGTGCGGCGCGACGGCTGACCGGCTACCATTGCGGCCCCCGCGAGGCCGGATTTCCCATGAACGAGTTGACCCTGAACGCCGAGATCGAGCGGCGGCGAACCTTTGCGATCATCTCCCACCCGGACGCGGGCAAGACGACGCTGACCGAGAAGCTGCTGTTGTTCGGCGGCGCGATCCAGATGGCCGGCACCGTCAAGGGCCGCAAGGCGGCGCGGCACGCCACCTCCGACTGGATGCGGCTCGAGCAGCAGCGCGGCATCTCGGTCACCTCCTCGGTGATGCAGTTCCCGTACCGGGAGCGCATCGTGAACCTGCTGGACACGCCCGGCCACGAGGACTTCTCCGAGGACACCTATCGCACGCTGACCGCGGTGGACTCGGCGCTGATGGTCATCGACTGCGCGAAGGGCGTCGAGGAGCGGACGATCAAGCTGATGGAGGTCTGCAGGCTTCGCGACACGCCGATCATGACCTTCGTCAACAAGCTCGATCGCGACGGCCGCGAGCCGATCGAGCTGCTCGACGAGATCGAGCGCGTGCTGGGCCTGCGCTGCGCGCCGGTGACGTGGCCGATCGGGATGGGGCGCGAGCTGCGCGGCATCTACCATCTGCGCGAGGACCGCATCTACGTCTACACCGCCGCCCAGAAGGGCCGCGCCGGCACCAACCTCGTCATCGACGGGCTCGACTCACCGGCGGCCGGGGAGCTGCTCGGCGAGCGTCGCGACGCGCTGCGCGCCGAGATCGAGCTGGTGCGCGGCGCGACCGACGCATTCGACCTCGAGGCCTACCGCGCCGCGCGCCAGACGCCGGTGTTCTTCGGTTCGGCGATCAACAACTTCGGCGTCGAGGAACTGCTGGCCGCGTTCGTCGAGCATGCGCCCGGACCGCGGCCGCGAGCGACGCTGAGCCGCAGCGTCGCCGCCGTCGAGCCGCGCTTCTCGGGCTTCGTGTTCAAGATCCAGGCCAACATGGACCCGGCGCACCGCGACCGGATCGCGTTCCTGCGCATCTGCTCCGGCCGCTACCAGCGCGGCATGCGCCTCTACCACGTGCGCCTCGGAAAGGAGGTGCGCGTCGCCGACGCGCTGACCTTCATGGCGGCCGACCGCCAGCAGGCGGAGGAGGCCTACGCCGGCGACATCATCGGCTTGCACAACCACGGCACGATCAATATCGGCGACACGTTCACCGAGGGCGAGGCGCTGACGTTCACCGGGATCCCGAACTTCGCTCCCGAGCTCTTCCGGCGCGCGGTGCTCAAGGATCCGCTGAAGGCCAAGGCGCTCCAGAAGGGCCTCGCGCAGCTGTGCGAGGAAGGCGCGACGCAGCTGTTCCGGCCGCTTCGGAACAACGACTCGATCCTGGGCGCCGTCGGCCCGCTGCAGTTCGAGGTGGTCGCGTTTCGGCTGCAGGACGAGTACGGCGTGCAGTGCGTGTTCGAGGCCGTGAACGTCGCGACCGCGCGCTGGATCGACTGCGCGGACCCGAGGAAGCTCGGAGAATTCCGCGAGCGCTGCTACGAGCACCTCGCGCTCGACCACGCGGGCGAGCTCGTCTATCTCGCGCCATCGCGCGTCAATCTCGAGCTGACGACGGAGCGCTGGCCGGACGTGCGCTTTCGCGAGACCCGCGAGCACCTCGCGACCGCGGCCTGAGGTGCGCGAAGCGCGGCGCAGTGCTTGATGCACTGCAAGATCGGAGCGTCGGCTCCGGCGAACGTCGCTTGTGCCACCGCGCTCGATCGTCAATCATGGAAGTCCGGCAACACGCGCGATCGACAGGGGAACGGTGATGGCCAAGCGAATTGCATACGTCACGGGCGGCATGGGCGGCATCGGGTCGTCGATCACGACGCGGCTGTGCGAGGCCGGACACACCGTCGTCGCGGGCTGCGGGCCGGGTTCGACGCGCCGCGAACGCTGGCTGGCCGCGATGCGCGCCAAGGGCTACGACGTGCACGCCTCCGAGGGCAACGTCGCCGACTGGGAATCGACGCGGGCGGCGTTCGAGAAGGTGCGCGCCGAGATCGGGGCCGTCGACATCCTCGTCAACAACGCGGGCATCACGCGCGACGGGACGTTCAGGCGCATGTCGCTCGAGGACTGGCGTGCGGTCATCGACACGAACCTGAACAGCCTCTTCAACGTGACCAAGCAGGTCATCGACGGCATGCTCGATCGCGGCTGGGGCCGGATCGTGAACATCTCGTCGGTGAACGGCCAGAAGGGACAGTTCGGCCAGACCAACTACTCGACGGCCAAGGCCGGCATCCACGGATTCACGATGGCGCTCGCGCAGGAAGTGGCCGGCAAAGGCGTGACCGTGAACACCGTCTCGCCGGGCTACATCGCAACCGACATGGTGACGGCGATGAAGCCCGAGGTGCTGGAGAAGATCGTCGCGACGATCCCGGTCAGGCGCCTCGGGCGTCCCGACGAGATCGGCTCGATCGTGACCTGGCTCGCCTCGGAGGAGTCGGCGTTCGCGACCGGCGCCGACTTCTCGCTGAACGGCGGCCTGCACATGGGCTGAGCGCGCCTACCAGCGCGCGGGATCGAGCCGGTAGAAGCGGCTGAGCTCCCCGTAGAGCGCCGGATGCTCGGCCTCGAGCTCGACCGGCAACTCGAAGAACGTCTCGCTCGCGACGGCGAAGAACTCGGCCTCGTCCTCGCTGCCGTAGGGATCCAGCAGCGTCTCCTCGCCCGCGTCGGCGCGCGCCGCGAGCTCGTCGTAGGCCTCCTGCATCACCGCCTCCCAGCGGGCCGCGTCGCGCGGATCGTCGAGCCGCGGCGTCCCGTTGGCCGCGCCTTCGACCTGATCGAGGTAGTGCGCGAACTCGTGAATCACGACGTTGTAGCCGTCTCCCGCGTCGCGCACGTCGCGCCACGAGAGGATGATGCGGGCTGCATCCCAGGTCTGCCCCGACAGCGCACGCTCGCGCTCGGTGACGACGCCGTGCTCCTCGATCTGGTCGCGCACCAGGAACTCGTCGGGGTAGACGAGAATCGAGCGCAGCTCGTCGAATCCGCCCTCGCTGCGATTCAGGATCAGGAGGCACGCCTGTGCCGCGATCTCGACGCGCATCGCGTCGCTGACGCGAAGGCCGCCGCAGCCGGTAAACTCGTGTTCGGCGAGGAACACCCGGACCCGCTCGGCGAGGCGCGGGCGCAACGCGCGCGGCAGGCGCCGGTAGGCGCGGGTCGCGCGCAGCAGCGACTGCGTGGCGGGCGGCAGCGGCGTCGCGCGCAGCGTGGCACGGCGCCTGCGACGCGCGAGCGGTGCGCCGACGATCCACCCGATGACGACTGCGGCGAGCAGCAGGACCGCGAGCAGCGCACTCACGGCCGTGCGGCGCGCAGCCGCGCGCGCAGCGCTCGGGCGAGCGCCTGGAAGCGCGCCGCGTCCGCCGCCGTCGCGCCTGGCCAGTAGCGGGCCGCGACGTACGCCTCGCCGAGCGCCGTCACGGCGGGGGCGAGCGCCGGGCGCGCGGCCGCGACGCGGCGCGTGTAGTCGAGCGGGCCCTCCGCGGGCGCACGCGGCAGTCCGAGTGCGCCGAGCCGCGCGCAGGCCGAGTCCCACGCGGCCGCCAGCGCCTCGCGGCGCCGTGGCCGCAGCTCCCAGGCGAGCCACGCCGCCAGCGCGAGCGCCGCGAGCGCGAAGCCGACGGTCAGCGCGATCGCGAGCCCCTGCCAGCTGCGCTCGCCGAGCCCGAGCAGGTCGAGAAGCCGCTGCTGGCGTACCGGGTCGAAATGCACGAGCGCGTCGTAGGCGCGGGTGCGCGCGGCATCCCACGCTTCGCGGGCCCGCGCCAGCCACGGATAGTCCGTGAACAGCGCGCGCGTGGCGCTGTCGCCGAGCGCGCTCGCGGCGCTGCCGCGCCGGATGCGCTCCGGCGCGACCGCGGCGGTCGGATCGACACGCACCCAGCCGCTGCCGGCCAGCCACACCTCGTCCCAGGCGTGCGCGCTCGACTGGCGCACGAGCAGGTAGCCGCCGTAGGCGTTGAGCTCGCCGCCCTGGTAGCCGGTCACCACCCGCGTCGGAATGCCCGCGGCGCGCATCAGCACCGCGAACGCCGACGCATAGTGCTCGCAGAAGCCCTGGCGCGTGCCGAACAGGAACTCGTCGACCGGCTCGGCGCCGAGCGGTGGCGGCTCGAGCGTGTACTCGAACGGCTCGCGCCGGAAGCGCTCGAGGACCCGTTCGATGAACTCGCGCGGGTCGCGGCTCGCGGCGCGCAGCTCGCTCGCGAGCGCGCGCGTGCGCGGCGAGCGGCCTTCGGGCAGCCGCGCGTCGCGGCGCGCAAGATCGGCGGGCAGGGAACCGGGCATGACCCGGGCCATCGTCGACGAGCGCAGCGCGTACTCGAGCGCCGAGGTGACCGGCAGGCGCTCGCCGAGGCGCGGCTCCACGTGGGTCAGCGTGGTTGCGCGGCTGCGGCGTGCGATCGCCGCGGGCCATTCGGTGACGGTGTCCAGGCCGGCGAGCCACTCGCGCTGCGTCGGCTCGAGCACGACCCGGTAGCGGTAGGAGGGCCCGCCCGCGACGACCTCCGGGCTCGCGAGGTCGGCGCCGCTCGTCGCGCGGCGCCACTTGCGGCCGTCGAAGTCCTCGAGGACGAGCACGCGCCAGTAGCGCTCCTCCGGCGGCGGCGGCGCGCCGTCGAACCAGGCACGAAACGCCGGGTCGTCCGACAGGCCGAGCTGGGCAACGTCGCCCGGGCTCATCTCCTCGTCGATGCCGGTCGTGTGGCGCGGCGTCGCGCTCGGCAGAGCCCAGAAGCGGCCCTCGATGCGCGGCACGAACAGGAACAGCACCGCCGCGAGCGGCAGGCCGAGCGCGAGCATGCGCGCCGCCACCCGGAACGGCCGCACCTCGCTGTTGGCCTCGACCGGCCGGTGCACGCGCGCGAGCGCCGCGGTCAGCAGCCACGCGGCCACGAGCACGTAGCCGAGTCGCGCGAGCGACTGCTCGTAGAGCAGCGTCGACAGGCACAGCAGGTACCCGACGAAGACCAGCACCGCGTGGTCGCGCGGCGCCCGCGTCTCGAGGAGCTTCAGTGAGGCCATCACCGAGAGCAGCGCCGACCCCGCATCGAGCCCGTTCAGCGTGCGGTAGCCGGCGAGGACGGCGAGCGTCGCGGCCAAGGCGGCCGCGGCGCGCACGCCGCGCGGCGGCAGCGCCCAGCCGCGCTGCTCGGCCAGCAGGCGCCAGCCGAGGGCGCCGGCGAAGGCGGTGCTGATCCAGAGCGGAAGGTGGCCGACGTGAGGCAGCAGTGCGACCGTGAGCGCGCTCCCGGTGACGATCAGCCGTTCAATGCCCGGTGCGCGCTTCACGGGTCGTTCGCCGGCAGCGCGAAGGTTGCGAGCCGCGCCAGGCAGCGGTTGCGGTGGGGGAGGCCGGTCCCGGGCGGCAGCTCGCCGTCCGGCAGCCTCAGGCCGTAGCGATCGCCGCGCTCCTCGGCGTCGACGATCCAGCGTGCGAGCAGCGCGAGCCGCGCCTCGAGGTCGCGCCCGCCCGCGGTCGCGAGGTCGAGCACGATCGGGGCCCGCGCCGCGCCGACGTACTCCTTGACGACCAGCTCGCCGCCGCGCGCCCAGGCCTTCCAGGCGATGCGGCGCGGCGGATCGCCGCTGCGAAAGTTGCGCAGGCCGGCGAAATCCTCCTCGCCGATCGCGCGGCCGTCGTGCGCGGCGCCGGGCTCGGCGTCCGGCGGCGGTCCCTCGCGGCCGCGCGGCGCCGGGCGCGGATAGACGAGGCACTCGAGCTCGCCGTGGATCCAGGTCCACGCGGTGAAGAGGCCGAGCGGGAACGTCGACTCGATGCGCAGCCGCGCGAGCCGCACGCGGCCGCGGCGCGTGGTCGGCACGACGACCGCAGCGGACGCCGTCTGGCCGGCGTCGAGGCTGACCGCGTGCGCCGCGCGCGCGCCGGCCTTGAGCACGAGATCGGCGCGCGGCGACGGTGCGCTCAAGGTGAAGGCGAACTCGGCGTCGTCGCCCGCGAACGGCGCGCGTGTCCCGGCCGGTCCGACCTTGAGCCCGACGAGGTTGTGATGGCACTGGTGCATCCCGACCCAGCCGCCGGCCGCCAGCAGGAAGGTCAGCGCGAGCGCGAGGTTGTTGGCGTAGTTGAGCCCCGCGAGCAGCATCGCGAACAGCATCGCCGCGTAGGCGAGCCCGAGCCGGGTCGGCAGGATGTAGACGCGCCGGCGGCTCACGGTGACGACACCGACGTCCGGCCCGTGGCGCGACTTCGACCAGGCGATCACGCGCTCGGCGGCAGCGCGGCGCAGGTCCCGCAGGCGCTCGGCGATCGCGCGGCGCGCAGCGCCCATGGCGCGTCAGGGTACGGCGACGGGCTCGAGCAGCAGCCGGTCGAGGTCGGGCGCATGCGACCCGTCGACCGCGGTACGCAGCTCGAGGCGGTGGCCGACGACGGCGCGCGCGACCGCCTGCACGTCCTCGGGCACGACGCCCGGCCGGCCGTGCAGCAGCGCCCACGCCTGGCTCGAGCGCAGCAGCGCGATCGCGGCCCGCGGCGAGAGCCCGGCCTCGAAGTGCCCGGACTCGCGCGTGTGGCGCACCAGCGCCTGCACGTAGTCGAGCAGCGGCTCCGCGACGTGGACGCCGGGCACGTGGGCCTGCAGCGCCTTCAGCGTCGCGGCATCGGCCAGCGGGGCGAGGTCGGCGAGCAGCTGGCGCCGGTCGCGGCCGCGCAGCAACTCGCGCTCGAGCTCGGGTGCCGGATAACCGAGCTCGATGCGCATCAGGAACCGGTCGAGCTGCGATTCGGGCAGCGGGTAGGTGCCGAGCTGGTAGCTCGGGTTCTGCGTCGCGACGACGAAGAACGGCTCGGGCAGCGGGTGCGTGTGGCCGTCGACGGTGACCTGGCGCTCCTCCATCGCCTCGAGCAGCGCGCTCTGCGCCTTCGGCGTCGCGCGGTTGACCTCGTCGGCGAGCAGCAGCTGCGCGAACACCGGGCCGCGGTGGAACTCGAAGCGGCCGCTGTCGCGGTCGTACACCGATACGCCGATGACGTCGGCGGGCAGCAGGTCGCTCGTGAACTGCACGCGCTGGTAGCTGAGGCCGAGCGTGCGCGCGAGCGCCTGCGCGAGCGTCGTCTTGCCGACGCCCGGCAGGTCCTCGATCAGCAGGTGGCCACGGGCGAGCAGGCAGCTGAGCGCGAGGCGGATCTGCCGGTCCTTGCCGAGCACGATGCCGTTCAGGGCCGCGAGCACGGGCTCCAGCGCGCGACGCGTGGCGGCGGCGTCGCTCACGCCCCGGATCCCAGCCGGCGCACGCGCGCGAGCTGCGTCTCTAGGCCGGCGAGCTCCCGGCCGAAGTCCTGCACGCGCTGGCGCTCCTGCTCGACGACCGCGGCTGGCGCGTTGGCCACGAAACTCGCGTTGCCGAGCTTCGCTTCGGTCTTCGCCAGATCCTGGCGCAGCTTCGCGATCCGCTTGTCGAGCCGCGCGACTTCCGCGGCGACGTCGATCAGCCCCGCCATCGGGACCAGGATCCGCAGCTCGCCGAGCATCGCGACCGCGGACTCGGGCTCGGGTTCGCCGGCCGCCAGCGGGCGCAGTGCGCCGAGGTTCGCGAGGCGCTCGATCCACCGGCGGCCGCGCTCGAGGCGCGCGAGGTCGCCGGCCGCGGCGCCGGCGAGCAGCACGTCGAAGCGCCGCGACGGGGCGATGTCCATCTCGCCGCGGATCTGGCGGACCGCGAGGATGAAATCCATGATCCAGCGCATCTCGGCGTCGACCGCGGCGTCGCGCGCGCCCGCGGCCGGCCAGGGCTCGACCATGATGGACGGGCCGTCGCGCCCCGCGAGCGGCCCGACGCGCTGCCAGATCTCCTCGGTGATGAACGGCATCAGCGGATGCAGCGCGCGCAGCAGCGTCTCGAGCGTCTGGATCAGCGTGCGCCGTGCGGCGCGCTTCTCGGGCTCGGGGGAGGTGTCCGACTGCAGCACCGCCTTGCTGAGCTCGAGGTACCAGTCGCAGAACTCGTACCAGGTGAACTCATAAAGTGCCTGGCTCGCGAGGTCGAGACGATAGCTGCCGAGCCCCGCGGCGGTGGCTTGGAGCGCGGCCGCGAGACGCGAACGGACCCAGCGGTCGGCCAGCGACGGCTGCTCCTCGCCCGGTCCCAGGTCGTGACCCTCGACCGATAGCAGGACGAAGCGCGCCGCGTTCCACAGCTTGTTGCAGAAGTTGCGGTAGCCCTCGATGCGCCCGACGTCGAAGCGGATGTCGCGCGACAGCGTCGCGAGCGAGCAGAACGTGAAGCGCAGCGCATCGGTGCCGTAGGCGGCGATGCCGTCCGGGAACTGCTTGCGCGTCGCCTTCTCGATGCCCTTGGCCAGATGCGGCTGCATCAGGCCGGCAGTGCGCTTGGCAACCAGCTCCTCGAGGCCGATGCCGTCGATCAGGTCGAGCGGGTCGAGCACGTTGCCCTTCGACTTCGACATCTTCTGGCCTTCGGCGTCACGGATCAGGCCGTGCACGTAGACCTCGCGAAACGGCACCTCGCCCATGAACTTCAGCCCGAACATGATCATGCGGGCGACCCAGAAGAAGATGATGTCGAAGCCGGTGACGAGCACCGAGGTCGGATAGAACTTCTTCAGCTCCGCGGTCGCGTCCGGCCAGCCGAGCGTCGAGAACGGCCACAGCGCCGACGAAAACCAGGTGTCGAGCACGTCCTCGTCCTGGCGCAGCGGCAGCGCGGGCGCGAGGCCGTGCCGGGCGCGCACCTCGGACTCGCTGCGGCCGACGTAGATGCGCTCGTCGGGTCCATACCATGCCGGGATCCGGTGGCCCCACCACAGCTGGCGGCTGATGCACCAGTCCTTGATGTTGCGCATCCACTCGTAGTACGTGCGGTCCCAGTTCTCCGGCACGAAGCGGATGCGGCCGCGCTCGACCGCCTCGAGCGCCGGCTTGGCGAGCGGCTCGATGCGCACGTACCACTGGTCGGTGAGCCACGGCTCGATGATGGCGTTGCTGCGATCGCCCCTCGGCACGGTCAGCGTGTGCGGCTCGATCTTGTCGACGAGGCCGAGCGCCTCGAGGTCCGCGACGACGCGCTGGCGCGCCTCGAAGCGGTCGAGTCCGCGGTAGGCGGGCGGCGCGGCGTCGTTCAGCACCGCGTCGCGGTCAAAGAGGTTCACGAGCGGCAGGCCGTGCCGCTGGCCGACCTCGTAGTCGTTGAAGTCGTGCGCCGGGGTGATCTTGACGCAGCCGCTGCCGAACGCGCGGTCGACGAACTCGTCGGCGATGATCGGGATGTCGCGATCCGCGAGCGGCAGGCGCACGCGCTTGCCGACGAGGTGGCGGTAGCGCTCGTCGTCGGGATGCACCGCGACCGCCGTGTCGCCGAGCATCGTCTCCGGCCTCGTGGTCGCTACGATCAGCGCGCCGTCGCCGTCGACGAGCGGATAGCGCAGGTGCCACAGGTGCCCGCTCTCGGGCTCCGACAGCACCTCGAGGTCGGAGAGCGCCGTGTGCAGCACCGGGTCCCAGTTCACGAGCCGCTTGCCGCGGTAGATCAGGCCCTCCGCGTGCAGGCGCACGAAGGTCTCGGTGACCGCGCGCGACAGGCCCTCGTCCATCGTGAACCGGTCGCGCGACCAGTCGACGCTGGCGCCGAGTCGGCGCATCTGGCGCGCGATCGTCCCGCCGGACTCCTCCTTCCAGCGCCAGACGCGCTCGACGAAGGCCTCGCGCCCGAGGTCGTGGCGCGTCTTGCCCTCGGCGTTGAGCTGGCGCTCCACGACCATCTGCGTCGCGATGCCGGCGTGATCGGTGCCCGGCTGCCACAGCGTGTCATCGCCAAGCATCCGGTGGTAGCGTGTCAGCGCGTCCATGATCGTGTCCTGGAACGCGTGCCCCATGTGCAGCGTGCCGGTCACGTTCGGTGGCGGGATCACGATCGAGTACGGGCGGCCGCGGCCGCTCGGCCGGAAGCGCTGTTCGCTCTCCCAGCGCGCGTACAGGCGCTGCTCGATGTCGCGCGGCGAGTACGTCTTGTCCATCGTCTCAACCGCCGACGCGGAAGGTCTCCGGCGTGTGGCCGGCGTCGCGGTAGCGCGCGAAGCGCCGCCGCCCGGCGTCGCGGCGCGCGGGCTCGGCGTCGACGAGTTCGACGACGCGTGGGTAGTTCACGTAGAAGTCCGGAGCCTCGCTGCCGAGGTTGACGAGCACGTCGGCCGCCACCGGGCGGCGGCAGCCGAGGATCACCGGTGTCGCGGGTGCCGGGCCCGCGACGACGCCATCCGCGGCGAGCGCGTGCGGCACGAAGCTGCTGTCGCCGAAGGTCCAGAGCAGCTGGTCGAAGCTCTCGACCTCGGCCGGCGTGTCGAGGCTCACGCACACGGTCAGGCTCTTCAGATAGGCCTTCTCGATGACCCGGCACGCGTAGCGCAGCCGGGCACGGTCGTCGGCGCCCTCCAGCACGTAGAAGTCGACGCGCGGTGCCATCAGGCCCGTGACAGCAGGTAGTCGACGAGCAGCGGCACGGGTCGGCCGGTGCTGCCCTTGTTGGCGCCCGACACGTAGGCGGTGCCGGCGATGTCGAGGTGCGCCCACTTGAGGCCGTCGACGAACTTCCACAGGAAGCAGGCGGCGGTCACGGCACCGCCTTCGCGACCGCCGACGTTGGCGAAGTCGGCGAAGTTGCTCTTGAGCTGCTCCTGGTACTCCTCGGCGAGCGGCATGCGCCAGCATGGGTCGGCGGCGCGGCGCCCGGCGGCCAGCAGCCCCGCGGCCAGCTCCTCGTCGTTGCTCATCACCGCGCTCATGTGCTGGCCGAGCGCGATGACGCAGGCGCCCGTGAGCGTCGCGATGTCGATCACCGCGGCCGGCCGGAAGCGGCGGCTGAAGGTCAGCGCATCGCACAGGATCAGGCGGCCCTCGGCGTCGGTGTTCAGGATCTCGACCGTCTGCCCCGACATCGAGCGCACGATGTCGCCGGGCTTGGTCGCGCGGCCGCTAGGCATGTTCTCGCAGGCCGGGACGATGCCGACGACGTTGATCGGCGCATCGAGCAGCGCCAGCGTCTTCAGCGTGCCGAGCACCGAGGCGGCGCCCGTCATGTCGAACTTCATCTCGTCCATGCCCGGCGGGTCCTTGAGCGAGATTCCGCCCGAGTCGAACGTCACGCCCTTGCCGACCAGCGCGACGGGCGCTGCGCCGCGGGCGGCGCCGCGGTACTCGACGACCAGCAGGCGCGCCGGCTCGTCGGTGCCGTGGGTGACCGACAGGAACGCGCCCATGCCGAGGCGTTTGAGTTCTCGCTCGCCGAGCACGCGGCTGCGCAGCGTGCGGTGCTCGCGCGCGAGGCGCTTGGCGACCGTGCCGAGGTAGCTCGGCGTGCAGACGTTGGCCGGCAGGTTCGCGAGGTCGCGGGTCAGTGCCGCGCCCGCGGCGATGGCCGCGCCGTGCTCGAGGCCGCGGCGCAGCGCCGAAGCGTCCGTGCGCTCGCCGACGGCGAGGCGCACGCGCTTGAGTCGCGGGGCCGGCGGGCGCCGGCCGCTCTTGAGATCCGGAACCTGGTAGCGCGCGGCGCCGATCGCCTCGGCGACGTAGCGGGCGCGATAGTACGGGTCGACTTCCGGGACGCGCTCGCCGGCGAGCAGCAGCCGGGCGTCGCGGGCGCCGCAGCGCGCCAGCGCCGCGGCCGCGGCTGCGAGGGCGCGCCGGTAGCTGCGCCGGCCCCAACCCTTTGCGCCGCCGAGCCCGACCAGCAGCACGCGCGCGGCCGGTCCCGCCGGCAGGTCCGGCAGCAGCAGGGTCTCGCCGATGCGGCCGGCGAAGTCGCCCTGGCGCAGCACGCGCGTCAGGCGCCGGCCGAGCGCGCGATCGAGCTCGGCGGCCGCGCGCGACAGTTCGCCGCCCTCGTGGACGCCGACGACCGCGCAATCGGTGCGCGCGCGCCGCTTCCCGCGGGTTTCTACCTCGAGCTCCATGCCTGTTCTCCGTCACGCACAGCGGCTGGCCCGGCCGACCGGGACGGCGGTCCGCCCTTCTGCGCGCGCTGCTTTCGGTTTAAGTTACAAGGGACGGCCGGCGCGGGCCGGCGCTCTCTTTCCTTGACGGAGAGTGTACTTCATGGGCTGCCCGGCGCGGACGGGCAGCGGACCCCATGGTGCTGGGCACTGGAGGCCGGTTGGGGACTGTCGATCGCTACATCCTGCGGGAAGTCGGTCTGTCGTGGATCGCGGTGACCGGCGTACTGCTCGCGATCCTGGTCAGCAACCAGCTGGCGCAGGTGCTCGGCCAGGCGGCCGAGCGGGGCTACCCGCGCGAAGTCATCTTCGGGCTGATCGGCCTGATGTCGATCCAGAACGGCACCTACGTGATCCCGGTGGGACTGCTGCTCGGGATCGTGCTCGCGCTCGGTCGCCTGTACCACGAGAGCGAGATGGCGGCGCTGCGCGCCTGCGGCGTCGGGCCGGGCAGGCTGCTGCGGCCGGTCGGCCTGCTCGCGCTGCTCGTGACGGCGCTGCTCGGCTGGCTCGCGCTCGAGGCGGCGCCACGCTCCTTCGGCCGCGCGCAGCAGATCCAGCAGGAGGCGCTGAGGGCCGCCGAGTTCGGCATGCTCGAGCCCGGCAAGTTCCATACCTTCGCGCACGGCAGTGCCGTCTTCTACGCCGAGTCGGCGGACGCGGACGGCACGCTGCGCCGCGTGTTCCTGGAGCGGCGGATCGTCGACCGCGTCGAGATCGTGCTTGCCGACCGCGCGCGCCACCTGGTCGAGGAGGACGGGGCGCTGCACGTGCTCGTACTCAACGACGGCGAGCGCTACGAGGGCACGCCCGGCCAGGCCGAGATGCGCCACGTGCACTTCGCCGAGCACGGGATTCCGGTGCGGGTCGGCGAGTCGGCAGCGGGACCGGCGCGCATCGAGACGCGGCCGACGTTCGACCTGCTGGGCGACGGGGCGCTCGCGGCGCAGGCCGAGTTCCAGCGGCGGCTGTCGCTGCCGCTGATGGCGCTGATCCTCGCGTTCCTCGCGGTGCCGCTCGCGGAGCTGCGGCCGCGGCAGGGCCGCTACGCGCGCATCGGGCTCGTGATCCTCGTGTACTTCGTCTACGCGAACCTCCTGTCGGCCGCCCAGACCTGGATCGAGAAGGGCTGGGTCGCCCCGGCGCTCGGCGTGTGGTGGATGCACGCGGTCGTGCTGCTGCTCGCGCTGTGGCTGTGGTGGCGGCAGGCGCCGCCCGCGTGGGCCACGCGATGACGCTGCTCGACCGCTATCTGGCGCGGCAGGTCCTCTGGTACACGCTGCTCGTGATGGCCGTGCTGGTGACGCTCGCGGCGCTGTTCGTGTTCATCGACCAGCAGAGCGACATCGGCGTCGGCAGCTACGGGATGCTCGACGCGTTCCTGGTGACGCTGCTGATGCTTCCGCAGCAGGCGTTCCAGCTGCTGCCGATCGCGGCGCTGATCGGCGCGCTGATCGGCCTCGGTAACCTCGCGCGCGGCAGCGAGCTGATCGTCGTGCGCGCCTCCGGCGTCTCGGTCGTACGGGTCGCGCTGGCCGCGGCCGGTGCTGGCGTCGTGCTGCTGGCGATCGGCGGCGTGCTCGGCGAGGTCGTTGCGCCACCGCTCGATGCCTACGCGCAGCAGGTCAAGACTTTCGGCAAGTACAACAACTTCAGCTTCGCCGGCCGCGCGGGCATCTGGGTCAAGGACGGCAACCGGATCGTCAGCATCCAGCAGCAGGCGTCGGACAACGTCTACGGCGGGCTCTACATCTTCACCGTCGGCCCGGGTCCCGACGGCCACCAGCGGCTCGAGGCGCTGGCGCGCGCCGATCGCGCCGAGGTCGTGCGCGGCCATGGCTGGCGCTTGTCGAACTTCGCGGACTCGACGCTGACGCCCGACGGCGTCACCACGCGCCACGCACCGAGCCTCGCCGTCGAAGGCGGCATCAGCCCGGAGTTCCTCGGCATCGCGGTCGTCGACCCGGTGTCGCTGCCGATCCGCGGGTTGTGGCGTTACGTGCAGCACCTGCGCAGCAACGGGCTCGAGTCGCGCAGCTGGGAGGTCGCGCTGTGGTCGCGCATCGCGCGCAGCCTCTCGACGGTGCTGCTGTGCATGCTCGCCGTGCCGTTCGTGTTCGGGCCGCTGCGCTCGTCGGGCGCCGGCTCGCGCACCGTGATCGGGATCATCGTCGGCGTCGTCTACTTCCTGATCAACCGCACGCTCGAGAACAGCGGCGACGTTTACGGCTTCGACCCGCTGCTAGTTGCATGGGCTCCGGCTGCGCTGCTCGCCCTCGTCACCGGGGTCGCGATCGCGCGCGTGCGCTGAGCGTGCGGTCGCGCGGCGTTGTGGCGGCGTCCGCGCGCGTGATTGGATGCAGAGTCGCCGTTTCGGCGGCGGGCCTGTGAGGGACCGGTGGGCAGCACGCTGACGCTCAATCTGATCGGCGGCATCGCGCTGCTGCTGTGGGGCCTGCACATGATCCACAACGGCATGGTGCGTAGCTATAGCACCGAGCTGCGCCGCCTGACCGGCGTCGCGCTGCCGCACCGCGTGCACGCGTTCTTCGCCGGCGTCATGGTGACGTCGCTGCAGCAGAACCGCGCCGCGACCGGCTGACGACCGCATCGTTGGTCACCGGCGGCGTCGTCGACCTCGTGCCGGCGCTCGCGGTCATGCTCGGCGCCAACGTCGGCACGACGCTGGTCGAGTCGACGTCGCTCGACCTCGACATCCTGCGCGAGCTGAAGCGCATCCACTCGCACCGGTGCTCGGCGGCCTACCCGGTGTTCGAGCGCGCGGCTGCGCTGCAGGCGAGCCGCTTGCGCGAAGGAACGCTGGCGCGGCCGGCCGCGGCCGCGCGCCGGGCGCTGCGCCGCTCGAGGAAGGGCGCCCCGCCCCGGGAATCGTAGCGGCAAGCCGGCCCTCAGGCGCGCGCCGACGGGTCGATGCGCACGACGCGCGTCCCGGACCAGCGGTCGTGCAGCGCGCCGCCGCTGCCGAGCGAGAGCGCCGCGAGGCTGGCGACCAGCGGCAGCGCGCCGGCGATCAGCGCGAGCACCGATGCCAGCCGCGCCATGTAGAGCAGCAGCCCGCCGACGAGGCACAGGTAGAACGGTGCCGCGCAGGCGAGCCGCAGCAGCGCGCGGCGCCAGTTCGGCAGCGCGCCGGCGGCCGTTTCGAGGCGGATGCTCCAGGCCTTCATGCCGAGGGTCTGGCCGCGCGCCGTCCACGCGACGCCGAAGTACACCGCCACGACGAGCGCGACCAGCAGCTGGTAGAGATAAGCCCAGGCGCCGACCCGCGCCCGGGTGATCGCCTCGCCGCGGGTCGCGACCATCAGCAGCCCGGTCACGACGAACAGCACCGCGAGCACCAGCAGCGCATCGTAGGCGGCGGCGGCGAGCCGCCGGAACGCGCCCGCGACGCGTGCCACCACTTCAGTGCCTCAGCAGTTCGTCGCGCTTGCGAAACAGCGCATCGAAGCGGTACGCCGGCACCTGGTACTCCCAGCCCGCGGTCTGGGCCGCGAGCCGGGTCGCCTCGGCCTCGGCGTTGACCGGTGCCGCGGCCCCTGGTGGCGCGCCACTGGCGCCGGCGCCCGGCGCGGGCGGCGCGGGCGGCGCGGGCGGCGCGGGATAGCGGGCCGCGAGTGCCGCGTCGTAGCGGGCCGCGACCGTCACCCAGCGGGCGTCGCCCTCGCTGCGGCCCTCGACGGTGACGACGAGCCCATCGAAGCACTCGACGATCACGCGCTGCGGGCGCGTGCTGCTCGGCTGGACCTTGCGCACCGCGTCGAGCTCGACGTTGCTGAGCGCGTTGCCGGCCACATCGGCCGCGCCCAGGCTCGCAAGCTCCTTGCCCTTCGGCAGCCCCGGGACCTCGAAGTGTGGCGCATCGCGCTTTGCCTTGACGGCGCGCCACGGCGGCGCATCGGTTCGCTCGACCGTCACCGAGTGCACGCGCGCCGCGCCAATGTCGACGATGCTGCGCGCGAGCCAGTCGCGTGGCGAGCGCGCGACGTCGAGACCCGGCCGTGCCTCGAGCGCCTGCGCATGGCCGACGACGCGCAGGTAGCCGTCCTGCCCGGCGGCCGCGTGTCCGACCAGCAGCGCGAGCGGTTCGGCGAGCCCGCCGAGTTCGAGGCGCACCGATTGGGCCTTCGGATCGGCGACGTCCTCGACGCCGAGCGCCGCATAGCGCGCCGGATCCTGCGTCTTGGGCTCGACGATCTTGAGGTCCGCGAGCGCGACCAGCAGCCGGCGCACGCGGGTGCTGTCGGCGGGATAGCCCGGGTCGGCGACGAGCCAGCCGGCGCCGTTGCGCTTGAGCGTCACGAGCAGCTTGTCGCCGGCGCCGATGACCCTCAGCGAGTCGACCTTGTCGAGCTCGGCGCCGAGCGCCGGAAACACCGGCGTGCCGTACTCCGATTCGCGGGGCGACGACTGGTGTCTGCTCAGCCAGAGCGCACCCGCGCCGACCGCGAGCGCGAGCGCGATCAGGATCCAGAGCCGGTTCTGACTCATCCCACGGCTCCGTGGCGCGCGCGCCGCTGGCGGCGGCTCAAGACGGTGACGACGAGCGCCACGACCGACAGCAGCAGCGGCATCGCGACGACATTCAGGAGCTTCAGCCGCGTGCCGAGCGCCTCGATCTGCTCGTCGAGGCCGTGGCGCACGGCGCGCAGCTCCTTGCGGACGTTGAGCTTCTCCTGCTGGAAGTGCTCGACCTCGCGCTGCTGCTCGGGCGAGAGCACCAGCGATTGGCGGTCCTCGCGACGGCTCTGCAGCTCACCGAGCTTGCGCTCGGTGTCGGCGAGCTCCTTCTCGAGGTCTGCCTCCTTGCTGCGCAGTCGCTCGTCGGCCTGCGCGCGCAGCGTGTCGACCCGGGTGAACGGTCGCGAGAACGTCGGGCGCCCGCGAATCCCGATCAGGTCGGCGCTGCCGGTCAGGTTGTCGAGGGCATTGAGCACGAAGTCGCCGTTGTTGGCCCACGGCTCGGCGTAGCGCTCGCCGTAGAGGTTGCCGGTGCGGATCCACAGCATGTCGGCGAGGAAGTCGGTGTCGGCGACGACGACCACGGTCGCCGGCTGCGTGCCGTGGGCGAGGTGTGCGGCTGCGGCGCTGACCCCGGCCGGCGGCCCGCCCGGGTAGGCGCTCGGCAGCGCGCCCGAGATCCGCGCCGCGACCGTGTAGCGCTGGCCGGTCGGCTTGAAGCCTTGCCGCAGGCTGTCGGGCGTTGCCGCAAGGGCCAGGCGCTCGACCGGGATCGGCGCGGACTCGGTGCCGGTCGTGATCAGCGGCTCGAAGTGCACGCCGTCGAGCTTCTTCGGCTCGAGCGCGCCCGGGGTCGCGAAGTTGATCGTGCCGAGCGAGGTCGTGATCACGTCGTTCTTGTCGAAGTTGCGCTCGCCGAGCCCGAGGAACGCGAGGTGCCGCACCGGCGCGCCGCCGCCGTTGCCGACCAGCAGCGCGTGCTCGAGGTCGCCGACCGCCTGGCGCGGATTGAAACCGACGCCCCAGGCCGCGAGCATCGGCTCGAGCGTCGAGCTCTTGTCGGCCCCGGCGAAGGCCGCGCCGGGCCCGCCGGCCGTCTCGAGCTGCGAGTCCGGGTCGACGCACACGAGCGCGTGCCCGCCGCCGACGACGTACTGGTCGATCGCGTAGCTGAGCGCCGGCGACAGGCCCTTCGGCTGCACTATGAAGAGCGCGTCGAGCCCGGCCGGCAGCGAGGTTGCCTCGGGCGCGATGATTTTGACGTCGTAGAGCTCGCGCAGCTGCGCGACGATGACCCATGGCGGGCGCATCCCGCCGCTCGCCGGGTCGAACCCGCCACTGACCGGGAGCGAGCTCACGAGGCCGACGACCTTCTTCTGCGGCGAGCCGAGTTCGTGGATCAGGCGCGCGACGTCGTACTCGAGGAACTGCTCCTTGTCGGGCTGGAAGAACTCGATGACCGAGCGACCGTCGGTGGAGTTCGTGCCGGCGAGCCCGAACCAGATCGGCTCGTTGCCGGTGCCGAGCGGCACCGACTTCAGGCCGAGCTCGGTGGCGCGGTCCTCGTCCTCGGAGTAGGGCTGCGGGTCGACGATGTGCAGGCGGATCTTGCCGCCGGAGCGTGCGGCGAGTTCCTCGAGCAGCTCGCGCACGCGCCCGGCATAGGCGCGCAGCGGCGGCACCGCGACCGAGCCCTGCTGCGAGAAGTAGAAGTACAGGTTGATCGGCTCCTTCAGGGAGCCGACCAGGCGCTGCGTGCCCGGCGCGAGCGTGTACAGCCGGTTCTCGGTCAGGTCCAGCCGCGCGCTGCGAAACGCGTGGTTGAAGACGATCGTCAGCCCGACGAACAGCAGCGCGAGCACGACGAAGGTGGCCGCACCGATGCCTTTGATCCGCAGAGGTCCCATGCGCTAGTCCGCCTTCCGAAGTTCGAGCACGAGCGTCGTCGCGTACAGCCACGCGCCGATCGTCATTGCGAAATACAGGCAGTCGCGTAGGTCGAGCACGCCCTTCGAGATGGCCTGGAAGTGCGTGAGTATCGACAGGCTCGCGACCGCGTCGACGAGCGCAGGCGGTGCCCAGCCGCGGAACGCATCGAGCACCAGCGGGTAGCCCGCGAGCAAGAGCACGAAGCACACGACGACCGTCAGGATGAACGCGATGACCTGGCTGCGCGTCGCCGCCGACAGGCAGCTGCCGATCGCGAGGAAGCCGCCGGCCATCGCCAGGCTGCCGATGTAGCCGGCCGCGATCGCGCCATTGTCCGGTGAGCCGAGGTAGTTGACGGTGATCCACATCGGGAAGGTCAGCGCGAGCGCGAGCGCGACGAACGTCCATGCGGCGAGGAACTTCGCGGCGACGGCGACGCCGGCGCGCACCGGCAGCGTCAGCAGCAGCTCGATGCTGCCGCTGCGCCGCTCCTCGGCCCACAGCCGCATCGCGACCGCCGGGACCAGGAACAGGTACAGCCACGGGTGGAAGTTGAAGAACGGCGCGAGGTCGGCCTGGCCGCGCTCGTAGAAGCCGCCGAGCCAGAACGTGAACGCGCCCGCGAGCAGCAGGAAGATCACGATGAAGACGTACGCGAGCGGCGTCGCGAAGTAGCTCGCGAGCTCGCGGCGGTACACCGGGCCAAGGCCGCTCATGGCGCGCCCGCCGCGGTCGTGATCGTGCGAAAGACCTCGTCGAGCCGGCCGCTCTCGAGCCTGAGCTCGCGCAGCACGACGCGCTCGCGCGCCGCGAGCTCGGCGACCGCGGCGTAGAGAACGGCGCCCCGGACCGGGAGCGCCGTCAGCCGTGCCTCGGCCGTGTCCGCTTCGACGCCGGCGACGCCGGGCAGCGAGGCGAGCGCGGCCGAGAGCCGCGCGAGGTCGGCCGGATCCGCCGGGCAGGCGGTGACCGCGTTGTGGTAGCGCGAGCGGGCCTCTAGCGCCCCCGGCGGCTCGTCGGCGAGCAGGCGGCCGCCGGCGACGATGATCGCGCGGGTGCACACGGCGTGCACCTCCTCGAGGATGTGCGTCGAGATCACGATCGTCTTGCCGGGTGCCATCTCGCGGATCAGCGTGCGCACCTCGTGTTTCTGGTTCGGGTCGAGGCCGTCGGTCGGCTCGTCGAGCACGAGCACGGGCGGGTCGTGAACGATCGCCTGTGCCAGCCCGACGCGCCGCTTGAAGCCCTTCGACAGCGTGTCGATGGTCCGGTCGAGGACCGGCTCGAGGCCGAGCCGGCCGATCGTGTCGGACAACCGCCGCTCGCGGTGCTCGCCCTTGAGGCCGCGCAGGTCAGCGATGAAGCGCAGGAACCCGCGCGGCGTCATCTCCGGCCATACCGGCGCGCCTTCCGGCAGGTAGCCGAGCGCCCGGCGCGCGGCGAGCGGATCCCGGGTCACGTCGTGACCGCAGACCGCGGCGCTGCCGGAGGTCGGGTCGATGAAGCCCGCGATGATGCGCATCGTCGTCGATTTGCCCGCACCATTGGGTCCCAGAAAGCCGAGGATCTCGCCGGGACCGACCCGGAACGAGAGGTCGCTGACCGCGACGACGTCGGCAAAGCGCTTGGTGAGTGCGTTGACTTCGATCATCTTCTCGCCTGTGACTGCTTCGGCCGCGGCGAGTTCCACGCCGCCGGCGCGGCGCGATTCTGCAAAAGTGTCGCCTCCGGCGCAACGGTGGCGTCGCCGCTTTGTAGAATGCTGGCCCGCCCCGAAGGATGCCAATGACGATCCCAGCGCTGCGCGCGACGGTGGACGAGAGCACGGTGCCGCGGCTGGTGTGGGACCTGCCGCTGCGGGTCTCGCACTGGGGACTCGCGCTCAGCGTCAGCGGCGCGTTCGTGACGGACTGGATCGGGCCGGCGGCATTCGGCGTGCACGTCGTGTGCGGCTCGGTCGCGCTCGTGCTCGTGCTGTTTCGCATCGCCTGGGGTTTCGTCGGGCCGGTGCACGCGCGCTTCGGCGACTTCGTGCGCGGCCCTCGTGCCGTGCTCGCCTCGGTGTCGATGCTGCGGCGCGCGACGTTCCGGCGCAGCGTCGGGCACACCCCGCTCGGCGGCTGGATGGCGCTGGCGTTGCTTGCGCTCGTCGGCACGCAGGCGAGCCTGGGTCTGTGCTCGAACGACGAGATCCTGCACACCGGTCCGCTCTACGGCTACGTCGACCCGCACCTCAGTAACCGGCTGAGCGCGTGGCACGGGCGCATCGCCAACCTGATTCTCGGCGCCGTCGCGCTGCACGTCGCCGCCGCGCTCTATTACCGCTATGCGCTCGGCGAGGACCTCGTGCGGCCGCTCGTCACCGGCTACAAGCGCGGGGTCGGCGCCGCGGACGCGATCGAGCAACAGCGCACGCTGCTGGCGGCCGCGCTCCTCGCGCTGATGGCCGCGCTGGTGGTCGGACTGATCGCGACCGCACCGGAGGCGGTGCTCGCCGACTGACTCAATCGTCCTTCTTCTTGAACTTCTCGTGGCAGCTCTTGCAGACCTTCATCAGGTCGTTGAAGGCCGGCTTGATCGTCGCAAGATCCCCGCCCTTGGCGACGTCCGCGAGCGCGGCGCTCTTCGCGGCGAGCTTCTTCATCAATTCGTCGAACTCCGGGCGGTTCTTCCAGATGTCCGGCTTGGCGTCCGTCTTGCCGGCGATGTACGAGCCTTCCGGAAAGCCTTCCGGCAGCATCGGGGTCAGCAGCGCGACGCGCGCGGCGCGCATCGCGAAAGCCTCCTTGTCGTAGGGGATCTTGCCGGAGACTGCGTCGCCCATCGGAAGCACGTTCCACTCAATCACGTGATAGACCGAGTGGCGGTAGTGAATGGCCGTCTCGGCCTTCGAGGGTGGGGCGGCCGGGGCACTGGCCGCGGCGAGCGCGGCGAGCGCCGCCAGAGCGAAGCGGGCGAAAGTCATTCGGTGATCCTACGGTTGGCGCCGGCGGGCGCGCGGCCGAGGCAGCCTACGCAAGCGGCGTGACGCTGCCAACCCGGGGGCTCACTCGGCGGCGGCTTTCTCAATTTCCGCCTTGAAGCCGCGCAGACACTTGCGCACCTCGACGACACCCGGTCGGCCCGCCGTGCGCGAGATCGCCTCCGGCAATTCATGCCACTGGCGGCCCCACTTCAGCAACCGGACCGCGTCGGCGAAGATCTGTGCCTCGGAGGAGCCGGGCGCTGGCATTTTCGGATGCTTGCCCGACGCTCCGCTCTTATCGCGCTTGGACCCACCGCGCGCTGCGCCCGGCCGCCCGGCCGGATGCGACGGGGGCTTCGCGGTGGGAGGATGTGGTGCGGATCGAGCGGCCGGCGCCGGTGGCGGCGGTGGCGGCGGTGGCGGCGGGGCGACCACGACCGGCGCCGGTGGTGGCGGCGGCGGCGCGACGATGACGACCGGCGGGGATAGTTGCGGCGCCGGTGGTGTCGGTGGCGGCGGTGCCGGTGGCGGCGGCGCGGACACTCGTGGTGGTGGTGGCGGCGGCGGCGGTGGCGGCGGTGGGGGCGCGGCCACGCTTGGCGGCGGCTGCGGCGCAGGCCGGGGTGGCGGGGGTGGCGCGGCTGCGCGCGGCGGCGGCGGCGGCGGCGGCGGTGGCGTGACCGCGCGCGGGGGTGGCGGCGGAGGGGGCGGTGGG
>DATKOR010000096.1:0-15043 GCA_035524495.1 Steroidobacteraceae bacterium
ACGCCCTCGCACTTGATCTTCGCATCCTCGGCGTGTGCGACCGGGGCCGCGACCGTCGAGAACAGAAGCGCGGCGGCGGTGGCGATCGCAGCACCGGTGACATTGGTCTTCATGAATCTATACCTCTTGAAGGATGACGGGATGGTGGCAAGCGGGACCGGCTGCGACGGGCGCGCCGGATGTCGGCGAACCCGGGGCGACCCGCCGCGCCGGTCCCCTCGGAGCGGCGGGCCGCCGTTCGATACTTCAGGCGCTAGGCGACCGACGCACGGCCCGCGAGCGGTGCCCGCACGGCTCCCAGCAGGCGATCGAGCGACCAGCTGCCGGGGCCGTGCACGACGAGCACCAGCAGCATGAAGCCCCACAGCACGTGCTGGCCGAGCGCGGCCTCGAAGCCGTCGCCGAGCAGCACGTGCCGGTAGGAGATGAAGGCCATCAGGTTCACGGCGAAGAGCCCGAGCGCCCCCGCGCGTCCGGCGAGGCCGAGCATGACGAGCGACCCGAAGATGAGCTCGCCGGCGGCGCCGGCGTAGGCAGCGGCGTGCGGCGGGAGCAGCGGCACGCGGTACTCGGTCTCGAAGAGCGCGAGCGTCTGCGACCAGTCGCTGACCTTGAGCCAGCCCGACTTCACGAACACCCAGCCGACCCAGAGCCGCGTCGCGAATTGAAGCGGCGCGGCGAGGTAGCCCGCGGCTGCGGCGAGGCCCCCCTCGAGGGCATTGAGCGTCTGGCGGGGGTTCATCGAGTGCGGCTCCTTCGCGGGTTCTCGCGCCGGCGTCTTGGCGCACGCCCGACTAGACCGGACGACCCGGTGACTTCTTACACGCTCGGCGCGAAGGATGCGATCCCGGTGGGACTTGTTGCGGCGCATCAGGCGGGCGCGCCACGCGAGCCGTGTACGATGCAGCCCTCGCAGCGCTCGCTGCGTCCGGTAATAAGGCACCGCGAGGCCCGGTCTACCCTGATGAGCGATGCTGCGTCCCCGCCGGAGCTGAAATCGCGGTTCGAGGCGCTGTGCGGACAGTTGCGGCCGGACCTGTACCGGTTCGCGTTCTGGCTCGCGCGCGACCGCGCGGTTGCCGACGACGTCGTGCAGGACACGCTGCTCCGCGCCTGGCGCTCCTTCGGGAGCCTCGGCGACGAGCAGAAGGCGCGGGCCTGGCTGTTGACGATCGCCCGGCGCGAGTTCGCGAGGCGCTTCGAGCGCAAGGCGTTCGAGACCGTCGACGTCGACGACCTCGCGGCGCTCGAGGACCCGGCGCTCGCGGCCGAGGACGCGCAGGAGATGGCCGACGTGCGCGCCGCGATCCTCGCGCTCGAGCGCGACTACCGCGAGCCGCTGGTGCTGCAGGTGCTGATGGGCTATTCGACCGAAGAGATCGCGACGCACATGGAGCTCAGTTCGGGCGCCGTGCTGACGCGGCTGTTCCGCGCGCGCCAGAAGCTCAAGGCCGCGCTGCTCGGCGGGAGCGAGGAGCTGTGAACTGCCTCGACCTTCGCCGCGCACTCGGCGCTGACCCTGCGCTGCGCACGCCCGAGATCGAGGCGCACCTCCTCGAGTGTGCAGCGTGTGCGAAGTACGCCGCCGACCTTGCGCACCTCGAGGCGCGGCTGAAGCGCGCGCTCGAGATCCCGGTGCCGCCGCCCGGCGCCGCGCGCCCGCGGCCGGCGCCGCGGCTGTGGGCGCTCGCCGCCTCGGTGGCCGGCGCCGCGATCGTCGTCGCGACGCTGTGGACGTTCTACCCGCGCGAATCGCTCGCGACCGCGCTCGTCGGCCACATGGCACACGAGCCCGACTCGCGGCGGCGCACCGACCAGCCGGTCGCGCCGGCGACGCTGGCCTACGTGCTCAAGCGCTCGGGCGTCGAGCTCGCGCCGGACGTCCCGCTCGTCACCTACGCGCACAGCTGCTGGTTCCGCGGCTGGTTCGTCCCGCACCTCGTCGTGCAGACCGCGGACGGGCCGATGACGGTGATGGTGCTGCGTCACGAGCACCCCGCGGCACGCACGCTCGCGCTCGAGGGCGGCTACCGCGTGCTGATCGTGCCGGTGAAGGGCGGCGCGATCGCCGTGCTGACCGAGGGGCCGGTCGACCCGGCGGTCGTGAACGCCGCGGTCGCGCGCGTCGTCGCCGCGGTGCGCTTCTAGGGCCGGGCGGCGCGCCGGCAGGCGGCCCCGCCGGCGTCAGGCACCGCGCCGTCCACGGTGCGAAAGCGCCACGTATAGCGGTTGCGCTCGAGTTCGAGCTCGAGCACCCCGTGCGTGCGCGCGAACGCGCGGTGGCGCGACGACAGCGACAGGTCCACGAGGTGCGCGCCGCCCGTGCCGACCACGAACTCGCGGATGCCGGTCGCGGCCGCGGTGCCGTCGGCGGCGAGCGGGTCGAACGATTCGTAGAAGTGCTCGTGGCCGCTCAGCACGACGTCGGCCCCGGCCGCCTCGAGCAGCGTCCACGCGGCCTTCATCGGCGCACCGTCGCCGCGGTGCAGGCCCGTCGACACGAACGCGTGGTGCCAGAGCGCGATCACGCAGCGCCCGTCGCCGGCGATAGCGCCGAGCTCGTGCGCCAGCCAGTCGTTCTGCCGGGCGAGCGCCTCGCCGCGCAGGTTGCTGTCGAGGCCGACCAGCCACCAGTCGCCGAGCGCCGCGCGAAAGTACGTCAGGTGCCCGTTGCGCTCGCCGAAGTACGCCAGGAAGTCGCGCGTCGCGCCGCCGACGTAGTCGTGGTTGCCGGGCACGGCGTACGTCGTGGCCCTGAGCCGTCCCCACGTCGGCGCGTAGCACCTCGCGAGCGTCGCGCGATCGGCGAACGGATAGGCGGCGTCACCGAGCACGAGCACCGTCGCGCCGTCCGGGATCAGCCGCGCAGTCTCGGCCGCCGCGCTCTGCGCGGGGTCGCCGCGGCACTCGGCGATGTCCCCGGCGGCGTAGACCTGCAGGGCCGCGCGCGCCGGCAGCGCGCCGAGCGCGACGCCGATCGCCGCGAGCATCGCCACGGCACGCCGCGCGGCCACCGCTACGCCTCCTCGACCGCGACCGGCGTCGGCGTCGCCGCGCCAGCCGGCGCCATGCGCGCGCGTCGCCAGCCGCCGAAGCGGTAGTAGGCGAAGGCGAGCGTCGAGGACACGACTGCGGCGAGCGGAAAACTCCACCAGATCGCGTCGGCGCCGCGGCTCGGCAGCATCAGGTGCGCGAACGGGATCCGTACGCACCACAGTGCGATGAACAGCACGACGAGCGGCGGCAGCACGGCGCCCGTCGAGCGCACGACGCCGAACAGCACCATCGAGATGCCGAACAGGACCCACGACGGCGACACGACCCGGTTGATGTGCCGCGCGATCTCGATCGTCGCCTGGTCGCTGAGGAAGAGTCTGAGCGCCAGCGCGTCGACGAGGAGCAGCAGCAGCACCGCGGCGCCCGTCGCGACGCAGCTGAACGCGACGCCGGTGCGCGCGGTGCGCGCCACCCGCTCCCAGTGGCCGGCCCCGACGTTCTGGGCCGCCATCGACGACACCGCGGCGCCGATCGCGAAGGCGGGCATCTGCACGTAGTTCCACAGCTGCCAGGTGGCGCCGTAGGCGGCCGTGGTCGCCGAGCCGAAGCGGTTGACGAGCGAGATCATCACGACCGCGTTCGCCGACAGCAGCACCATCTGCAGGCCCATCGGCAAGCCCTTGCGCAACAGCGTCGCGATGATCGCGCCGTCGAAGCGCAGGTAGCGAAGCTCGGCGCCCCGCAGGCACAGTGGGTTCCCGGTCCGGTACAGGTACGCGACGAGCGCCGCGAGGCTGACCGCGTTCGCGATCAGCGTCGCGAGCGCGGAGCCGGCGATGCCGAGCGCGGGCAGCGGCCCGAGCCCGAAGATGAACAGCGGGTTGAGCGCGATGTCGAGGCCGACCGACAGGACCAGGAAGCGAAAGGGCGTGCGCGAGTCGCCGGCGCCGCGCAGCACCGCCATCACGTACGTGTAGAGGTAGAGGAACGGCAGCGCCGCGAAGATCAGCCGCAAGTAGGCGCGCGCCAGCGGCACCGCATCGGCCGGCGTGCGCATCCACTCGAGGAGCGGATCGGCCGCCACGGTCCCTGCCAAGGCGAGCACCAGGGAGACGGCGCCGAAGAACGCGGCGCTCGCGCCGACGACGCGCCGCGCGTCCTCGAGGCGCCGCGCGCCCGCGTACTGCGCGACCAGGATCGTCGCGGCCATCGCGACCCCGAACGCGCCGCCGAGCAGCAGGAAGAGCACCGTGTTCGCGTTCGAGGTCGCGGTCAGCGCCGCGGGGCCGAGGAACTTACCGACCCACACCGAGTTGACCGAGCCGTTCAGCGACTGCAGCACGTTGCCGAGCAGGATCGGCAACGCAAAGCGGTAGAGCGTCGTCGCGATCGGGCCCTCGGTCAGTGCGGTGGCATTCGGCTTCATCCGGTCGGGTCCACGACGAGCACCGACTTACCGACCGTGCCGCCGGCCTTGAGTTCCGCGAGCGCCGCGGGCGCCGCGGCGAACGGGCGGCGCGCGCCGACCCACGGCTCCGCGAGCTCGAGCGCCGCGAGCGCCGCGAGCGCAGCCGGCACGCGCTCGATCGCGTCCCAGAGCCAGATCAGGTTGAACGCCAGCAGCGCGCGGTTCTCCGAGATCATCGCGAGCGGATCGAGTCGCGGGCGCCTGAGCCACTGCCAGCCGAGCCGGGCCCAGCCCGGGCGCCGCCCGCGCGGCATGAAGTCGGCCGCGCCGTAGAGCACGTAGCGCCCCTCCGGCGCGAGGCGCGCGAACGACGCGCGAAAGTCGTCGCCCATCACCGCGTCGAACACGATGTCAAAGCCCCTCGCGCCGCAGGCCTCGAGCGCCGCGTCGAGCGCCCGACCGGAGCCGCCGGGAGACCGTACGACGACCTGCGTGCGCGACAGCAGCGCGCGCGAGACCAGGAAGTCGCGCTTCGACTCGCGGCCGACGACGCCGACGGCGCGCGCCCCGAGGCGTGCGAGGATCGCGAGCGCCTGCAGTCCGACGCCGCCCGCGGCCGACTGCACGAGCACCACCGAGCCGCGGCGCGCATCCCCGAGGCGCACGAGCCCGTACCAGGCGGTGAGCGTCTGCACCGCAAACGCGGCGCCCGACTCGAAGGACCAGCCGGCGGGCAGCGGCATGAGGTAACGGGTGTCGACGTTCAGCGCGCTCGCATAGCCGCCGAAGCGCGTGAGCGCGATGACGCGGTCGCCGACCGTGACGCCGGCGGCACGGTCGGCGACCGGGGCCCCGAGCGCCTCGACGACGCCGGCGACCTCGAGCCCCGGCACGAACGACCCGCGCGGTGTCGCGGAATAGAGACCGAGACAGGCGAGCGCATCGGCGAAGTTCTGGCCGATCGCGCGGACGCGGATCCGCGCCTCGCCCGGCGCCGGCGGGTCGAGGGTCTCCTCCACCAGCCGCAGACGGTCGAGCGAGCCCGCTCGATCGATGCGCCATGCGGCGCGGGTGCTTGGCATGGGATCATAGTACCCGCATGACGGACCCAAGTGCCGCACGCGACGAGACCCGTCCCTGGCGCCGCTGGCTCGCGCCGGCGCTGTCGGTACTGGTGTTCGTGCTGGTCGCGGCGCTCCTGCACCACGTGCTCGGCAGCTACCGCCTGCACGACGTGCTCACGGAGCTGCGCGCGATCCCGCGCAGCTCCGTCGCGGGCGCGGCGCTGCTGACGGCCGGCAGCTACCTGATGCTGACGCTCTACGACTGGCTCGGCGTGCGCTACGTCGGCAAGCCGGTCGGCTACGCGCGCACCGCGCTCACCTCGTTCATCGCCTACGCGTTCGGCCACAACCTGAGCCTCGCGGCGTTCACCGGCGCGGCGGTCCGCTACCGGCTGTACTCGACCGAGGGGCTGACGACCGTCGACGTCGCGACGATCGTGACGATGTGCGCGCTGACGACCGCAATCGGGGTTAGCGTGCTCGCGGGCTTCGCGCTCCTGATCGCGGTGCCGGGCGCCTCGGCGCTGCACCTCGGGCACGCATGGTCGCGGCTCGCGGGCCTGGCGCTCCTTTCGTGGGTGGCGGGCTACGTCGTGTGGGCCAGCCGCGCGCGCGAGCCGCTCGCGCTCGGCGCGTGGGCGCTGCGCCCGCCGGGGCCGGTGATCTCGCTGTCGCAGATCGTCGTCGCGGTGACCGACCTGTCACTGTCCTCCGGCGTCCTCTATCTGCTGCTGCCGTCGGGCGCGAGCACCGACTTCGTGACCTTCGCCGGGATCTACGCGGTCGCGGTCGTCGGCGGCATCGCCAGCCAGGTGCCGGGAGGCCTCGGCGTGTTCGAGGCGATCCTGCTGCTTGCGCTGCCGCAGGTGCCGGCGCCCCAGATGCTGGGCGCGCTGCTCGCGTACCGCGGCATCTACTACCTCGCGCCGCTGTTCATCGCGGCGGTCGCGCTCGCCGCGCAGGAGCTCTACCAGCACCGCACGCGGCTCGCGAGCGCGCGCGGGCTCCTCGATTCGCTGCTCGCGCCGATCGTGCCGCAGCTCGTCGGCGTGCTGGTCTTCGTCGCGGGCACGGTGCTCTTGCTCTCGGGCGCGACGCCGGCGCTCGATGCGCGGCTCGGCAAGCTCGTCGAGGTCGTGCCGCTGCCGCTCCTCGAGGCCTCGCACCTCGCGGGCAGCATCATCGGCGTCGGGCTCTTGATCCTCGCGCGCGCGCTGTTCCGGCGGGTGGCGGCCGCCTACCACCTGACGTTCTGGCTGCTGGTCGCGGGCAGCATCGCCTCGCTCGGCAAGGGCCTTGATTTCGAGGAGGCGACCTACCTCGGCGTCGTGCTGCTGGTGCTGTTCCTCGCGCGGCGGGCGTTCTACCGCCCGTCGACGATCATGAGCCAGCGCTTCACGCCGGTGTGGGTCGCGAGCATCGCGATCATCGTCGCGCTCAGCCTCTGGATCGGCTGGCTGTCGTCGCGGCACGTGCCGTACTCGGGCGACCTGTGGTGGACGATCGCGCTGCACGGCCACGCGCCGCGCGTGCTGCGCGCCTCGCTCGCGGTGGTCGTCGTGCTGGCGGCCTTCGTCACGGCGCAGCTGCTGAGGCCCGCGCCGCCCGCGCCCCACGATCCGGCCGCTCTCGACCTCGAGCGCGCCCGGCGCGCGATCGCGGCCGAGGACGCGAGCCTCGCGAACGCGGCGCTCGCGGGCGACAAGCGGCTGCTGTTCCACCCCGAGGGCGACGCGTTCGTGATGTACCAGATCGGCGGCGGCAGCTGGGTCGCGCTCGGCGACCCGGTGGGACCGAAGGAGCGCGACGAGGATCTCGTCTGGGCGTTCCGCGAGCTCGTCGATCAGCGCGGGGCGCGCACGGTGTTCTACGAGGTCAGCAACCGCTCACTGTCGCTGTACGTCGACCTCGGGCTGTCGCTCTTGAAGCTCGGCGAGGAGGCACGCGTGCCGCTCGAGTCGTTCAGCCTCGAGGGCAGCGCGCGCGCCGACCTGCGCCAGTCGCGGCGGCGCGCCGAGCGCGATGGTGCGAGCTTCGAGGTGTTGCCGCCCGAGGCCGTGCCGCCGCTGCTGCCGCGGCTGCGGCAGATCTCCGACGCCTGGCTCGACGACAAGGCGACGGCCGAGAAAGGCTTCTCGCTCGGGGCGTTCTCCGAGCGCTACCTCGCGCAGTTCCCGATCGCGGTGGTGCGCGCCGAGGGCGACGTGGTGGCGTTCGCGAACCTGTGGCCGAGCGGCACGCGCGAGGAGCTCTCCGTCGACCTGATGCGCTTTCACCCCGACGCGCCGCGCAGCGCGATGGACTATCTCTTCATCAAGCTGATGCTGTGGGGCCGCGCCGAGGGCTACCGCTGGTTCAACCTCGGCATGGCGCCGCTCTCAGGCCTCGAGAACCGGGCGCTCGCGCCGCTGTGGCACCGGATGGGCAGCTTCCTGTACCGCCACGGCGAATCGTTCTACAACTTCGAGGGGCTCAGGCGCTACAAGGAGAAGTTCGACCCGGTGTGGGAGCCGCGTTATCTCGCGAGCCCGGGCGGCCTGCACCTCGCGCGCGTGCTCATCGACGTCTCGACGCTGATCTCGGGCGGACTCAAGGAGCTGATCACCAAATGACGATGCGGGAAATCACGCTGGCGGGCACGCTCGCCGTCGCGGTGCTCGGCGCCGGGGGCGCGCGAGGCGCCGATCCTGCGGCGCCGGCGCCCGGCACCGGGCTTGATGCGCCGGCCCCGAAGATCGCGGGCGAGCAGAAGCTGCACTACGGGGCCTTCGGCGAGGTCACGATTTACCGGCCGGCGGCGAAGGTCACGAGCGTCGCGCTCTTCGTCTCGGGCGACGGTGGCTGGAACCTCGGCGTCGTCGACATGGCGCGCCACCTTCTCGAGCAGGGCGCCGCGGTCGTCGGCATCGACATCCGCAGCTATCGCAAGGCGCTCAACACCCCGGGGTCCGCTTGCAAGAGCTTGGCCGTCGACTTCGAGGGCCTCGCGCACGAGGTCGAGCAGCGACTGAAGCTCGGCGACTATCTCCCGCCGGTGCTCGTCGGCTACTCCTCGGGCGCGACGCTCGTCTACGCGACGGTCGTCGAGGCGCCGAAGGGGACCTTCGCCGGTGCGCTCAGCCTCGGCTTCTGCCCCGATCTCGACGTCACGCAGAAGATCTGCCGCGGCAGCGGACTCGAGTACGCCTGGCAGTACGCGAAGGGCAAGACGCCGGCGCCCGTCGAGGGCGTGCTGTTCTCGGCGGCCAAAGGCAACGTGACGCCCTGGATCGCGCTGCAGGGCGACGCCGACCAGGTGTGCAGCCCCGCGGGCACGCGCAGCTTCGTGGCCGCGACCGGCAGCGCCGAGCTCGTGTGGCTGCCGAAGGTCGGGCACGGCTTCTCGGTCGAGAAGAACTGGCTCGCGCAGTTTCGAAGCGCCTACGCCAGGCTCGCCGCGCACGCCGCCCCGCCGAAGGTCACGCTCGCCGAGGTCCAGGACCTTCCGCTCGTCGAAGTGCCGGCCGCGGGCGCGGCGCCGGCGGGCGCCGAGACGCTGTTCGCGGTGCTCTTGACCGGGGACGGCGGCTGGGCGGGCATCGACCAGGACGTCGCCGGGGCGCTCGCGGCGCACGGCATCCCGGTCGTCGGCTGGAACTCGCTGAAGTACTACTGGTCGGGCCGGACGCCCGAGACCGCGGCGCGCGACCTCGAGCGCATCGTGCGCCGCTATGCGGCCGCCTGGCACCGCCCGCAGGTGCTGCTGGTCGGGTACTCGTTCGGCGCCGACGTGCTGCCCTTCCTCTACACGCGGCTGCCCGCCGAGCTCAAGGCCGAGGTGCGCAGCGTGAATCTCCTCGCGCTCAGCGACTCGGCGAGCTTCGAATTTCACGTCGCCGACTGGATTCCGGGTGCCGACTCCGGCGGGCGGCCGACGCTGCCCGAGATCGCGCGCATGGGCGATGCGCACCTGCTGTGCCTTTACGGGGCGACCGAGGGCGAGAGTCCGTGCCGGACGCTGCACGGCCCGACGGTCACGAGCGTCGCGCTCTCCGGCGGGCACCATTTCGACGGCGACTACGGCGCGCTCGCGAACCAGATCCTCGAGCACGCGCGACGCTGACGGTCGGCGCGGATGGCCGGCGCCGGCGCCGCTGTGGGAACATCGCCGGCAACCGCGGGGACGGAGGGGAGCGTGATCGAGCCAGCCGACGGGCCGGTGGAAGCATGAGCGATCGGGTCGTCCCGATCCTCGCGACGCCCTTCGGCCGCACGACGCTGCCGGCGGCGGAAGCCCTGAACGCGACGCTCCGCGGACGCTTTGCCGAGCGGGCCGCCGCGGTTCCCGGCGCGCCCGGCTCGAACCCGCTCTGCTACCGCAGCCCGGACGATCTCTTCGAGTGGCCTGATCCGGCCGTCCGCGAGCTGACGCAGGGGATCTTCGCCGGCATCTACGACCTCGTCGCCGAGATCAGCGCGCTCGATGAGCCGCAGCTGCGCTCGCTCACGCTGCAGGCACGCGGCTGGTACACGATCGTGCGCCCGGACGGCTGCGTGCCGGCGGCGAGCTATCCGCTCTCGGCGTGGATCGCCGTCTACTGCGTCGCGGCGCCGGAGCCGTCGCCGTCGCGGCGCGACAGCGGCATGCTGCGGCTCTACGAGTCGCGGCTCGGCACGATGTTCCAGGACGCCACCAACGCGACGATGCGGTTGCCGTACGCGGCCGGCCACTACGCGTGGCGCCCGGCCCCGGGGCAGATCGCCCTGTTCCCGGCCTCGGTGACCCACGAGGTCGCGCTCGTGCGCGCCGCCGGGGAACTCGTCCTCGTGACTGCGCGCGTGCGCTTCGTGGCGCCCGGTCAGACGGGGCTTGCGACATGGTGACGCCGGAGGTCAAGGTCGCGCCGCTCTTCGCGGTGCCGTTCGGCGAGGCGCGGCTCGCCCCCTGCGAGGCGCTCAATCGCGACCTCGAGGCGCTCTTCCTCGCGCGCGAGAACGACGAGCATCGCAACCCGACCCCGAGCCACGTCGCGCAGCAGGAGACGTTCGAGAGCCGCTTCAACCTCTTCCGCTGGCCCGAGGCCTGCGTGCAGGAGCTCAGGCGCTTCATGCTCGATGCGATCGGGCGGATGGTGCTGCAGACGACGACGCTCGGGCCTCAGGACCTCGCGCGGCTGACGCTGCACAACCACACGTGGTTTCACGTGTCGCGCTATGCGGGCTCCTTCGTCGCCCACAACCACCCGATGGCCTGCTGGTCGGCCGTCTATTGCGTGCGCGCCGGCGAGGTCGTCGCGGCCCAGCCGCAGAGCGGACTCCTCAGGTTCCTCGACCCGCGCCAGGGCGCAGGCGCCTACCAGGATCCGGCGATCGCGACGATGCATCGCGCCTTCGTCGCGCGCCCGCTCGAGATCCGGCTCGTCGAGGGGCAGCTCCTGATGTTCCCGTCGTACGTCTTTCACGAGGTCGCGCCGTTCTACGGCCGGGACACGCGGATCACCGTCGCGACCAACTGCTGGCTCGCGTAAATCGCTGCAAGAAAGCCCGAAAAGCCTCGTTTGTGCGTCGCACCACGCGTTGCGCGGCGATGTTGCACGCCTACCACACAAATTGTCTGGGCGCGAGGCTTCTGGGACGAAACAATCCAAATCCCAGCTATTCCTTCGTAGCCGCCGTACGTAACTTTACGTAGGCGGGACATGCCTTGTAGTATTTTGACCAAAGGCCGAGGAGGGGTCGGCCGGTAACGACGCGGAAACGAGGGCGTAAACGCTTTCGATTCCGATCTCGAAACGATTCATAGGGGAACCATCGCATGACGAATTCAAGTCGCACGTTGCGGCAGGCGGTTCGTTTTACGCTCGCAGCATCGGCCATGACGGCCGCATCTCCGCTTGCGCTCGCGCAGACGGCGCCGGTGCAGACCGCTCCGGCTGCGACCCAGGAAGAGGTCGTCGTCACCGGTTCGCGCATTCAACAGTCGCCGAACGATGTGTCGATCAGCCCGGTGACCAGCGTCACGTCCGTCGACATCCAGCAGACCGGCCTGACCCGCGCCGAGGACCTGCTGAATAACCTGCCGCAGGTCGTCGCCGAGCAGGGCTCGGGCCTGGCGATCAGTTCGAACGGCACCGCGACCATCAGCCTGCGAGGCCTCGGCTCCAACCGCACGCTGGTGCTCGTCAACGGGCGGCGCCTGAACCCGGGCGGAGGTATCGGCCTCAACTTCGGATCGGTCCCCGATATCAACCAGATCCCGGCGGACCTCATCGAGCGCGCCGACGTGCTGACGGGCGGCGCCTCGGCGGTGTACGGCGCCGACGCGGTCGCGGGCGTCGTCAACTTCGTGCTCAACACGAAGTACCAGGGCGTCAAGCTCGACGCGAACTACAGCTTCTACAACCACAAGAATGACAGCGCGCAGTACCTGGGCTACCTGGACTCCGCCGGCTACCCGCGTCCACCGTCGACGGTCAACACCGGCCAGACGAAGGACCTGTCGCTGGTCGCCGGCTTCAACTTTGCCGACGATCGCGGCAACGCGAGCATTTACGCGACTTATATGAACACGCAGCCGGTCGCGGGCTACCAGATCGACCATGCGGGTTGCACGTTGAACGGTCCTTCGTCGCTCCCCGGGCCGAGCTCGATCGTCTGCGGCGGCTCGAGCACGAGCGCGACGGGCAAGTTTCAGGAACACGGCCTGAAAGGCACCCCCGCCAAGGACACCACGCTGGTCAACGACACCGTGGACGCCACGACCGGCCTGATGCGTCCGTTCGCGCAGAAGGACTACTACAACTACGGCGCGCTCAGCTACTTCCAGCGCGGCGCCGAGCGCTTCACGGCCGGCGCGTTCCTGCACTTCGACATCAACGATCACACGAACATCTATTCGGAGTTCATGTACGCGCGCAACACCTCGACCGCCCAGTACGGTCCGTCGGGCGCGTTCGCGTACGTGCAGTTCAAGACGAACTGCTCGAATCCGCTCTTCACCGCGCAGGAAGTGCAGGTGCTCTGCGACCCGACCAACGTTGCCGAGAACCAGGCGCTTTACGGCCTGACCAACCCCGGCGACATCATGCTGCGAATCGCGCGGCGTAACGTCGAAGGTGGAGGCCGCCTCGACAACTACGAGTCGAACTCCTTCAAGGAAACGGTCGGCCTCAAGGGTAAGTTCGGTCAGGCGTGGTCGTACGACGTCTACGGCCAGATCGGCATCACGCACTTCAGCAACAACGAAGGCAACTTCCTCGGCGCCCAGCAGGTCAACCTCGCCCTCGACGTCGTCGCCAATCCCGCGACCGGCGGCGTGGTCGGCGTGGCGCCGGGTGCCCCGGTCTGCGCCTCGCGCCTGAACGGGACGGATCCCAACTGCGTGCCTTGGAACATCTACCAGCCGGGTGGCGTGACCGCGGACCAGCTGACGTACCTGACGGTGCCGTCGACGTTCTCGACGAAGACCACCGAGTACATCACCTCCGGATCGGTGACGGGCGATCTCGGCAAGTACGGCGTGAAGCTGCCGACGGCGCAAAGCGGCCTCGTGATCAATCTAGGCGCCGAGTACCGCCAGGAGAC
Organism: Steroidobacteraceae bacterium; assembly: GCA_035524495.1. Classification (GTDB taxonomy): domain Bacteria; phylum Pseudomonadota; class Gammaproteobacteria; order Steroidobacterales; family Steroidobacteraceae; genus CAIKZZ01. Next base: position 13,033 of record DATKOR010000096.1, read on the forward strand.
CTACAGCTTCGACCCGGACTACATCTACGCCAACGGGTTCGCCTCGGGCGGCAACGGCGCCGCGCATCCGATCCACGGCGAGTTTCACGTGTCCGAGCTCTTCACCGAGATGCGCCTGCCGATCGTGGACGAGAAGCCGGGCTTCTATGACCTGTCGGCCGAAGCGGGCTACCGCTACTCCGACTACACCTCGGGCTTCAACACCAACACGTTCAAGATCGGCCTCGAGTGGGCGCCGGTCCAGGACGTGCGCCTGCGCGGCAGCTACAACCGCGCGATCCGTGCGCCGAGCCTGTCGGACCTGTACTCGCCACCGATCGTCGGCGCCGGCGGCACGGCCGATCCGTGCTGGGGCAAGAATCCTGTCTACACGCCCGCGCAGTGCGCGCGCACGGGCGTCACTGCGCTCGAGTACGGCAACATCGAGACCAACCCGGCGGCACAGATCAACAACGTACTTTCGGGCAACATCAACCTCAAGCCCGAGACCGCCGATACGTACTCGTTCGGCGTCGTGTGGCAGCCGCAGGCGATCCGCGGCCTGGTCATGTCGCTCGACTACTACGACATCAAGATCAAGGACACGATCCAGACGCTGTCGACCAACACCGTGATCGCGAACTGCGCGAACACGGGTCAGGCGTCGCTGTGCGGCCTGATCCACCGCGGCGCCGACGGCTCGCTCTGGACCGACGTGACGGACTTCGTCGACACGACAGAGCAGAACATCGGTACCGTCAAGACCGCGGGCGTTGACCTCAAGACGCACTACCGGCTGGACGCGGGATCGACCGGCAAGTTCATCTTCGACCTGACCGGCACCCGCGTGCAGAGCTTCGTCACGCAGCCGCTGCCGACCGGCGGCTCGTACGACTGCGCGGGCCTCTGGGGCAGCACCTGCAACGCGCCGCTGCCGCGGTGGCGGCATGTGCTCAACACGACGTGGTCGACGCCGTGGGCGGGACTCGACGTGACGGCGCGGTGGCGTTACATCGGCCACTCGGACGTCGACCGGTCGAGCTCGAACCCGTTGCTGTCGGCGCTCTACTACCAGTCGACGGCGCACATCCCGGCGTACACCTACATCGACCTCTCAGCGTCAATGCCGGTGACGAGCGGGGTCAGCGTGCGGCTCGGTGTCAACAACCTGACCGACAAGAACCCGCCGCTGGTGCTGAACGGCACGTACTCGGACTGCCCGAATACGACCTGCAACGACAACACCTGGGCGGGCACCTACGACGCGCTCGGTCGCTACATCTACGCGCACGTCAGCGCGAAGTTCTGAGCCACACGACTCGCGCTTGCGCGAACATGCGACGGCGGGCTTCGGCCCGCCGTTTTTTTTGACGCCGTCGCAGCGGCTCGGAGCGCGTCGGCGCTTCTAGGCGATGCGAGCCGTCATTCCGTGCGTCGTACCCGGTAGCTGTGCCTATCGGCGGTGACGAGCAGGTACGAGCCGAGCGAGGCACGCTTGATCGTCACGGGCTGGCCGCGCTGCAGGTCGGCGTCCGGCTCGCTGACGGCCCACGCCTGTCCGTTGTCGAGACGGACCTTCGCGTGCCCGGTCTGGTCGAACGATATGCCCGAGACCGTCGCCTGGATCGAGTCCGGCCCCGTGGCGGCGACCGGATGCAGCTTCGCCGCGCTCAGACCGAATGTGTCCTCGCCGTTGCGCGCCGCGGCACCCGGCGCGGGTGATGTGGGTGACGCGGGCGCCGGGGGCGGCAGGGGTACGGCGCTCGTTGCGGTCGCGGGCGGCGCCGCGCTCGCCGTGACCGGCCCGGCCGGCGGCGTCGGGGAGCGCCTCGCGAGCGCGTCGTAGCAGGCGAGGCGAACGTCCGGCGCCTCGACGCTTGCGCAGTGGCGCAGGTCCGCAGCCACGTCGGCGGGCGTGGACCGTGCGAAAAGCGCCGCGACCAGAATCGTCGCGCCGGTGGCCACGGCTCTCACAGCGGGCTCTCCGCGCGCACCGAGTAGTAGCGGCCGTAGACCTCGGCCGCGGTCTGGA
>DATKOR010000097.1:0-57614 GCA_035524495.1 Steroidobacteraceae bacterium
CCGGCACCATCGCCTGCAGGCCGGACAGCTTCTTGTCATGAATCAGGATGTAGGGATCATCGAGCTCGGCGATCATCTTCTCGGTATTGGTGACGAAGTAGGGCGACAGGTAGCCGCGATCGAACTGCATGCCCTCGACGACGTCGAGCTCGCTCTCGAGGCTCTTGGCCTCCTCGACCGTGATCACGCCTTCCTTGCCGACCTTCTCCATCGCCTCGGCGATCGTCTCGCCGATGCTAGTGTCGGAGTTCGCCGAGATCGTGCCGACCTGGGCGATCGCCTTGGTGTCCTTGCACGGCTTCGACAGCTTCTTCAGCTCCTCGATCGCCGTCTCCACCGCGTGGTCGATGCCACGCTTCAGGTCCATCGGGTTGACGCCGGCGGCGACGGCCTTCAGGCCCTCGCGCACGATCGCCTGGGCGAGCACGGTCGCCGTGGTCGTGCCGTCACCGGCCTCGTCGGAGGTCGCGCTCGCGACTTCCTTGACCATCTGCGCGCCCATGTTCTCGAACTTGTCCTTGAGCTCGATTTCCTTGGCGACGCTGACGCCGTCCTTGGTGACGGTCGGCGCGCCGAAGCTCTTCTCGAGCACGGCGTTGCGGCCCTTCGGGCCGAGCGTGACCTTGACGGCGTTCGCCAGGATGTTCACGCCCTTGACCATTCGGGTACGGGCGTCGTCGCTGAATCGGACTTCTTTCGCTGCCATAGTGTCGTTCCTCTGGATTCGGGAGTGCGTCCGGACGGACGGCTTACTTGCCTTCGATGATGGCCATGATGTCTTCCTCGCGCATCACGAGGACGTCATCGCCATCCATCTTCACTTCGGTTCCGCTGTACTTGCCGAACAGCACCTTGTCGCCGATCTTCACGTCGAGCGGACGGATCTCACCACTCTCGAGGATCTTGCCCTTGCCGACCGCGAGCACCCGGCCCTTCATCGGCTTCTCGGTCGCGGTGTCCGGGATCACGATCCCGCCCGGCGATTTGCGCTCGTCTTCCTCGCGCTTGACGATCACTCGGTCATGGAGCGGACGGATCTTTGTCGACATCGTTGTCCTCCTTCAGGATCTTCATAGACGAATGCGGCGGGCCCCTCCGGGGGCTCCGGGCGAGGAGGCGCTGTTAGCACTCTCCCCAAGCGGCTGCTAACTATAGCGGCACGCGGTGGCTTTTCAAGCCGAGCCGACGCTTACAACCGTGACGCATCCGCCGTGACAGGGGGACCTCGCGGGGCTATCCTCCCGGCGCGGCCGTACCGCCCGGACGGGCTGGCGTAGAAGTGTCTGTTTTTGCTGACATTTATGGATGACTGACCCGTGGCCGGAGTGCTGCCATCCGATCCCCCGCCCAGCGCCGCCGACCCGGCCGTCGTCGTCGTGCTGATCACCATTCCCGAGGCCCAGGCCGCGAGCCTCTCGCGCCACCTCGTTGAGGACGGACTCGCCGCCTGTGTGAACCAGCTGCCGGCCGTGCACTCTACATACACCTGGGCGGGCCGCGTCGAGGAGGCCGACGAGACGCTGCTCTACGTGAAGACGACCGTCGCGCGCTACGGCGAGCTCGAGCGGCGCGTACGCGAGCTGCACCCCTACGAGATGCCCGAGATGCTCGCGGTGCCGGTCGCGGCCGGCTTCGCGCCCTACCTGGACTGGATCAAGCGATCGGTGAGCCCCGCATGAATGTTCGGACCCTCGCGCGCCTCGGCGCGCTCGCACTCGCCGCGTTCTCGGTCGCCACCGCGGCGGCCGCGACCGACGAGGACTTCCTGCCGGTCGAGCAGGCCTTCGAGTACGCCGTCAGCGTGCAGCCCGGCGCGCTCGTCGTGTCCTACAACATCCGCGATGGCTACTACCTCTATCGCAAGCGGATCGCATTCGCGACCGAAACGCCCGGCGTCACGCTCGGCGCGACCGGCTACCCGAAGGGTCTTGCGCACCACGACGACTACTTCGGCGAGCAGGAGATCTACCGCGGGGCCGCGGCGTTTCGCGTGCCGTACGCGCTCGACGGCCACGCGCCCGCGGCGATCGACCTCAAGCTCAAGCTGCAGGGCTGCGCCGACAAGGGCCTGTGTTACCCGCCGCAGCAGTGGACCGCGCACGTGCCGCTCGCGGCGGCGAAGACGGCGGTGTCGGGCGGCCCCGGCGGGCTGCTCGGCCGGCTCGTGGCCCCGGCCGCGGCCGCCGCGCCGGCCGCGGCGGCCGCGGCGGCGGCCGATGACGACTTCCTGCCGGTCGACGAGGCCTTCGCGTACCACGCACGCGCCGACGGCGCGAGCAGCCTGCGGCTCGAGTGGAAGATCGCCAAGGGCTATTACCTCTACCGCGCGCGGATCAGGGTCAGTGGCGAGAGCACGCTCGCCGAGCTCGGCGCGCCGGCGTTCCCGACGGGCCTGCCGCACCACGACGACTACTTCGGCGACCAGGAGATCTACCGCGGCGACCTGGTGCTGCCGGTGCCGTACGCGCGCTCGGGCCCGCAGCCGGGGTCGCTCGCGCTCAAGGTCATCTACCAGGGTTGCGCCGACAAGGGCCTGTGCTATCCGCCGCAGACGCGCGTGCTGTCGATCGCGCTGCCCTCGGGCAGCGCCGGGGACGCGGCGTCCGCGGGCTCCGGCACGCCGGTCTCGGAGCAGGACCGGCTCGCGCGCCTGATCCGCGACGGGAACCTGCTCGTCGTGATCGCCTCGTTCTTCGGGCTCGGGCTGCTGCTCGCCTTCACGCCGTGCGTGCTGCCGATGGTGCCGATCCTCTCCGGCATCATCGCCGGCGACGGCGAGAAGACGACGCCGTGGCGCGGCTTCGCGCTCTCGCTCGCCTACGTGCTCGGCATGGCGCTCACCTACACGATCGCGGCGATCCTGTGCGCGCTCGCCGGCAGCCAGGCGCAGGCGTTCTTCCAGAAGACCTGGATCCTGGTGCTGTTTGCGCTGCTGTTCGTCGCGCTGTCGCTCGCGATGTTCGGCGTCTACGAGCTGCAGATGCCCTCGGCGCTGCAGACCCGGTTCGCGAACGCGAGCAACCGGATCCATGGCGGCAAGTTCCTGTCGACGGCGATCATGGGCGCGCTGTCCTCGCTCGTCGTCACTGCCTGCGTCGCGCCCCCGCTCGTCGCGGCGCTCGTGGTGATCGGCCAGGTGGGCGATGTCGGGCGCGGCGCGCTCGCGCTCTTTGCGCTCTCGATCGGCATGGGCACGCCGCTGCTCGTCGTCGGCGCCTCGGCGGGCACGCTGCTGCCGAAGGCCGGCCCGTGGATGGACACGGTCAAGGCCGTGTTCGGCGTCGTGTTCCTCGGCGTCGCCGCGTGGATGCTCGACCGCGTGCTGCCGGCGCGCGTCGAGATGCTGGCCTGGGCCGCCGTCGCGTTCGTCGGCGTCTGGGTCGCGCTGTCGATCGGGCTGCGCGGCGGGCTGCGTACGCCGCCGCGCTGGATCGCGGGCGCGCTGCTCGCCGTGTACGGCGTTGTGCTGCTCGTCGGCGCCGCGACCGGCGGCACCGACCCGCTGCGGCCGCTGACCGGGACCGGGCTCCTGGGCGCCGCGGCGCACGCCGAGGCCCTGCCCTGGAAGAGCATTCACAACGTCGCGGACCTCGACCGCGAGCTCGGGGCCGCGAGCGCCGCCGGGCGGCGCGCGATGCTCGACTTCTCCGCCGACTGGTGCGTGTCGTGCAAGGAAATGGAGACGCACACGTTCAGCGACCCGGCGGTGCGCGCCAAGCTCGGCAACTACGTGCTGCTGCGCGCCGACGTGACGCAGAACTCCGACGAGGACCAGGCGCTGCTGAAGCGCTTCCACATCATCGGTCCGCCGACCACGGCGTTCTTCGCGACCGACGGCCGCGAGCGCACCGACTACCGGCTGGTCGGCTACGTGCCGCCGGACCACTTCCGCCAGCACCTCGTCGGGTTTGAGGCCGCGCCTTGAGCTCGAGGCCGCTTCGCCTCGCCTACGTCGGCTTCGCGCTCCTCGGCTCCGCGGTCCTCGGCGCCTACCTCTACGACCTGCGCCACCCGGCGGCCGCGCGGCCGGCCGCGGTCGCTCGGACGGCGGAACCGACCGCGGCGACGATCGCACCCGTCGTGCCGCCGCTGACGCCCGCCGTCACGCTCAAGGATCTCGACGGCAAGAGCCACGCACTCGCCGACTGGCAGGGCAAGGCGCTCGTGATCAACTTCTGGGCAACCTGGTGCGCACCGTGCCGGCGGGAAATCCCGCTCCTCAACCGGATACGGCGCGATTACGCTGCTAAAAGCGTCGAAGTTGTCGGTATCGCCGTAGATTTTGCCGACGACGTGCGCGCATTCACCAGGGAGTTCCCGATCAGCTACCCGCTGCTGGTCGGGGAAGAGGACGGCCTCGAGGCCGCGCGGGCGTTCGGCGTCGCGACGCTCGCATTCCCGTTCACCGCGTTCACCGACCGCCGCGGGCGGCTGATCACGCTGCACGTCGGGGAATTGCACCCGGGCCAAGCCGAGGCCATCCTTGGCATCATCGCGCGCATCGACTCGGGCGAGCTCACGCCCGAGTCCGCGCGGGCCCAGCTCGAAGCAGCCCTCGAGGCCCTGCCAAAGCCCGCCAAGTCGGGCAGGACGCACGGCGAAAGCTGACCCGATCTAGGTGAATTGCTGCATTTTGGCGTCCGTTCGACGCAGATTGGCCTCAATTTGCGCCCGGACGCCGGTTTGCGGGTAAACTGCGCGGCCTCGACACGGCGAGAGGGGAGCCGATGCCGCGGATTCTGGTCCTCAACGGGCCAAACCTGAACCTGCTCGGCACCCGCGAGCCCCACCTGTACGGATCGGAGACGCTCGCGCAGATCGTCGCGAGGCTCGAGCGGCTGGCGAGCGCGCACGGCGCCTCGCTCGCTGCGTTGCAGTCGAACGCCGAGCATGAGCTGATCGCGGCGGTCCAGCAGGCGAAGGCGCAGGGAACCGACGCGATCATCGTCAATGCGGGGGCCTTCACGCACTCCTCGATCGCGCTGCGCGATGCGTTCGCGGCGTCGGGCGTGCCGTTTTACGAGGTGCATCTGTCGAACGTCTACGCCCGCGAGCCCTTCCGGCACCACTCCTATCTGTCGGCGCTCGCGGCAGGCGTCATCGTCGGGCTTGGGGCCCAGGGTTATGAATTCGCACTCGAGGCGGCGCTCAAGCGCCTCGCGGCGCGCTGAAGAACACCGACGGGAGCTGAGATGGACATACGCAAGGTCAAGAAGCTGATCGAGCTCCTCGAGGAGTCCGGCGTCGCCGAGATCGAGATCAAGGAAGGCGAGGAGTCGGTGCGCATCAGCCGCCACGGAAGCGGCGCGGTCACGACGTACGTGCAGGCTCCGGCCGCGGCCCCGCCCGCAGCGCCCGCACCCGCCGCCCCGGCCCCGGCCGCGGCGCCGGCCGCCGCCAAGGCGGCGGCCGAGGACAGCGCCGCCGCGCGCGCCGAGAGCGCCGTCACGGCGCCGATGGTCGGCACGTTCTACGGCTCGCCGGCGCCGGGCGCGAAGGCCTTCGTCGAGGTCGGCAGCGAGGTCACCGTCGGCCAGACGCTGTGCATCATCGAGGCGATGAAGATGATGAACCAGATCGAGTCCGACAAGGCCGGCAAGGTGGTGTCGGTGCTCGTCAAGAACGGCGACCCGGTCGAGTTCGGCCAGCCGCTCTTCATCATCGAGTAGCGGGCCCCATGCTCGACAAAGTGCTGATCGCGAACCGCGGCGAGATTGCGCTCCGGGTCCTGCGCGCGTGCCGCGAGCTCGGCATCAAGACGGTCGCCGTGCACTCGACCGCCGACAACACGCTCAAGCACGTGCTGCTCGCCGACGAGACCGTCTGCATCGGCCCGCCGCCCTCGAAGGACTCCTACCTCAACATGCCGGCGATCATCGCGGCCGCCGAGGTCACCGACGCCGTCGCGATCCACCCCGGCTACGGGTTCCTCTCCGAGAACGCCGATTTCGCCGAGCGCGTCGAGAAGTCGGGCTTCGTGTTCGTCGGCCCCAAGGCCGAGACGATCCGGCTGATGGGCGACAAGGTGTCGGCGATCCGCACGATGAAGGCGGCCGGCGTCCCGTGCGTGCCGGGCTCGGGCGATCCGCTCGGCAACGAGCCCGACGTCAACCGCAAGATCGCCCGCGGCATCGGCTACCCGGTGATCATCAAGGCGTCCGGCGGCGGCGGCGGGCGCGGCATGCGCGTCGTGCACTCGGAGGCGGCGCTCTTGAACGCCGTCAACGTGACCAAGGCCGAGGCGCTCGCGGCCTTCGGCAACGACCAGGTCTACATGGAGAAGTTCCTGGAGCGGCCGCGGCACATCGAGTTCCAGGTCGTCGCCGACAGCCACGGCCACGTGGTCGTGCTCGGCGAGCGCGACTGCTCGCTGCAGCGCCGCCACCAGAAGATCGTCGAGGAGGCACCGGCCCCCGGCATCACCGAGAAGCAGCGCGCCGCGATGATCGAGAGCATCACCCAGGCGCTGTCGCGCGTCGGCTACCGCGGCGCCGGCACGCTCGAGTTCCTCTACGAGGACGGGCGCTTCTACTTCATCGAGATGAACACCCGGATCCAGGTCGAGCACCCGGTCACCGAGATGGTCACCGGCATCGACCTCGTGAAGCTGCAGCTCAAGATCGCCGGCGGCGAGCCGCTGCCGTTCTCGCAGGCCGACATCGAGATCCGCGGGCACGCGATCGAGTGCCGCATCAACGCCGAGGACCCGAAGGGCTTCGTGCCGAGCCCGGGGCCGGTGCGGCTGTGGCACCCCCCGGGCGGCCCCGGCATACGCATCGACAGCCACCTCTACACCGGCTACACCGTGCCGCCCTACTACGACTCGCTGATCGCGAAGGTCATCGCGCACGGCGAGGACCGTGACACCGCGATCGCGCGGATGCGCAATGCGCTCTCGGAGATGGTCGTCGAGGGCATCAAGACCAATGCGCCGCTCCACCAGGAGATCTTCGGGCACACGGCGTTTCGCCAGGGCGCCCTCGACATCCACTACCTCGAGCGCCGCCTGGGCCTGAAGTAGCCGCGCGACGCCCCGCGTGCCGTTCCTGCAAGCGCACCTGACGCTGCACGGCGTCGACCCGGACGCCGCCGAGGCCGCCTGCTTCGCGGCCGGCGCGCTGGCGGTCACGCTGACCGATGCCGGCGATGCGCCGATCCTCGAGCCCGCACCCGGCGCGACGCCGCTGTGGCCCTCGGTCGCGCTCGCCGCGCTCTACGACGCCGCCACCCCGCCCGCGAGGCTCGCGGCGGCACTGCGCGCGGCGCTCGGCGGCGGCCTCGAGCTGCGCTTCGAGACGCTCGCCGACCGTGCCTGGGAACGCGAGTGGCTGAAGGACTTCCGGCCGATGCGCTTCGGGCGGCGACTGTGGATCTGTCCGGGCGGCCAGGAGCCGCCGGCCGAGGCCGCCGGCGGCTCGTCGCCGGTGATCGTGCGCCTCGATCCCGGGCTTGCGTTCGGCACCGGCACGCACGCGACGACGGCGCTCTGCCTCGAGTGGCTCGACGGCGCGCGGCTCGCGGGCGCGCACGTGCTCGACGTCGGCACGGGCTCCGGTATCCTCGCGCTCGCCGCGCTCGCGCTGGGCGCCACGCGTGTGCACGCGATCGACATCGACCCGCAGGCCCTGATCGCGACCCGCGACAACGCGCTTCGCAACGGCGTCGCGGCAGGCCTCGAGATCGCCGCGGCCGATGCGCCGTGGCCCGAGGGCTGCGAGGTCGTGCTCGCGAACATCCTCGCCGAGCCCCTGGTCGAGCTCGCGCCCCGGATCGCGGCGGCGACGCGTCCCGGCGGCCATGCGGTGCTCGCCGGGCTCCTCGCCGAGCAGGCCCGCGCCGTGACGGACGCCTACGCGCCGTGGTTTGATATGACGGTTTCGCAGCCACGCGACGGCTGGGTCCTCGTGAGCGGACCGCGTCGCCGATGAGGCACTGGCGTGTACACGCAATGTCCTGAGTGCGGCACGGTCTTCAGGGTGACGGCGCCGGTGCTGCGCGCTGCCCAGGGCCAGGTGCGCTGCGGCGTCTGCGACACGAGCTTCGATGCGCTGCGTTTCCTGAGCGACGACATCGATCTCGAGGTCAACGCCGCCTCCGCCTCGCGGATCGCCGGCGCCCCGCCCGAGCCGCCGCAACGCACGCCGCCGCCGGCGACGCGCAACCGCGCATCGGCCGACGAGGAGCGGGCGCTCGGCGAGATCGCCGCGCAGCTCGCACGCGGCGCGCCGCCGGCTGCCGCGCCGCGCCCGGCGCCGGCCCGGCCGGCCGCAGCACCGGCCGCGCCCGCGAGTGCCACGCAGCCGGCCCCCGCGCGTCCCGGCCCGGCGGTCCGCCCCGTCGCGACACCGCCGCCCAGACCCCCGCCCGAGCCCGAAGAGATCAACGTGCTCGAGCCCTCCGACGTCGAGGACATCGTGATCGGCGCCGGCGCCGACGACATCCCGGATGCCTCGCTCGAGTTCGACCTGCGGGCCGCCGACTGGGAGCAGGTGTTCGTCAAGGACCCGACGGCGAGCGCCGTCACGCCGCTCGACCTCGACCTCGAGCGGCCGGGCGCCTCGGAGCCGCCGATCGAGGCGCCGGATGAACTCGTGCTGCTCGAGGACAAGGACGATCCGCTCGCCCGCACCGACGAGTACCAGACGCCCGACTTCACGATCGACGTCGACCTAGAAGGCGGCGCAGCCGGCGAGTTCGCGATCGAGCCGGCCGAGGGCGGGGAGTTCGTTCCGCTCGACGTCACCGAGCCCGCCGCCGCGCGCGCGGCACCGGCGGCCGAGGCCGCGACGCCGATCCGCCCGCAGCGCCGCGGCGCGGCGAGCGCCCCGGCCCCCTTCGGGGAGGAACCCGAGGCGCCCGCGCCGCGCGCCGCGCTCGCCGGGCGCCTCGCGACGCGCGCGGGCGTGGCGCTGCTTGCACTTGCGCTGGTTGCGCAGGTCGTCCACTACTACCGCGAACCCTTGTCGGAATCGCCGCTGGTCGGGCCCGCGCTCAGCGCCTTCTACGCGCGCATCGGCCTGCCGGTCGAGCAGCACTGGGACCTCGCCGGCTACGACGTGCGCCAGTGGGGCGCGCAGAGCGAGGAGACCGCGGGCGTGCTGCGCCTGCGGGCCAGCATCGTCAACCGGCTGGCGCGCGGCCAGCCCTACCCGCTGCTGCGGGTCACGCTCGAGGATCGCTTCGGCTCGCGCGTCGGCCGTCGCGAGTTCACGCCGTCCGAGTACCTGCCGGGGCGGGCGGCGCCGCGCGGGCTGCTCGCGCCGGGCGCGCGCGCCGACGCCGACCTCAGCCTCGCCGATCCCGGCAACCAGGCGGTCGGCTTCGAGCTCGACGTGTGCCTGGTGCGCCACGGCGCGCTCGCCTGTGGCGCCGACGCCAAGGCCGGCGGCTGATGCGGATCGGCAACCACGAGCTCTGCGCTCCGCTCGCGCTCGCGCCGATGGCCGGCGTCACCGACCGGCCGTTCCGGCTGTTGTGCCGGCGCCTCGGGGCCGGCATTGCGGCCTCGGAGATGGTGACCTCGGACGTGCGCCTGTGGCACACGCCGAAGTCGCGCCGGCGCCGCGACCACGACGGCGAGCCCGAGCCGCGCATCGTGCAGATCGCGGGCGGCGAACCCGCGATGATGGCCGAGGCTGCGCGCCGCAACGTCGACGAGGGCGCGCAGATCATCGACATCAACATGGGCTGCCCGGCCAAGAAGGTCTGCAACCGCGCCGCGGGCTCGGCGCTGCTGCGCGACGAGCCGCTCGTCGCCTCGATCCTCGCCGCGGTCGTGCGCGCCGTCGAGGTGCCGGTGACCCTGAAGATGCGCACCGGCTGGGACGGCACGAGCCGCAACGGGCCGCGCATCGCCGCGCTCGCCGAGTCGCTCGGCGTGCAGGCGCTCGCGGTGCACGGCCGCACGCGGGCGGACCACTATCAGGGCGCGGCCGAGTACGCAACCATTCGCGAGATCAAGGCGCGCGTGCGCATTCCGGTTTTTGCGAATGGCGACATCGACTCCGGCGCGAAAGCGCGCGCGGTACTCGAAGAAAGCGGCGCAGATGCCGTAATGATCGGGCGCGCGGCGCAAGGACGGCCGTGGATCTTTCGCGAGGTCGCGCATTTCCTGCGCACCGGCTGCGCGCTTCCCTCACCGGCGCACGGCGAAGTCCGTGATATCATGCTCGCGCACTTGGACCAGCTGTACGCCTTTTACGGCGAGCACGCGGGAGTCCGGGTGGCCCGCAAGCATCTCGGCTGGTATCGCGACGCGCTGCCAGCCCACCAGAGCGAGAGTGACGCCACCGTCGGCGTAACGAGCGCCGCAGATGCGCTGTTTCGCCAGATGCGCGTCGTCGAGACGGCCGCGGTGCAGCTGAGGCTCGCGCGCGCATGGTTTGAGGAGGTGGCCGGCCTCGCGCCGGCGGCCGGGGAGCACGACGAGCGGGGGCCGGGCGCGCGATCGCCGCAGAGCGACACGCCACGGCAGCGGGCCAAGGTCGCGTGACGCGCGGCCGCCGCCCGCATCCGGCGGGACGACGGGGACTTACGATGGTCAACGGCAGAAAGGCGACGCGCGCGCGTCGCGAGACCGTGATTCGCGCCACGCCGCGGGGCGGCCTGAAGGACATCCCGCTGCGCGAGCACGCCGAGGTCGCCCTCGGCGCCTACTTCGAACGACTGAACGGCCATCGACCTTCCGGGCTCTACGAGCTCGTGATGCGCGAGGTCGAGGAGCCGCTGTTCCGCGCGGTGATGCGTCACACCGACGGCAACCAGTGCCGCGCCGCGGAGATCCTCGGCATCAACCGCGGAACGCTGCGCCGCAAGCTCGAGGACTACGGGCTTGTCGAGTAGCGCGCCCGCGCGCACCCCGGTTCGCCGCGCCCTCCTCAGCGTCTCCGACAAGCGCGGCATCGTCGAGCTCGCGCGCGCGCTCGCGGCGCGCGGCGTCGCGCTGCTGTCGACCGGCGGCACGGCCAAGCTCCTGAAGGAATCGCGGCTCGAAGTCACCGAGGTCTCGGCCTACACGGGTTTCCCCGAAATCATGGACGGCCGCGTCAAGACGCTGCATCCGCGCGTGCACGGCGCGCTGCTCGGCCGGCGCGGCACCGACGATGCGGTGATGCTCGAGCATGGCATCGAGCCGATCGACCTCCTGGTCGTCAATCTCTACCCGTTCGCCCAGACCGTCGCGCGCCCGGACTGCAGCTACGACGAGGGCGTCGAGAACATCGACATCGGCGGGCCCGCGATGCTGCGCGCCGCCGCCAAGAACCACGCGCACGTCGCGGTGCTGGTCGATCCCGCGGACTACGACGCCGTGCTCGCCGCGCTCGCCGCCGGCGGCACTGACTTCGCGCTGCGGCAGCGGCTCGCGGCCCGCGCCTACGCGCACACGGCGCGCTACGACACGATGGTCACCGACTGGCTCGCCCGCCAGGGCGGGTCCCCGGCCACGCCGTTCCCCGAGGCGCTCGAGCTGCACTACGTCAAGAGGCTCGAGCTGCGCTACGGCGAGAACCCGCACCAGCGCGGCGCCTTCTACGCCGACGCGAGCCCGCAGGGCACCGGCATCGCCGCGGCACGCCAGCTGCAGGGCAAGGAGCTCTCGTACAACAACATCGCCGACGCCGACACGGCACTCGAGTGCGTGCGCCAGTTCGTCGACCCGGCGTGCGTGATCGTCAAGCACGCCAACCCGTGCGGCGTCGCGCTCGCCGCGAGCATCGAGAGCGCCTACCGGCAGGCGTACCGCACCGACCCGACCTCGGCCTTCGGCGGCATCATCGCCTTCAACCGCCCGCTCGACGAGCCGACCGCCCGCGCGATCCTCGAGCAGCAGTTCGTCGAGGTGATCGTCGCGCCGTCCGCGAGCGAGGCGGCGCTCGCCGCGACCGCGGCCAAGGCGAACGTGCGCGTGCTCCTCACCGGCGAGCTCGCCGGGGCCTCGGGGCCCGCGATCGAGTACAAGAGCGTCGCCGGCGGGCTGCTCGCCCAGGAGCGCGACACCGGCGAGATCGGCGCCGCCGACCTCAAGGTCGTGACGCGCCGCGCGCCCGATGCGCGCGAGCTCGAGGACCTGCTGTTCGCGTGGCGGGTCTGCAAGTACGTCAAGTCCAACGCCATCATCTACGCGCGCGACCGCCTGACGCTCGGCATCGGCGCCGGGCAGATGAGCCGGGTGGTGTCGAGCCGCATCGCGGCGATGAAGGCCGCGGACGCCGGCCTCACCGTCAAGGGCGCGGCCATGGCCTCCGACGCCTTCTTCCCGTTCCGCGACGGCCTCGACGTCGCGGCCGAGTACGGCATCGGCGCCGTGATCCAGCCGGGCGGTTCGCTGCGCGACGACGAGGTCGTCGCCGCGGCCGACGAGCACGGCATGGCGATGGTCTTCACCGGCATGCGCCACTTCCGGCACTGACGGGCGATGCGGGTCCTCATCGTCGGATCGGGCGGCCGTGAGCACGCGCTCGCCTGGAAGGTCGCGAACTCGACGCGCGTCGCGCGCGTCTACGTCGCCCCCGGCAACGCCGGGACCGCGACCGAGCCGCGCTGCGAGAACGTCGCGATCGCGGTCGACGACCTCGCCGGCCTCGTCGCCTTCGCGCGCCGCGAGCGCATCGAGCTCACGATCGTCGGACCGGAGCTGCCGCTCGTGCTCGGCATCGTCGATGCGTTCCAGGCCGCGGGCCTGCCGTGCTTCGGGCCGACGCGCGACTGCGCGCGGCTCGAGGGCTCGAAGGCCTTCACCAAGGAGTTCCTCGCGCGGCACCGGATCCCGACCGCCGCCTACGCGCGCTTCACGCGCGCGAGCTTCGACCCTTCGTTCGTGCGCGCGCAGCGCCTCCCGGTCGTCGTCAAGGCCGACGGCCTCGCGGCCGGCAAGGGCGTCGTGATCGCCGCGACCCACGCCGAGGCGCTCGCGACGATCGAGTCGATGTTCGGCGGCGCCTTCGGGAGCGCCGGTGACACGGTCGTCGTCGAGGAGTTCCTCGAGGGCGAGGAGGCGAGCTTCATCGTGATCGTCGACGGCCAGCGCGCGCTGCCGCTCGCGACCTCGCAGGACCACAAGCGGCTCGGGGATGGCGACCAGGGCCCGAATACCGGCGGCATGGGCGCCTACTCGCCGGCGCCGGTCGTGACCGCGGCGCTGCACGCGCGGATCATGCGCGAGGTCATCGAGCCGACGGTGCGCGGGCTCGCCGCCGACGGGACCCCGTACACGGGATTCCTGTACGCCGGGATCATGATCGCGCCGGACGGCACGCCGAACGTGCTCGAGTTCAACTGCCGCTTCGGGGACCCGGAGACGCAGCCGATCCTGATGCGCCTCGAGTCGGATCTCGTCGACCTCGTCGAGGCCGCGCTCGCGGGGCGCCTCGATTCGGTCACGGCGCGCTGGGATCCGCGGGCCGCGGTCGGCGTCGTGCTCGCGGCGGGCGGCTATCCGGACGCGCCGCGCAAGGGCGATCCGATCGACGGCCTCGAGGCCGCCGCGCGGCTGCCGGGCAAGGTGTTCCACGCTGGCACCCAGGCAGAGGCGGGGCGTGTCGTCACCTCGGGCGGGCGCGTGCTGTGCGCGGTCGGTCGCGGCGCGACGGTTGCCGCGGCACAACGCGAGGCCTACGCGCTCGTCGATGCGATCCGCTTCGCCGGCATGCAGTACCGGCGCGACATCGGCTACCGGGCGATCGCGCGCGAGCGGCGCTGACGCGCTTGGGCGAGCTCCTCATCCGCCGGCCGCACGCGCTGACGCACGCTGAGGCGCACCGCCGCGTGTCGCGGGTCGCCGACCAGCTGTCGGAGCGCTTCGGCGCGGCCTGCCGCTGGGACGGCGACGTGCTGCTGATCGAGCACCCGAACGTGCGTGGCACCGTGCAGGTGGGGCCGGACGAGATCGTCGTGGACGCGACGCTCGGCTTCGCGCTCTCGCTGTTTCGCGGTCGCGCCGAGGCCGAGATCGCGCGCATCCTCGACCGCGAGCTCGGCGCTTGACCGCTCGCTGGCAGGTGCGCGCCGCGACCGCGGCCGATGCCGCCGCACTCGCCGAGTTCGCGGCGCGCGCCTTCGCGGCCGCCTACGGGCCGGCCAACGACCCCGCGGACACGGCGCTGCACATCGCGCGCACCTACGGCGAGCGCCAGCAGGCCGCCGAGATCGCGGCCGCACACTGCCTGCTGGCGGTCGACGAGGGTGCGATCGTCGGCTACGCGCTCGTCTGCGTCGGCTCCTCGCACCCCGACATCGCGACGCCCGCCCCGTCGGAAGTCCGCCGCTTCTACGTCGACGAGCGCTACCACGGGCGCGGCGTCGCCTCGGCGCTCATGGACGCGGCCGCCGGGCATTCGCGCGCCTCGGGCGCCGAGTCGCTGTGGCTGACCGTCTGGGAGCAGAGCCCGCGGGCGCGCGCCTTCTACGCAAAGGCCGGATTTCGCGACGTCGGCTCGACGTCGTTCGTGCTCGGACGCAGCGCACAAACCGACCGGCTGCTGGTGCGTCGTCTCGCCTGAGCCGGCGCGCTAGAATGCCGCCCTCTCGACAGGAGGGTCCGATGGTCGCGCGTTCGGTCTGTGCCCTGCTCCTCAGCCTCGGAATCGCCGCGCAAGCCGCGGCGCCCGCCGTCCCGACGCCCGATCCGGCACTCGCCGCGGTCGTCGCCAATCCCGCCCGCGACGCGCGCTTCGTCGCGCGCGATCCCGCGCGCCACCCGGTCGAGGAACTGACGTTCTTCGGCCTGAAGCCGACCATGACGGTCGTCGAGCTGTGGCCAGGCGGCGGTTACTGGACCGAGATCCTGGGGCCCTACCTCGCGAAGGACGGCCGCTACTACGTCGCGCTGCCCTCGCCCGGCAACGCCGAGGAGGACGCGGGCGTGGCGCGCTGGCGCAACCGGGTCGCCGCGCAGCAGGCGCGGCTCGGCGACATCCACGAGACGACGCTCGGGCCCGGGCATTTCGAAGTCGCCCCGCCGGGCTCGGCCGACCTCATCGTCACCTTCCGCAACATCCACAACTGGATGGAGGCGGGCTACGCCGACGACGTGCTCGCCGCGTGCTACCGCGCGCTGAAGCCAGGCGGCACGCTCGGGGTCGAGGGCCACCGCGGCCGCACCGACAAGCCGCAGGACCCGCAGGCCAAGGACGGGTACGTGCGCGAGGACTACGCGATCGCGCTCGCGAAGAAGGCAGGCTTCGAGTTCGTCGGCTCCTCCGAGATCGACGCCAATCCGAAGGACACGAAGGACTGGGTCGACGGCGTCTGGACGCTGCCGCCGACGCTGTCGCAGGGCGACAAGGACCGCGCCCGCTACCTCGCGATCGGCGAGGCCGACAACTTCGTGCTCAAGTTCCGCAAGCCCGCGCGCTGAGGCGTGCCTTAGGGCACGCCGACCACGCACGGCGGATCGACGAGGTTCTCGGGCCGGGCGCCGAAACGCAGCAGGTCGCGGCGCCCGTACTCGTCGGCGATGCGCTCGGCGAGCGCGCGCACCGTCGTCGGAACGCCCGAGCACACGTTGACCGGGCCCTCGCGCGTGCCGAGCGCGAGCGCGGCGATCTGCCGGCCGGCCTCGGCCACGTCGAGGAAGTCGCGGACCTGCTCGCCCAGCGTCAGCTCCGCGGCCTCGCCGGCGGCGAGCCTGGCGCGCAGGTACGGCACGAGGCGCCGCGGGTCCTCCCGCTCCCCGTAGAGATAGAAGAGCCGCGCCCAGGCGAAGCCGACGTGCGCGCGCTTCAGCCACGTCGAGAGCGCGAGGTACGCGGCGGCCTTGGCGCCGGCGTAGGGCGTCGACGGCGCCAGCGGCGTCGTGACGGCGAGCCGCCCGGCGCTGAGGTCGTACTCGAAGCAGGTTCCGACGCCGACCACGCGCCGCACGCCGGCCGCGACCGCGCCGTCGGCCAGCCGCAGCGTCCCGACCAGGCACTCGAGATTGCGCGGCGAGGTGAGATAACGGCCGGGCTCGGCGTACCAGGCGGCGTGCACGACGGTGTCGACGCCGTCGAGCGCGGTGCCCCACCAATCGGTGGTTTCGGCGAACAGGTCCGGCGTCTGGACGACCGACTCGAGCGCCGCGTGCACATCGACCGTCGCGCCGCGTCGTACGACGAGGCGCACGCGCGCGCCGGCGGCCGCGAGCGCGGCGCACAGCGGGCGACCGACGAAGCCGAGACCCCCGGTCAGGAGCACGAGCCGGCTCACGCGCGCCGCCCGGCCGGCCGCAGGTCCGCCGGCACGAACCACAGCAGCCAGCGCAGCACGCGCTTGCGGGCCGCGAGGACCAGGAGCACCCGAAGCGCACGGCGGCGGCGCTCGTGGCGCGCGAGATCCGCGAACGGATAATCGCGCCAGAAGTAGCGGGCGATGCCGATCGCGGTCGCGATCTTGGGCTCGCGTCCGTGCCACCACGGCAGTCCCAGGGCACGCGCCGCGTGCCGGTGGCTGCGCGAGGTCCCGCCCGAGGCGCGCACGACGGTCGCCGCGTCCGTGACCACGAGCTTTCCCTGCGTCGCGACCGCGGCGACCGTGAGCCAGTCGCCGGCGAGCATCCGCTTCATGCCGACGGGTGCGACCAGCGCGCGGCGGTAGACGCCGTAGAACACCGAGTTGTCGCGCGGGTCCCAGAGGTAGTGGAGCAGCCGCGCGTCGGCGCGGTCGGCGCGTTCCTCGATCGGCGCGGGCCTGCGCTTCGCCGGCGCCTCGTCGGGGAACTCGGCGCGCCCGGCCGCGAGCGCGACCGAGGGATCGGCCTCGAGGAGCTCGACGCAGGTGCTCACGTAGTTCCTGGAGATCCAGTCGTCGTCGGCGAGCCACATGAAATAGTCGCCGCGCGCGAGCGCCGGGGCGCTGTCGAAGTTGCCGATCGCGCCGAGGTTGTGCGGATGGCGCCAGTAGCGGATCCGCGGGTCCGCGGCCGCCGCCGCGCGGCACAGCGCCTCGGTGCCGTCCGTCGAGGCGTTGTCGAGGATCAGGATCTCGAGGTTCGGGTAGTCCTGGGCGCGCGCCGAGGCGAGCGCGCGCGGCAGCGACGCGCAGCGGTTGTAGGTCAGCAGCGCAATCGAGGTCAACGGCGCGCCGCCCACACTCCCCTCCCTCGCCGTGCACGCATCCGTCGCCGCCTCAGCGCAGGCGCTTCAGGTAGCCGTCGGGCGCGACGCTGATCAGGAGCTTCGCGTCGAGCGCGCGGTCGATCTCGAACTCCGGGTGGCGCTTCAGGTAGTCCCGGACCGCGGTCTTCGGATTGTCACCCGGCTTCCACGGCCGGTCGTGGAACAGCTCGTACGGCATGTCCTCGATCACGGTGTCGAACACGACGCAGTAGCTGCCGACCGCGGTCAGCGGCGCGTAGGCCTCGAGCTCGGCGAGCACGTGCGCGTGCGTGTGGTTGCTGTCGAGGCTGACGAGGACGCGCCGGCCGGCGGCCCGCGCCCGGACCTCCGCGACGATGTCGGGCGCGATGCTCGAGCCCTGCAGCATCGCGATGCGCTTCGCCATCGGGTGCGCCTCGATCGCCGCACGGTTGTGGGCGCGGATGTCGATGTCGACGCCGAGCACGCTGGCGTGTTTCGGGCCGCCGCAGGCGGCGTTGAGCTCGAGCATCGAGGCGTGAAAGATCAGCGAGCCGCCGTGCGCGATGCCGGTCTCGATGATCAGATCCGGCTGCACCTGGTAGATCAGCTCCTGCATCGCGACGATGTCCTGCGGGTACTGGATGACCGGCCGGCCCAGCCACTCGAAGTGGTACGAGTACTTGCGCGCCTGGGCGCGGTTGATCCACTCGCGCGAGGCGGCCTTGAGCGCCGCGTCGGCGCCCTGCGCCGCGATCTCGCGCGCGCCCTCCTGCTTGAAGAGCTCGTACTGCGTCATGCTGCTGCTCCGGCGGCGCCCGCGCGCCGCGCTTGGTTCCGATCCGCGCCCGGCCCGCTCACCAGACCTCGAGCCGCGGTACCGCGGTCACGAGCCGCCCGCCCCACTCGCGGATGTAGGCGAGCTGCGCCGTGATCTCGGCGCGCAGGTTCCACGGCAGGATCACGACCTCGTCCGGGCGCTCACGATTCAGGCGCTGCTCGTCGACGATCGGGATGCGGCTCCCCGGCAGGAACTGGCCTTGCTTCGCCGGGTTGCGGTCCACGACCCACGGCAGGAGGTCCGCGCGCACCCCGGCGAAGTTGAGAAGCGTGTTGCCCTTGGCCGCGGCACCGTAGGCACCGACGCGCCGGCCGTCGCGCCGCGCATCCAGCAGAAAGCGCAGGAACGCGTCCTTGATCGCCTCGGCGCGCGCCTGAAAGCCGCGGTAGTAGCCCTCGCTCGCGACGCCGCTCGCGGCCTCGGTGCCGAGCAGCGCCGCGACCGCGGGCGCTGCCGCCCGACGGCCCGCATCGGCGCGCTGCGCGAACACGCGCAGGCTGCCGCCATGGGTCGCAAGCTCCTCGACGTCGAACACCTGAAGCCCCGCGGCGCCGAGTATCCGGGCGGCGGCCGTCAGCGACAGGTACGAGTAGTGCTCGTGATAGATCGTGTCGAACTGGCACTCGCCGACCAGCCGCACGAGGTAGGGGAACTCGAACGTCACGACGCCCGCCGGCTTCAGCACGCGCGCGAAGCCCGCGACGAAGTCGTTGATGTCGGGCACGTGCGCGAGCACGTTGTTCGCGACCGCGAGGTCGGCCGCGCGGCCGTCCCTCGCGAGCCGCTCGCCGAGCGCGGCGCCGAAGAACTCCTCGAGCACCTCGAGCCCGCGGGCGCGCGCGGCGCGCGCGGTGCTCGCGGTCGGCTCTATGCCGAGGCACGGGATGCCGCGCGCCTGCACGAACTGCAGCAGGTAGCCGTCGTTGGCGGCGACCTCGATGACCTGCGAGTCGCGACCGAGCCCGAAGCGCGCGCTCATCGCCTCGACGTAGCGCCTGGCGTGCTCGAGCCAGCTCGCGGAGTAGGAGCTGAAGTACGCGTAGTCGCTCGCGAAGAGCTCGCCGCGCACGGCGTAGTCCTCGGTCTGCACCAGCCAGCAGTTCGCGCAGGTGCGCACCCTGAGCGGGTAGTAGGTCTCGGGCGCCGCCAGCGCCGCGGCCGTGAGGTAGGCGTTCGAGGGTGGCGCGGTCCCGAGGTCGATGAAGGGCAGCGTCACCTCGGCGCGGCAGTGGCGGCACAGCATCGTCAGATCCCCGGGAATCCGGGCGGCAGCAATGCGCGCGCCGCGTCGCGCTCGGAGACGTCGCTGAACGGCAGCGGCCAGGCGATCGCGACCGCGGGGTCGCGCGCATTCACGCCGTCCTCGGCTTCGGGCGCGTAGGCGCGCGTGTGAAGGTAGAGGAGCTCACAGTCGTCGCTGAGCGCCTGGAAGCCGTGCGCGAAGCCCTGCGGGACCAAGAGGCTGCGTGCGTTCGCCGCCGACAGCAGCTCGCCGTGCCAGCGTAGCAGCGTCGGCGAGCCGCGCCGCAGGTCGATCGCGACGTCGAACACCTCGCCGCGCAGGCAGGTGATGATCTTGTCCTCGCCGTGCGGCGGGTGCTGAAAGTGCAGCCCGCGCACCGCGCCGCGGTGCGCCGTGTAGGAATGATTGATCTGCGCGACCGGCAGCGTGATCCCGGCCGCCTTCAGCTCCTCGGCGCAGTACAGCCGGGCGAAGCGGCCGCGGTGGTCGCTGAACACGTGCCGCTCGATGAGCCTGAGCCCCTCGAGCGGCGTCGCGATGAATCGCAGGTGGGTCACCGCGGGTTCAGCCCGCCGCGCCCTGGTAAGCGCGGATCTGTTCGAGGCAGCAGGCGCGCAGGTCGCGCGCGGCCTCGAAGGCCTGCTGCCACTCGACGGTGCGCGCGAGCGCCGTCGCGAGCGACCAGCGCGGGCGCCAGCCGAGGAGCGCCCGCGCCTTGCTGCTGTCGAGCTTCAGCAGCCCGGCCTCGTGCGGCTGCGGCGTGCCGAGCGCCTGCCAGCGCGTTCCGGGCACGAGCTCGCAGAGCCGCTCGAGGAGCCAGCGGACGGGCATGACGTCGGCCTCGTCGGGCCCGAAGTTCCACGCGCCGGCCGCGGCCGGACCGTCGCTCCACAGCCGCTCGGCGAGCCGCAGGTAGCCGGCGAGCGGCTCGAGCACGTGCTGCCAGGGGCGCGTCGCGTCCGGATAGCGCACCTCGAGCGCGCGGCCGGCGCGCGCGGCGCGGAAGAAGTCCGGCACCAGCCGGTCGGCGGCCCAGTCGCCGCCGCCGATGACGTTGCCGGCGCGCGCGGTCGCGACCGCGACGCCCGCGGCGGCCAGGAACGAGTCGCGGTAGGCCGCCGTGACGAGCTCGGCGCACGCCTTGCTGCTCGAGTAGGGGTCCCGCCCGCCGAGCGCCTCGTGCTCGCGGTAGCCCCACAGCCACTCGCGGTTCTCGTAGCACTTGTCGCTCGTCACGTTGACGACGACGCGCACCTGCGGGCAGGCGCGCACCGCCTCGAGGAGGTGCACCGTGCCGAGGACGTTGACCGCGTAGGTCGCGACCGGCTCCTTGTACGACTCGCGCACCAGCGGCTGCGCCGCGAGGTGGAAGACGACGTCCGGCTCTGCCTCGGCGAGCGCGCGCGTCAGGCGCGCGGCGTCCCGGAGGTCGGCGATCGTCTGGCCCGCGAGCGCATCGCCGACGCGCGCGGCGGTGTAGAGGTTCGGGTCGGTCGGCGGCCCGAGCGCGTAGCCGTGGACGCGCGCGCCGGCCTGCGTCAGCCACAGCGTCAGCCAGCCACCCTTGAAGCCGGTATGGCCGGTGATGAAGACGTTCTTGCCGGCCCAGAAGCTCCCCGTCACTGCCACACCTTCCACGGTGCGGCACCGCTCGCCCACAGGCGCTCGAGCTGGGTCTTGTCGCGCAGCGTGTCCATCGGCTGCCAGAACCCGCCGTGCTCGAAGGCCATCAGCTCGCCCTCGCCCGCGAGTCGCGTCAGCGGCTCGCGCTCCCAGATCGTGTCGTCGCCTTCGATGTAGTCGATGCAGCGCGGCGACAGCACGAAGAAGCCGCCGTTGACCCAGCCGCCCTCGCCGGGCGGCTTCTCGACGAAGGCACGCACGCTCTCACCCTCGAGCACGAGCGCCCCGTAGCGTCCGGCCGGCTGCACGGCGGTCACGGTCGCGAGCTTGCCGTGGGCGCGGTGGAAGCCGATGAGCTTGCCGATGTCGAGGTCGGAGACGCCGTCGCCGTAGGTGAAGCAGAAGCTCGACTCGCCGCGCAGGTGCTCGGCGACGCGCCGCAGGCGCCCGCCGGTCATCGTGGTCTCGCCGGTGTCGATCAGCGTCACGCGCCAGGGCTCCGCCTTGCGCTGGTGCACGAACATCTCGTTGTTCTGCATGTCGAAGGTCACGTCCGACATGTGCAGGAAGTAGTTCGCGAAGTACTCCTTGATGACGTAGCCCTTGTAGCCGCAGCAGATCACGAAGTCGTTGATGCCGTGGGCCGAGTACATCTTCATGATGTGCCATATGATCGGCTGGGCGCCGATCTCGACCATGGGCTTGGGCTTGAGGTGCGTCTCCTCGGAGATGCGCGTGCCGAGGCCGCCGGCCAGGATGACCGCCTTCACGTGTCGCCTCCGCTGCGCTTGGGCATTGGGCGGGGATTCTACCGCAGGCGCGCGCACGCGCCGGCGGCGCGCGCCCTGCTTCGCCGTAGAGGCGGGCGCGCCGCGCGCGCGGCGCGCCCGCGGCGTCAGAACCTCTTCTGCAGCGCGAGACCGATCGTCCGCGGCTGGTTCGTCAGGTACGCAGCGCGCGCCTTGAAGGCGCGCTCGTTGTCGACCGCGAGGTACGCGCTCTCGTCGGTCAGGTTGTTGATGTACGCCGCAAAGTCCCAGCCCTCGCCCTTGAACCCGGCCCGCAGGTTCACGATGTGATACGCGGGGAGCTCGGTATTGATCGTGAACGTCGCGATCGAGGGGTTGCCGTAGCCGTACACCGAGAAGGTACCGGCGCCGGGCGGCTCATAGGCGAACAGCGAGTAGGAGCTGCCGTAGTATTGGCCGACTGCGGTCGCGTAGAAGTCCCACTTCTCGGCGACCGCCGCCGGCAGCGTGAAGGTGATCGCCGCCGCCGACTGGAACTTCGGCGCCGTCGGCAGCCGCTCGCCGTTGGTCAGCCCGTCGGTGGCGTCCGGCGCGCCGCTCAGGATGTAGTCCGAGGTCAGCTTGGCGTCGACCCAGGTGCCCGACAGCGCGAAGTCCCAGTTCTCGTTCGGCCGCGCGGCGAGCTCGGCCTCGATGCCGGCCGAGCGCGCCGACGGCACGTTGGCGACGAGGCGCGAGGAGCACGGCGCCGCGTTGATGTTGGCCTGCAGGTCCTTGATGTCGGTGTAGAACGCCGCGACGTCGAAGGACACGCGGCGGTCCAGAAAGCGCATCTTCGCGCCGAGCTCGTAGTTCCACGCCCACTCGTCCTTCCACTTCTGCGGCACCTGGCTGTAGAAGTCGTAGGCCGCCTGGCCGCACAGCGGGGCGTTGATCGGGTCGTTGATGCCGCCGAGCCTGAAGCCGCGCGAGGCCTGCAGGTTGAGCTTCATGTCGTCGTTGACGGTGTAGCTCAGGATCAGGCGCGGCGCGGCGCCGCTCGAGGAGGTGTCGCCGTAGACCGTGGTCGGCGTCGCGGCGCTGTTGCTGAAGACGCCGCCGAAGAAGATGCCCTTGGCCTCGTCGAAGTGGAACCAGCGGACGCCGGCGGTGGCCGCGAGGTGGTCCGTGAAGTTGTAGGTCGCCTCGCCGAACAACGCCGACTGCTTGAACGTGTACTCGAGTTGCGAATAGAACGGCGTGTCGGGCGGCGAGCCGTTGGCCGCGCTGCCGAGCAGGTAGGCCTGCGCCGGCGTGAGGCCGATGTTGCCGGCCAGCGACTCGACGAGCGCGTCGTAGCCCGGCACGTAGAGGTCCTGGCCGTAGTGGCGGCGATTGTGCTCGAAGAAGCCGCCGACGACCCATTGCACCGTGCCATTGCCGTTCGACGAGACGCGCAGCTCCTCGGCGTAGGCCTTCAGGTGCGTCGCATCGAGCAGCGGCGCCGAGACGCGGACCTGGTCGCCGCTGCCGCCGAACGGCGAGTACGTTACGCTGCCCGTCAGCTGCGTCGCGTCGCGCGTGACCAGCAGGTCGCGGTCGGTGTAGGAGCTCACCGAGGTCAGCGACGCCGGGCCGAAGTTGTAGACGATCTTGAGGTCGCCGAGCCGGAAGTTGTCGTCGATGCCCTCGCGGATCTGCCGGTACTGCGTGCGATCACCGAGCGGCACGGTCGGCTGCGTCGTCGTGTCCGGATTGCCGAGGATGTTCCAGACGTCGGTGCGCGGGAAACCGTTGGTCGTCAGGTCCTGGTAGACGAGGCGCGGCGTGATCGAGAGCGCCGCGGTCGGCTGCCAGGTCAGCGCCACGCGCCCGCCCGCCTTGCGGCCGGTGTTGACGTCCCTCTCGATCGAGCCGTTCGGCCCGTACGCGGTGATCCAGCCGGGCAGCTGGTCGTCGTAGCCGACGATGCGCAGCGCCGCGGTGTCCGAGACCGGCAGGTTCAGCGCGCCCTTGATGTCGCCGCCGATGCTGCCGCCCTTTACCGTCGAGACGCTCGCCTCGACGCTGCCCTCGGTCTTGCCGAGCTTCGGCTGCGCCGTGATGTAGCGCAGCGTGCCCGCGATCGAGCCCGAGCCGAACAGCGTCCCCTGCGGCCCGCGCAGCACCTCGAAGCGGTCGAGGTCAAAGAGATCGAGGTCCGGCGTGAAGAGCGCGATCGAGATCGGCGACTCGTCGAGGTAGACGCCGACCTGCGGCTTGACGCCCGGCTGGTCGCGGATCACCTGGCCGGCACTGACGCCGCGGATCGCGACCTGGCTCTGGCCCGGGCCGAGGTCGGCGATCGTGAGGCCGGTGACGTTGCGCGACAGGTCGACGAGGTTCTCGGCGCCGCTCGCGCGGATCTGGTCGGCCGTCTCGGCCGCGACCGAGAACGGCACGTTCTGCAGCGACACCTCACGCTTCTGCGCCGTGACCACGATCTCCTCGAGGATCGGCTGCTTCGGCGTCTCTGCGGCGCGCAGGGCGCTCGCGCCGAGCGTCGCCGACACGGCGGCGGCCAGCAGGGTGGCGCGGGTACGACGGCTGATCATGGGACCCCCAAGCGGTTGGCTTTATTGCGGACGCGCTGAAGCCGCGCAGTTCCGATTGGAGGCGAGTATCCATAATGAGGGGGAACGCCGCAACGGTTCCGTTGCGCGGGCGCAACAGCAAATCCGAAACACCTGGTCGTGGGCCGGCTAAGCGGCCGGCGCGCCGCCTCCCGCGGGGAGGCTCAGCGTCACGCGCAGCCCGCCGCCCGGGGCATTTTCGGCGCGCGCCGAGCCGCCGTGCGCGGCGAGCACGCGCGCGGTGATCGCAAGACCGATGCCGTCGCCGCCGGTCTCGCGGGTGCGCGACTCGGCGACGCGGTGAAAGGGCTCGAAGATGTGCGTGAGCTCGGACGGTGGCACGCCCGGCCCATGGTCGCGCACGACGATGTGCACGCGCTCGGCGTCGTGTGCGACCGCGAGCTCGACCGCGCTGCCCTCGGCGGTGTAGCGCACGGCGTTGCGCACGACGTTCTCGATCGCGCTCGCAAGCCACGCGGGATTGCCGCGCACCGGCGGCATGGGGGCGGGCGGCTGCCAGGCGACGGTCACGTTACGCGGCTGGGCCTCGAACGCCGCGTCGCGGGCGATGCCGTCGAGGAGCTCGACGAGGTCGACGCTGTCGGTGAGCTCGGTGCGCGCCGTGGCGTCGAGGCGCGCGAGGTGCAGCACCTGGCCGATGAGCCGGTCCAGGCGCTCGATCTCGCTCTCGAGGCGCACGAGCTCGCGCGCCGCGTCGCTGCCCGGCTGGCGCGCCAGCCCGACCGCGACCCGCATCCGCGCGAGTGGCGAGCGCAGCTCGTGCGAGACGTCCCTCAGCAGCTGCTCGCGGCCGCGCATCAGGTCCCTGAGGCGCGCGGCCATCGCGTCGAAGTCGCGGGCGAGCGTGCCGAGCTCGTCGGCGCGGGCGCTGACCTGCGACGCGACGCGCGCGTCCAGGTTGCCGCCGGCCAGATCGCGGGTCGCGGCACCGAGCGCGCGCATCGGGCGCGTGATCGAGCGCGTCAGCAGCCAGCTCGCGACGCCCGTGACCATGAGCGCGAGCAGCAGCACCGCGATCCGCGTCTCGGGAATCGCACTCAGCAGGCCAAACGGCCGGTGCGGCGGCAGCACCAGGATCCCGTAGTGGCGCCCGTCGGGCGTCACGAGCTGCGGCAGCGGGCGCGCCGGCACGACCTCGATCCCCGGATAGTCCGGCAGCCCGCCGCGCGGCGTGCGCAGCAGCCGCCCGAAGTGCGCCGGCAACGGCCGCCCGAGGAGCTCGTGGCCGTCCTCGGCGACCACCAGCACGCGCAGCTGCACGCTGCGGTCGGGCTCGCCGCGCAGCCACTGCACGAGCGCCGGCTCGCCGCCCTCGGCGAGCGCGCGCGCCGCATCGTTCATCAGCGCCCCGGCGCCGCGCGGCATCTCGTCGCCGCGCTCGGCGAGCGCGAGGTAGGTGAGGCCGGCCGTACCGCCGGCAATCAGCACCATCGCCGCCCAGAACGCGAGGAAGATCCGCCCGTAGAGGCTGTTCACGACGGCTGGGCGTCGTCCGGGCGCGTCAGCAGGTAGCCGGCGCCGCGGATGCCGCGGATCTCGAGCTCGGTGTCGGGCCCGAGGCCGAGCTTGCGCCGGAGGTTGCTGACGTGCGTGTCGATGCTGCGGTCATAGAGCTCGAGCTTGCGCCCGAGCGCCTGCTCGGTCAGCTGCTCGCGGCTCGCGACCCGGCCGGCGGCCCGCAGCAGCACCTCGAGCACGCGGAACTCCGCGCCGGTCAGCTCGACCGGCGCGCCGCGCATGCTCGCGCGGTGGCGCGACGGATCGAGCTTGAGCGGGCCGAGCGTCAGCGGCTCGTGCGGCGAGCGGCTCTCGCTGAGGCGCCGCAGCACCGCGCGCATGCGCGCGACGAGCTCGCGCGGGTTGAAGGGCTTGGCGAGGTAGTCGTCGGCGCCGAGCTCGAGGCCGACGATCCGGTCGACGTCGTCGCCGCGCGCGGTCAGCATCAGGACCGGCGGCGGCGCCTCGCGCGACCGCAACGAGCGCAGCACGTCGAGGCCGTTGCGTCCCGGCAGCATCACGTCGAGCACCACGAGGTCGGGCGGGCGCTCGCCGTTCGGCTCCGTGAGTCGCGTCAGCGCCTCGCCACCGTCGTGCGCGATCGACACCTCGAAGCCCTCGCGGCCGAGGTACTCGGACAGCATCGCGGTCAGCTCGCGATCGTCGTCGACGAGCAGCACGCGGGGCAGCGGCGCGCCAGTGGTCATGGCGACGATGGTGCCGTCCGGGGGCGACGCTGTCACGTCGGCGCGGCTCACTTGACGAAACTTTGCCGCTCCTTTGCCGACGGCCGTCACATCGCGGCGGCGGTGGCGCGCACGCTGTGGTCGGCACGTCGCAGCCGGTGCACCCGGCAGGGAGGCGCCATGGAACGCAGACGCTGGCTGGCATCGCTCGCCGGGATGGCCGCGGTGCTGATCCTGGTGGCGGTTGCGCTCGCCGCCGCGACCCGCGCGCTCGGCGCCCCCGCGGCGAGCGACGAGACGCTCTCGCCGCTGATCGCCGAACTCGTGCCGCGCGCGCCGCTCGGCCGGCTCGCCGACGATCTCCGCCTGAGCGCCGAGCAGCGCCAGTCGATCCGCGGGCTCATCGACGCGGCGCGACCGACGTTCGCGCAGCTCGAGCGCGAGCTGCGCGCGGCCGCGGAGCTGCTCGCCAAGACGCCGCCCGACGACCCCGCCTACCCGAGCGTCGTCGCGACCGTGCGCCAGGCGACCGCCGAGCTCGCCGCCGAGGCAGTGCTCGAGGCGAGTGCGCTGCGCTCGCGGATCCACGGCGTGCTGAGCGCCGAGCAGCGCAGCCGGCTGATCGTGCTCGAGGCCGACCTCGACGCGCGCGACGAGCTGCGCCGCGACCATGCGGTGCGCGCGTTCCCGGTGTCGGAGACCGCTGCGGGCGGCGCGCAGTAACGTCAGCGCGCGCGCCGCTCGGCGCGCACGTGCTCGACGTAGCGCCACAGATACCAGCTCGCGGTCGTGCGGTAGGGCGACCAGCGCTCGCCGAAGCGCGCCAGCCACTTCGGCTTCGGCTGCTGGCGCTTGCCGTACAGCAGCCGGTAACCCTCGCGGATGCCGAAGTCGTCGACCGGCAGGATGTCCGGCCGGTTCAGCGTGAACATCAGCAGCATCTCGGCCGTCCAGCGGCCGACGCCGCGCACCGCGCACAGGCGCTCGATGATCGTGTCGTTGTCGAGCCGCGCGATCGTGCGGCGGTCGGGCACCGTGCCGTCGAGCACGCGCGCGGCGACGTCCTTCATCGCCGCGAGCTTGGCGCGCGACAGCCCTGCGCCGCGCAGCAGCGCGTCGGGCGTCGCGACCAGCTCCTCGGGACTCGGGTACCGGCCGTGCGGGTAGAGGCCGCGGACGCGTCCGAGGATCGCGAGCGCGGCGTTCGCGTGCACCTGCTGGTGCGCGATCGCGGCGAGCAGCGCCTCGTACGGCGACCCGCGGCCGCGCTTGATCGTGCACGGGCCGATGAGCCGGATCGCGCCCGCGAGCCGCTCGTCCTGGCGCGCGAGCGCGGCCACCGCCGCGGGTGTCACGGGACTCCCGCTAGCGCTTCATCGAGGCGAAGAACTCGTCGTTGGTCTTGGTGTCCTTCATCTTGTCGATGAGGAACTCGACCGCCGCGAGCTCGTCCATCGGGTGAAGCAGCTTTCTCAGGATCCAGATCTTCTGCAGCTCGTCGGGCGCGGTGATCAGCTCCT
The DNA here is from genome assembly GCA_035524495.1 of Steroidobacteraceae bacterium. GTDB lineage: Bacteria > Pseudomonadota > Gammaproteobacteria > Steroidobacterales > Steroidobacteraceae > CAIKZZ01. The sequence goes on from DATKOR010000097.1 coordinate 27,823, forward strand.
CCTTGCGGGTGCCGGAGCGGTTGATGTTGACCGCGGGGTAGACGCGCTTCTCGGCGATGCGCCGGTCGAGGTGCACTTCGGAGTTGCCGGTGCCCTTGAACTCCTCGTAGATCACGTCGTCCATGCGCGAGCCCGTGTCGATCAGCGCGGTGGCGATGATCGTCAGCGAGCCGCCCTCCTCGACGTTGCGCGCCGCGCCGAAGAAGCGCTTCGGGCGCTGCAGCGCGTTGGCGTCGACGCCGCCGGTCAGCACCTTGCCGGAACTCGGCACGACGGTGTTGTAGGCGCGCGCCAGGCGCGTGATCGAGTCGAGCAGGATCACGACGTCGCGCTTGTGCTCGACGAGCCGCTTGGCCTTCTCGATGACCATCTCGGCGACCTGCACGTGCCGGCTCGCCGGCTCGTCGAAGGTCGAGGCCACGACCTCGCCCTTGACGGTGCGCGCCATCTCGGTCACTTCCTCCGGGCGCTCGTCGATCAGCAGCACGATCAGGTACACGTCCGGATGGTTGTACGTGATGCTGGTCGCGATGTTCTGCAGCAGCATCGTCTTGCCGGCCTTCGGCGGCGAGACGATCAGCCCGCGCTGGCCCTTGCCGAGCGGCGCACACAGGTCCATGACGCGCGCCGTCATGTCCTCGGTGCTGCCGTTGCCGCGCTCGAGCTTCAGGCGCTTGGTCGGGTGCAGCGGGGTCAGGTTCTCGAACAGCGCCTTGTTCCGCGAGCTCTCCGGCGCGTCGAAGTTGATCTGGCCGACCTTGAGGAGCGCGAAGTAGCGCTCGCCGTCCTTCGGCGGGCGAATGAGCCCGGAGATCGAGTCGCCGGTGCGCAGGTTGAAGCGGCGGATCTGGCTCGGGCTGACGTAGATGTCGTCGGGCCCGGCGAGGTAGGAGCCGTCGGCCGAGCGCAGGAAGCCGAAGCCGTCCTGCAGGATCTCGAGCACGCCGTCGCCGTAGATGTTCTCGCCGTTGCGCGCGTGCGCCTTCAGCAGCGAGAAGATCACGTCCTGCTTGCGCTGGCGCGCGACGTTCTCGAGCCCGAGGCCCTCGGCCACCTGCACGAGCTCGTGGATCGGCTTCTTCTTGAGGTCGGTGAGGCTCATCGAGCGCCGCACGCCCTCGAGTTCCGCCATCGAGATGATTCCGACGTCGTCGGCCTCCGGGAAATCCTCCGGAGGTCCCTGTTCGCGCGGGCCGCGCCAGTTCGGGTCGCGGTTGCCGTCGGCGTTGCCGCGGTGGCCGCCGTGCTTCTGGCCCCCGCCCTTCGGCCGGTTGCGGCCGGGACTGCCCAGATAGCCCCTCACAGGTGGGTGTCCAGGAAAGCGGCCAGCTGCGATTTCGACACCGCGCCGACCTTCTGGGCCTCGACGGTGCCGTTCTTGAACAGAATCAGCGTCGGGATGCCGCGGATGCCGTACTTCGGCGGCGTCGCGGGGTTCTCGTCGATGTTGAGCTTGGCGATCTTGACCCGGTCGCCGTAGGTCGTCGCGATCTCGTCGAGTATCGGGGCGATCGCCTTGCACGGGCCGCACCACTCGGCCCAGAAGTCGAGCAGCACGGGCTTCTCGGCCTTCAATACGTCGCGATCAAAGTTGGAATCGGTGGTGTGGATGATGTTTGGACCGCTCACGCGGGAAGTCCTCCTTCGAGGGGATCTGGGGTTCGGAAAGCGGAGTGCTCTCGATTGGGAACGGGAGAAATGAATGCGGTGACTGGGGTGTGGGTGGGGCTGTTGGGGTGTTTTGGATCGGCTCCGGCGACTGGCGCGGGGCCCTAGGCCGTGTCCGGCGTGCCGTTGCGGCCGTGACGGCGCGGCTGCATTACGGCAAAATGCACGTTCTGGGAGAAGACCGCCCCTGCGGGGGCCCGGTGCTCCTCGGGGGATCCGTTAACGGGTAGCGCGATTCTCCGGATGGAAGGCTCAGAGAGCCCGACGTTAAGACCGAACTGAAGACCCGGTTCGAGACCCGATCTCGCGGACCTTCGAACCTGAATGGGTGCGGCAGGGCTGCCGAATGAGACGACGTTTTATCTGGTCCACGGCCGCTTTGCAAGCCTCCCGAGGGCCGTGAACCCTAGCCAAATGTGGTATCCGTGACAGATCAGACACCGGTAACAGACCTTAGTTTCTCAAGCCTCCACCTGCCCGAACCGCTGGCGCGCGGGATCGCCGACGCCGGCTTCGAAAGATGCACTCCGATCCAGGCCGGGACGCTGCCGCGCGCACTCGCGGGGCTCGACGTCGCGGGGCAGGCGCAGACCGGCACCGGCAAGACCGCCGCCTTCCTGGTCGCGATGTTCGCGAACCTGCTGCGCAGCCCCCCGCCCGCCGACCGGCCGGTGACCTCGCCGCGCGGCTTCATCCTCGCGCCGACGCGCGAGCTCGCGGTGCAGATCCACAAGGACGCCGAGCTCCTCGGCCAGTACTGCAACCTGTCGCTCGGCCTCGCCTTCGGCGGCGTCGATTACGAGAAGCAGCGCCGCCAGCTCGAGGCCGGCGTCGACGTCCTGATCGGGACCCCTGGCCGCATCATCGACTACTACAAGCAGCGCGTGTTCGACCTCAGGCACGTGCAGGTCATGGTGCTCGACGAGGCCGACCGGATGTTCGACCTCGGCTTCATCGCCGACATCCGCTATCTGCTGAGGCGCATGCCCGAGCCGACGCGGCGCCTGTCGATGCTGTTCTCGGCGACCCTGTCGCAGCGCGTGCTCGAGCTCGCCTACGAGCACATGAACGAGCCCGAGCTCGTGCGCATCGAGCCCGAGAAGGTCACCGCCGACAAGGTCCGGCAGGTGATCTACTTCCCGTCGATGGAGGAGAAGGTCGGCCTGCTGGTCGGGCTGCTGAAGAAGCTCAACGCCACGCGCACGATGGTGTTCGTCAACATGAAGCGCACCGCCGAGCGCCTCGAGGCGACCTTGCGCGCCAATCACATCGACGCCGAGGCGATGTCCGGCGACGTGCCGCAGAACAAGCGCCTGCGGATGCTGCGCGACTTCCACGAGGGGCGCCTGCCGGTGCTGATCGCGACCGACGTCGCCGCGCGCGGCCTGCACATCCCGGACGTCAGCCACGTCTTCAACTACGACCTGCCCCAGGATCCGGAGGACTACGTGCACCGGATCGGGCGCACCGCGCGCGCCGGCGCCGCGGGCGATGCGATCAGCTTCGGCTGCGAGGACTACGTGCAGTCGCTGCCGGACATCGAGGCCTTCATCGGCCGCAAGCTCCCGGTCGAGCCGGTCGAGCCCGGCCTCGTCACCGAGGTCGTCGCCGCGCCGCACGAGCACTACGGTCGCGGCCCCGGCCGCGGCCACGGACGCGGTGGCCCGCGCTCGGGACCGCGCAGCGGCCCCGGCCGCGGCGGTCGCGGTGCGCCGCGGCCCGCCGAGCGTGGCGAGCGCGAGCGCCCGGCGGCGCGCAGCGCCCCGATGCCCTCGGTGAGCGCCGCGAGCACCGATGCGGGCAGCGAGGAACGCGCGCGGCGCGAGCAGCGTGCGCCGCGCCGTCCCGAGGGCCCGCGCGAGGCGCCGGCGGCCGTCGCGGCGCCGGCCGCCGCCGCCGAGGGCGCGCCGCGCAAGCGCCGGCGCCGCCGGCGCGGCGGACGCGGTGGCGGCGCCAAGACGGCCGGCGCCGAGGCCCCGGTCGCGACGCCCGCGGCGAATGCCGCGGGACTGCCGCGCGCCGGTCGGCTCGCGCTCCTCGTGACCGCGCTCGCGGTCGCCGCGGCCGCGCTGTGGTGGGCGATCGCCCGCTGAACCCCCTACAGCAGCTCGGCCACCGAGTCGACGCCGACGAAACCCGCCGTGTCGCGCGCCGGCCGGCCGGAGTCGGGCCTGCGGATCGCGCGCAGGAAGCCGATCCCGTAGTCGCGCGCCGCGCGCAGCACCGGCAGGCTGTCGTCGACGAACAGCGTACGGCGCGCATCGAAGGCGGCCGTCGCCGCGAGCCGCGGCCAGAACGCCGGATCCTCCTTCGGCGCGCCGAAAGGATGGGTCGAGTAAACGGCGTCGAGGTGCCCGACGAGGTCGACGTGCTCGTCCTTGATCGCGAGGGTCTCGGGATGGGCGTTGGTGACGAGCACGCGCCGCTTGCCGAGCGCGCGCAACCTGACGAGGAAAGCCTCGGCACCCGGGATCCACGCGACCTGCTCGCGCACGCCGCGCTTGATCGCGGGGATGTCGAGCTTGAGCTCGCGGCTCCAGTAGTCGACGCAGTACCAGTCGAGCCGGCCGCGCGCGGCCTCGAAGCGTGGCATCAGGTGCGCAAGCGCAGCCTCGGCCGTCAGCCCGTGCGTCCGGCCGTACACCAGCGGCAAGTGCTCCTGCCAGAACCAGTTGTCGAAGCGCAGGTCGAGCAGCGTGCCGTCCATGTCGAGCAGCACCGTATCGATGTCGTCCCACGGCAGGGGCGCGGCCGGCGGTCTCACCGCTCTATGATATAACGCGCCTCTGCTCGGACCCCCGATGCCACCGGTTCCCCACCTGCTTCTCGGCGACGTCGTCGCCCTCGCCCGCCAGGCCGGCGAAGCGATCCTCGAGGTCTATGCCGGCGACTTCGACGTCACAAGGAAGGGCGACGACTCGCCGCTCACGGTCGCGGACCTGCGCGCCCACCGCATCATCAGCGAGGGGCTGCGGCACCTGACGGCGGAGGTCCCGATCATCTCCGAGGAGGCGCCCGCCCCGCCGCTCGCCGAGCGCAGCCGCTGGGAGTGGCTGTGGCTCGTCGACCCGCTCGACGGCACGCGCGAGTTCGTCGAGAGGAGCGGCGAGTTCACGGTCAACATCGCGCTCGTCCACCGCCACCGTGCCGTGCTCGGCGTGCTGCACGTTCCGCTGTCCGGCACCGACTACTATGCGGCGATCGGCAGCGGCGCGTTCCGCCAGGGCCCGGACGGCGTCGCGGTGCGCATCGCGGCGCGCGCGCCGATCGTCGGGACGCCGCGCGTCGTCGCGAGCCGCTCGCACCGCGGCAGCCGCCTCGACGGGTTCTTCGGCCGCCTCGGTCCGCACGAGTTCCGCCCGCTCGGCAGTGCCGCGAAGTTCGGCCTGATCGCCGACGGCAGCGCCGACCTCTACCCGCGCGTCGGCCCGACCTCCGAGTGGGACACCGCGGCCGGCCAGGCGATCGCCGAGATCGCGGGGGCCCGGGTAGTCGGCCGCGACGGCGAGGCGCTCGTCTACAACGCGCGCGAGACGCTGATCAACCCGGACTTCGTGTGCTTCGCGGACGCGTCGCGTCCCTGGCACGAGTACCTGTGAGCGCCCCGTGGTCGAGCTCGCCGCCGTCGCGCTGATCACCGTCCTCCTCGGCTTCTGGTGGCGCGAGAGCGTCGAGGCGCGCACGCTCGCCTTCGAGGCCGCGCACGCCGCCTGCGAGCGGGATTCGCTGCAGCTGCTCGACGATTCGGTCGCGCTGCAGTCGTGGCGCCTGGCGCGCGGCGCCGACGGGCGGCTGGCGCTCGTGCGCACCTACGCTTTCGACTACAGCGACGACGGCGCCGCGCGCCATCACGGCTTCGTCGTGCTGCGCGGCCGCGACGTCGAGCTCGTCGGCCTCGGGCCGACGCTGGTCGGCGGGCAGCGCGCGTGAACGTCGTCGACCTGCACCTGCATTCGACCTGCTCGGACGGCGTGCTCGCGCCGGCGGCGCTGGTTGCGCTGCTGGCAAGGAGCCGCGTCGCGATCTTTGCGCTGACCGACCATGACACGGTCGAGGGCCTGGGCGATGCGGCCGAGGCGGCGCGCCGGCACGGCCTCACCGCGATCAGCGGCATCGAGCTGTCGGCCCGCTGGCGCGGCCGCGGCGTACACGTCGTCGGCCTCGGCATCGACCCGGCGGGCGCGGCGACCAGCGCGGCGGTCGTGGCGCGGCGGGCGCTGCGCGAGGCGCGCGCCCGCGCGATCGCCGAGCGGCTCGACCGCGCCGGGCTCCCCGGCCGTGCGGCGCTCGCGCGCCTCGCGGGCCATGCCGTGCCGACGCGCACCCATTTCGCGCGCGCGCTCGTCGAGCTTGGCGTCGTCGGCGAGCCGCAGCACGCCTTCGATCGCTGGCTCGGTCGCGGGCGGCCGGCGCATGTCGCGGCCGAGTGGCCCGAGCTCGCGGCGACGGTCGGCGAGATCGTCGCGAGCGGCGGCGTCGCGGTCCTCGCCCATCCGCTGCGCTATCCCTTGTCGGCCGGGCAGCGCCGGACGCTGGCCGCCGAGTTCCGCGCCGCCGGCGGCACGGCGCTCGAGGTCGTCACCGGCGGCGCCGCGCCGTCGCAGATCGAGGCCGCGCTCGGGCTCGCGCTGCGCGCCGGGCTCGAGGGCTCGGTGGGCTCGGACTGCCACGACCCCTCGTTGCCATGGCATCGGCCGGGGCGATTGGCTAAGCTCCCCGAGGCTCTCGAGCCTGTCTGGAATCGATGGGGCCGGCAACCTGAGTGATCGCTCGAGGCATGACGGACACCAGCGACAAGGTCAATACCGAGCTGTTTCAGCGCCTGGAGCGGCTGCGCGAACTGCGCATCGAGCATCGTGACCTCGACGACGTGATCGAGCGCCTGCAACTCGACCTGCGGGTCGACGAGCTGCAGCTGAAGCGCCTGAAGAAGCGCAAGCTGCTGCTGAAGGACCAGATCACGCGTCTCGAGAGCGAACTGATCCCGGACCTGAACGCCTGAGAACGCCACTCGGCACGCCGACCCGCCCATGGACAGCTTCTTCGACCTCCTGAGCCGCTTTGCCCGCGACTGGCTGACGACCGGCACGCTGGTGGCGCTTGTCGTCTGCGTGTTCGCGGTGATCACGGCCGGCGCCGCCTCGCGCTTGGTGCGGCGCGGGCACGCGATCGAGCGACGCACCCACCGCGAGCGCGTGATGCGCGAGGCGACGCGGATCGCGGTGCCGTACGGCACGGCGCTCATCGTGCTGATCGCGGCCTTCGGCGCGATCGGCCTCACCAGCATCGATACGCGCTTTCTGAGCCTGGTTCTGAAGCTCTACGGCTCATTGGTCGCGATCCGCGCGGTGGCGTTCCTGCTGCGCGTCTCGGTGGGGCGCAACGGCCGGCTGCGGAGCTGGGAGGTACGGGCGGCGCTGTTCGTGTGGTTCTTCGTCGCGATGCACTTCCTGGGCTGGCTCGAGGCCGTGATCGCGTTCCTGAACTCGATCGCGGTGACCTCGACCAAGACCGGCGAGCCGTCGCTGACGCTGTGGTCGATCATCCGCTCGCTGTTCACCGTCATCGCGTTCGTGATCGTCAGCGCCTGGATCGGCCGCTGGCTCGAGCAGCGTCTGCACCACGTGCACGGGCTCGCGCCCAACACCCGCATCGCGGTCGCGAAGTTCGCCTACGCGTTCCTGATCGGCTTCGGCGTGCTGCTCGGGCTGTCGGCCTCGGGGCTCAACCTCGGCGTGCTCAGCATCTTCGGCGGCGCGCTCGGCCTCGGCCTCGGCTTCGGCCTGCAGGCGATCGCCGCGAACTTCGTGTCGGGCTTCGTGCTCTTGATGGACAAGTCGATCAAGCCGGGCGACGTCATCAGCTTCACCGGCACGATCGGCACCAGCACCGAGGGCTTCGGCTGGGTGCAGGAGCTGCGCGGCCGCTACGTCGTCGTGCGCGACCGCGACGGCGTCGAGACGCTGGTGCCGAACCAGAACCTGATCACCAACCAGGTCATCAACTGGAGCTACAGCGACAAGCGCGTGCGCCTGAAGCTGCCGGTGCGCATCAGCTACGACGACGATCCCGAGGAGGCGATGACGGTGCTGCTCGAGGCGGCGCTGTGCTCACCGCGCATCCTGCGCGATCCCGCGCCGGTCGCGCGGCTGATGGGCTTTCACGACTACGGTCCGGACCTGGAGCTGCGCTTCTGGATCGCCGACCCCGAGGCCGGCGTCAACAACGTGCGCTCCGACGTCAATCGCGCCATCTGGCGCCTGTTCAAGAAGCGCGGCATCACGATCCCGCGCGCCCAGCTCGACGTGCGGATGTTCGACGCCGAAGGCCGCATCATCGGCGAGGGCCACCTGCCAGTGCGCCGGCCAGCGGCGCGCAGCGATCCGGGCGGCGGTGCCGCGCCGCTGCCGGGCGGCTCGCACCACTCCCCGGGACCCTAGCGTTGGGCCTCGAGATCGCAGCGGGCCTCGTCGTGCCGGACGACGAGCTCGAGTTCGCCTACATCCGCGCGCCCGGCCCGGGCGGCCAGAACGTCAACAAGGTCGCGAGCGCCGTGCAGCTGCGCTTCAACGCCGCCGCCTCGACGCTGCTCGACGAGTACGCGCGCACGCGCTTCGCGACGCTCGCCGGCAGGCGCCTGACGCGCGACGGCTGGCTGGTGCTGACCGCCCACCGGCACCGGACCCAGGAAGCGAACCGCCGCGACGCGCTCGAGCGCCTCGCCGAGCTCATCGCCGCGGCGCGCGCGCGCCCCAAGCCGCGCCGCGCGACCAAGCCCTCGCGCGGCGCGCGCGAGCGCCGGCTCGAGGGCAAGCGGCAGCGCACCGAGGTCAAGCACCTGCGCCGCAAGCCGCGGCTCGACTGAGGCCGCTAGTTCGGCGGCTGCGGCGCCGCCGGGACGACCGCCGGCCCCTTGCTGTAGGGCTTCAGCGCCGTTTCCCAGGACTTCGCCACCGCCAGCAGCTCCTCGGCGCAGCGCGGCGCGCGCGCCTTCGGCAGGATGCCGCGCGCCAGCGAGGCCGCGTGGTTGCGCGGCGCGTTGCCGTACAGCAGGCACGCCACCGTCTCGAGCCGCGCGCGGTCGAACTGGTGCGTCTCGAGGTACTCGAAGCCCGAATCCGGCTGCTGGAGCGCGGTGTCGAAGAACTCGACCGCCGCGGCCGAGCCCGTGTCGCCGTCGTGCTCGGCGGCCGCGAGCGTGAGCGCCGCGAACTCGTCCCCGGCGCGCTCGGCGCCCTGCGGCGCCGGCAGGGCGCGCAGCTCGACGAGCGCGCGCCCGACCTCGGCAAAGAGCGCGAAGGTGACCGCGCCCGAGAAGAGCTCCTCGGCACGCTCCGCGGGCACCCCGGCCTCGCCGGCGATCACCAGCACGGCGTCCAGGAACTCGTAGCACAGCGTCACGGTGCGCGCCGCGCCGTCCCAGCGGGTCGTGCTGTGGCCGCACTCGGCGATCGCGAGCGTGACGCTCGTCGGCAGCTCGAGCACGCGGTTGAGTTCCTCGGCCACCGACTCGAGCACCCGCTCGCGGGCGAGCTCGTCGCGGTAGACGAGGTAGTCGCTGGTGCGCGGCCGCTCGTAGACGGTGAGGAACGCGCCATGTTCCGGGCTCGCCGCCCGGGCCAGCGTTGCCAGCAGCACGGCCGCGGCCGTCAGCGCCGCGCGCGCTGCGCTCACGAGCCGGGCTTCGGAGGACGTACCAGCCAGGCGGTGAGCGCCGGCAGCAGCAGCATCGCCGCCAGCATGTTGACGACGAACATGAAGGTCAGCATCAGCCCGACGTCGGCCTGGAACTTCAGCGGCGAGAACACCCACGTCGCGACGCCGATCGCGAGCGTGACGCCGGTGAAGAAGATGCTGGCGCCGGTGACCCGGAGCGTGCGCAGGAACGCCTCGTGCACGCTCGCGCCCTCGTGCAGGAACTCCTGCATGCGGCTGAAGAGGTAAATGCCGTAGTCGACGCCGATACCGGCGCCGAGGGCGACCATCGGCAGCGTCGTGACCTTGAGGCCGATGCCGACGATCGCCATGACCGCGTACACGAGCACCGAGACGAGCGCGAGCGGCAGCATCACGACGATGACGCCGGTGACCGAGCGGAAGGTCACGAGGCACATCACCGCGATCGCGACGAACAGGTAGACGAGGATCGGGATCTCCTTGGCCTTGACCTCCTCGTTCTGGGCCGCCATGACGCCGACGTTGCCGGTCGCCAGCCGGAAATTGACGTTGCTCGAGGGGTTCGCGGCGCGAAACGCCTTGGCCTCGCGCACCACGCGCTCGATCGTCCCGGCGCGGTGGTCGGCGAGGAACATCATCACCGGCATCACCGTGCAGTCCTTGTTGAGCAGCCCGGTGCTGGTCTCGATGTAGCCCTGGGCCTGCACCAGCGCCTGCTGGTTGCGCGGCAGGTTGCGCCACTTGAGGTTGCCCTCGCTCCAGGCGGCGCTGACGACCTTCGACACCTCCGGCAGCGTGATCACGCTGCGCACGCCCGGCACGTTGGCCATGTGCCAGGCCATCTCGTCGATGCGGCGCATGACGTCGTAGTTGACGCAGCCGTCGGGTGGCGTCTCGACGATGATGTTGAGGATGTCGGTGCCGATCGAGAACTTGCGCGTGATGACGTCGCTGTCCCGGTTGTAGCGCGAGTCCTTGCGCAGCTCCGGGACCCCGGCCTCGGTGTCGCCGATCGGCGTCTCGCGGCCCTTGCTGAAGCCGAGCACGCCGAGCACCAGCGCGACCGCGATGACCGCCGCGGCGATCGGACGCTCGCCGATGTTGGCAAGCTTGTGCCACAGCGGCGCGAGCTGCGCCTGCCGCCGGCGGATCCGGTCCGCGTAGTGCGAATCGAAGCGCACGAACGACACCAAGATCGGCAGCAGGATCAGGTCGGTCATGATCACGACGCCGACGCCGACGCTCGCGGTGATCGCCATCTCGCGGATCACCTCGACCGGGATCGCGAGAATGGTCACGAAGCCGACGAGGTCGGCGAGCAGCGCGACGATCGCGGGGATGAACAGCAGCCGGAACGTACGGCGGGCCGCCTCGTTGCTGTCGGCGCCGTCGAGCGCGGCGTCGCTGACGGCGCTGATCTTCTGCACCCCGTGCGAGACGCCGATCGCGAAGATGATGAACGGCACCAGGATCCCGAGCGGATCGACGCCGTAGCCGAGCAGCACGAGGATGCCGAGCTGCCAGATGACCGCGACGATCGAGCACACGACCGGCACCAGCGCGACCTTCAGCGACTGGATGTAGATCCACACCAGCAGCGCGGTCAGAAGCACCGTGACGATCGCGAAGATCGCGACCGACAGCGCGCCGTGCGCGATGTCGCTGACGACTTTGGCGAAGCCGATGATGTGGACGTCGATGTGCTGGGCGCGGATGCCGAGCGCCGGGTCGCCGCCCTCGACGTGGGCACGCACCTTCTCGAGCGCGTCGCCGATCCTGATCAGGTCGACCGGCCGGCCGGTCTCGGGATCCTGCTCCTGCAGCTGCGCCGAGACGATCGCGCCGGAGAAGTCGTTGGCGACGAGGCGTCCGACGATGCCGGCCTTCAGGATGTTCTCGCGCACCTGCGCGAGGCCTTCGGGCGTCGGCTGGAATCCCGACGGGATCACGTCGCCGGCCTGGATGCCGCCCTCGACGGCCTCGGTGTAGCGCACGTTCGGCGTCCACACCGACTGCACGCGCGCCCGGTCGACGCCCGGGATGAAGAACACCTCGTCGGTCGCGAGCTTGAGCGCCTGCAGGAACTCGGCCGAGAACATGCTGCCGTCGCGCGCCTCGAGCGCCACCAGCACGCGGTTGGCGCCGCCGAACTCCTCCTGGTGCTTGAGGTAGGTGCGCATGTACTCGTGCTGCAGCGGCAGCTGCTTCGTGAAGCGCGTGTCGAGGTGCAGGCCGCGCACCGCGAGTGCACCGAACACGACGGTCATCAGCGCGATCACCGTCAGCACCGGCGTGCGGAAGTCGAACACGTAGTGTTCGAGGCGGCGGACGAAGGGCGGCTCGTGGGCGCGGTGGACCATGTTCAGTTCCCCGACGCAAGCCGGTCGAGCGTCAGGCGCCGCACCCCCGCCTCGCCGCACAGGACGACCCCGCCCGGCACCGGGGCGACCGCCGCGAAGCCCTTGTGGTCGGCCTCCTGGTGGACGCGGAACGTGTGGCCCCCGTCGGTGCTGATCAGGACGACGCCCTCGAGCCCCGCGATCACGATGGTGCGTTCGGCGACCCGCGCGGCGCCCCCGAGCAGCGCCTGCGTGCCGCTCGCGAGGCTCCGCCAGCTGCGGCCGGCGTCTTCGCTGCGGAACAGGTGGCCCCGCTGGCCGTAAGCGAGCAGCGCATCACCGTCGAGCGGCAGCACGCCGTAGAAGGAACCCGCGTACGGTGACGGCAGCTCGAGCCAGTGCTCGCCGCCGTCGTCGGAGCGGTACAGGTGGCCGGCCTCGCCGGCGACGTAGAGGCGGCCGCGGCCGTCGGCCGCAATCGAGTTGAGGTGCGGCTGGGCCGCCGAGACATCGGCGCGCATGTCCTCGCCCTGTGTCCCGGGCGCGGCCCGCCGTGCCGGCGCCTTGGCCTGACCCGCAACGGCGATCGGCTGCGTCTCGAACGGCACCAGGCGCCAGCCGGCGCCGCCGTCGTCCGAGCGGTACATCGTCGAGTAGGCACCGACCGCGAGCCCGTGGCCCGCGGCGTCGAACCAGACGGCGAGCAGCGGCTCCTCGCGCTCCGGGGCGAAGTGGGCGACGAACCAGTGCTCACCGCCATCGATCGTGCGCAGGATCACCTCGTCATGGCCGACCGCCCACCCGCGGCGCCCATCGGCGAAGTAGACCGCGGTCAGCGTCGCACGCGCCGGCGCCGGCGACTGTAGCCAGCTGGCTCCGGCGTCGCGGCTGGTGAGCACGTGGCCGCGCTCGCCCACGGCGATCAGGCGGCCGTCCGGCAGTGCCTTGACGTCCAGCAGCAGCGAGCGGACCGCGAGCGGCGCGATGACCGCCGGCTCCGGCGGGTCGGTCGGGGGCTGGGCGCTCGCGAGCGCCGGCCAGAGTGCGACGATCAGGATCAGCGAGCGCACTGCCCGTCCCATCGGCGTTCGATGCTGTGGGCCGGCGCCGCGAGCGGCCCCGGCCCGTGTCGTGGCACGCCGCCCGCCGGCGGCCTACCGCGTACCCCGGTTCTGCAGCGCAAGCGTCGTGTAGTCGCGCAGCGACCGCTTGATGTTGAACTCGTAGGAGTGGTTCGCCTGGTCCTCCATGCCGAGGGCCAGGTAGCGCCGCGACTGCAGGTCGTAGGTGAGGTCGAGCGTCGTCCACAGCGCCGGCACGTTGTAGTAGTTGATCGCCTGCCCCTCCTGCACGCGCCACAGCTGGTCGCGATTGTCGTAGCAGTCCACGGCCAGGATCTGCCACGAGTCCTCGTCCAGGTACATCGTGCGGCGCTTGTAGATGTGGCGCTGGCCGGCCTTCAGCGTCGCCTCGACGACCCACACCCGGTGCAGCTCGTAGCGCGGATACTCCTGGTTGATGTGCAGCGGCTTGAGCACGTCCTCGGCCTTGACCTTGGCCCAGTGCAGCTTGTACGAGTTGTACGGGACGAACATCTCCTTCTTGCCGACGATCTTCCAGTCGTAGCGTTGCGGGCTGCCGTTGTAGACGTCGAACTGGTCGTCGGTCCGCAGGCCGTCGGACGCGGTGCCCGGGTTGTCGAAGGCGACGTTCGGCGCGCGCTGGACGCGTCGCTGGCCGGGGAAGTAGATCCACGCGCGGCGGTTCTCCTTCGACTGGTCGAGCGTCTCGTGCACGAGCAGCACCTGTCCGGCGAGGCGCGCCGGCGCCAGGATCTCCTGCAGGAAGTACAGCACGACGTTGTCGAGCGTCGCCTCGGTGGCGCCCGGCTGCATGTAGGCGAAGTACACCTCGTCATGGAACTTGACCATGTTGAACGAGCCGGACTCGGTGACGGCGGCCTGGCCGGTCTCGCGCGAGACGGAATCGCCGCGGTAGCGCACGATGTGGTTCCAGATCGCCTCGACGCCCTGCGTCGGGATCGGGAACGGGATCGCCTCGACCGCGCCGGTGAACCCGTTGCCGCCCTCGATCAGCCGGGCGTTGGTGGCATTGCGCTTGGCGGCGTCGTAGATCCGCTGCGGACTCGCCGCGGTGCGCCGCGTCTGGTAGACGTTCAGGTAGTAGGTGTCCTTGTACTGGCGCAGCATCGCCTTCTGGCCCTCGGTCAGGCGATCGGCGTACTGCGCCATGTTCGCGGCCGTGATCTTGAACAGCGGCTTGTCGTTCGGAAACGGATCCGGCGCGCGACCGGGCTGGGCGAAGTTCGGGAAGCCCGCCTTCGCGGGGGACGACAGTCCGCCGTCCCAGGCCGGGATGGTGCCGGCGGCGTTGCCCGCCTTCTCACCGCCGAGCGGCGTCAGGTCGGCGCCGAGCCGCGCGGCCTCCTGGGCACTGACGGCGGCGAGGGCGGCGGTGCTCGGTGCGAGCGCGGCGACGACGAGCGCGAGCGCGGCGATACGTGCGACTTTCATGGTCATCCCCTCAGAACGAGTACTTGATGGTCGCGGCCACGAAGTCGCGATCACGCAAGAGGTTGTACTGCCCGCCGCCACCGTAGTTCGCGTAGCTCAGGTCGATGACCCAGCGGTTCTGCAGCTCCGCGGCGACGCCGAAGCCGAGCGTGCGGCGACCTTCGACGAAGTTGCCGCCGAGCGGGCTCATGCCGTTGACGTCCTGCTGCCAGACGACCCGCGGGTTGACGTTCCACGGACCGATCAGGCTCGGGTAGCTGAACTGCAAGAGCGCGAGGTAGCCCCACGAGGTCGAGGTCGCGAAGCGGTTGAGCGGCTCGGTGGCGCCGCCGCTGCCGCCGACCGCCGAGGCCTCGAGCACGCCGCCCGGCAGGTTCGTGCCCGGCGTCGCAAGGTTGAGGCCCTGGCCGTTGGGTCCGCCGCTCGTCTTGCTCGGCAGGCTCGGCACGTCCGTGAGTCCCGCCTCGGCGATCAGGATGACCTCGCTCGCGCCCAGCATCTTCGGCAGCGCGTACTTCGCGAGCATGCTCGCCTGCCACACGTCGTAGCGGCCCCAGCCCTGCACGACCTGGTCGGGCCCGAAGACGCCGATCTGGTTGCAGCGTGACAGCGTCGGGAACGCCGCCATGCAGGTGCCCGGCATCGTCAGGCCCTGCAGCGGCAGCAGCGCCGCCTCGAGCGGCGTGCCGGTCGCGAACACGAGTTCCGATCCGTCGAACTGCAGCGGGGTGTTATGGCGGTAGTCGAGTTCGCCCTGCAGCGCGATGCCGGTCGTACCGAGCTGGGTGTTGAACGACACCGCGAAGGTCTGCAGCTTGTCCGGGTACTCGGCGAAGAACTGCGTCGTCTCGATGTACTCGTGGTTCGCGAGCTGCGCGGCCTGGTAGTTCGCCGCCGCCGCGCCGCCGCTCAGGTACGCGTTGGCCGCAATCGTCGCGTACGAGGCGAGCGTCGCCGGCGTGATGGTGCCGCCCGCCGCGGTTGCCGCGCCGTAGCCCGCGCCCGCGCCGGCCTGGATCGCGGCCGCGACCGGCAGGCCGCCCGCGAGCGCCTGCGCCGTGGCGCCGACGGTCGTGGCGGCACCGATCGCGTTGCCGATGCCGGCCGGGGTTCCGGTGCGCGTGCTGATGACCGGCGTGCGGCTCGTGTACTGCATCGCGTAGAACGCGATCTCGGTTCCCTGGCCCAGGTTCGGCAGGAAGAAGCGCAGCGCAAGCCCCCCCTGTCCGCTCTTCTTGCCGGGGACGTCCGGCGCGCGCGGCGAGGCCCAGAAGTTCGGGATCAGGTTGCCGCCGAGCGGCCGGAAGTCGACGCCCTGGTCCGAATACGCGCCGAAGCCGATGAACTGCTGGTAGCCGCCCGGCGTCACGAAGTCGTTGGTCGAGAAGTAGGTGCCGTCGGGCTCGAGCTCGGTCTTGCGCCAGTCGAACATCACGAACGCGTCCGCCGAGACGTTCTGCGAAAGCCCGAGGGTCGCGCGCACCATCGGCTGCGCCCAGAATGCTTCCTTGAGCTCGGCGCCCGGCTGGCGCAGCGCCGCGACGTCGAGGGCGTTCGCGGCGTTGAGGCCGCTCTGGAAGAAGGTCGTCTCGCCCCAGTTGATGACCTGGTTGCCGAGCCGCAGCTCCAACGGGTGCGTCTCGCCGAGCTGCCACTTGCCGTAGCCGAACGCATCGAGCAGGCGCGTGTAGTGGCCCGACAGTTCCTTGGCGGCGTGCGAGATCGGCGTGCGCGCCGTGTTCTGGTCCATGACCTGGTAGTCGTAGAGACCGGAGCCGCGCACGAAAAGCCCGTAGTTCTGGTACTTCAGCGACAGTTCCATCAGCAGCTTGAGCGCCTGCGTGAACGGCTGGCCGGCCTTGTAGTTGAGGTCGCCGTCGTCGGCGTTGACCGAGCGCGCGGTGCCGCCCTCGGGCAGGCCGATGAGCCGCGAGTCCGGGCTCTTGACGCGCCAGCCGTCGGTGAAGGAGATCGTGGTGTCGAAGCTGCCGCTGAGGCCGCTGTCGCTCTGGAAATCGATCGCGTACGCCGGCAGTGCGGCGCCGAGGGCCGTGAGCGCCAGTGCCGTCGAGATGCCGCGGCGAAGGTCAGTGCCGAGCGCGCGCGCCGAATGCCTGTTCATGATCATTCCCCAGTGGCTGGCCAATCCCGCGTTGGTATGCGTATCGAGCGCGACCGGTGCGGTTCCGGTCCGGTCGGAACCGCGACGTACGCTCCGGTTGACGCGTGTTGCGTATTTACCGAAGGATCCGCAGCGGCACAACGATTCGGTGCGGGAGTATAGCCGGGCCGGCGCCGCGCGATAGCGCGCGAAACGAGACAACACTGCATCTTGCAGTGCAAAAGCGCGGATCCATTCGGCGCTTATCCGGCAGTCACTTGCAGGATGCTGTGCCGGATCTGCTCCGACAGCACCAGCTGCGCGTCGGTGGCGACGTCGATGAGCGCCTGGTCGTAGCTGAGGCGCCCGCCCGGTACGCTGCGAATGACGTTGCGTTCACGCAGCAGGTCGAGAAACTGCCGGAACAGCGTCTTGTCGAAGAACTCCGGCGAGCGCAGCTCGTAGAGGAGCGACATGCGGCTCGCCATCTGCTGGCAGCGGTTCTCGAGCGCCTCCTGCGTGATCGCCTCGCGCCCGGCCTGCACGAGGAGCGCAATCGCCAGGTAGTAGCGCTCGATGACCTCGAGCGTCGAGTGCGCGAGCACCGACAGCTGCACGGCCTCGGCGGTGCCGGTGCGCGGCCGGCGCCAGACGCTGCGGTCCGGGCTCGCCTCGAGCAGCCCGAGCTCGGCGAAGGCCTCGAGCACCCCGTCGACGACGGACGCGATCTCGCTCTCCGGCCAGCGCAGGAACAGCTCCTGCGCGATGTAGGGGTAGATGCGCCAGGCGAGCCGCTGCACGTCCTCGCTGCGCATCGCGGAGTTGTTGAGGAACGCGCAGGCGATCAGCGACGGGAACGCGTAGGCGTGCAGGATGTTGTTGCGGTAGTAGGCCGAGAGCACCGCGCTCGTCTCGCTCATGCGCACGATCGGCCCGAGCGCATGCGGCACCGTCTCGACCAGCCCCATCGACTGGCCGTAGGCGAGGATCGCGGGGCCGTCGAGCGGCGTGCACCAGACGTCGCTCGAGTACGGCACGCGCGCCGCGAGCCGCTTGTAGAGCTCGAGCTGGCGCACGAGGTCGGCCTCGGGCATCGCCTGGCGCGGCGCCGACAGCAGCGCGAGCCCGAGCAGCGCGACCGGCGAGATCGCCGCGGTTGCGTTGATGCGCGCCTGGATCGTGACCGCCAGCGAGTCGACCGCGCCGTTGAGCCACGGCGGGCGCGCCGCGAGCCGGGTCGCCTGCCAGCCCGGCGCCTGCCGGTCGAGGTGCGCGGCGAGCGGGATCGGCTCGCCGAAGCTGACGTAGACGCGGCCGAAGCGCTTCCTGAGCACGCCGAGCGCGCGCACGAGGCCGCCGACGCTCTCCTTCTGCTTCGGCCGGCCCGAGAGCTCGCCGACGTAGGTCTTGGCCTCGACCAGGCGCTCGTAGCCGAAGTAGACCGGCATGAACACGACCGGGCGCGCGATGTCGGCGAGGAAGCTCCTGAGCGTCATCGTCAGCATGCCGGTCTTCGGCTGCAGCAGCCGCCCGGTGCGGCTGCGACCGCCCTCGATGAAGTACTCGACCGGGTGGCCGCGCGCCAGCATGACGCCGAGGTAGCTCATGAACACGATCGGGTAGACCGGGTTGCCGCGAAACGTGCGCCGCAGGAAGAACGCCCCGCCCTTGCGCATGAAGCGGCCGATGACCGGCAGGTTCAGGTTGACGCCGCCCGCGACGTGCGGCACGGCGTACCCGCGCGTGTAGATCACGTAGCTGAGCAGCAGGTAGTCCATGTGGCTGCGGTGGCACGGCACGTAGACGATCTGCGATCCCTGCGAGGCGAGCTCGAGCCGCTCGGCGTGCAGCACCTCGACGCCGTCGTAGAGCCGGTTCCAGACCCTCGTCAGCAGGCCCTCCATGAACGCGACGAAGCGCGGCGAGTAGTCGGCGGCGATCTCGAGCGCGTAGCGGCGCGCGAGCAGCAGGCCCTCGCGGCGGCTCAGGTGCTTGTCGCGGATCTCGAGCGCCACCGCGGCGCGCACCGCGCGCTTGGCGAGCACCTCGGCGATCACGGTGCGCCGGTTCGAGAGGTCCGGGCCGATGACCGCGGCGCGGGCGTTGCGAAACTCCCCGCGCATCGCGCGCGCCGCGCGCCGCGCGCTGCGCTCCGGGTCGCGCTCCGGCGCCGTGAAGTCCGCGAGGCACACCGGCTCGCCGAAGCGCACCAGCGTGCGGCGGCCGTTCACCAGCGTCGACAGGAAGCGCCGGAACGGCCCGACCAGCGTCCAGTCCTCGCGGAACTGCTGCCGGAACCACGAGCCCTCGGTCTTGGTCGGCGCGCGGCCCCAGAACACGCTCACCGGGACGAGGTCGACCTCGCAGTCGCCGGCGGCGAGCGCCGCCGTGATCAGGCGCACGAGCCGTGGCGGCGTGCGCCGGTCGGCGCGCTTGCGCAGCCAGCCGCGGCGCCGCTCCAGCGACACGACGGCGCGCGGCTCGCGCGCGGCGCCGAGCGCGAAGCGCCGGCCGGCCGGCGGCAGGCCGAGCGCGCGGCACGCGAGTCCGAGCGCGATCAGGTCGGTCAGCGAGACGCGCTCGAGCACATAGAGCACGCGCCGGCCGCGGCCGCGCAGCCGCTCCGCCTCGTCGACCGGCAGCGCCGTCGGGCGCACCCACAGGCCCATCGTCCGGCCCGCGAGCCACAGCAGCGTCCGGTCGAGGCCAAGCAAGCCCGTCACGGCGCGGCGATCAGCGCGAGCTTCGCGCGGCGGTCGAGGCGCTTGATCGCGGCCTCGCGCTTCAGCGCCCGGCTGCGGTCGGGCACCGGCTCGCAGTAGACGAGCCGCGCCGGCCGCCCGGTGCGGAAGAAGCGCGCGCCGCGGCCGCCGGCGTGCGCCGCGAGGCGGTGCGCCAGCGCGTTGGTGACCCCGGTGTAGAGCGCGCCGCGCTCGTTCTCGACGATGTAGACGACCCAGCCGGCGCCGGTCACCGGCCCGCCTCGCTCACTTGCGCTCCTCGGCGGGCGCCGCGCCCTCGGCGGCGTCGAGCTGGCGGCGGGTGTCGGCGTCGTGCTGGGCCTGGACGGCCTCGAGCTTCTCCGGGATCTTCTGCTTCTGCTCGACGAGCGGATCGAACACCGTCGGCTTCGGCTTCTCGGGCGGCGCGTCGCTGCCGCAGCCCGCGGCGAGCGCGAGCGGCAGCATCAGGCAGGCGAGCTTCAGCATCGGGGCCTCCCGCGGGCGTCACGGCCCGCCGAACTTGTCGAGCGTCACCAGGAAGTACTCGAAGTAGTAGCCGATCTCGCGGATCCGGTCCTGCATCCGGTGGTCGGTGTCGAGCACGTGCAGCGTCGCCTTGTGCTCGCGCGCGTAGCGGATGCTGTGGTCGACCGGCACGACGTCGTCGCGCCAGCCGTGCACGATCGTGATCGGGCAGTCGGCCGGGACCGGCGTCTGCTCCTCGAATCCCGGCATGTAGAACGCGGGGGCGAGCAGGAACAGCCCGCCGGCGCGCAGCAGGCGCGAGGCGGCGGTGCAGACGTGCCCGCCCATGCTCGAGCCCACCAGCACCAGCCGACCCTGGAACTCGCGGCAGTAGCTCAGGAGGCGCGTCACGCGCTCCGCGGGGTCGTCGAGGCCGCGGTAGTCGACCGACTCGACCTCCCAGCCCTCGGCGCGCGCGATGTCCGCGAGCGCCGAGATCTTGGCGCCCCACGGCCCGCTTTCCTTGCCGTGGGAGAAGACGACGTGTCGGCGCATTCGTGCGTGCCTCGCGGTGCGAGCGCGGATTTTAGCAGCGCCCGCCGCCCCACAGCAGCGCATCGAGATCCGGCGCGCGCGGCAGCTGCACGCGACCGCGCACCACGAGGATCCCCTCGGCGATCAGCCGGCGGCGCTGCTCGCGATGCGCGGCGCTGCCCGGCGGGAACGCGATGCGCCCGCCGGCGCCGACGACGCGGTGCCACGGCAGCGACAGCGTCTTCGGCGCAACCTTGAGCGCGTGGCCGACGAGCCGCGCGCGGCGCGGAAATCCGGCGCGTGCGGCGACGCCGCCGTAGGTCGTGACGCTGCCGCGCGGGACCTTGGCGACCGTGCGCCAGATCGCCTCGAGCGCCGCCGTCGGCGCCGCGCGCGCACTGCGCGCCTCACGCTTGCCTGCCATCGCGCCTCCGCCGCCCCGCCGGCCGGGGCGGATCCGCGCTAATGTAGTGCACCCGATCCGAGGTGGGAATGGACGGCGATCCCGGCGAAACGCTGGTGCTGCGCGGCGACCCGCTGGCTCTGCTGGAGTCGTCGCCGATCTTCCGCGGGCTCGACCCGCCGACGCTGTCGGCGATCGCCGCCGAGCTCGAGTGGCTGTCGCTGCCGGGCGGCGCGACGCTGTTCGAGGCGGGCGAGCCTTCGGACGCGATGTACATCGTCATCGCCGGCTGCCTCGGCGCCTACGTCGACCGCGACGCGCCGCGCCTGCTCGGCCGCATCCCGGCCGGCGAGACGGTCGGCGAGATGGGCCTCGTCTCGGGACACAACCGCAGCGCCACGGTGCGCGCGCTCAGGGACACCGATCTCGTGCGGCTGCCGCGCGAGTCCTTCGACCGCGTGATCCTGATGCACCCGGCGGCGATGCTGCGCGTCGCGCAGCTGCTGGTCGGGCGCCTCGAGTCGAACGAGCGGCGCGCGCCGGGTCCCGCGGCGCGCACCTACACCGTGCTGCCGCAGAGCATCGAGGTCGACGTCGGCAGCTTCGCCAGCGAGCTCGTCGCCGCACTCGGCCGCCACGGCCGCGCCGAGCTCGTCTGGAGCGTGCGCGGCGCCGACCACACGAGCGCGTGGTTCCACCACATCGAGAGCTCGAACGACTACGTCGTCTACGTCGCCGATCCCTCGCCCTCGAGCTGGAGCAAGCTGTGCGTGCGCCAGGCCGATGCGCTGCTGCTCGTGGCGCGCGCCGACGCCGCGGCGGCGCCCTGGCCGGTCGCGCCCGGCGACGCCGGCAAGGGCACGATCACCGCGCGCGCCGAGCTCGTGCTGCTGCACGAGCAGTCGATCGTCGCCGGCGCCGCGGCGCGCTGGTGCGCGCAGTACCCTGGCGCCGCGCACCATCACGTGCGCGGCGGCGCGGACGTCGAGCGCCTGGCGCGGCTCTTGACCGGCAAGGCCGTCGGCCTCGTGCTCTCGGGCGGCGGCGCGCGCGGCTTCGCCCACATCGGGGTCGTGCGGGCGCTCCGCGAGGCCGGGGTCACGATCGACCTCGTCGGCGGGACCAGCATGGGCGCGATCATGGGCGCGGGCGTCGCCGCCGGCTGGACGATCGACGAGATGGTCGAGCGCTTCCACCGCACCTTCGTCGCCACGAACCCGCTCAGCGACTACACGCTGCCGATCGTCTCGCTGGTCGCCGGCCGCAAGGTCAGCCGGCTGCTGCGCCAGGAGTTCGGCGACATCATGATCGAGGACCTGCCGCTGCCCTTCTATGCGGTGTCGGCGAACCTGACGACCGGCGCGGGCAGCGTGCACCGCCACGGCGAGCTGTGGCGCTGGCTGCGCGCCTCGGTCGCGATCCCGGGGGTGCTGCCGCCGGTGTTCCACCGCGGCGAGGTGCACGTCGACGGCGGCGCGATCAACAACATGCCGGTCGACGTGATGCGCGCCCTGCACCCGGGCATCGTCATCGGCGTCGACGTCGGCAGCGACTCGACGTTCTCCTCGGACATCCAGGACGTCGACCTGCCGCCCTTGTGGAAGCTGCTCGGCTGGTTCCGGCGCCACAAGGAGCGGCCGACGATCCTGCAGATCCTGCTGCGCGCCGGCATGGTCAATTCCGAGGCGGCGCGCGCCGCCGGGCGGCGCCTGACGGACCTGCTGCTGCAGCCGCCGCTCGCCGACGTGGACCTGCTGAACTGGCGGGCCTTCGATCGCGCAGTCGAGGCAGGCTACCGCCACGCGCGCGAGCGGCTCGCGGCGCTCGACGCCGCCGCCCGCGCGCACCTCGGGCTCGCCGCGCACTGATGAGTGACGGCTGGCAGTTCTGGGTCGACCGCGGCGGGACCTTCACCGACGTGGTCGGCCGCCGCCCCGACGGCGGCATCGTGGCGCTGAAGCTCCTGTCGACGGCACCCGGGCGCTACGGCGACGCGACCGTGCCCGGGATCCGCGCGCTGCTCGCGCGCCACGCGCCCGCGGGCGCGACGATCGACTGCGTGCGCGTCGGGACGACGGTTGCGACCAACGCGCTCCTCGAGCGGCGCGGCGCGCGCACCGCGCTCGTGACGACCGCGGGCCTCGGGGATGCGCTCGCGATCGGCACCCAGGAGCGGCCGCATCTCTTCCGGCGGCACATCGAGCTGCCGGCGCCCCTGTACGCGACCGTCATCGAGGCGCGCGAGCGACTCGACCCCACGGGCGCCGTCCTCGAGCCGCTCGACGAGGCCGCGCTCGCGACCGCGCTCGCAGGCGCCCGTGCCGAGGGCTGCGACAGCGTCGCGATCGTGCTGTTGCACGGCTGGCGCCACCCGGCCCACGAGCAGGCCGCGGCGCGGCTCGCGCGGGCCGCGGGCTTCGCCGCGGTCGCGGTGTCGCACGAGGTCGTGCCGATCGAGGGCCTCGTGCCGCGCGGCCAGACGACGGTCGCCGAGGCGTATCTCGCGGTGCTGATCGGCCGCTACGTCGCGACGCTCGTCGCGGAGCTCGCGGCGCTTGCGCCCGGGATCCGCGTCGAGCTCATGCAGAGCCACGGCGGCCTCGCGCCGGCCGCGACCTTCAGAGGCACGAACGGCGTGCTCTCGGGGCCGGCCGGCGGCCTCGTCGGGATGGTCGCGACCGGGCGCGCGGCGGGCTTCGAGCGCCTGATCGGCTTCGACATGGGCGGGACCTCGACCGACGTGTCGCTCTACGACGGCGCCTACCCGCGCCGCACCGAGCTCAACGTCGGCGGCGTGCGCCTCGCCGTGCCCGCGCTCGACGTGCACACGGTCGCGGCCGGCGGCGGCTCGGTGCTCAGGTTCACAGACGGCCGCCTTGTCGTCGGACCCGATTCCTCGGGCGCGGTCCCCGGGCCCGCGAGCTACGCGCGCGGCGGCCCGCTGTCGCTGACCGATTGCCACGTGCTGCTCGGACGCCTCGTGCCCGACCGGCTGCCGCTCGCCTTCGGCCCGTCCGGCGACGGGCCGCTCGACCCCGATCTCGCGGCCGGGCGCTTCGAGGCGCTGGCGCGCGAGGTCGCGGCCGCGACCGGCGAGGCGATCGGGCCCGAGCGGCTCGCCGAGGGTTTCCTGACGGTCGCGATCGATACGATGGCGAACGCGATCAAGCACGTGAGCCTGCAGAACGGCCAGGACCCGGCGCACTTCGCCCTCGCCTGCTTCGGCGGCGCCGGGCCGCAGTGCGCGTGCCGGGTCGCCGAGGCGCTCGACATCGGGACGGTCGTGATCCACCCGCTCGCGGGCGTGCTCTCGGCGGTCGGGATCGGGCTCGCCGAACCGAGGAGCGTGCGCCGCGGCACGCTCGGCTGCGCGCTCGATGAGGCCGGCGCAGCGGCCGCGCGCGCGCTCGCCGCGGAGCTCGCGAGCGCCGCCCGCGCCGCGCTCGGCGGCGCCGTCGAGTCCTCGCGCCGCACGCTCGCCGAGATCCGCGTCGCGGACTCCGAGGTGGCGCTCCCCGTGCCGCTCGGCGCGCCGGGCGCGATGGCGGCGGCGTTCGCCGAGGAGCATGCACGGCGCTTCGGCTACCGGCCGGCGGCGACCGCGGCCCTGGTCATCGCCGCCGTCAGCCTCGAGCTCGTTGGCCGCGGCACCGACGCGCGCCTCGCGGCGCCGCAGGCGGCGGCACCGCGCCCGGCGACGAGCACCAGGGCGTGGTTCGACGGCGCGTGGCGCGAGGTGCCGCTGATCGAGCGCGCCGCGCTCGCGCCCGACGCCAGGGTGCCGGGCCCGGCGCTGATCGTCGAGTCGACGTCGACGACGGTCGTCGAGCCCGGCTGGGTCGCCGAGCACCGCGCGGGCGGGGAGCTCGTGCTCAGGCGCGCCGCGCGCCGCGCACGGCTCAGCGTCGATCCGACGCGCGCCGATCCGGTGCTGCTCGAGGTGTTCGCGGGCCTCTTCATGCACGTCGCCGAGCAGATGGGCGCGGTGCTCCGCCAGACCGCGAGCTCGGTCAACATCCGCGAGCGGCTCGACTACTCCTGCGCGCTGTTCGACGCTGACGGGCGCCTGGTCGCGAACGCGCCGCACATGCCGGTGCACCTCGGCTCGATGGGCGCGAGCGTGCGCGCGGTGATGGCGCGCCACGAAGGCACGATCCGTCCGGGCGATGCGTTCCTCGTCAACTCCCCGTACGCGGGCGGCACGCACCTGCCTGATCTGACGGTCGTGAGCCCGGTGCACCGCGTCGGCGCGGCGCAGCCCGCCTACTGGGTCGCTTCGCGCGCCCACCATGCCGACATCGGCGGCATCACGCCGGGGTCGATGCCGCCCTTCAGCCACACGATCGACGAGGAGGGCGCGCTGTTCACCGGCGAGCGGATCGTGACCGCCGGCCACTTCGACGAGGCGCAGGTGCGCGCGCTGCTCGCGCGCGGGCCGTACCCGGCGCGCAACGTCGCCCGCAACCTCGCCGACCTCGCGGCGCAGCTCGCGGCCAACGCGCGCGGCGCCGCCGAGCTCGACCGCCTGAACGCCGTCCACGGCGCTGCCGTCGCCGCCGCCTACATGCGCCACGTGCAGGCGAACGCCGAGCAGCGGGTGCGCGGCGCACTGCGCGCGCTCGCCATCGCCGGCCGCGGCCCCGTGCACCAGGTGCGCGAGCTCGACAGCGGCGAGCGCCTCGTCGTCACGCTCGAGGTCGATGCGCGGACGGGCGGGGCGCGCGTCGACTTCACCGGCACCTCGCCGCAGTCGCCCGGCAACTTCAACGCGCCGCGCGCGGTGTGCACGGCGGCCGTGCTGTACGTGCTGCGCACGCTCGTCGACAGCGACATCCCGCTCAACGAGGGCTGCCTCGCGCCGCTCGAGCTCGTGATCCCGCCGGGCTCCATGCTCGACCCGGGGCCGCCGGCCGCGGTCGTCGCCGGCAACGTCGAGACCTCGCAGTGCATCGTCGATCTGCTCTACGGCGCGCTCGGAGTGCTCGCGGACTCGCAGGGCACGATGAACAACTTCACCTTCGGCGACGCCGACTGCCAGTACTACGAGACGATCGCCGGCGGCTCGGGCGCGGGCCCGGACTTCGACGGCGCGAGCGGCGTGCAGACCCACATGACGAACTCGCGCCTGACGGATCCCGAGGTGCTCGAGGGTCGGCTGCCGGTGCTGTTGCGCGAGTTTCGCTACCGGCGCGGCTCGGGCGGCGCCGGGCGCCACCGCGGCGGCGACGGGCTCGTGCGGCGCGTCGAGTTTCGCCGGCCGCTCGCCGCGGCGATCCTCTCCAACCACCGGCGCCTTGCGCCGCGCGGCCTCGCGGGCGGCGCCGACGGGGCCTGCGGGCGCACGACGCTCGTGCGTCGCGACGGACGCGAGGAGGCGCTCGGGGCGACCGCCGCGGTCGAGGTCGCGGCCGGGGACCAGATGCTGATCGAGACGCCGGGCGGCGGCGGCTACGGCGCACCCTGAGCGGCGGCTAGCGCGCGAAGTGCTCCTGCAGCACCGTCGCGACGTCGAACTCCGGATCCATCGGCGGCCGCCCGCCCGCCGACTGCAGGCGGTTCAGCGTCACCGACTGCACGCGGCTGCCGTGCGCGCCGTGGGTGATCAGCCAGCAGTGCCACTCGCCCTCGCGCAGCGCCGCGAAGCCGAACAGCAGGTTCACCTCGCTCTGCTGCCGCGGCGCGTTCACGCGCTGGTCGCAGATCGAGAACCACGCCTGACCGACCGGGCGGACCGGGAACGCGCCGTCCTCCTCGAGCTCGCTCAGGAACTCGCCGACCTGGCGCTCGACGCGCCACCAGAGCACCGGTCCCGGCTGCTCGAAGAGCACCCAGCGCGTGCCGCGCTCGACGCTCTCGGCAACCATCAGCGCGAGGCGCCGCAGCCCGAGGAACCGCCAGTCCGGCGTGCTGGCGCGCGGTCCCGCGAGCGTGCGCGCCGCGACCGGACGGCGCGCGCGCACCGCCTGCAGCGTGTTGATGCCGGCTTTCGCCAGCCGGTCGCGCCACAGGTCCGCGACCGTGCACGCCGGCCGCAGCCCGGGCCTCAGCGGCCCGTCGCCGCCGTCGCCGAGGGCCCAGAACGGCCGGCCGGTCTCGAGCCGCGCGAGCATGCCGGCCGCGGCCGCGCCCGGCGCGAAGTTCTCGAACCGCCCTCGCAGGCGGTCGTAGGCCTGCAGCCACGGGAAGTACATCACCGCGTTCTCGCTCGCGAACTCGAAGCGGCGCATGCCGTCGATCGCATCCGCCGGCGTCGCCCAGTCGGGCGGCGGGTCGACGATCAGGAGCGCGCGCCGCTCGCGGCACAGCCGCGCCGCGACGAGCAGCGCGCTCGGCCCGAGCGGGTGCTCGCGGGCGAGCGGCGGGATGCACAGGAAGTTGAACGGCTCGCCGTCGCGGAACGCGAACACGCCGGTGCGCTCGGTCGCCGAGCCGATCACGTCGTAGTCGGTCAGCGGCCCGCCGTCGTCGCCGTCCGGGTTCGAGCTCGCGTACGCGGCGAAGGTGCGCCCGTCGCCCCTGTGGGTCGGCGAAGGCCGCTCGAGGGGCACCGCCCCGCGCAGCCGCACGAGGCCGGAATCGGCGAGCTGGACCGCAACGTGGCGCGGCGAGTTCGGGTCGATCGACAGCCGCGGGTAGATTTCCTGGTCCTCGACGTGCTCGGAGCCCGGTGCGCGCACGCGCTGCACGACGAGGTTGAACTTGTCGACGTCCCCGGCGGGGATGTTGTCGTAGTCGACCGCGGCCCTCAGGAACTCGCGCGTGCCCGGGCAGAGCGCCTCGAGGGTCAGCGCCGAGCCGCCGGCCGGCAGCGTGACGGTCGCGGGCCGCCCGCCGTTGACGACCCGCACGACGCGTGCCTGGCGTCCGCCGTTCTCGAAGAACTGCTCGACGGCGTAGGACAGCGTGCTCGGCTGCCACAGGCCGCCGAACACCGCCTGGAACTCGGCGAAGCTCGCGATCGCGACCGGGCGGTTGACGGGGCCGCGGAGCGCGCGGCCGACGAAGGCGACGATGGCCGTGTCGACGCGTGCAATCGCCTGCCCGGCGCCGACCTCAACAGCAACTTGAAAGCCGGGTAGGTGTCGTTCTCGCAACCCGGTATTCCCCTGCCCCTGTGCCGGCCAGAGTAGCACAGGCGGCCCGGGAACCCGGCCTGGTCAGCGCGGCGGCGGTCGCGGCGGCGGCGGCGCGGGCTTTGGCGCCGCGCGCGCGGCGGCGCGGGCTTCCTCGTCCTCGCGGCGCTTGCGCGCCACCTCCTCCAGCATCACTCGCAGCCACTCGGTGGGCACGTCGGGCTCGCCTCCAGCAGGACCTGGGCGGGACTATAGCGCGGCGCCCGCGCCGCGATCACCTCGCGGTAGAGCGCGACGAGCCTGTCGGCCATCACCGGAGCCGACCACGCGTGGGCATCGGCGGGCGCCGCCGCGGCGAGCCGCCGGCGAAGTGCGGCGTCCGTCAGCACGGAGACGACCGACGCCGCGAAGCCGTCGACCTCGTCGGGCGCGACGATCGCGCCCTTGACGCCGTCGAGCACCTCGGCCGTGCCCATGACCGCGGTCGAAACCACCGGCACGCCGAGCGCGAGCGCCTCGAGGAGCACGAGACCCTGGGTCTCGGTGCGCGAGGCGAACACGAACGCATCGCCCGCGCGGTAGCAGTCGAGCAGCGCCCCGTCGCGGTCGAGATAACCGACGAAGAGCACGTGCCGGTCGAGGTCGAGCCGGCTCGCGAGGCGCTTCAGGTGCGCAAGCGCCGGACCCTCGCCCGCGATGACGAGCAGCACCTCCGGCACCGCCGCGCGCACCCGCACGAGCGCCTCGAGGACAAAGTCGATGTTCTTCTCGTGGGCGACGCGCGAGATGTGCAGCAGCACCGGCCGCTCGGCGGGGATCCCGTGCCGGCGCCGGAACGCCGCACCGTCGCCGCCGCGAAACCGCTCGAGGTCGATGCCGGTCGGCAGCACCTCGGCGCGCGCATCGACGCCGTAGTCCCGCAGCAGCGACAG
Source organism: Steroidobacteraceae bacterium (assembly GCA_035524495.1). Taxonomy (GTDB): domain Bacteria; phylum Pseudomonadota; class Gammaproteobacteria; order Steroidobacterales; family Steroidobacteraceae; genus CAIKZZ01. The sequence goes on from DATKOR010000097.1 coordinate 56,272, forward strand.
CATCTGCGAGGTCGGCACGATCAGCGCATCGACCTCGCGGCACTGCGAGACGCTGAAGCGCCGCGCGAGGAAGCGCGTGGCCGCGCGCGGCACGAACGGCACGTAGTGGTGCAGGTATTCCTCGAAGAAGGTGTGGTAGGTCTCGACCACCGGGAGCTGCAGCCGGCGCGCGAGCGCGATGCCGGCGTAGTGCGCGACGAACGGCGTGTGCACGTGGACGATGTCGAAGGCCTGGCCCGCGAGCGCGTCCGCGAGCGCCACAACGCGCCCGCGGCCCATCATCCGGTCCTCGGGGTCGCGCGGCACGGCTCGCGAGGGAATCCGGATGACGCCGGACTCCCCGGCGGGCGCGCCCGGGTAGGCCGGGGCGATCAGCGTCGACTCGTGGCCGAGCTCATCGAGGCTGCGGCGGAAGGTCGCGATCGACGTCGAGACGCCGTTGACCCGCGGAAAGCTCACGTCGGACACCATCAGGATGCGCATGAAGGCCCCGTGACGCGTAGATTGCCGCGGCGCACGCTAGCGGCCGTCCGTGACGGGCGTATGACACCCGCGCACGGGCGCGAGCACGCTTTGGCCGTATCATCGGGCGGCCCGCAGGAGCCGCCATGCCCGATGTCCCGCCGATCGACGCGCTGCGCGTGCGCGCGCAGCCCTTTCCCCTCGACCTCGCCGCGCGGCGCGCGTTCGCCGATCGGATGAACGGGCTCGCCTCGATGCGCATGGCGGGCGCCCGATTCGACCTCGACGACACCCACGTGCTCAGGCTCCGGCTCGAGGAGGTCGCCGAGCACCACCTCGGCGGCCTCGGCACGCGCGCGGTCAACGGTGCGGTGATCGCGGGGCTCTTCGATGCCGCCTTGGGCGTCGCCGGGACGGCGCAGTTCCTGCCGCAGCGCGCCGGGACCGTCGAGCTCTCGATCAAGCTGATGCGCCCGGCCTTCGAGGCGCCGCTCGAGGTGCTCGCGATCACGCTCAAGCACTCCCCGCACCTCGCCTTCACCGAGGCGGAGCTCTATGCCGAGGGCAAGCTCTGCGCGGTCGCGAGCGGCATCGTCGCCGTCGCCTCGAGCCCGAAGCAGGGCGAGGCCTTCTGGTAGGACCGTCAAAGACCCGTCACACGGCGCGGGCACAGTGGGCCCGGGTGGCCGCGTATCCGATCCGCGACCGTCCACTCGACGCCCGCGCCCGGCGCTACCCCCGCCTGCGCGGCGGGCCGGGCCGGGCCTGACCGGCCCGGCTTCTTTTTTTTAATTAGTGGGGCGCTGCCGAGGTGGCCGGGGCCGGCGGGGCGGCGGGCTCGCGCGAGCCCATCATCTCGGCGAACTGCTTCTCGTCGACCA